>JBBAUO010000004.1:0-114900 GCA_040398185.1 Microcystaceae cyanobacterium | reverse complement strand
GCCTTTTATCCCAGGCTGCGTCAATTTTGACTGCAAATTAGTCTAAACTTGAGTTAAGAAGCTTAAGAGCATCCCTTGCTTCCAGTATCTTCCTCATCGCCCGTAAACGCACCACCTCATCAGTAGGAGACTATGCAAGCGATGTTCAACCCCTACTCAAGCAAATCATCCAAGAGCGAGTTAAAACCCTAATGGAAAACGATGTCTCTGGCGCTGATTTAGTCATCGCTTGTGTAGGTGCAGGATTAAGAGCCTATACCCAATACGAAACCGTGGAACTCCCTAACGGGGAAGAATTAGACGCTTCCTCCTTCCTAGACGAAGTACAAAAAGAAGTCGCCGAGACTATCCTCAAAGAAGTGCTAGGCTGTGACCAAAAAGGTGTTTCTGCTGTGGATAAACCTACCCAATACTATATCCTCGCCCGTTATGAGTATGGGGAAGCGATAGTCGAATTTGATGAAGCCAATGTTTTAGCCCGTGGGGTAGGGGTAGAGCTAGATGGAGCAGGAGGATTAACCGATGGGAAACTAGCCTTGGTACATAAGGATAAAAATAAGGTAAAACTGCGTAACTACCAAGAGCGAGGAAAGTATGAGGAATTGGGAATACTCAACCTAGAAAAACAGCAACGCTTTAACGAAAAGCCCCAAGCTCTGGGGATAAATCCTACTCTAATTGATATACTCCATCGTCTGCTGTGGTTAGCCGAAAATAGCCCCTTAGAAATGAATAACTTTCTGATTCAAGCTCAACCCGATGCAGCCAAACTCCGCTTAGTCGCGCAATCTTTAGCGGGTAGAGCTTTAACTGCTAATTCGCTACCCCTAGAAACCGATGGGGAGAATCTTCAACCGGCTACCCCAAGGAGTGCGGAGCAACAGGCTATAGATACTCTTCTGGCTTCGTGGAAGCGTACTATTGAAGATAACCTATTTACAAGGGGAGGTTGATTGTAAGTAAAAACGTAACTGTTGACATTAAGGATGTAATCTTATGGATACCCAACTTTTAATTCAAACCATTACCAGTAAGTTGAAACAACTCCCTGAAGAAAAACTAAATCGAGTAGATGACTACGTTGAGCAACTCATGGAAAAGCCTTTTATTCCCAATTCTAAAAAAGAATTTATTCATTCTCTGCGAGGTAAGTATAAAGGTTACTTAAGTTCCAGTGATAAATTTAGTCAACAAAAACAAAGGGAGATTGTCTAAAGTCATGACAGATATTTCTATTGTTTTACCTGATGAGGTTTTTTCTAGTTTTCGTTGTACTCCTCAAATTTTTGCGGAAAAAATGAAACTTGCAGCAGCCATTTATTGGTATCAAAAAGGAGAAATTTCTCAAGAAAAAGCAGCCCAGGTTGCAGGACTAAATCGCCGAGATTTTTTGATGTCTCTTGCCAGAGAAAATCTGGATGTTTTCACCGTAGATTTTAGTGATCTTGAACAGGAATTAAACCGTGACTCTTTATCCCGTGATTAATGCTTCTCCTTTGATCTTTCTGAGTAAAGGTAGATATTTGAGTCTTCTCAAAATACTAGGCTCCGAGATTATTGTTCCTCAAGCAGTAGCCCAAGAGATTCAATTCTATGGACAAGATGATATTACCTATCAACAACTATGCTCCCAAGATTGGCTAAAGATTCGTGCAGTTGACTCTGTTCCAACTATCATACAAAACTGGGATTTGGGTAAGGGAGAATCAGAGGTATTAGCATGGGGGTATCTTTATAAAGGTACAGAAATTATCTTAGATGATTTAGCTGCACGCCGCTGTGCTATCACACTTAAAATTCCCGTAAGAGGAACTTTAGGAATAGTTTTATTGGCAAAACAAAAATGTGTTATTCCTCAAGCCCGACCGATAGTTGAGCAGTTAAGAGAAACTGGAATGTATCTATCAAATTCAGTCATTAATCAGGCTTTAAAATTAGTAGGAGAATGATCCCAATGAACGCTTATCAACTCAAACCCTGGACTCAAGTTGTTATCCCCCATCAAGATATCCGTGATGGTAACTTAGATAACGCCGTATTTGCCGCTAGTTTATCCGCAGTAGTAAGGGATGATCAAAATTGCCCTCAAGTTTACAAAGATACTCGTTCCTTCTTTGGCGCTACCTACTTAACGAGGGAACTAAAACAGTTATTTGTAGACGTTCTTAAGGGTTTATCTGGTCAAGGGGGCGATCGCGTTTTACAATTACGCACTCCTTTTGGCGGAGGAAAAACCCACTCCTTAGTTAGTTTATATCACCTTACCCGACATAGGGAGGAACTGCAAGGAATACCCGAACTAGAAACCTTACCGAATCCGGGGGAGGTACAGGTTATCTCTTTTATCGGCTTAGATATGGACGTTACCACGGGGGTAGAGGTAGCAGGGGGAAGAAAAATTTTCACACCTTGGGGCTATCTAGCTTGGCAAATAGGGGGAGAGTCAACCTATCAACTGGTAGCCGAGCAGGATCAAAAAAGAGTTGCTCCAGGTAACGATATTTGGCGCCGTCTTTTTTCTACCCAACCTACCCTAATTTTGATAGATGAACTACTGGTGTACATAGAAAATGCCATGGGCTTACAGGTAGGAAATTCTAATTTTGGGCGACAGGTACTAACCTTTATGCAGAAACTCACAGAAGTAGTCAGAGACTTACCCAAGGTGGTAATGGTATACTCTCTCCAAGCGAGTGTGCAAGAAGCAGTGGGTAACGAGGGTTTACTCAGTGTCTTAGATAAGTTAGTCTCGCGCATTGATGCCAAAAAAGAACCCGTTTCCGGGGATGAGGTGATGCGGGTAATCCAAAAGCGTTTATTTGATAACGTAGGGGACATTACTACTATCCGCGAAGTAGCCCAACAACAGGCCGAACTTTACCGCAGATTCCGTCAAGGTTACGCGGAAACCAACCGAGATAAGCAAGAGATTGAGTCAGAAGCTAACCTACTAGCAGAGCGTATCGAAGCCAGTTACCCCTTCCATCCTGATTTACTAGATTTGATGTACAACCGATGGGGTAGTTTACCTAGTTACCAAAGGACGAGGGGAGCATTACAATTTCTGGCTAAGGTAATCTATAGTCTTTGGCAAACTAATGATCCTACTTGGCTGATTAGCCCGGCTAATATTCCCCTCCAGGATGGAGATGTCAAACAGGCATTTTTTAGCCAAGTCGGGGAGCGCAATGCCTATGATGCTGTTTTTAGTGCTGACTTAACCGGAAGACGGGCAAAGGTTAAGCTAGTAGATAATCGTATCGCCAGTGATGCTCCCGCCCTGACGCAGTTAAAGGTAGGTACTCGTTTAGCTACCGCCATTATGCTCTATTCCTTTGGGGCAAAAGGAGGCGAGGAAAGGGGCGTTATGGAGCAAGAAGTAGCCTGTGCTTGTTTAGATCCTCAATTAGATAGGATGATGTTAACCTCTGCGCTTAAGGATTTAAGAGACGAACTTCTTTACTTGCATTTTGTCGGCAAGAAGTATCGCTTTGAAACTAAGCCTAACCTCAATAAGCTAATAGCCGAGCAGGAAAGTAAACTCGGCAGCGATGAGGTACTAGAATTGGTACGCCGCAGTTTGGAAGAGGGTTTACAGGGTAGTAAGGTAAAAGTCGTGCTTTGGCCGAATGAATCAGGAAAAGTGAGCGATCGCCTCACCCAACTACAAATAATTTTCCTTGCTCCCGAATGGACGGAAAAAAGCCCCCAAGCCATTCAGGAGGAGGTGATGCAGTGGGTAGAATATCGGGGTAAGGACAAACGGGAATACAAAAATGCCCTAGTGTTTGTTGTTCCTAATGGGGTATATATGGATAAAGCCCGCGCCTCCTCGCGTACTGTTCAGGCGATCGCCGATCTGATCAAGGAACAGAAAAAATATAAGTTTTCCGAGGAAGATGTCGAAGGATTAACTACTAAGAAGCAAAATGCCGAACAGGAGTTAAGTTCAGCCCTGCGAAGACTCTACGCCGAGATCATTTTACCCATACCCGACAGAGAAGGAACTAATCCCCTGCGTTTAGAAACCATTGATTTGCAATCCCATCTTCATACCTCACAAAAATGGCTAGAGAGAATCCTTGATGCCCTCAAAAATCATGTCTTTGATAGCCTGACTGTCAATAAACTGGTTTCTTTGACGGGGTTGAGTTCAGAAAAGCCCTACCTACAAGGGAAAGAGTTAGTAGCTTATTTCTTTAAGTTTCCTGATTATCCTAAGCTCCTGGGCGATGGGGCGCTAAAGACTGCTATCCTCCAAGCGATCGCCCAAAGTAAGTTAGGCTACGTTCCCAGTTTAACTATCGCGTCTACGGGAATCCCTACCTTAGAAAATATCGCCCTGCTCAGTTACGGTAAAACGATTCCGTCTGAGGAATTAGATTTAGACGGGTATCTGATTACTCCTACCCTAGCCGAGAGCCTACAAGCCCAGAAAGATGAGCTAGTTAATCCCCTACCATACCCGCCAGAGGAGACGGAGGAGGAAGAAATAACGGTAACACCTATTTCCCCTCCAGTAGTCATCGAAGAGACGAGTAATAGTAGTATTAGTCGCTCCATTTTAACTGCTATCAAAGAAGGCAAACAGCCCGCGATTACCTACCGATTAGAATCAGTCGTCGATAAATCCCATCTTTTTGATGTTATCCAAGCCCTGCAAACCCTTTGCGATCGAGCGGATACCATGAATATATCCATCAAGGTAACAGCTACCAAAAAAGATGGCTTTGATCTTAACTGGCTCAGGAATGCCATAGAAGAACCTCTAGATGAGCAGGAGATTAAGGCATCTTCTAAAATTGAATAGCTTCGTTGGAGTGAAATTTGTTTTTGGATTTTGATTGATACCAAATCTGGTTTTTAAATCAGGTTATAATCCTCCTGCCTTCTGCCCCCTGCCGACCGCCTAGCCCTCATGATTATCTAGTAACTTAAGCGGATTTAGTATGATAACCCCTTGAAGCTCGTGTTATATTAACATCGAGGGATTAGGTGAATCAGGAGATTTTACTGATGCTATTGAGGAAAAAACGATGAATTATCGTCAACGAATTACAATTAACTCCTCCATTCGTAGCGGAAAACCCTGTATTATTAATACTCGGATTACCGTTAATGATATTTTAGACTATTTGGGTGGAGGGATGACCATTGAGGAAGTTTTAGACGATTTTCCCGATCTAACCTTAGAAGATATACAAGCCTGTTTCGCTTTTGCTGCTGACCGCGATCGCCGTCTAATGATTATTCCTGATGAAATTACTGTTTGATGAAAATTTATCACCCAAATTGCCGCATTTACTGACCACTGAATTTCCTAATAGTCTTCATGTTAGGGATATTGGCATGAAAGGATTTGCTGATGAAATAATTTGGGAATATGCTAAAAATAATAATTTCACTGTAATTTCTAAAGATTCAGATTTTTATCAACGGGCATTACTTTACGGTCATCCACCCAAATTAATTTGGCTTCGCATTGGGAATTGTAATCGTGATATTATCTTGCAATTAATCACAAGACATAAAGAACAAATTGAAGATTTTTCTAATAATTCTGACTCAATATTAATCCTTACTTGACATTTTTCAGCGATCGCATTTTATTATCGGGTAAGAAGGCGATCGCGTCTTTAAATTCAGAATTAAGGCTTAGAGGCGATCGCTCTTACGGATAATGTGCCTTTAGTTGAAGTTGAAGTCGTTTCTTCTCCATAGTCAATAAAGCATTAAAAAAGGGGTTAGAATTGAGTATTGAGGAAGTAAAAAATGTAGTTTGACAGTGTGATCATTAACGTCGGTGATCGCTTTTTATCATCTGGCAAGGAAATAATGAAAGCGAGAATTAAGTAGGTTAATGAAGGGAATGGTGTAATTATTGATTTTGCTTTAAAGAATAGTAACAATATTTTTGTGAAATTTCTGCATAGCCGGTTGATTCAACTATCCAATGTTAAGGCTAGATAGTTGGACTAGACCTAAGTATAGGGAGAGGTGTATTATTGAGTTAATGCACCCTTTTAAACTGTTTAGTGTTGTTGTAGAATGGTTGTACAAAGTTAAGCACAGAGGAAGAGTCCATGATCCAATCAGTTGAAGCCGTCATCGATCCAGAGGGAAACGTGCATCTCCTCGAATCCGTCAAACTCTCTACATCAAGACGGGCGATTGTGACTATTCTTGAAGAAAATCCCCTGATATCTGTCTGCGAAACAGCACTACTAAGCGAAACAGCCCTCGCTGAAGATTGGTTGCGCCCTGAGGAGGATGAGGCATGGTTACACCTACAATTGGCTCAATAGTTCTCATTCCTTTTCCCTTCTCCGACCTCTCGCAATCCAAACTTCGTCCAACCGTTATCTTAGCCAATGCGGGCAGAGGGGATTGGGTATTGTGTCAGGTAACAAGCAAAGCCTATGCTGATCCCCAAGCAATACAATTGAATGATAGCGATTTTTCTAGTGGCTCTCTTAAAGTGGTTAGCTATGCTCGTCCAAGCAAACTATTTACAGCCAGCAGTAATCTAATCGTCGCAAAAGTAGGTGAGTTGAAGCAAGAAACAATAAAGAAGATTATTGATGCTGTGATAAAGTTATTGCTGGTCAATCTTTCAAAATAATTGCGATCGCCGGATTAACTTAAAGCTGCCCACAGAACTCGTCACCTATTAGCGGAAGAACTCGCGCTCAAAATCAAAACAGAGATCCTTAAATATCGCTAGGCAAGATTACCCCATATCACTGACAATTTTTCCCATTTCTCCATGAATTTTTCTAGTTTTCTCTCGTTTTTCAAGACTATATTGCCTAAAACGAGGATTTACCAGCAATTATTGCAAAAATGCTTCCTAGCCTTGTCTATTACCCTGTTAGTTGTTACTTTAATCGGTACAAAAACCCTCGCCCTACTGCCGTCACCATGGATTGTTATTGATGGAGTCAGTAACCATCGGGAGAGAGAAGTGGCTACAGCATGGATATCTGAAGTTCAGTCTATCTTAAACTCAAAAGAATTTTATGAAAATCTTACGTCCTTAGATAAAACCTACCCTTTCGTCTATCTAAGGGATAACATCATTGGTACTGTATCGGACGTTGCTGATATCATTACCCTGCGTGCGCCCAATTTACGGGCTGTTAGAACGCCAATGGCAATAGTCGGGGGGATAGATACCGATTACGCCTTCGGAGGATGGACCGGTGATCCCCTCCATGAGGGAGACTCCTCCACATCCCTAACCATTGGCAGGACTCATTTAAGACGCTATTTTTCCCAAAATCAAGTGGAAAAGTCCTGTGCTATTAATACTCTCGCCCATGAATTATCCCATCTCATCGTCACTGATCAAAAACTGATCCTCCACGCCCTTACTGATACAGGAATAACCCCCCCTTCCCGTCCCATTAATGCGATCGCTAGTTATCTAATCGGCACAACAGCACAGTGTACTTGGTTAGAAAAAGTGAACCGTTTAGCACCAAAAAATTTTCCAGAATGTGTTGCTATTTTTGGTACTCTTAATTTTAACAGTTTGCGCTGTAACCAATTTAGCAACACTAGCCCCCTACAACTTCGCCCCTCCCTTCCCCCTGCCGCCAAGCCCTCATGGGAGCGATAGGAGCCATCCTAAAATGGGTTTCTCTCCAAGAAGGCGCTTCTTCACGAAATTATCTATGAGACATCACTTCGGTTTATTATTATCAGGCCTTGTGAGTATGGTTTTGCTGACAAGTCCTGTCAAAGCAGCAGAAACAATCTACTTAATCTATGACCCATTGAGAACCTCTGTAAGCATTGACTCCCTAGAAGTCTTTGCTAAATCGGGCCAAATCAACCAAGATATAGCTCCCTATCTGCGTGGTATAGGCGAGCAACAAAGAGCAGTACTGCGTCGAACCCTGCAACAATCGCCAGGAATTGACCCCGTACTCCTATCTCGTTTTTTCAAAACCGAAATCGGGGAAGAGATTCTAACTCGCCTTGGTAATATTTTTAGAGTCGAGGGGGGTAGAAACGGAAAGTATGCCCTCCGTGGTGCCTTGGTACAGGCGGCCTTTGAGCCAGAAGGACTGACAGCCCTAAATTTTTTGCAAAAATTGCCGACCAATATGGAGGTCGATGTCAGGAAAGTTTTAGCCCTATCTAACGCCATTGGGTTTACTATTGAGGCTACAGAGCATTTTACAGAAGTTATTGCCCAGTTGTCCCAGGAAGAAGCCAGTCGGGAAACCCCTGTAGATTTTCATACTCTAGCCGATTTAACTGAGCCTGGTCCCTATACTTTTCTGTATCAACGTCTTAACCTCAAGGATAGTCGTCGTCAGCGTTCTTTTTATGTAGATATTTATCGTCCCCAACCTTGGCGTACAGGAAAAACCCCTGTCGTAATTTTTTCCCATGGGTTAGGCTCCCGTCCCGAAGATTTTAGGAAACTCGCCACCTATTGGGCTTCCTACGGGTATTTTGTGGCTTTACCCCAACACCAAGGGAGTGATTTTCAGCAGATAAATGACTTGATGGGCGGTTTTTCCCGAAAAGTTTTTGAGCCGGATGAGTTTGTCAATCGTCCCCTAGATATTAGCTTCCTCCTAGATGAACTTGAAGACCTCAACAAAGGAGAATTTGCAGAAAAATTAAACCTAGAAGCAGTAGCAGTGGCGGGTCATTCCCTGGGAGGATATACAGCCTTATCCGTTGCAGGAGCTAGTATTGACCTAAAAAATTTGGCTCAGTATTGTAACACCCAAACTTTGGATGGCTATCTCAACCTTTCTCTGTTGCTCCAATGTCGAGCTTTGAGGATTCCCTTGGAGAAGTACAATTTCCGCGACGAACGAGTTAAGGTGGTGATAGCTTTTAACCCTGTTAATAGTAGTATCTTTGGTTCCATGGGATTAGGAAAGATAGAAATTCCCGTCCTCGTCAAAGCGGGTAGTTATGACCCTGCCACCCCCGCTATTTTTGAGCAAATTCGCTCTTTTCCTTGGTTTAAGACCACGGATAGCTATTTACTCCTAGTAGAAGGCCAAGCTCATCTAGACTTTTCTGTCGTTGATGCCGGGATAACCAATTTATTTGAGTCCATTGCGGGCTTAAACCTACCTCCTCCTGATTTAGTAGACCGCTATGAAAATGCAACTTCCTTAGCTTTCCTAGAGGTGCATTTACTAAAAAACAAAGATTATCGACCTTATCTGCAAGCTTCCTATCTAGCCTATCTGTCCCAAGAGCAATCTTTCAAGAGTTATTTAATTAGTAGTTTCTCTTCCCGTAAATTAGAGAGAAGTCTCCGGAAATTTCGCGCCCAAGTTGAACAGAGAAAACCCTAGATACAATGGGGAAGTATGTAAATATTTCTCAAGCGAGATCTTCGTGACCGATAATCGACCATGGACCGAAAGGATAGGACATCAGAGAGATTGGGTTTGGAGGGGTTGGCAGACTCGTTATGCCTATCAACCCTGTAAAGATGACCGGGGGCTAGCTCCCATTATTCTCCTCCATGGCTTTGGGGCATCCATTGAACATTGGCGGCACAATATACCCGCCCTGAGCCAAAAGCATCGGGTTTATAGCTTAGACCTATTGGGTTTCGGAGCATCTAGAAAAGTCCATACAACCTATAGCATTCAATTGTGGTCAGAACAAGTCTATGATTTTTGGCGTACCTTTATCAATCAACCCGTTATCCTCATCGGTAATTCCATCGGCTCTTTAGTGTGTTTAGAGCTCGGAGATAACCATCCTGAAATGGTCAAAGGGTTAGCTCTATTGAGTATTCCTGACCTATCTATTCGTCAAGAAATGTTACCAGGTTGGCTTTTTTCCTCGGCAAAATTCCTAGAAAATGCCCTTTCTCCACCGTTTTTACTAAAACCCCTGTTCCGCTTATTGCGTCGTCCTAGTCTATTGCGCCTTTGGGCTAGGGTCGCTTATCCTGATCAAAGGGCAATTAATGCAGAATTAATCGAAATTCTCGGTGCTCCGGCCCAGGATGAGGAGGCGGAATTGGCCTTTTGTGCTTTGCGTCAATCGGTGGGGCTAGGGTCATTTTCTCGCCCGACTAAGGACATTTTACCCCGTTTACAGATGCCGATCCTACTGCTTTGGGGTAAACAGGACCGGATGGTGCCCCCACAACTAGCCCCCATTTTTGCGCGCATGAATCCGAAAATAGAATTAATCGAAATGGAACAAGCGGGCCATTGTCTCCATGATGAATGCCCTCAACGCTTTAACCCTCTGATTTTGCAATGGTTGGCCTTGCACTTTGCGCCCCCTCAAACTAGAGTTGTCTATGATACAATGGACTCCGACTTAACTATGTGATCTCTAAAAATTTTGTGTCATGAAACATACCCTATCAGTATTGGTTGAAGATGAAGCAGGAGTTTTGACCCGCATTGCGGGCTTGTTTGCGAGGAGAGGATTTAATATTGAAAGTCTGGCGGTAGGACCTGCGGAACAGGTGGGCATTTCTCGGATTACTATGGTAGTACCAGGGGATGAATCCACTATTGAACAGTTGACCAAACAACTCTATAAACTAATTAATGTCCTTAAGGTACAAGACATCACCCTGGTTCCCTGTGTAGAGCGGGAGTTGATGTTAATTAAGGTCAATGCTTCTGATTCTAATCGGGCTGAGGTAATTGAGTTAGCCCAGGTTTTCCGTGCTCGCATTGTGGATATTTCTGAGGAAACCCTAACTATTGAGGTAGTAGGAGATCCTGGTAAAATGGTAGCCATTATGCAGATGGTTCATAAATTTGGCGTGAAGGAAGTGGCGAGAACGGGTAAAATCTCCCTAATCCGCGAGTCGGGAGTTAATACCGAGTATCTCAAATCCTTGGAAGCTCAAGTTTAAACAATCTGTGCTATGGTAAGAGCCATTAATTGTTTACGGCTGGTAACTCCTGAGATTTTATGAGCGAATGGATTGTTAATACCATGGATTCCCTCGGTTATGGGGGAATTGCCCTGTTGATGTTTCTAGAAAATCTTTTTCCACCGATTCCCTCGGAATTAATTATGCCCTTGGCTGGTTTTACCGTCGCCCAGGGAAAAATGGAAATGATACCGGTTTTGGCTGCAGGGATTTTTGGCACCGTCTTGGGCGCGTTTCCTTGGTACTATTTAGGAAAATTTATAGATGAACAACGTTTAGAACATTTGGCGGATAAGTACGGTAAATGGATTAGCGTTTCTGCAACGGATATTAAAAAGGCTAATAATTGGTTCACTCGTCACGGTAGTAAGGCTGTTTTTTTCGGTCGTCTGGTTCCTGGGATTCGGACTCTTATTTCTTTACCTGCGGGTTTGAATAATATGAAACTCGCTCCCTTTGTCATTTATTCAACCTTGGGCACCCTTTTATGGACTTCTTTTCTGACTTTCGCTGGTTATCAATTAGGGGATAACTACAAGTTGGTAGAAAAATATATTGATCCTATTTCTAAAATAGCTCTTTTGAGTGTGATTATACTTTTTCTGGTTTGGTGGGTAAGAAAGCGGTTGCGGACTGGTTGACTGTTTTAGAGCGGGTTAGCCTAAGCTACTGAAGTACATCTAACTCCTGCCGACCGCTGACCGCCTCAAACGAGGATCTTTGTATCTAACTCAATCCTGAACTGCTATATGCCATCTCTTCTCAAAAAACTAACCGAACGCCTCCAAAATGCCTTTACCCAAGCTTTTAAGCAAGATTATCAAGAATTTGAACCTTTGGTGGTAGTGGCCACGAATCCTAGATTTGGTGACTATCAATCCAATATTGCCCTACCATTGGCTAAACAATTAAAAGCCCAACCTAGGGCGATCGCTCAACAAATTATTGGGCATTTAGAGGTTGCTGATATATGCCAGACTCCGGAAATTGCGGGGCCTGGATTTATTAATCTCACTCTCCTACCGAATTATCTAGAAACCTCCCTAGCTGCTATGGGTGCTGATGCTAATTTAGGAGTAGAAATGGCAGTACCTCATCAAAAAATAATTGTGGACTTTTCTAGTCCCAATATTGCGAAGGAAATGCACGTTGGACACCTACGCTCTACCATTATCGGAGATTGTCTTGCTAGGGTTTTGGAGTTTAGGGGACAGGAGGTATTACGAATCAATCATGTGGGGGACTGGGGTACACAATTTGGTATGTTAATCGCCTATCTAAAAGAAGCTTATCCCCAAGCTCTAACCACTGCCTACGCTTTAGATTTAGGAGACTTGGTTTCATTTTATAAGAAGGCTAAAATTCGTTTTGATGAAGATGAACAATTTAAGGAAGTTGCCAGAAATCAAGTAGTTAAGTTACAATCAGGCGAAGAGGAAAGTATTTTAGCCTGGCAATTACTCTGTGAACAATCCCGTCGAGAATTTCAGAAAATTTATACTATCTTAGACATTAAACTCCAGGAAAGAGGAGAGTCTTTTTATAATTCCTTACTGCCCGGAGTTGTAGAGCAACTGAAGCAGAAAAAACTCCTGACGGAAGATCATGGCGCTCAGTGTGTCTTTTTAGATGGATTTACTAATAAGGAGGGTGAGCCCTTACCCCTGATTGTTCAAAAGTCCGATGGTGGTTATAACTACGCCACAACGGATTTAGCTGCTCTAGGTTATCGTATCAGAGAAGATAAAGCTAACCGAATTATCTATGTTACCGATGCTAGTCAAGGTAATCATTTTGCCCAGGTTTTTCAAGTAGCTCGCAAGGCGGGATTACTACCTGAAGATGTAGCAATAGTTCATGTTCCCTTTGGATTAGTTTTAGGGGAAGATGGTAAAAAATTAAAAACCCGTTCTGGGGAAACTGTCAAGTTACAAGACTTATTAGATGAGGCGGTAAAGTATGCTCGTCAGGACTTAGAAAAACGTCTAGAGGAGGAAAGCAGAAGCGAAACCCCGCAATTTATCCAAGAAGTGGCTGAAACCGTAGGTATAGGAGCTATTAAATACGCTGATTTAAGCCAAAATCGACAGAGCAATTATGTCTTTAGCTATGGGAAGATGTTGAGTCTTCAAGGTAATACGGCTCCCTATCTCATCTATGCCTATGCCAGAATAAAAAGTATTAGCCGCGAGGGGGGGATTGATTTGGATAACCTAGACTCCAGGGCGCGGATTATTCTCTTAGAATCGGCAGAGTTAGAGTTAGCCAAATATCTGTTACAACTAAGCGATGTTATTGCCGATGTGGAACGGGAATTACTGCCGAATCGCCTGTGTGAATACCTCTACGAGTTGAGCAAAAAGTTTAACCGATTCTATGAAGCTTGTCCCGTGCTAAAGTCAGCAGAACCGATAAAAAGTTCCCGCTTGATCCTATCTCATTTGACCGCGAGAACCTTAAAACAAGGACTGTATTTATTAGGAATTGGGACTTTAGAACGGATGTAAATATCACTCGGCTTTTTTATGATGAAGGCGAATACCTAAAAAGACATCATAGAGAAAACTCCAAAAGTTTTTACCCTGGAGTAGGCCGAGGGACTGTTCACAACCTTGGGCATCTAAAAGAGGTTTGCTAATATGATAGGCGCTTTGGTACTTATACCAAGGGATGGATGGCCAGAGATGGTGAATCAGATGGTAATTCTGCCCTAGGATGAGTACATTTAAAATGGCACTGGGGTAAACCCTAGCATTTTTCCAGCGATCGCGTTCTTGAAAGGGCCTATGGGGTAGATAATCAAAAAATAGTCCTAGAGCTATCCCTACCACCAGAGCGGGAACGAACCAGAAATTCATCACATAGCCAATAAAGCCGTAATGAATCCCCAAGAAAACAACCGTCAACAGAAACAGGCGGCTGAGAAACCATTCCAATAGCTCAAATTTGCGCCATAATTGCCGTTTAAAGAAGAAAATCTCATGATAAAAAAACCTAGCAGCAATCATCCATAGGGGACCACCCGTGGAAACAAAATGGTCAGGATCATTTTCTGGATCATTGACATGGGCGTGGTGTTGCAGATGCACCCGGGTAAACACAGGAAAGGCAAAACCCAACATCAAAGCACTACCATGACCCATAATGGCATTGAGAATGCGATTACGGTGGGCTGCATGGTGGGAGGCATCATGGATAACAGTACCCGAAATATGTAGGGCTAGGACATTAGCACCAAAACAAATCCAATCTGGCCAATCGAGTAGCCAATATCCCCAAACCGATAGGGTAATTAGACCAATAGCAGTGAAAAACATCCAGATATTGGGATTAAACCCGGCTGGTGCTTTTAGATACTCCTTAGGAATGGTCAGCATAACTTCAGCCGACTGCATCGTAATTTTTGCTCCTTGTAATCCTTGGCTCGCGTAAATTATAATACAACGCTCTCTAGATAAAGATTTGTAACATTATGGGAATTAATATGAGAAGGAGAGATCATAAGTAATTTGTAATCAATCGGCTTGCTTAATCATCCCTCAATGTTATATCCTTAGGGCTATGAAAAATTTGTCCACCTTTGCCTTTGAAACCATAACGGTAGATATTCAAGGGAAAGAGATAGCCCGAGAGAGTAGCCAAGGGGAACAATACCTAGAAAACCTAGACAATGGCGGGGTTCTCGAGATGGTAGCCATCCCAGGGGGAAGTTTCCTAATGGGGTGTCCTGAATCGGAAGCTGGTTGGCACAGAAGCCAAAGCCCTCAACATCTCGTCACCCTAGAACCTTTTTTTATCAGTAAATATCCCATAACCCAAGCCCAATGGCAAGCCCTAATGGGTCGTAATCCCGCTAATTTTGTCGATGCTCTGCGCCCTGTGGAACAGGTTTCTTGGTACGAGGCTCAGGAATTTTGCCAAAAGCTCACCCAAACAACGGGAAAAGATTACCATTTACCCACAGAAGCCCGATGGGAGTACGCTTGTCGGGCCCATACCCTAACACCCTTTCATTTTGGCGAAAGCATTACCACCGATATCGCCAACTATTCTGGGGTGAATTGGGAATATTTAGGAAAAATCTGTAATCAGGGTAGCTATGGCTTGGCACCCCTAGGAGAAGATAGAAGAGAAACCACCCCCGTCGGTAATTTTGCAGTTGCCAATGGCTTTGGACTTTACGATTGCCATGGGAATGTCCGCGAATGGTGTGAGGATGTTTGGCACCCTAACTATGATTTATCCCCCACGGATGGCTCGGCCTGGGTAGTAGGGGGAGAAGAGGGTAAAAGAGTTTTGCGCGGGGGCTCTTGGAATGGTGGACCGAAAAAATGCCGTTCTGCCTATCGGGTCAAATTTGCCGCAGAAGCATCTTTGTACGATGTAGGTTTTCGGGTTGTTTGCTCTACAATTTCTGGCTAAAGTCGGGACTGAATTTGGCTTTTTGCCAATTTTTTGCTTTTTTAACTTGCTCTGGTTTTAGTCCTTGAACTGCCCCTAAATCTGCTCCTTCAATATCCGCATTAGTTAAGATAGCATCCGTTAGATTGGCGGATTTTAGGTTAGCAAATTTTAGATTAGCATTTTTTAAGTTAGAACCTGTTAAATCGGATTTTTGTAACTGGGCATTGACTAAGCTTATTCCTTGTAAATCTGCTTGTTGGAGGTTGGTATTGCTCAATTGTTGTTTATTATTGTCTAAAAAATAGGCTTTAGAAAAGTGTTCAATGTTTTTAGGAAGTTGGGTATTAATATCATAAATTGCTCCAGTTAGATTAGTGTTTTCAAGGTTAGCTTGACTCAAATTAGCCTCCCTGAGATTGGCTCTCTGTAAATTTGCCCCTGCTAAATTAGCATTTTTTAAATCAGCCCCACCCAAGTCAGCATATTGTAAATCTTTTTCGGATAGATCCGCTTCAGCATTAATTAGGTAGGCAGATTTTTTAAATTGGGCTTGAAATTGTAGAGGTATTTGGGTATTAATATCATAAATTGCCCCAGTAACATCAATCTTGCTCAAATTAGCTCCCTGTAAATTTGTACCTCTTAGGTTAGCTCGTTTTAGATTGGCTCCCTTTAAGTTAGCTCCTGTTAAATCGGAATTATATAAATTAGCTCCCTCTAAATTAGCTCCTTCTAAGGATGCCTTTTGTAAATTAATTTTCGATAAATTAGCTTCGCTTAAATCGCTGCCATTAGCAATTAGATAAGCTCTATTAGCTTTTAAAAAATCTTTAATTTCCCTAAAGGGCTGAGTTTGTTGATTATAAATAGCGTGGGTTAAATTAGCTTGATAAAGAGAGACATTTTTGAAAATTGTCCCCTGTAGATTGGCACGCCCTAAATCACTAAAGCTTAAATCAGCATTACTTAAATCCGAGCCAGTCAAATTAGCTGATTCTAAATTAGCACCTTTTAAATTAGCCTGTTGTAAATACGCCCCCGATAAATCCGCAGCCTGTAATTGTGCCTCAGCTAGATTGGCTACTTCTAAATTAGCTTTTTTGAGAATTGCTTCTGATAAATCAGCCCGATAAAACATAGCACTATTTAACTGAGCATAGGCAAGATTAACATTCAAAAGACGAACCCCAGGAAGATTTAGTCCTTTGAGATTCTCACAGTTGGCATAAAAACCCCTCAATAGCGGCAAATTACGCCATCCTTGCCAAAGGTTTTGACTAAGTAGGGGTGGGGGTTGATTTTCTTCGATACAACCTTGATTAAGCAATTCTATAGCTTCACTACGCCCGGCATTAGTGATGATGGTGGCGGGAATACTGTTAATACCTTGCCAAGCTTCAATAGTGGCCTTTTTTTCTTGGGTTTCTGCTTGTAAAAAGAAGCCAATTACTCCAAAAAGAATACTTAAATTAGCCAAAATCCCTAAGGATTTAATAATATTGGTAAATCCTGCACCATATCTACGATAGGCGGTAGAAGAGGTATGATAATTTACCCACAGCTGACGACACTGCTCAACGGAAATACCCCAAGCTTCGGCAAACTGGATTAACTCGTACTCAAAATGTACGGGATCATGGCGATAACGTTTTAATTTTTCGAGACGGGTGGTAATTTCCGAGGGAGTAAAATGGACAGGATTTTCTGGCTCTGATTTAGGTTTCATCTAAAATTGAGATCAAAACTAATTTTTTTGATACTATGGAGGGATTGCCCATAAACTCATTTATATTAAGGAGTATATCAATGTCTCGCGTCTGTCAATTAACGGGAAAAAGAGCCAATAACGGCTATTCTGTGTCTCACTCTCACCGTAGAACCAAAAAGCTCCAAGAAGCTAATCTACAAATTAAGCGGCTCTGGTGGGAAGAGGGTAAGCGGTGGGTGAAGTTGCGTATTTCGACTAAAGCCCTAAAAACCATCGCCAGCAAAGGGTTGGCAGTTATGGCTAAAGAAGCAGGAATTAATCTCAATCATTATTAGGAATTGGGAATATAGCGTTCCCTAAGCTACTGAGGTACATCTAACTCCTGCCTCCTGCCTCCTGCCTCCTGCCTCCTGCCTCCTGCCTCAAACGAGGATCTTTGTACCTCACTAAATCGAGAACTGCTCTCCATTTAGTGGAGAAAATGACGTTTTCCCGTAATAACTAGGACTAAGCCCAATTCATCGGCGGCTCGAATTGAGTCTTGATCCTTAACCGAGCCCCCTGGTTGAATAATGGCACTGATTCCCGCCTTGGCAGCAGTTTTGACAGAATCATCAAAGGGGAAAAAGCCATCACTAGCTAAATATCCCCCTTGGGCTGCCTCTTTTGCCTGTTCTAGGGCTATTTTTACCGATCCTACCCGATTCATTTGCCCCGCACCCACTCCTAGGGTAGTTAGATCTTTAGTCACAACAATAGCGTTAGATTTAACGTGCTTGGCAACTCTCCACGCAAAGAGCAATTCCTGTAGTTGTTTAGGGGTAGGGTGCTTTTGACTGGCAATTTGCCAAGTGTCTGGATTGTCGGGGGTATCGTCGGCATCCTGTACTAAAAAGCCCCCCGCTAGGACTTTGATGGTTTTTTTAGGCCCCGTAAGTAAGTCTGGAAGTAATAAAACTCTGATATTAGGTTTAGATGCTAGGATTTGCTTGGCTTCTCGGGTACAATCGGGAGCGACTACACATTCTAAAAAGGTTTTAGTAAGCTCTGAGGCGGTATCCTCGTCAATGGGCTGATTAAGGGCAACAATGCCCCCAAAGGCAGAGATAGAATCGGCATGGAAGGCTTTTTGATAGGCTTGGACTAGGCTAGAGCCTAAGGCAACTCCACAGGGATTAGTATGTTTTAAGATAGCTGCTGCCCCTTGATGAGGTGCAAATTCGGCAATGAGTCGCCTGGCTGCTTCTAAATCGACAAGGTTATTGTAACTGAGTTCCTTCCCTTGGAGTTTGGTAGCCGCAGCCCAACCAGTGGCGATAGTACCAGTCTGATACCAAGCCGCCCCTTGATCGGGGTTTTCCCCATAGCGGAGGGTTTGCAGTTTACTACCACTGATTCCAAAACGCTGGGAATGGCTAGAATCTGTGAGGTAAGAGGCGATCGCCTGATCGTAGGCATTAGTAAGAGCAAAGGTTGCCCCGGCCATTTGCTGACGAAAAGCCAAGGATGTGACCCCATCATGTTGTCGTAATTGTTCCAGATAGGTATGGTAGAAATGGGGATGGGATAGGACTGTGACGTGGGCGAAGTTTTTGGCTGCGGCTCTGAGCATAGCGGGACCACCGATGTCAATCTGTTCAATGGCGGAGGCTAGACTAATTTGCTCTTGGGCAATGGTTTGTTCAAAGGGATAGAGATTAACTACTACTAAATCCAGAGGACGGATGTTATTCGCTTCCATGTCCTGGCGATCTTGAGGGAAGTCGGTTCGTGCTAAAATGCCTCCGTGAATACGAGGATGTAGGGTTTTGACTCTACCGCCCAGGATTTCGGGAGAGCCTGTATAATCGCTCACCTTAATTACAGGAATCCCCGCAGCTTTTAGAGCTTGAGCGGTTCCCCCACTACTGATGATTTCAAAGTCAAAGTCTTCTACCAGGTGACGGGCAAAATCCAATAATCCCGTTTTGTCCGATACACTCAGGAGTGCTAAACGTCCCATGATTGCTCCCAATGCGTTATTGTTGAAGAGTTGTCAGTATTCAGTATAGGCAAAATGAAACCAAATGGTAATTTAGACTAAATCCTGGAGGGTATTAAGGATGTCTGAACAAAATGGTAAGGGTATATTTGTAGCTGGAGTGGTAGTCGGGGGAATGCTCGGTGCCCTTGGTGCTTTGTTGGCCGCTCCCCGGACTGGGAAAGATACTCGGGATATTCTCAAAAAAACAGCCCAGGCCCTTCCAGAATTAACGGAAGATTTAACGACAACGTTACAGCTAAAGGCCGATCAGCTTTCTGAATCGGGTAAACGGAATTGGGAAGAAACCCTAACTCGTTTAAAAGAATCCCTAGCCGCAGGTATTGAAGCAACTCAACTAGAAAAACCAACCTCTAAACCGACGATCCCTGATTCCGCTCCTGAATCCACCTCTCGACATTTAAGTTAGCGTGACTGAACCTATCTTCTGGCTTGCTCTGTCCCTCTTTTTCGTCGCTGTCAGCTTGACTGCGGTGCTAATGGCGGCTTTTCCCGCTTTTCAAGAGTTAGCGCGAGCCGCCCATAGTGCCGAAAAGCTTTTTGATACCCTGAATCGAGAATTTCCCCCTACCTTAGAAGCCATCCGTCTCACTGGTTTAGAAATTACCGAACTAACTGATGAACTCAACTCAGGAGTTAAAAGTGCCTCTCAAGTGGTTCAGCAAGTTGATAAAAGTTTGCATACCACAAAAGAGCAAATTAGTCAAGTAAATCGTAGTAGTCGTGGTTTAGTGGCAGGATTTAAAGCCGCCTGGCAGACTTGGAATCGTTAGTCTTCGGGGCGAGAATGACGACGTTGATAGGATTGATAGGAAGCACTTTTTCGCACCCGTTTATGCAGATTTAGGCGTACAAGAGGTTTGGATCTACAATGGAGAATCTCTGGTCATCCAACAGTTGCAAAATGGCACTTATACCAAATCTGGTTTTAAAATCGGGTTTAGTATCAGATAGGTAAAAGCTTTTAGAATTTGCTAGTATCCTTAACCCTTAAGCACGGGAATCAAAGACAAAGGCACCGTAAATGTCACCGTTGAGCCGAGTCCGTCCCCCATGCTATAGAATTGAACCTTACCCCCCATAGCTTGGACTAATTTTTGAGAAATGGCTAAACCTAATCCAGTTCCCCCGTAGGCTTTAGTATGGGAGCCATCCACTTGGACAAATTTTCCAAAAAGTTTAGCCTGTTGCTCTAAAGAAACTCCGATACCTGTATCTGCGACAGTAACTTTGACCATCCCTGGAAATTCTTGCCCGTGGGAAATAAATTTTTTCTTGACGATTTCAGCATTAATTGAAATCCCCCCTTCATGGGTAAACTTAATAGCATTACCTACTAGATTTAACATTACCTGTAGGAGTCTCTGATAGTTGCCATAGATGAGGATGGGGATATGGGTTTGGGGTACTTTGAGATTAAAACTGAGGTTTTTGCGTTGGGCCTGATGGCGCGTAAAATTGTCAACGGAGGTAAACAATTCATCCAATTTAATCGGGCTTAATTCTAAATCTAATTTACCCGCTTCTATTTTTGCCAAGTCTAGAATATCATTGATCAAATTAAGTAGATAGAGAGCAGATTTATGAGCTTCTTCGAGAAATTCCTTTTGTTCTTCAGGATTATCCGCCATGCCATCTAGAATCAGTTTAAGAAAACCAATAATACCATTGAGGGGAGTGCGTAGCTCATGGGTGGTACTGGCAAGAAATTCACTTTTGAGATGAGAGGCTTCTTCAGCTGCTAAACGCGCTTGTTCTAATTCCTTGTAAAGGGTAGCATGGGCGATCGCCGTTCCCACCTGTTCGGCCAACTCCTGAATAAATTCAATTTCCTCCCCACTCCACTGACGTTGGTTATCGCACTGTTGTAGACAGATTAGTCCATTGGGTTGATTTTGATAAAAAGTAGCAATCAAGAGGATCGACTCCGAGGACAATCCCTGAATAACAACAGGAAAAGCGGATCTAATAGCCTGACACCAATAGTCTTCTAACTGGGAGTCTAGTTCACTAGACAAAAGAGAAGTAAAGGGAGATTGACAATATTCGGCCTTGAGTTCTAGATGTTCCTCGTCCGGACAATAGGCAATCATCAAACAACGACTGGGCTTAAGGGCTTGGCCGATACTATTAACCGTTTGTTGCCAAATCGTTTCTAAATTGAGGGTGCGGCGAATTTTACGAGCGATGGGAGTGAGTAGGGCTTGATAGGAATCAGTCTGGGGGATTAGATAGCCTATGACTAAAACCTTCGTAGCAGCCCCTAGGTTTGAGGGGATGGGGCTAATGAGTAGATCCAAGGTTAGCTGATAACTCTCACAATCAAAACAACCCCGGTATTGTTCGGGAGTAACCTGCTCTAAAACTCTTTGGACTAGGCGAGTATATTCTAGGGGGTGAGTTGGTTTTAAGCGATCATCAACAAGCAAATCCCCCGCTCCGTGCCAGTAAAAGTTTAAATAGTTGCCGAAACTGTCTTGAATATAAACAAGCTCTGCTCCGGTTGTTGTCCTGGGAACAGGATGAGGGGAACAGTCAGATGTGGGCTGCTGATAGGGATGACAGTCTCGCAAAAACTTCATAGCTTATTTGGGTAGGGAAAAATTGCCCTAGTATTCCCTAAAATAACCCAAATACTTCCTGAAGAAATCGAGGAATTTACTAATCTTTAGCAAAAAAGCTTAGTCGTTCCATTCTCCTTTGGGCGGTACGGGAGGATTTCGTTTCAAGACCCTCGTTAAATCTTCATCGGGTAATCTTTCACCCCGAAGCCATTGTTTAATAGCCGTTTCGACGATCCGACTAGGATCATTCGTTAGATGTTTAATCTGCTCGATGAGCTCGGAGTCAAGCTGAATAGAGATTTGTACCTTTTCGCCCATTCTTTGGGTCGGAACCACGGGATCGTTCATAATGGTTATTAAATATTGCTTTCTTATTCTACTATCCAAAAGCTTCTGGGGGATAGGGAGGTTTGGACTAGGAACACTCCCCCCTGTCATCAAGTTAAGACAAGCGATCGCTTAAACTGGCTCTAGCTTGCTCTCGATCATCAAAATGAATTTTTTCCGTCCCCAGGATTTGATAATCTTCATGACCTTTTCCCGCAATGATCACACCATCTCCTGGTTGGGCGGAGAGGATGGCACTGCGGATGGCCGTGGCGCGATCGCCTATGACTATGGCCTCTGCCTCGTCTGCAATCCCTTGGGCAATATCTTCTAAAATCCTTTCAGGATTCTCTGTGCGGGGATTATCCGAAGTAACAAAGGTTATATCTGCTAATTCCGTGGCAATTTTTCCCATCATTGGGCGTTTTGTCCGATCTCTATCCCCACCGCAGCCAAAAACACAGATCATTTTCCCTGCAATAAAAGGTCGAGCAGCTTTGAGAAGATTTTCTAGGCTATCGGGGGTATGGGCATAGTCAACAATGACACTAATGTCTTGGCGATCGCTAATCTGTACCCGTTCCACGCGCCCAGGCACCCCCCCAAAGCTAGGTAATTGACTAACCACAGCCTCTAGGTCTAAACCTAGGTGTACAACCGATGCCAGAGCCGCTAAAAGATTAGATAAATTAAACTGACCCACCAAAGGGGAAGCAAAGGCAATCTGGCCTAGGGGAGTATGGAGAGTTCCCTTAACCCCATGGGATTGATAGTGCAAATCCTGGGTATAAAAATCCGCACGGGGATTACTAAGGCTATAGGTCCAAACTTGAGAAACAGGCAGAGAGTCTACTAAACGCTGGCCGTAGGGGTCATCAAGATTAATAATAGCGCGCCCCTTTAGGTAGTCTGGGCTAAACAAAAGAGCTTTAGCTGCAAAATAATCTTCCATATCGGCATGGAAATCTAGATGATCTTGGGTCAAATTAGTAAAGACAGCGACGGTAAAGGGACACCCCTGTACTCTCCCTTGAGCCAGAGCATGGGAACTAACTTCCATAACCAGGGATTTATTTTTTGCCTCCAGGGCCTGGGCGAGTTGAGCTTGTAAATCTGCGGCGAAGGGAGTTGTATGGGTGGAAGTTTGTTCGTAACCAGGCCAACGGGTGTAGAGGGTACCGAGCAAAGCCGTGGGATGATGGGATTGATTCAGGAAAAATTCAATTAAATGGGTGGTAGTGGTTTTACCGTTGGTACCTGTTACCCCAATTAGCTGTAATTGTTGAGCAGGATAGCCATAAAAAGCCGCAGCGAGTTGGGCACAAGCCTTGACTATGTCATCGCTTTGTAACACACAAGCCTCCCCATAACCAGGGAATTTTTGGGCAGCACTAGGACTAATCAGTGCGGCGATCGCCCCTGAGGATAGGGCACTTGGCCAAAATTCTCCGCCATCGACGCGGCTCCCCGGCATACCGATAAAGAGATCCCCCGGTTTGCAAGTGTGGGAATTGGTGGTAATTCCTTGCACTTCCTGTTGTAGGGCTTGGTGAGCAGGGAGGGGATGGAGGAGGGAAACCCTTTCTAATAATTCTCGTAGTTTCATGGGTTAGCAAAAATAATATCAGGTTTTGCTTTTAGATTATCCTGAAAAAGCAGATGTTCCATCCCCGATTCCTTAAGGTTTAACCAAATTCTCAGCCCCGGCGGTCACTTTAGCGGAGATGATTTTATCTTGATCGGTCAACTCCTCTAAAACTTCTTTCCCTTTAATGAGATAACCAAATACAGAATAACGCCCATCCATGAGATTAAAGCCAGGGGGGGTTAATTCGTTATCAAATTTGAAAAAGAAAAACTGCGATGAACCACCATTGGCATCCGTAGAAGGACGGGCTAAAGCCACAGCACCAAAAGCGTTAAAGGGTAGAGCCAATGTAGGTAGATAAATACCCGCATCCTCTAAGGTCATACCATAAATGGGCTTTTCTTCCCCCTGAATCTTCACTTCCAGAGGAACAGCGCGATACTTCTTAGTCGTCGGATCAATAAATCCCTCGGCATCCCCTAGGGGATCTCCCGTTTGTAGGACAAAGTTATCCTCAGAACGAGTAAAGGACAAGCCATCATAAAAACCCCGTTGCACTAAATCCACAAAATTTCCCCCATTAACGGGAGCATTGTAACCATCCACTACCAGGGTCAGATTTCCCTTATTGGTTTCTATCTCTACCGTAGCGCGACCTTTGAGTTGGGGCAGATTGGCATATTCTTCGGGAACTTCAAAGGGAAAACCCGTTACCATTAATGACTCTAAATTGGTGATCTGTGCTAATAAATCGGTTCTGAGGGCGGAAATAGTCTCTTTGTCCTTAGCTTGCACCGCAGTATCTAGTTTTAGTACCTTGTCTTTAATCTCGTTTAAAAGGGTTTCTCCTTCAGGACGCAGATTTTCGGGAACTGCGGCTAAAATA
The DNA here is from genome assembly GCA_040398185.1 of Microcystaceae cyanobacterium. Lineage (GTDB taxonomy): Bacteria > Cyanobacteriota > Cyanobacteriia > Cyanobacteriales > Microcystaceae > JBBAUO01. Next base: position 90,491 of record JBBAUO010000004.1, on the reverse strand, counting down.
TCCCCCCCTCTGACATTTAGCGCGTAGTTAGCATCCCTAACATCTTTTTGGATCGGCTGCCAACGCTTGGCTCGTAAATTTTTGGCAATATCTTCGATCGCCCCCTGCAATTGCCGTACAGGTGTATTATCAATGGGGAGGGCATAGCGTAGGATGGACTGGGGATCGGTAATGGCATTCCCTTGGGCTAAAACCCCTAGAAAAAGAGGTGCTGGGGGTAAAGCCTCGGCTCGGTTAGGAAAGAAGCCTAGGGATAGGACTGTACTTAAAGTCAAGGCGATCGCCGTTGCGAAAATTCTTCTGATTGCGTTCATTTAATTTATGAAGATTTTTTAAGAGGGCTATGTTCTACAATAATACTATTGTCGTGTTTAGCCTAGTTGATTTTGCCACAAGCAGTAGGATTATGATACAAATTACTAAATCTACTCTGACGATTCAAGATTATCTTGCCCTTGCTGATAGTGATGTAACCTACGAATTAGTCAATGGAGAAGCTGTACCAAAAATGTCACCTAAACGCTTTCATTCCCGTTTAACCCTAGCTCTATCTACTATTTTAGAACCGGGTCATCAAGGCAGAGGTGAGGTGGGTATAGAATGGGCAGTAAGGTTACAAAAAAATGGCATAGATTGGTGTCCTGTCCCCGATTTATTATATATTTCCTCGGAGCGATTGGATGATATTCCCCTGACGGATGATGCCTGTCCTGTGCCTCCAGAATTAGTCATAGAAATTATTTCTGCCGATCAATCTTTTAGCCGTCTTAGTGAAAAAGCGGTAGATTACCTAAATGCTGGCGTAGATCGAGTTTGGGTAGTAGATGCTAAGGCTAAACAGATTACCGTTTTTTATCCTAATTCTCCTCCAAAAATCAAAAAAGGTACGGATGATTTGAGTAATTCTTTATTTCCAGATTTAACCATTACCCCACAACAAATTTTGGCTAAAGCAGGACTAGATTAATATTTTCCTTCCCCAAGCAACCAAAAAGATTATGATTAAAGTTATCGTTAATTAATTATTATCCTAAGCCTATGATACCCTCTTGGTTAGCCATATCCACAGTCGCTCTATTAGTGGCGATCGCTATTAACAGATTTTTCCCGACGGAGTACCGTTGGTTTAATCGTTTGCGCCGTCCTGATTGGCTAACTTTTGAGCGGGCAATACCTTTGATCTGGACATTTATCTTTATCTGTCTGGTTTGGTCAGCAGTTGTTGTCTGGAATACCCTGGGTGGTACTTGGCAATTAATGGCAATTTATTTGCTCTTAGAAATAGCCATTATGTCCTATACCCCAGTCATGACGCAATTACGTTCCCTGCGAGTTGGAGTTATCATTGGGGGTACGGGTTTTTTTATTGGGTTGTTTTTGGCTATACTGGTGTTTCCTGTTTCCTCGGTTGCAGGATGGCTATTAGTACCCTATTTACTCTGGAGTCCCATTGGTACCTACGTCACTTGGGAGATGATGCAGTTAAATCCCTAGAAATAATCAACTAAACCGATCAGAATAAATGATTTTCAGAAAATTTTTTAATAGCTGTTTGGCTTCTTTTTCTGAAGTTAGGATGCTTTCGGGATGAAATTGAACCCCCTGAATCCATGTATATTCTCGATGCTGAAGTCCCATGATTAGCTCATCGGAAGTCCAAGCTGTTTCCTCTAGCACCTTAGGTAATGTTTCTCGCTCAACAATTAAGGAATGATAACGAGTTGCCAGGAAGCTCGGTTGAACCCCCTTAAATATGCCTTTATCTTGATGATAGATCGCTGAAGTCTTACCGTGCATTGGCTCAGGGGCGATGATGACTTTTCCGCCAAAAACTTCGCCAATCGCTTGGTGTCCAAGGCAAATCCCCAGGATAGGAACACCTGGCCAAAAAACATTCTGCTCAGTGTAACTCGGCCCTAATTTTTGAATTAGTTCTAGAGTAATACCAGCATCAGCAGGACGACCGGGTCCTGGGGAGATAATAATCGCCTCATAATACCCATCTTTAACCTTTTCTCTCACTTCATCCACGGTGATTTGGTCGTTGCGAATGACCTCAATCGCAATGTTGTTGTCACCTTCTTGAAGGGAGCTAAAGGTCTGGCTGATATTATAGGTAAAACTATCATAATTATCCAGCAATAAAATCATGTGTTTAGGTTTCCTTATCTGTTGAGTGGGTAATATTTTCCAGCTTGACGATAACTACGACTGAATCACCTCCAGGACGATTGAACCCTAATTTTTTCAGGTGATTCTCAAATGATTCTGCTCCCTTCAAACTAATACTATAGTCTCCTAGATATTGGGAGTAGTCATCCGTACAAATCCCACTACTTAAATTTAGCTTTCCCGATATACTTAGGTATTTTAATTCCTCTATATTTTCAACCAAGAAAGTCATTAAAGTTTGCCCCTCTGGAGTTGCATATAATTGTTCAAAGGGAAAGGTTTTTCCTAGTTTTTGATATCTTAAAAAGATTTTAGGATTTTGACTTTTACCTCCGAACCATCCAAATATCCCCTCAGGAAATAGTAGCTTTGCTTTTTCAATGGCAATATTTGAGAGTCCGAGGTGTTGAGCCTTTTTCACTATACATATACCATTTTCCCATAATAAATAGCTATTTTCAAGCTCTTTTTCGGGAACAGAATAATAGGCGATGCCGCAAAGCTCTTCTGTTTGATCCAAAAGTTTTCCCAATAGGGTTGATTGACGAAACTTTGTTATGTTCTCAGAGTCCCAATCCCTCTCTATGCCAAAGCTGTCGACACAAACTCGGTGAAATTCCTTGACATTAAAGGAATCTTTATCCTTAATCTCAGAAATCTTTTGAAAATGCCAGGTAAATTTATTAAGCATGATAGGGAACAATCATTAGGACTGAATTTTAACTTATAGGGACTATTATAATCCGACTCGCTTCTTGACGATTGATAGGGTTTGTTCAGCGATCGGCTCTGCCCGCTCTTTTCCTTTCTTAAGAATTTCAACAACTTGATTAGGATCGGTCAATATCTCGTTGTATTTATTCTGAATAGGTCGCAGTGATTCGATGACAATCTCGGTGAGATCATTTTTAAGAGTGGCAGCCCCTTGTCCTTTTAATTTATCCTCTATAGCTTCTTTTTCTAATCCTGTAAGAACTTGATAAATGCCTAAAAGATTTGAGATTTCTGGACGATTCTTATCAAAAAATAGGGCAGGATTGCTATCCGTTTTAGCACGTTTGATTTTGCGACTAATATCGTTAGCACTGTCTAATAAATAAATGCAGCTATCTCGCTCCTCATCTGATTTTGACATTTTCTTTGTTCCATCAGTTAGACTCATTACACGAGCTAATACTTGAGGCATTTCACATTTTGGTACAGGAAAGGTGTAACCATAACGGCTATTAAATCTCCGAATAATTTCCCGCGAAAGCTCCAAGTGCTGGCGCTGATCATCTCCGACAGGTACAAGGGTCGCTTGGTATAAAGCAATATCTGCTGTCATTAAAATTGGGTAAGTTTTTAGACCTGAGCCTACTAGCTGTTGCTTTTTTGATTTTTCCTTAAACTGCGTCATTTGTTCTAGTCTTCCTTCGGGGGTTAAGCAGCTAAAAATCCAAGCAAGTTCGGTATGATAACCGCCTAAATCGCTCTGGCGAAAGATCACGGCTTTTTCTAAGTCTAATCCACAAGCCACAAGCGTAATTACAGTTTTGTTGATTCTGTCTCGTAAATCCGCAGGATTCGGCAGTGTAGTCAAACTGTGCAAGTCAGCCAGAAAGAAGAAATTTTCTTTGTATTTTTCAATTTGTTTTTTCCAATTAATAACTGCTCCCAAGTAATTACCTAGGGTCATATCACCAGAGGGCTGAATCCCTGAGATAACTCGATGTTCAACTGTCTTTTGAGTTGCGGTATATCCAAAATCATAAATAACTAATTGATTTTGTTTTGCTCCCAGAGCTTCTAACACATCTCTCAAATCATCTGGGCGGATTCTAATTCCTGAATTTCGTCCTTCTGTTTTTAAATAAATCCATTCATTGTCAAAGATAGATTCATCTAAAATTACATTCTGTACTCCCCCTTTCTCTAGAATTGATAGGGCATCGTTGACTTCAGTAGCTTCGTAGGAATCGGTTAATAGTTCTGAGAGTATTTCCAGTCCATGTAAATCAGGTAAAACCTCCGACGTTTCTAGGTTTTCTTCGAGAATAAAAACTATTCCTAGAGTGTTACCCTCCAGTAAAAAGCTATGTAGGAGCTTACTTTTCTCAAACTCATAAACTACATTATGAGGGATATTTTTATTGTGTAAAATTTCAGCATTTGTCATTTTTCGCCAGCTCCTGGGATAATTTTTTGAACAATCAAATCAAGTTAGTCTTGGGTTAGGTGAGATACATCAATTAAGGAGACTAATACCTAGACATGACGGATGTAGGGTTAGCCAACTTAAGCCTGTACTCTAGTATGATATCATATACAGTATCATAATATGAATCATTTATAACTTCCAGTAAAAACAGTATTTATGTACTAAAAATGGATAAGAGTCGATTCCTCTCGCCCTGTCGGTAAATTTGTAGGACTAAGGGCTTGACAAATCCAAGTGATATCATATATAATATCATTATTGGTCGGTAAGTGACTGTCTTTCCAGACATTTGTACTAATTCTAGATCGCCTAGTGTGGTTTAGTTTCTCAAACGCCAACAGCAGCGAGAATCACCGATTTGTCTTTAATAGTTCTGGAGGTGACTCTACCTAGATAAATTTATTGACTCAGGATGTTGAAATATGACAAGCCTCGGATCGCAATGGAGTGCGGTATTTTCTTCTGCCTTTGATCGGGAACTAGAACCATGAGCAAGTTAGAAAAGCTGATTTCTAAGTTCCGAGCTAGTGCTTCAGATGTATCTTTTAGCGATTTCCAGAAACTTCTAGAAGGGTTTGGATATGATGAAGTGAGGTCGAAAGGTAGCCACCATGTTTTTCGGAATCCTAAAAGGGAGCCGAAGACCATAATAGTGCCTAAAGTCAATGGACGCAGAGTAAGCAGAACTTATATTGTCCAAGTACTGACTTATCTAGACCTTAATGGGTGACTAATTTTTCATCGTGTTGAAATTAAGTAGGGTTTGGACGTGAAGCACCCCAAGGACGAATATATCACTCTCAGTGAGGTTAGGGAAAAGTTACGAGAGCTCGGCATTAAAGAAGTTCCGCCGTCTAGGGAACACTGGCATACCTTTCGGAAAAAAGGTTGGGTGTGGCCCTGTAAAACGGATGCTCAAGGCAATGTCAAAAGAAGTTCATTCGACAAAATAATTCGTCAATTGGAGGATAATCAGGAATGACTGCATCTAATCAAGATAGAAAACCCATCGAGTACTATCTAAATCTTCGATACCCCATAACCCTAGAGCCAGACGAAGAGGGGGGATATTTTGCCTCAATTACAGACCTTCCTGGTTGTATTACCGAAGGGGAAACCATAGATGAAGCCTTGGAAAATCTAGAAGTGGCTCGGACTTTGTGGATTGAAACCGCCTATAGTTTTGACGATGTAATACCATTACCCACGTCCAATAATAAATACAGTGGTAAGTTTTTGTTGCGAGTACCTCCCTATCTACATCAGAAATTAGCCAACAGTGCCCAAAGAGAAGGTGTCAGTCTCAATCAATATCTTGTGTCCCTGTTAAGTGGGAGAGATGCCGCAAGTCAATACGGTTTTGAGAAAATGGAGAAGCTTTTTGGTAGTCTTTTGGATAAATTAGAACATAGCCCTAAACATCGAGTTGATCAAGATTCTGTAGATAAGCTTTTTGGAATTATTTCACTGGATAGTTCTCCAAAAGAAGGAATGACTAAACCTAAAAAACTATAGGAATTAAGGATAGAGACAACTATGGATAATCTCATTTACTTTTTAGATCACTCCGTCATAATTGGCTATTTAACCGGCGAATCTGGGGTTAAGCAACAACTGTTTAATTTTGAGAAGTACCCTAGGTGTTATATCTCCATTGCCACGTTGTCAAATCTCTATGAAATGTATCCAAATTATAGAGAACACATAGAGGCATTTGCTACTCTGTTTCGGGTAGTTGACTTTGAACTCACTGATTTCGATGAGTTGGTCGAAATTCGTTCAGAACTGGGGAATAATTGGCAAAAAGACAATTTTTGGGATTTGCTTTTTGCTGCTCATGTGAGAGCTCGCAGGGCAATTATGGTTACTACTACGGGCAAAGGGGCGCGTTTTCCCAATATCAAAAAATTGGTAGATGAAAACTGGGGGAGTGAAGAACAAGTAGTTCTTGAATTTACTGGTGTAACTGGTAATGAACGAGGGGTAATGTATAAAATAGCCAAGACGATCTCTGAGCTTGATATAAGTATTGCTACAGTTAATGCGGCTACTGAGTTTAATTCTGGCGACAATCACGATGACGAACATAAACTCGAGTTAACACTTGACTTAACTGGCCGCACGCCCCAAGAAGTACTAAATATAAAGACTTATATACGCCACGCCATGAATTATACTGTTGGTATCGACATAGATGATTTCCAATCTCATGGTGCTGGTTCTGGCGATGCTCAAAATCAACAATTTATCTGCACTTTTATGGATAAAAGCAGTGTATCTAGAGCAAGACCTGCCGACGAGAGAACTTGGCCAAGGATAATAATTGAAGGAACTAACCGAGTTGGCTTATTGAGAGACATAACTTACATCCTCTATGAAAACGAGATAAATATTATTGGAGCGACCACTCCTGTACCTGCGGGCGACGGTTATGAGCGTTTCATTCTTTCTCTCAATTTAATGCCAGAAATTACCAGACCATCGGATAATTTGTTTGCAGAGATATGTGAGAAAATAAGCCAAATTGAACAGGTTCAGTCCTGTGCCGAATGGAGAGCGTAAGGTCTTTAATTTTTGGAAAAATGAATAAAAAAAATATCCCAATAATTTCTATCACAATCATTGCCCTGATTATAGTGTTAGTAAAGCCATTGCTCCATACACAGTCTTGGCCAGATTGGACGGGATTAGGTCAGGAGACGATTAAAACCAAGGAAGAACTGGTAAATGGTAATACAACAACAGTTACAAAAATTATTACACAGACTAAATCTGGCAAGGCATTGTGGGACTGGTTGGAGTTATTGCTAGTTCCTGGATTTTTGGCTTGGCTCAGTTATAAGCTTGGAGAAATAGAACAAAAGCGTGCTACTAATAACTTGCGTAATGAAGCCCAACAAGCTTACTTTAACCGGATGGAAAATTTTTTATTAAATAAAGAGTCAAGAACATCAAAATATGATGATCCTTTGCAACGGATGGAAAATTTTTTATTAAATAAAGAGTCAAGAACATCAAAATATGATGATCCTTTGCAAGATGTAATTAGAATATATACAGGAACGATACTGCGAAGGTTACAGGGAGATAAGGAACTTACGGACGAGGTTTTAAATTTTTTAAGAGACTCTAACCTGTTGGAATTTGCCTTACAAAACTCCATACTTAGGAACATCAAACTTGATAAACCCGATCTTTATAAAGCTAATTTTACAGGAGCAAATTTAGAACAGATTCAGATGGTGGAAGCCAATCTCATTGAGGCCAATCTAGAGAAAGCTATATTGACAAATGCCCAACTAGAGGTAGCGGCTCTTAACGAAGCTAATCTCAAGGACGCGCATTTAGAGAGGGCTAATCTCAAAGGAGCTAATCTACAGGGAGCCAATCTAGAAGGGGCCTACCTAAAGGAGACAGATTTAGAGAGAGCCAATCTACAGGGAGCTAAAAATCTGAATCCCGAACAAGTTAGATCTGCTAGGAATTGGAAAAAGGCTTACTACGATGAAGAATTTGAAAATTTATTAGACATCGACCACATTTAAGATTTTGTCCTGGTAGTTCAGGCTTCTAGCCTGATTTCTGGAGAGGTCTATTATATTCTTAAAAGCTTAACATTTCTTAAAGATCCGGATCTGATTGCAAAAGCTAGAATGGGAAAGTTGTGTTTCGACGAGATTGGCGGTGATAGAACGTTATACCCTTCCCGAAATGGGAGAACTGTGGACTGAAAAGTTTAAATACCAGACATGGCTAGAGGTAGAGATAGCTGTCTGTGAGGCGCAAGCGGAATTAGGCTATATTCCCTCAGAAGCCGTCACCATCATCAAAGAAAAAGCCCAGTTCGATCCAGGGCGCATCCTAGAAATAGAAACGGAAGTGCGTCATGATGTTATTGCCTTTCTCACTAATGTCAATGAGTATGTAGGAGATGCGGGAAGATATATCCATCTGGGCATGACCAGTTCCGATGTATTAGATACAGCCCTGTCGCTGCAATTGGTGGCTAGTCTCAATCTGATCCTAGAATGTACCCAAGAACTAATCCAAGCTCTGCGTTACCAAGCCCAACAACATCGTTATACCGTTATGGTAGGAAGATCCCACGGGATTCATGGAGAACCCATTACCTTTGGGTTTAAATTAGCGGGATGGTTAGCGGAAGTGGAAAGAAATCGGCAGCGTTTGATTCGTTTGCGTAAGGATATAGCCATTGGACAAATTTCTGGAGCTATGGGAACCTATGCCAATATTGACCCCAGAATTGAGGCCTTGACTTGCCAAAAATTGGGTTTAGAACCAGATACCGCCTCAACTCAAGTTATTTCTCGGGATCGTCACGCTGAGTTTATGCAACAAATAGCTCTCCTAGCCGCCTCTATAGAGCGTTTTGCTATAGAAATCCGTAACCTACAACGGAGTGACGTTTTAGAGGTAGAGGAATTTTTTGCCCCTAAACAAAAAGGATCTTCAGCAATGCCCCATAAGCGTAACCCCATTCGTTCGGAGCGTTTATCTGGAATTGCCCGAATTATTAGAGGTTATACCATTGCTGCCTTAGAAAATGTAGCTCTTTGGCACGAGCGGGATATTTCCCATAGTTCTGTGGAAAGGGTGATGTTTCCAGATACTTGCATTTTGATCCATTTTATGATCAAGGAAATCACCGATTTAGTCAAAAATCTCTTGGTGTATCCGGAAAACATGAAGCGTAATATGAATGTGTATGGGGGAGTAATTTTCAGTCAACGGGTGTTACTCGCTCTAGTGGAAAAGGGTTTAAATCGGGAAGAAGCTTACAAAATTGTACAAGAATGCGCTCATAAAGCTTGGAATACCGAGCAGGGGAACTTTCAGGAGCTAATCGTCCAAGATACTCAAGTAAAGTCCGTTTTGTCACCCCAAGAGATAGAAGCCTGTTTCGATCCCCAACAGCACTTAAGAAATCTAGATTTGATTTATCAGAGATTGGCTATTTAGTGGGTTTTTACTCCCTGTTATACTAGAGAGCAACCATTGAATCCCCATAGAAGTCATGGTGCAAGAGATAATTCCCTCAACTAGGCTCGATATCATCTACCCTGATAGTGACGGTCAACCAATGGCTGACAATACTAAGCAATTTCGTTTAATTGTCACCATTAAAGAGAACTTGGAGCTATTATTTGCAGATCAACCCGATGTGTTTATTGCGGGCGACCTGTTATGGTATCCCATCGAAGGAAATAATAAAATACGCCGCGCTCCTGATGTCATGGTCGTTTTTGGTCGTCCCAAAGGAGACAGAGGCTCCTATAAGCAATGGCAGGAAAATCAGATTTCTCCCCAGGTAGTCGTTGAAATCCTCTCACCAGGGAATACTTTGACGGAAATGGACGAAAAATTTCAGTTTTATGACCGTTATGGAGTAGAAGAGTATTATCTTTATAATCCTGATACAAATGATCTAAAAGGATGGTTGAGGGAAGAAAACAGCTTAAGAATTATTAAAAATGGGCAAGGATGGATCAGTCCCCGTTTAAAGACTCGTTTTGAGATTAATAGCCATGATTTAGAGATATTTACCTCCACAGGGCAAAAATTCTTAACTTATATAGAACTAGCGCAATTGAAACAAGCAGCAGAACAACGGGCGGAACAAGCTGAAGCCAGGGAAAAGTTAGCAGAACGACGGGCGGAAGAGGCTGAAGCTAGATTGAGAGAATTGGAGGAGAGATTGGCAAAATTGGGACAAATGACCGATATATAGTCCTAATATTGACCGAAAGAGGGCTTATAAAGCCAACTTATCAATGGAATTAGATTTTTGTAGGCACAGGTATATAAAAAACTCTATCTATTTTGGATTAATGGTGTAGTATTATCTATATCAGAAACAAACCACCCGAATAAATTGTTGAGATAGTCCATTCACCTACTGCGATCGACTAACAGGAGATTCTATGGCCAATTTTTCCCGAAGAAGATTTTTAGCGACAACTACCACTGCTGCTGTCGGCTCGGTTTTACTAAAAGGCTGTTTGGGTAATCCCCCCGAACCCCAGGGAAGTACTACCACATCTAACACTCAAGCCGTGGCCCTAACCACCGCAACCACCCCCGAAACTAACACTATTAAATTAGGGTTTCTGCCCATCGTCGAAGCGGCCCCCTTGATTATTGCCCAGGAAAAAGGCTTTTTCGCCAAACATGGCATGACTGGGGTAGAAGTCTCTAAACAAGCCAGTTGGGGGGCCGCCCGCGATAACCTAGAAATTGGTGCTAGTGGCGGAGGAATAGATGGGGGACAGTGGCAAATGCCCATGCCCTACCTGATCACGTCTGGAATAATTACTAAAAATAATAACAAAATTCCCATGTACGTTCTCTGCCAGTTGAACACCCAAGGGAATGGCATAGCGATCGCCAACCAGCACGAAGGTAAGGGTATCGGTTTAGACATGAAAGGAGCAAAGGATTATATCCTGGGCTTAAAGCAGTCTGGAAAACCCTTTAAGATAGCCTATACTTTCCCTAAGGCTAATCAAGATTTTTGGGTACGTTACTGGCTCAGTGCGGGGGGAATTAATCCCGATCAAGACCTTAACCTAATTGTTGTACCTGCGGCCCAAACCGTTGCCAACATGAAAACTGGGTCAATGGATGGATTTAGTACAGGCGATCCTTGGCCCCATCGCATTGTTGCCGATGATATTGGCTTTCTAGCGGCTCTAACTGCGGATATTTGGCCCTATCATCCCGAAGAATATCTAGCTGTTCGTGCCGATTGGGTGGATAAAAATCCCAAGGCTACTAAGGCCTTACTCAAGGGAATTATGGAAGCTCAACAATGGTGTGATAACTCCAATAATAAGCCAGAAATGGCTAAAATTTTAGCTAAGGCAGCCTATTTTAACATTCCTGAAACCGTGATTGCAGCGGCATTAAAAGCAGAATATAAAGTAGGGGACAAAAAAACAGTTATCCAAGACAAAAACCGAGGAGTTTTATACTGGAAAGATCCAAGGGGGAGTGTTTCCTATCCTTACAAAAGTCATGATCTCTGGTTCTTAACGGAGAGTGTGCGTTGGGGTTTCTTGCCGAAAAACTTTTTATCGGAAGCGAGTGTTTTGATTGATAAGGTTAATCGGGGAGATATTTGGAAAGAAGCCGCCACAGAATTAGGTGTACCCAGTGCGGATATTCCTAGTAGTCCTTCCCGTGGGGTCGAAAAGTTCTTTGATGGGGTTGAGTTTAACCCAGATAATCCTCAAGCCTATCTAGACAGTTTAAAAATCAAAGCAATTTAAAACAATTCAAGGAGCATCTAAAGCAATGGCTACAACTTTAAAAGTACGCAACGGTTCAAGTAATTCTTTTAATAAATTTTGGCGAAAACATTCCCAGGATATTATTTTGCCAATTTTGGGACTTTTAGGCTTTTTAATAGTCTGGCAACTAGCCTCAATGACGGGCTTAATTAAGTTACCCCCACCATCGGAAATTATCACCAATGAACGGACACGCACCTATTTAATGTATCCTTTTTTTGATCGTGGTGGTATTGATAAGGGGCTATTCTGGCAGACAATGGCAAGCCTACAACGGGTACTAATTGGCTATAGTCTAGCGGCAGTTGTAGGTATTGGCGTAGGTATTTTGGTTGGTCTAAATCCCTTTCTAAATAAAGCCTTAGATCCCCTATTTCAATTTTTACGAACCGTCCCACCCCTAGCTTGGGTTCCCATTGCTTTAGCCGCCTTACAACAAAATCAACCTGCGGCGTTGTTTGTAATCTTTATTACAGCAATTTGGCCAATTTTGATCAACACTACTGTAGGCGTTCAACAAATACCCCAAGACTATATAAATGTCAGAAAGGTTCTGAAGCTTTCCAATCAAAAGTTTTTCTTTAAGATTCTCATTCCTTCGGCTTTACCCTATATCTTTACGGGTTTAAGGATTGCCATTGGGTTAGCTTGGTTAGCTATCATCGCCGCCGAAATCGTCATGTCGGGAATTGTAGGAATTGGCTTCTTTATTTGGGATTCTTACCAAAATAATTACATTCCTGATATTATCTTGGCTCTCTTTTATATCGGCTCCGTTGGCTTGATTTTGGATCGGGGTATGGCTTACTTACAAACTAAAATTGCTCCAGAACAGTAAAACATTAAAATTGGTAGTAAAATCATGAGTACCTTTGTTGCAGTCGATCAAATTGATAAGGTCTTTCCCCTCAGTGGTGGAGAGGAGTATATTGCTCTCAAGAATATTAATCTAGAGATTAAAAAGGGTGAATTTGTTTCCCTAATTGGGCATTCAGGTTGCGGAAAATCAACACTTTTGAATATGATGGCGGGGTTAGATTTACCGACAGAAGGTATTGTTACCCTAGAAGGGCAAAAAATTAAGGAGCCAGGCCCGGAAAGAATGGTTGTTTTTCAAAACTATTCCCTTTTACCTTGGTTAACGGTTCGTCAAAATATCGCCCTAGCCGTTGATGAGGTAATGGCGGGATTACCTACAGATGAGAGAAACCAAATCATTGAACAACATATCAATTTAGTCGGTTTGGGTAATGCCGTTGATAAATTACCTGGGCAGTTATCTGGGGGAATGAGACAAAGGGTAGCGATCGCCCGCGCCTTAGCTATTCGTCCCAAGTTACTACTTTTAGATGAGCCCTTTGGTGCTCTTGATGCTCTCACTAGGGGGAATTTACAGGAACAGTTGATGAAAATTTGTGAGGAATACCAAGTAACTGCCGTTATGGTAACTCACGATGTGGATGAGGCGGTTTTACTTTCCGATCGCATTGTCATGTTAACCAATGGTCCTGGTTCTAAAATTGGGGGTATCTTGGAAGTGGATATTCCGCGCCCCCGTCAACGGATGGAGGTAGTTAATCACCCCAGTTACTATAGCCTTAGAAGTGAAATTATCTATTTCCTCAACCAACAAAAACGGGTTAAGAAATTAAATGCTCGTAAAGTCACGGCGATCGCCCGCCATGGACTAGAAAAGGTTAACCTAGAAATCGGTTTTGTTCCCTTAACAGCCTGTGCACCCTTAATTGTCGCCAAGGAAAAAGGTTTTTTTGCCAAACATGGTTTAGACGAAGTTAATTTAGTCAGGGAAACCAGTTGGCGAGGGATAGTTGATGGCATTGAGGGTAAGTATTTAGATGCAGCCCAAATGCCCGCAGGAATGCCGACTTGGTTAACCGCAGGGGGACACCAAGAAACCCCTCTACCCATTGTTACTGCGCTTACCTTAACCCGCAACGGTAATGCTGTCACTCTAGCCAAAAAGTTTCTAGATCAGGGAATTACTACAGCCTCAGCTTTAAAAGAAATGCTTTTAAGTTTAGATGGTGAATCCCATACCCTAGGCATGGTACATCCTTCCTCCATGCACAATCTACTCTTGCGTTATTGGTTAGCCTCTGGAGGAATTGATCCAGATCGGGATGTTATCCTCAAAACCATCCCTCCCGCCCAAATGGTGGCGGATCTAAAAGCAGGAAGCATTGACGGTTATTGTGTGGGGGAACCTTGGAATCTGCGGGCGGCCATGGAGGGGACTGGCTTTACCGTAGCGACGGATTTAGAAATTTGGCAAGGGCACCCAGGTAAAGTTTTGGGAGTCAGGGAAGATTGGGCGAGGGCCTATCCTAATACTCATATTGCCCTAGTCAAAGCTCTTTTAGAAGCTTGTCGTTATTGTAGTGAGTCTTGGTACCACGGAGAAATTCAAGAAATACTCTCGGATCGCCAGTATCTTAGTACCAAACCAGAATATATTAAGCTAGGGGACCCTAATCAGGATACTTGTAGTTTGGATTATCCCCGACGGGAGTATGCCCACCATCTCTTTTTTGGAGAAGGGGTAAATCGCCCTAGTCGTACCGAGCACCTCTGGATGATGACGCAGATGGCGCGGTGGGGTGAAATTCCCTTACCTCGCAACTGGGTAGAAATTTTGGAGCGGGTTTGTAATGTCAGTGTTTTTAGTACTGCCTCCCGTGAGTTGGGTTTAGGAGATATTAAGTACCGACGTACACCGATTCAGTTGTTTGACGGTATTGAGTTTGATGCGGAAGATCCCATTGGTTATCTCAATAGTCTGCCCATTAAGTGCAATGTCACTATGGCGGAAGTTCATTTAGATGGTATTAGAAACGCTGCTTGAGGACAGAAACAATGAATTATGACACTATGCAAACTCTCGAAAATAAACCTAAATCTGGGCATTCTGGCAATTTTTTGCGCTTTGAAAATGTAGGTATGGTTTACCCCACAGCCAAGGGACCCTATACCGTGCTTACGGATGTTAACTTTAACGTAGAGGCAGGAGAATTTATCTGTGTTATTGGCCACTCTGGTTGCGGTAAGTCTACCCTTTTAAATATGGTTTCTGGTTTTAGTCAACCTTCCTCCGGCGCTGTAACTCTCAAGGGCCAAGAAATTACCCAACCAGGGCCCGATCGCATGGTGGTTTTCCAAAACTATGCTCTTTTACCTTGGTTAACTGTCTTTGACAATGTTTATCTAGCAGTAGATCAGGTTTTCCCCCAGAAGTCTGAGGCAGAAAAACGCTCTATTGTCAAAGATCATTTAGCCATGGTGGGGTTAACGGAAGCCTCCCTGAAAAAACCGAAGCAGATTTCTGGAGGGATGAAGCAAAGGGTATCTATTGCCAGAGCTCTCTCAATTCGCCCAGAGGTTTTGATTTTGGATGAGCCCTTTGGGGCTTTAGATGCCATTACCAAGGAAGAGTTACAGGAGGAGCTTTTAAAGATTTGGCAAGATCATCGTTGTACCGTCTTGATGATTACCCATGATATTGATGAAGCTTTGTTTTTATGCGATCGCTTGGTAATGATGACAAATGGACCCTCGGCCACCATTGGGGAAGTGGTGAATATTCCCTTTCCTCGCCCCAGGGATAGAGCACAGATTATGGAAGATCCTGAATACTACAACTTGCGTAACTATGCTTTAGATTTCTTGTACAATCGTTTTGCCCACGATGTGGATTAAGTTCGCTTAAAAAACCATTTCTCTAGGGCATTTTTCAACCCTGATGAGCTTGTTGACCCCATCAAATGATGGTACAATATTGTCATTTGATGGCTACTTACCAAGCCTTTTGCCATTGCAACATCTCTTCAATTTCTGTACTTTGATTTTGGATAATCGCTTTCCCTAGATTCCGTAGTTCAGGATGAGGACTACTTAATACCATCGCCGCCATCATCACTGCCATTTGGTGATGGGGAATCATTTCAGCAATAAAGGCCTCGTCGAAGTTAGGGGCGTTTTTGAGGGCATTTAAGTCCATATTCATATTCATCGAGCCCATTCCGTAATCGCAATTCATCGGCATTTTCATAGTAGATGTGGCAGGAACTTCGCTACCATACCAACTTTTGTACCAGCTTTTCATCTTCTGAATTTCTTGGGTTTGATCAATTTTTATAGCTTGAGCTAGGTTTTTTAGTTCGGGATGTTTTGCCTTAGTCAAAGCCAGATTGGCCATCTCTACGGCTCCCTCATGATGGGGTATCATCATCTGTAGGAAGTGTTGATCGATTTGTTGTTGATTTCTCATCATTCCCATACCTTGAGAATGGTGACTGTTTTGTGCAAAAAGGGAACGATTAACGACCAAGGAGCCGATTAGAGTTCCACTGGCTAATAGACTTAGTAAACTATAAATTAAAGTTTTATTTTTCATCATTTATCTACCCATAGCTTCTACTTTCAGTATGGTGATCGGATATGAAATTGGCATGAAATGCTCTAAAAATTTGTTATTTAAAGCCTTAGCCCTTGTTAACCGGCTTGATTAACCCTAGAATGGTCACTTATATCTTTTAATATTTCCCATGTCTTCTCGCCTCAAAGCCCTACAATCCTATCTTTTGGTACGTTTGCTCCTAGCTCCTCTCATGCTCTGGACAATTGTTACTATTATCTTTTTCCTCATGCGAGCTACCCCAGGAGATCCTACGGATGCTATTTTGGGAAATCGCGCTCCTGAGTCTGCTAAAGCCGCTTTAAGGGAGCAATTAGGCTTAAATCAACCTATTTGGCAGCAATATTTTCACTACCTAGGAGATTTACTGCACTTTAATCTAGGAGAATCCATTACCAGGAAGGGGATTACCGTTTGGCAAGAAATTGGTCAAAATTTTCCTGCAACCGTTGAATTAGCTTTTTTTGGCATGTTAATAGCCTTAGGAGTCGGAGTCAGTCTAGGGATATTTTCTGCATCACGTCCGGGTACTGTCTATGATGCGGGGGGACGCTTATTTGGCATTATCACCTATTCCCTGCCAATTTTTTGGGTGGGAATGCTCCTACAGCTAATTTTCTCCGTACAATTGCACTGGTTTCCTTTGGGTACTCGTTTTCCCTTGAGTGATACTCCTCCCCAAGCTATTACTGGGCTTTATACCCTAGATAGTCTGCTTACCTTTAATTTAGGCAAGTTTTTTACGGCATTGTATTATCTGATTTTGCCCAGTTTTACCCTAGGAATCCTCCTCAGTGGGATTTTTGAACGGATGGTTCGGGTGAATCTCAAACAAACTCTACAATCTGATTATGTAGAAGCAGCTAGAGCCAGAGGGATACCTGAAAAAACCATAATCTTTAATCATGCCCTCAAAAATGCTTTAATTCCTGTAATTACAGTCCTAGGGTTAACTTTTGCCTCCTTATTAGGCGGTGCGGTACTAACGGAAGTTACCTTTTCCTGGCCCGGTTTGGGAAATAGATTGTATCAGGCTATTTCCTTGCGAGATTATCCCGTTGTACAGGGATTAATGGCGTTTTTTGCAGCTATTGTGGTTATAGCTAGTATTTTAATTGATGTGATTAATGCTTATATTGATCCGCGGATTCGCTATTAATTATTAAATCAAGGCTCCACCCAACGCCCATCGGATTTAATAAGCTTAATCAACTCTTCTACTCCCTGCTCCTGGTCAACTTTTTTAATCTCTTCCCGTCCCCGATAAAGGGAAATATAACCCGGTTGTTTACCCACATAACCATAGTCAGCATCGGCCATTTCCCCAGGACCATTGACAATACAGCCCATTACTGCTATATCTAAACCCGTTAAATGTTTAGTTGCTTCCCTGACTTTATGTAAAACTTCCTCTAGGTTAAACAGAGTCCGCCCACAGGAAGGACAAGCTACATACTCCACCATCGTCTTCCGCAAGCCGAGCGCCTGTAGAATGCTATAACAGACGGGAATTTCCTTTTCTGGGGCTTCAGTTAGAGACACCCGAATCGTGTCGCCAATACCTTCGCCTAAAAGGGTAGCAATTCCAGCAGTAGATTTAATCCGTCCATATTCCCCATCCCCTGCTTCTGTCACTCCTAAATGTAAAGGGTAATCCATACCCAAATCATCCATCCGTTTCGCCATGAGACGATAGGCGGCTAACATAACGGGAACGCGAGAAGCTTTTAGGGAAATTACTAAGTTACGAAAATCCAAAGACTCGCAAATACGAATAAATTCCAGGGCTGATTCTACCATGCCCTCTGGGGTATCCCCATAACTAAACAGCATTCTTTCGGCTAAAGAACCATGATTAACCCCAATTCGCATAGCTTTACCTTGATCTCGTAGAGAAATGACTAAAGGCTCTAGGGTTGCTCGGATTTTTTCGCCGATTTCCTCAAATTCTGTCTTTGTGAACTCTTTACGGTCTGCCTTTGGGGTTTCAAAAACGTACAACCCCGGATTAATCCGTACTTTATCAACGTGCTTGGCTACCTCTAGGGCTATTTTCATGCCGTTGTGGTGTACATCGGCGACTAAGGGGACGATTTGATAGGTTTTGGCTAATTTTTCCTTAATTTCTGCTAAGGCTTTGGCGTGGGCCAAACTCGGTACAGTTACCCGCACAATCTCGCAACCAATTTCATGGAGGCGACGAATCCCTGCTACGGAGCCATCAATATCTAGGGTATCTTCATTAATCATTGACTGCACTACCACGGGATAGCCACCGCCAATGATGACGCTCCCCACCTTCACAGGGCGAGTTTTGCGTCGGTGAATGGTGGTATCAAATTCAGGGGCAATATCAAGGGTTTGCATGGTTAAATGTTCAAAGGATCTCCATTGAGCATTTTATACCAAATCCTCTTTTAATAATAGAGCTATTCTCCTCCTGCCTCCTGCCTCCTGCCCCCTGCCTAGCCTTCACGATAAGAGGTTTACCTAAGCAGATTTAGTATTAACCCAAGAGGGGGGGGTGAATGTAACCAGCCTCCTTGCTTAATCCACCCCTACTCAACTACAAAATTTACTAACTTACCCGGAACGACAATAATTTTTTTGATTGTCTTACCCTCTAAATAACGTTGGGCTATCTCCGACTGACGAGCAGACTCTTCTAGTTCTTCTTTGCTTGAATTAGCAGGAACTGAGATATTACCGCGAGTTTTGCCCATAATTTGAATTACTAGGGTAATTTCATCTAATTTCAAGGCATTTTCATCGAATTTTGGCCAAATCTGGGAATGGACAGAGGTTTTATGTCCTAACTCTTGCCATAATTGCTCACTGATATGGGGTGCAAAGGGTGCAAGGAGAATTAATAAAACTTCCAAGGCTTCTCGGTAAACGGGGGAGTGATAACATTTAGCTTCGGTAATGGCATTACTCAGCTTCATCAATTCCGAAACCCCAGTATTAAATTGATAATCTCCCTCTAAATCCTCGGATATTTCCTTAATTGCGGTATGGATAGCCCGTTTTAGGTTCTTTTCTCCCGAAGTTTCCCCTGGGGTAGGGGCTTTTTGTAAGTAGTCAAATACCAAGCGCCAAACCCGATTTAAAAAGCGAGATTGTCCTTCAACATCGGACTCTTCCCATTCTAAATCCTTTTCTGGGGGAGCTTTAAAGAGAATAAACATGCGGGCTGTGTCTACCCCGTACTTGTCAATTACCTCCTCCGGTGCGACTCCATTCCCCTTAGATTTGGACATGGTAGCATAACACATCTCTAAAGCTTCACCGGTTTGGGGGTCGATGGGGTTGGCTTTGTCTACTAAAGTTGAAGGAATCCACTTGTCCTTACCCTCTTTTTGGGGATTAAAGTAGGTTTTACCCTGCACCATTCCCTGGGTTAGTAGACGTTGAAAGGGTTCATTGAATTTTAGTAAGCCGCGATCGCAGAGTACCTTAGTAAAAAATCTTGAGTATAGTAGATGTAAGATAGCGTGTTCAATGCCCCCTACATACTGGTCGACGGGCATCCAATCATTGACTTTATCAGGACTAAAAACCTCTTGGTCATTTTTGGCATCGGTAAAGCGGAGAAAATACCAAGAAGAATCAATAAAGGTATCCATGGTATCAGTTTCCCGTTTAGCACCGTTTCCACAACAGGGACAACTGACATTTACCCAGTCTTCCAACTTAGCCAAGGGAGAAGGTCCACGCCCCGTTAGGTCGATATTCTCGGGTAACAATACCGGTAAATCTTTTTCGGGAACCTCCACAGCACCGCAACTAGGACAATGGATAATCGGAATCGGACAACCCCAATACCTCTGGCGAGAAATCAACCAATCCCTGAGACGGTACTGTATTCTGGCTTTCCCAAAGCCCTGGGCTTCGGCGTAGTTAATAATGGCGGTTTTTCCCTCTAGGGAACTCATGCCGTTAAACTGTTGGGAATTGACCATTATCCCTGCTTCCGTATAGGCTTGGGACACGCAACCAGCCTCGCTGCCAATCACCTCAATAATTGCCAGATTATTTTCCTTGGCAAATTTAAAATCCCGAGTATCGTGGGCGGGAACACCCATAACAGCCCCTGTGCCATACTCGTACAGAACGTAATCCGCAATTAAAATCGGTATTTCCGCGCCATTAAAGGGATTAATTGCCGTTCCTCCCGTCAAAATACCCCGTTTTGGTCTATCTTCGGCAACCCGCTCTAGTTCACTTTGGCCCGAAATTTCTTGAATAAAAGCCTTAACTACTTCCTGACGCTCTGGGGTAGTGACTAGGGGAGTTAAGGGATGCTCCGGGGCCAGTACCAAGTAGGTGACACCATACACCGTATCCGGTCGGGTGGTAAAAACGGCTATTTTTTCCTCTAATCCCAGGATAGGAAATTCTAAATAAGCCCCGACGGATTTCCCTATCCAGTTGGCCTGCATCAGTTTAACCCTTTCTGGCCAACCCGTAAGCTTGTCTAAATCATTTAATAGGGCTTCTGCATAATCCGTGATTTTTAAAAACCATTGACGCAATAATTTTCTTTCTACCTTAGCCCCAGAGCGCCAGGAACGCCCTTCATTATCTACCTGTTCATTGGCTAAAACCGTTTGGTCAATGGGGTCCCAGTTAACTGCTGCTTCTTTTTGGTAAGCTAAACCGGCTTGATAGAATTGTAGGAATAGCCATTGTGTCCATTGGTAATAGTCGGGGGAACAGGTGGCTAATTCTCTTTCCCAATCTAGGGATAGGCCCAACTGTTGCAATTGTTGCTTCATCTGGGCGATATTTTGATAGGTCCATTGATTCGGAGGTACTCCCTTGTCCAGGGCGGCATTTTCAGCGGGTAATCCAAAGGCATCCCAACCCATGGGATGTAGTACCCGATACCCCTGCATTCGTTTCAGCCGAGCAATTACATCGGTAATAACATAGTTTCGTACATGGCCCATGTGAAGGTTTCCCGATGGGTAAGGAAACATCGAGAGGGCGTAAAATTTAGGCTTTTGCGGATGCTCTTGGGTTTTGTCTAATCCCTGTTCTATCCATTTTTGTTGCCATTTGGCTTCTAATGAGGCTGCGTTGTATTGGGCTTCCACAAATGTCTCTCCACCGACTTCCTTTTTTTATTTTGCCAGATCCACTGCCAATAATGACAGAGGATGAGAAAAAGATTGTTTACACAGCTAATCCTTTTTTGGCTTTGATGATTTTGTTATATAACTGCAAGTGTTGAGTTGATGTTTCGGAAATGGTTGGTGGGGGGGCTATGGCTTCATGGAATTTTTCCCAAAGATGGGGGTTGCTGACGGCTTCAACTAAGCGATTTGATAGGTCGCTAGCATTATTAACTTCAAAATGTAATCCTGTTTTTCCGTGTTCAACCTTTTCCGCCATACCTCCGATATTACTGCAAATAATCGGTCGACGATGGCTAAAAGCTTCTTGAATAACTAGGGGCGAGTTTTCCCACCAAATAGAGGGGACAATCACCCAATCTACTTGAGCCATGAGATTAGGCATACTTTCTGAACGGTAGGGACCGTGAAACTGCACAATTTTTTTAATTTTGCTCTTATTCAGTAGCTGAGTAAATTTAGCTTGAAAGGATTCAGGTGTTCTATGCAGATTTCCCCCATGGATATCCACAAAAATTTCCAAGTTTTCCTCCTCGGGGAGCTTATACAAAGCCTCTAGAAGTACAATTAACCCTTTGTAGGGGAGAATTTGTCCGAAAAATGCAAACCGATTTCTCGATTTTTCCCCATTTAATTGACGAATCGGTGCTGGCTTAATGTCTGGTTGACCATTCTCAATATAGATCATTTTATCCCTAGGTATTCCCCACTTTGTATAGCGGTCTATTAAAAATTTACTAGGAGAAATAAAAATATCAACAAGCTTAAAGAAGGACTTGATATAAAGTTCCCTAAGTTTAAAGTCTGCTGCTGATAAATTAGGGAAGCATTTAGCACAATCTGAAGGTTTTGCTTCGTAGCAAAGTGAATTGTCTGGATTTTTAAGCATTTGTCCGTCATTATAACAAATTGACAAATATTCATGTAAAGTCAAGAAAATACTGACATTGCTAGAATACTTCCGTACTTCTCGAATCAGTTCAATACCAAGATAGATGTAATGATGGAAGTGGACAACATCGGGCTTAAATCTTTCCAAAAGTTCCCGGAAATCATTCCAAATAGCCTTTTTATCCGACTTGGAAAATAAGAAAAAGTCTTGCTGACCGGAGTAATATAAAACTTCACTACCATCCAAGGAATAATTAGCAAAAGGTACCCCTATATGGATAGCATTTGTCTCCTGATAAGCTGATATAAATAGAATCTCACAGTCATCCTGCTCTTGTAATTTCTTGAATAAGCCATAGGCAACTCTCTCGCCTCCTCCAATATTTCGCTTTGGATGATCGTGACTAATAATTAAAATTCGCAGTTTTTCTCGATTACTCATAGCTAATTTTTCCTGTGTCATCTAATAAAATTTTTTGTAAAAATGAATCCCATCTCTGCGTATATAACCAAGAATTATATAAGGTCAAAGACTGTCGCCAGTCTAGGGTACCCAGTAAGGACTGGGATTGACGTTCTAAGTGATAGAGTTCCACTTGGGAATGACAGTAATTTTTTAAACCCTTTTGCAGAAGTTTTAAACAAAAATCGGAGTCTTCAAAATCTCCTAAAATATAATCTTCTGAAAGTCCTCCACATTCAACATACAATTTTCTAGAAACCATTAGACAGGCACCCGTTACGGCAGGAACTCGATAGGGATGACTTGATTTTTTAAAATTTGGTTGTCCTTTTCCTGGATGATTGTTGAACCACAAGTGATAGTAAGGTGGAATCTTATAAGGAACCATCCCAGCGTGCTGAACCGATTCATCTTCATAGAGCAAAGTTGGACCGAGTGCACCAATATTTTCTATGGATTCATACAGGTTTTTTAGGGCAGTTAGCCAGCCATTCTCTCTAGGCATTACATCGGAATTTAGTAGAAGAAGATACCGACCAATAGAGTTTTGAGCAGCTATATTATTAGCTATAGCATACCCAAAATTGCTACCTGTATAAATAACTTTAAAAGGTACTTCAAATAGGGGAGACAACTGGGTACACAGTTCAAAAAGTTCATTTTCTAGTCTTGGATCATCAAGAATATAAATCAACTCATTTTTTTGAAAATCAAGATCATCAGCCAGTAAACTAAGTTGGTATTGTAAAAAATCAATGCGCCCATAGAGAGGGACAAGAATTGAAATTTCTGGACGTTCGGGTTGATGTCCATAGGAGAATATTTCAACTGCTCGATTTTGCACAGAGTTGTTTTTCCAAAGAGTATAAACAACTGGGCCAATATGCTTATTAAGTTGTTGCTCAAACCTAAAAGCTCCAGGATCTATTAATGAGAGTAGATACTTAATTCTATCCAAGGGATTCTCCTCATTTTGAGGAAAGGTTAAGGAAATTATTTTAGTTTCATTATTTTCTAGCTCCACAATCAAATTAAACGGAGCGATTAATTTAGTGACGTTATTAGAGATCAAACAAAAAAAACCAACTCTGTCGTTTGGTAAGGTTACGCTATTGTCAAGAAAGTAATTATATACGTCCACTCGTTGGGTGCTGACTAGAGAGTTGTGTATCTGAGTTGCGAATCCATGGGAGTCTTGAAAGGTTATACTTTTGAGTCTAGAGCTAAAATTGACTAACCACCCCTGGATAAACAAGCTATTCTCAGGAACAGGCAAAGCAAAATCTATAGCTATATGTATATTCTCTCCAATTTTTTCTTTCTGAACACTTTTCCTTACCAAACTGCTCTGTAAATTAATAGCTTTTTCCAGAATTACATTGAGTTCTTGTTGATTTTTAGTTAAATTTCCCTGGGTAAATTCTAGTTCGTTTTGAATTGCTTTCAGTTGCTCCCGACGACCATCTAGCTCCTCTTTTTTGGCTAAAAAATTTTCCCAATTTGTAGTGATCATTTTTCCTTACTCCTACGTGTATAATCTTGAACAATATTTTTACGGTTTTTAGCTATCAGCTATTTCATTTCCTAATCCAACTCCAAGTGCAGATTTAATCTTAAGCCATCTTGCGCGCAGTTTCCAAAATTTACTGGTTTTCATTGCTAGTATAACCTCTTGTAAATGGTCTCGCTGTTGTCCTTTGTTGTCTAATTCTGCTTGAAATAGTTGAATTTGTTGCTGCTGAACTTCTAGGACTGGTATTATTTTTTGTAATTGATTCTGTGATTGTTGCCAATTGTGATGAGCTTCCTGTAGTTTTATTTGAGTTTCATCCCATTCTTTTTGGATCATTTCTATATCTGTTTGAGATTGATCTATAAACTTTTGCATTTCTTGGTGCAGCCAGTCTTGTGGATTCTCTAACTCCCTTTCGGTGGCTTGTTGTTGGAGATAAGATTGCTCTAACTCCCTTTCGGTGGCTTGTTGTTGGAGATAAGATTGCTCTAACTCCCTTTCGGTGGCTTGTTGTTGGAGATAAGATTGCTCTAACTCCCTTTCGGTGGCTTGTTGTTGGAGATAAGATTGCTCTAACTCCCTTTCGGTGGCTTGTTGTTGAAGACGAGATTGCTCTAACTCCCTTTCGGTGGCTTGTTGTTGAAGACGAGATTGCTCTAACTCCCTTTCGGTAGCCTGTTGTTGGAGATAAGATTGCTCTAACTCCCTTTGGGTGGCTTGTAACTGAGTTTCAAGGTTTATTAAATGCTCCTGTTTTTGTTGTTCTTGCCCATGGTAATGTTCTAATTGAGCTTTAGTTTGGTGCAGTTGTTGAGCAGCAAATGTTAAATCTTTTTTGAGTTTACAACTAATCTGCCAGTCTTTCAAAATCCAGATTTTGTTATTATCAGTATAAGCAACATCATCTAGTCTCTGGTAAATTTCAGGATCATCATCAAATCTTTGAGCACGTTTGTCAAGCTGATCATAAACGGCTAAAGCTTCGGGAAAATACATTTCAATAATTCCAGGTTGATGGCTGTAAGAGACTTGGCGATGAAATAAAGAATCTTCATAAAGCTTTTCAGATAAAGCGTCTAAGGATATACTCAATTGTTTGTTGACAATTCCAATTAAACGCTCTGGGGATTTGTTAATACTATTAACATTTAGTAAGATACATTTCTCATAATGCTGGTCATAGAAGTTGATAATTGCCTGATTATAATTTATCCAAACCTGCAAAGCCAAATAAGGATTATTAGTAAAGGAAGGATCGCCCCGACGATATAAGGAATCAATAACTTCCCAAGGATTACGATAAATAAACAGAAAGTGAGCCTGGGGAAGGAGTTTTTGCCAAAAATCCAGAAAAAGAGTGGTTCTCGGATCTTTCCAGCCCCAAATCGGTTTAAATTGGCGCTGATGAATTAACGTTCTTGCCTCTTTTAAGAAAAGTTCTGTTACGGGAATTTGCTGTTGTAATACCCATCCCTCGGTTCCCAGTCCATGGGATTGAAGTATATTCTCATGAAACTTCAAGAAATCTAAATCTTCAAAATGACCTCTGGGATTAGAAAGATTCTCTCCTAACAAATTCTCTCCCATATCCACATTAGCTCTGTGAACTAACGAAGCTGTTAGAGACGTGCCAGAGCGGTGCATCCCGGTGATAATTAGAGTTTTTGAAGTTGCAAGAGGATTAGTCATAGGGAAATGATTAGTAATTAAAAATTCAAGTTATTGAATTATAAAGTTTGTTATGCTGATCTGTCCTAGGCTCACTCATACCTAACAATACTTTCAACCATCTCAACGAATAATTCCCGTCTGGGGAGAACTAGGACTGGCATACTGTTTAAGCGGCATCCGTCCAGCTAGATAGGCCAAACGGCCTGCCAGAGTGGCTAAACCCATGGCCTCGGCCATCAGGACAGGATTTTGGGCTAGGGCGATCGCACTGTTAATCAACAAAGCATCGGCACCCATTTCCATAGCTAGGGAGGCTTCTGAGGGGGTACCAATACCCGCATCTACCACCACGGGAATTTTAGCCTCTTCGATGATAATGGCAATATTAGCGGCGTTTTGAATACCTTGTCCAGAGCCAATGGGAGAACCGAGGGGCATAACCGTTACACAGCCCACCTCTTCCAGTCTTTTAGCCAAAAGCGGATCGGCGTTGATATAGGGAAGCACGGCAAAACCTTCTTTAACTAGCTGTTCGGCAGCCTGGAGAGTGCCTAGGGGGTCGGGGAGTAAATATTTGACATCGGGGATAACTTCTAACTTAATAAAGTTATTGTCTTCTTGTCCTAGGAGTTTGGCCATTTCTCTGCCTAGACGGGCTACGCGAATAGCCTCCTCGGCACTTTGACAGCCGGCGGTATTGGGTAACATCCAGATTTTCGACCAGTCGATGGCTTCCGCTAGTCCTTCATGGCCAGGGGCTTGGGTTTGTACTCGTCGCACCGCCACGGTGACAATTTCGCAACCACTAGCCTGGATGCTTTTCCGCATGATCTCTAGGGTGGGATATTTGCCCGTCCCTGTCATCAGGCGAGATTTAAAAGTCCGTCCGGCGATACTCAGGGGATGGGTGGGAATTGGGGGGGTTGTCAAGGGGGTTAGGGAAAGAGTCGTCATAATTCGGGGGGGGATAGAAAGCGATCCCAGGGAAAAGAATTGAGGAGAGGAGCGGTTGGAGATTGGTAAACCAGGTCCGCAATTAAGGAAGCAGTAATCGGGGCAAGTAAAATACCATTGCGGTAATGTCCCACTGCCAAAATTAGGTTATCACAGAAACCTGCTCCTAGGATGGGCATTTCATCGGCAGTCCCCGGGCGAAAACCCCACCAGATTTCCTCAATCGGCCAGTCCGCCAAGGGGGGATAGAGGCGAATGGCTCTATTTAAAAGGTCTTGAATCCCACTAGGGGTATTGCCCTCACGCCAAGCGGCATTTTCTGAGGTAGCTCCAATGATTAGGCGGCCATTTTTTCGCGGTACCAGATAGGTAGGGGAAGCAAACAAAAGGCGTTGTAGGCGGGTTTCCCCAGGGGGCATTCTGACGGCGGCCATTTGCCCCTTAACAGGATGGACGGGTAGGGGGAGCAGTTGATGAGCCCAAGAGCCTGTGGCGAGGATATAGCTCTGGGCTTGCCACTCTCCTTTTGAGGTAGAAATACTGGTAACTTGTCGGTGCCTCTGTTGTATGGAATTGACGGTGATACCTTCTTCTACCTGTACTCCCAGATTGTGAGCCGCCATCTGCAGGGCTTGCATCAGTTGGCGATTATCTACCTGTCCATCTTCGGGATACCACCAAGCACCGACTACTTCCGAACCTAGGTTGGTTTGATGGAATTGTAGGGCGTTTTTATCTAACCAAATACCTTGATGATCATGGACCTCGGGCAAGGTAAAGACTGGGGCGAGAATACCGCAGTCTTGATAGTCAATATCTAAACCGCTTAGGTGTTGGAGTTTGTCAATCCATTCGGGATACAACCCGCGAGATTTTAAACATAAATCTAGCATCGGTCCTGGAGGAATGGCTTCGGCCCGGGGGGCCAACATTCCCGCCGCCGCATGGCCCGCAGCTTGCTCAAAGTCTCGACTAATTACGGTGACGGATAAACCCCGCAATTTCAGTTCGACGGCGATCGCCAAGCCCATCAGACCACCGCCTAGGATTAAAATGTCACTTCTTTGGTTCATTTATGGTTTTCTGGAGTGGTGCCCAAGCTTAATTTTATCTGCCTTCCCCCTTGCTGATACAATAATTTACCATAGTTATTTATGGGCATTATTTATGAGTTCACCGACAAACACCACCGGTGCTGATGCCATCGATGGGGCGATCGCCCAAGGCATTGATTTGGATGGCAGTCCCATTCCTGGGGAAAAATTAGCCCTCTACCATCAGGTTATGGGTTTAGAGGCAGGTCGTCAACGCAGTGGCGTTAGTAATACCATGCGATCGCGTATTGTTCGCATTGGTGCAAAACATATTCCCCAGTCCGAATTAGAGCAAATGCTTAAAGAAGCAGGTTTCGCGCCTTTAAAGGAGAAAGAAATCGCCTTTTATTACACCAAATAAGTAGTTTCTCTATGGCCCGTATTACCGTTGTGGTCAAGCTTTTTGCTGTCTACCAAGAGGTCTTGGGATTAGAGGAAATACAGCTAAGTCTCCCGAACCATACCCCTGTGGCAGAGGTTTTAGAGCAGTTACTCCAGACCTATCCTGAATTGAAACCTTGGCAAACCCTGACGCGTTTTGGGGTTAATCTCCAGTTGGTGGGTGCTGAAACCCTTCTCCGAGATGGGGATGAGGTGGTTTTAATTCCTCCCGTCAGTGGGGGCTAATTTAATCCCTTGACTTTAAGACCCTTTACAGGTAAGTTAACTGAGTGGGAAAAATGTAACATTTTATAAAGTTGCTGTGGGAGTTTTGAGGAGTCAAGAGCATTCATGAATCAGGAAGTGGCGATCGCCTTACACAATGTTTCTAAGTGTTTTAAGCAGTATAGTCATCCCGTAGAAAGGCTTCGGGAAATTTTTCTGCCTGTTCCCACAAAAGCGGTGGAATTTTGGGCTCTGCGGAATATTGATCTAGAAGTAATCAAGGGGGAAACCCTAGGTTTGATTGGTCGTAATGGCTCGGGCAAAAGTACGCTCCTACAAATTATTGCGGGGACGTTGACTGCAACCCAAGGGGAAGTACAAACCAATGGACGAATTTCGGCGCTTCTAGAACTCGGTAGTGGGTTTAATCCCGAATTTACAGGCCGTCAAAATGTGTTTTTTAATGGCAGATTGCTGGGTCTACTACAGCAGGAGATAGAAGACAAATTTGAGGACATAGAAGCTTTTGCAGATATTGGGACTTTTATGGATCAACCCGTGAAAACCTATTCTAGTGGTATGTTTGTTCGTCTGGCCTTTGCTGTGGCCATCAATGCCGATCCGGATATTCTCATTGTCGATGAAGCCTTAGCGGTTGGAGATGAGGCTTTCCAGCGCAAATGTTTTTCGCGGATCAAATCCTTTCAAGAACGGGGGAAAACCATCCTTTTTGTCTCCCATTCGGCTGGTTCGGTGGTAGAGTTGTGCAATTGGGCAATTTTGGTTGATCAGGGTGAAATTTTAGTCTCTGGTACACCTAAGTCAGTGGTAGCTAAATATCACAAGTTACTCTACGCTCCTCCCGAGCAATTACAGCCCCTTCGGGAAGAAATTCGTTCTACAACTCAACGCTTGACAGTTGAACAGACGAATGCCCATCATTCTCCCGAAAATATGACTAAGATTAAAGATTTAGCCCATAAAAGGTCAGAATCGTTTTATGATCCAAATTTAAAGCCAAAAAGCACGATTTACTATCTCTCGAGAGGTGCAGAAATTACCGATCCCTATATTACGACCCTAGATGGCAAGAGAGTTAATAATCTCATTCGAGGTGAGGAGTATATTTATCAGTATTCCGTAGCCTTTACCCAGGAAGCTTGTCGAGTCCGCTTCGGGATGTTAATTAAAACTACCAGTGGCTTTGAACTAGGTGGAGCCGCATCCCATAGTGTAAGCGACGGTATTGACCAGATAGAAGGGGGGACGGTGATTAATGTAGAATTTAAGTTTACCTGTTCTTTATTCCCCAGTGTTTACTTTTTAAATAATGGCGTGTTGGGGGTAATAGACGAAGAAGAAGTATATTTACATCGTTGTGTTGATGCTTTGATGTTCAGAGTGCAACCCGAAACGGATTTACTTGGTACTTCTTTGGTAGACTTTCAAGTAGAGTCGAACCTTTCTGAGTTAAAAAAGTCAAATAAATTAAGGGCATAAACAAGGTTATTAACTAACTGGTTTAAATAGATAAAATAGGCACAAAAAGTATGACTAAAATCTTATATTTTTCAGTGGTATATGCTTAAATCACAAGAAGCGATTGGGTACTTGCAAACAATGGACAAAAATGTGGAAACTCCTGTCATTGTGGTTACTGGGATGCACCGTTCCGGAACCTCTTTAGTTGCGTCCTTACTGCAATCAGCAGGTATCAATATAGGGCAAAGACTTATGGATGCTGGGGAGGGAAATATAAAAGGACACTTTGAAGATTTGGACTTGGTGGACTTTCACGAGAGTATTCTGAAATCCCAAGGTTTTAGTAAACAAGGGTGGATTCTACAAAATTGTGTTAGAGTTCAAGAACAATATTTGTCTAAAACCCAAGAAATAATCAGGACAAGACAGGGCCAGATCTGGGGATGGAAAGATCCTAGAACAACTCTATTTCTAGATTTTTGGAGAGAACAAATTCCTAGTATTTTCTATATTTTTGTATTTCGTTCACCTTGGGAGGTCATTGATTCACTATACCGTCGAGGGGACGAAGTTTTTCTGACCAATCCTAATTTTGCCCTTGATGTTTGGGTGAATTACAATAAAATCATTCTAGATTTTTATCAAAAAAATTCTTCTTACTGTTGTCTTTTTAATATTGAATCTATTATTAAAAGTCCTGAGATTTTAATAAAAAGTTTAGCGAATAAACTATCTATGGAACTGGCAAATCCTGAATATTTCTATGACGAATTTCTTTTTAATCGAGAACTTAAAAACTCCCATCGTCCTACTATTATTAAAAATTATTTTCCCGAAGCTTGGAAAGTTTACGAAAAGCTCTGCTGTATAAATGGAAAAAACGAATATTTTGACCAATTTAATTGCCCCATAGCATTTGACAGTATTCCCGATGTTAAGTTTTGGATTCTCCAGGACTGGATCGATACAAAAGTCCATCAAAAGGGCTTGGAAAAACTCGCAGAAAATATTACTGATCTAAAACTGGAAATAGCTGAAGTCAAAGAACAATTAGAAAAAGAAAAAGCTAAAAATAGGCAGCTTCAAAATACAATTGCCGAAAAAGGATATATAATCAATCAGATGAAAGAGAGTAGATTTTGGAAACTCCGGGATTTTTTACTTAAAATAAGAAGAAGATTAATTCCTTTTTGATTATATAAGTCCACTAATTGATTACTCATTTTTATAAAAATCAGGAACTATAAACCTATGAAAACAGATACTTATCCTCTTGTGAGCATTGCTATACCCACCTACCAAGGAGAGGAGTTTTTATCCGAAACTCTCTCAACAGCCTTGTCCCAAACTTATCCAAATATAGAAATTCTAATTTCCGATG
The DNA here is from genome assembly GCA_040398185.1 of Microcystaceae cyanobacterium. GTDB lineage: Bacteria > Cyanobacteriota > Cyanobacteriia > Cyanobacteriales > Microcystaceae > JBBAUO01. Next base: position 59,184 of record JBBAUO010000004.1, on the reverse strand, counting down.
ATGGTTCGACGGATAATACCCTAGATATTGCTAGAGAATTTCAAAAGAAGTCCCCTTTTGAGTTTAGGATCTTAACCCATCACCAACTGGGAATGGTTAATAATTGGAATTTTTGTATTACTATGTCTCGGGGTGAGTATATCAAATTTTTGTTTCAAGATGATCTGCTTATACCTAATTGCTTAGAAGAGATGGTTAATATTGCTCAAAAAGATCCTGAAATCGGCTTAGTTTTCTCTCCTAGAGGACTTATTTTAGATAAAAGTGCTGAATTTAATGATAATTGTATGTTTGTTTACAATGGTTGTGATAATTTGCACAAAGCTTGGTCTAATCTGCAATCTATCCAATCGGGTTTTGATCTACTACAGGACCCAAATATTCTCGAGCATCCTATGAATAAAATTGGTGAGCCTAGTACAGTTTTGATCCGCAGGGAAGTCTTTGAGCAAATAGGGGGCTTTGATACTGATTTGTGCCAGATAGTGGATGTAGATATGTGGCTCAGGATTATGGGAAGGTATAAAATTGGCTACGTTGACAAAAAACTTTCTTATTTTCGCATTCATCCCCAACAACAAAGTGTTAAAAATGCAGGCTCAGGGGAAAATTTTTCAGACAATGACCGGTTAAATTATAAAATTATGGTTGCTGCATGTTATGATGGCCTATCACAAGTTAATAAGGAAAAAACTTATAATCGAATTATTTCCAATCTTGAACATCGATATGACAGCATTGCCAAAGCAGAGATTAAAAAAATACAAGAATGGGGTGACTATTTAGAAAGTGAATTGAGATTAACTCAGCAAGAATTAGGGAAAACCAAGGCAAATTTAGACGTTGCTCAGGAGATAATTGAGGGCATGGAAAGTAGTAAATTTTGGAAAATTAGAAGCCTTTGGTTTAAGGTAAAAGAATTATTTACTGGCACAGCAAAGAAATCATCACTGGACCATTCGAGTCTTACTTAGTTAGGGGGATAATCATTGTGTTGTTTTGGTTTAAAGTAAATAAACTATATCAAAAATTTGTCAATACCCTCACCGATGAAGGTTTGGCTATTGCCCTAGGGAGAACAATCAGAAAGGTATTTCGTTTTACGGCTCATCGATTATCTGTAATGATAACTAGATCAGAAAGCGAAGAAATCAATTTAGTCAATTTAGAAACTCCTTATCCCCTTGTTATTTGTGGCAGTAGTACCGATAAATTTCCCATAGTTTCTGTTATTATTCCCGTTTATAATAATTTTCTCTATACCTTTAACTGTTTAAATGCTTTGAGTAAAGTTCTCAACGATTCTTTTCCCTATGAAGTCATTGTTGTCGATGACACATCCACAGATGAAACAGAACAGAAACTATCAATGATTTCAGGTATTCGTGTTTTACGAAATCCCGTTAATTCTGGGTTCATTCAATCTTGTAATTCTGGAGCAGCCCTGGCTCGGGGTCGTTACTTATATTTCCTGAATAATGATACCCAAATTCTCGGTAACTCCTTGGAACCGATGATATCAGTTATAGAAAAAGATAGTCAAGTTGGAGCAGTTGGCTCAAAACTTTTGTACAATGATGGAAGACTACAAGAAGCAGGTGGAATTATCTGGCAAGATGCTTCTGGCTGGAATTATGGGCGGTTACAAAATCCAGAAGAACCTGAGTATAATTACCTCAGAGAAGTAGACTACTGTTCGGGGGCTAGTTTATTAGTCCGTTCGGATTTATTTGAAAAATTAGGAGGATTTTCCCGAGAATTTCTACCCGCCTATTATGAGGATACTGATTTATGCTTTGCCCTTCGTAACCTAGGCTATAAAGTGATGTATCAGCCTCAGTCTAGGGTAGTTCACTATGAAGGAATCACCTCTGGTACTGATGTTGGTAGTGGCGTTAAACAATACCAAGAAGTTAATAAGACTAGGTTTGAGACTAAGTGGAGAGATGTCTTAGCCAATCATTTACCATCGGATTCGAGCTATGTCCCCCAAGGGGCGAGAAGATTACAGAGCAAACCCACTATTTTAGTGATTGATTCCTATGTCCCTTTGTATGACAGAGAATCGGGCTGTGTACGTCTGTTGGGTATTTTAAAGATTTTTCTTGAATTGGGTTATTCGGTTATTTTTCTACCCGACAATGGCACTCCAGAAGAACCCTATACTTCTACGTTACAATCTATGGGGATTGAGGTCCTATATCACACCCAAGCGCAGCCAGATTTGAGTCAACAACTGTTAGAGCGTCTCGCTTTAGTGAACTTTATCTGGTTATGTCGTCCTGAATTATGTGATAAATATCTGGAGCTTATTCGTCATCATTCTGAGATACCGATTATTTATGACACCATAGACCTACATTTCCTAAGACTAAAGCGACAAGAGCATTACCTGTCCAAGGACTATCAAAATACAACCTGGTCTTGGCCCGTCTACCAAAAGCTAGAAACAAAATTTGCCCAAGCAGCCGATGCAACGGTAGTAGTAACGGATGTTGAAAAGAAAACTTTGGAGGAATTAGGGATTGATAATATTTGTATAATTCCTAATATTCATAACTTGACTTGTCAGAATTTTAATGATTTTGAACAACGTTCAGGCTTAGTTTTTATTGGCAGCTATAATCATCCCCCCAATATTGATGCTGTAATTTGGCTATGTCAAGAGATAATGCCGATTGTTTGGGAATCTCACCCTGAAATCTGCCTAACATTATTGGGTAGTAATGTCAAGGATGAAGTTAAAGCCCTAGCCTCGGAAAAAGTTATTGTCACGGGGTATGTACCGGAAGTAGATCCTTATTTTATCAAAAATCGAGTTTTCGTCGCGCCTCTGCGATTTGGTGCGGGGATGAAAGGAAAAATCGGTCATAGTATGTCCTATGGATTACCGGTCATCACAACCTCTATCGGTGCGGAGGGAATGGGACTAAAGGACTCCTATGATGTGTTGATTGCTGATGACCCTAGGAGCTTGGCAAGCAGTATCATTAAACTCTACTATGACCGAGAGCTATGGGTTCAGATTTCGCAAAATTCCCTGGAAACCATTGAGCAGTATAGCCCCGAAAAAGTAAAGTCCAAATTAGCGCAATTACTTGAGAGTTTATCCGCCAAGGTGGTTAGAAAGGGTTAAATTTTACGCATTATAATCATATCTTGAAAATTCATGGCACCTCTTTCAATATAGCTAATGATATTGAAGTACTTACCAAATTCACGGAGCGTATATTCTTTTGTCTGAAATGTCGCTCGGTAATAGTCTTTAGGTGCAATCTCATCAAGAGTGGAGTCTAAGATGGTATCAATAATACCATCATCAGGAATTGTAGGACTTGTTGATTGCATCAAAAACTGTAGAGCAAAATCTCCATGGGTAGTAGCAATGAACAAACCACCAGGCTTTATTATTCGTTGCATTTCAGACAGCCAAGCGTGCTGAACTTCACGAGTTAGATGAGTGAAAACTGAATAACTAAAGATAATATCAAAAAAATCACTGCAATATTCTGTGGGAGGTAGGGGATTAATGACTGAGAAAGTTCCCGATTGAATATTATTATTACACCATTCAATTGCATAGGGATCGATGTCACATCCAAAAACTTCTGGTCCTTCAAGAAAAGACAAAAAATGGGAACTCAAACGACCACATCCACACCCCCAGTCTAAAATTCGCTGTGCAGAGAGAAAGTTAGTATACTGGCAAGCTGCTTTCATAAACTGGGCAAAGGTTTGTAGGGAACCAACTTTAAAGTGATTCAGATCTTTTGTATGGACTACACGATACATATAATCTTCTGGAGGGCTTGGGAAAGACTCCAAAAGTCTTAAGTCATTATATATGAAGAATGAAAATATTCCCACTCTATTGCCTTTCTGACAACAAACTAAGTTTATTTTCTTAATAAATTGCTTGTCTAAATATGTTTCCACATTTTTATCACCTGTGACTGACTCAGACTTAACCTGTCTAGATTGATCTAAAGGCACTGAAATCGAAAAACCAGAATTTAAAGCATGGGGAATCCAAGGAAAAGCATCCTGAACATCCTGTCTGGGATAGAGTTGATGTGCATTTATATAATTATCTTCAACGTATAACTCAATAGTATCAGTTGCTTGATCAGGAAGGAATAACCATCCAGAAACCTGAATAGAATTCTCACCCTTATCGGCGGGAAGCAATGAGTCTAGATAACCTCTTGCTAGAGGAAGGTTTTCGTAGGGAGTAGCGAAGTTGAGAAAATTGCTGATGGAGTAAATTTTTTGCATTTGTTTAAAGATAATCGTTCATGGGTTGGTAAAAGGATGATGAAAACATTACTAAGCAAACCTCTAAAACTCTGAGTCACGAGCTCAAAACGTAATTGGTTCAGAGTCCAAGGGGCTAGAAAAGAGGCAAAACAGTATATTTGCACTATCTTCAGCAACAGTTGCTACAATCCCAGTTTTTCATGGCTTGTCGGGAAGACACATTTATAGAGCTTGTGTATTGATTTCTGTAAGATCCTTGATTTATAAGGGTTCTAAAGATTATCGTTGTCAGCAAGACCTCTCGTTTCGAGAGGTAATTACCTACGGAGTATTGTACAACGAAAGGTTAAAGTAAAAACTTCCTTTGTCGTAATATTTGAGTGGGTAAAGCTAGAACATCCCTTTTCTAGGAAAACTAGCAACGACAGCTAGACCTAGCCCGAGGTTCAATCGTAACGCTTCTAGGTGGTTATGGGGGAAAATAAGTAGATAGGAGTTCTCAAAACGGTAAAAATTTGTTAAGATACGTTCTGGTCTAAAAGTATTTATTTCTCCATAACAATGAAACTCCCTAATCAAATCCTTAAAAAGATATCTGTTTTAATCGTTTTGTCGGCTGCGGTTTCCCTACCTGCTTGTACAAGTACCAGCCCAGGTCCAGGTACCCAGGTAAACACACAACCAGAAAATACTCCCAGTCCTGCCCCTGAAACGACTGCTACTGCTCCGACAACCCAGGCCATTGAAGGGATAAATTTTCAGACTCCCAAACCAGGACAAAGTACAGGGTCTGTTGATACTATCAATAACAAACTCTTAAAACCATCTATTAGTGTTTCCCCTGGTACTCCCATACAAATAGCCGGATGGGCAATTCTCCCCGATGCTACTAAACCTGCTGATATGGTTATTGTCACCGCAGGGGAGGAAAAAGCTATAGCTTCCAAAACCCCCGTTAATGTGGATAGGCCCGATGTCGGCAAAGCGCTTAAAAACAAAGCCCTAGATAGGTCGGGATGGGTTGCTAAGATTGACCCCGCAACTCTATCGGGGGGCGAAGTTTCCTTACAAGTTTGGGGGTACAATTCCCAAACCAAAGAAGCTTATCCGATTGGGGCTCCAGTCAAGGTGGTTTTAAAGTAGTCTGATGAAGTTTTTGAGAGTTAATTCTATATCTACGGGTTTAATCCTAGCAGTCTTTTATTTTGTATTGCTAGGAATTGTTTCTTTGTACTTAGGGCAAGATATTAGTTGGGATATCCGCAACTACCATTTTTATAATCCCTATATGTTCTTGACGGGGCGAATGCAATATGATATACTACCCGCTCAGATTCAAACATTTTTGAATCCTACCATGGACATACCCTTTTTTGTGGCGATTTACTATTTGAAAATCCATCCGGCTATTGTCGGATTTATCCTGGGGGGTATTCATGGGTTAAATATTTGGATGGTGCATCAATTTGTTTACTTTTCTACCACAGGTAGTATTAGTAACACTTCTAAGCATTTTCTGGGTTTTATTGCAGCAGTTACTAGCATCCGCGGGGCGGGCTATTTATCAGTTCTAGGAACAACCATCGGCGACAGCACCATCAGTCTTTTTGTCCTAGGTTCTCTCCTGATTCTTACCTATTATTTATCTAAGGAAAAGCCTATATCTCGGGATAAAATCTTTTTAGCTGGCTTAGTTTTAGGCCTAGGAGTCGGGCTGAAGTTAACGGCGGCTATTTATGTAATTAGTTTAGGTGTCGCCATTAATTTTATCAAAAATACTTGGCAAGAAAAATTCAAAAACTTCTTCACCCTAATTTTAGGAATAATTCTGGGCTTTTTTAGTATAGCTAGTTACTGGATGATTCTGATGGAGCGAAATTTTTCCAGTGCTTTATTTCCCTTCTATAATAAAATCTTTAAATCTCCCTATATTGAAACAGACTATAATCTTGAGGATTTACGTTTTTTACCCAAGGATCTACCCCAAAGTCTTTTTTACCCTTTCTACTTTACCAATGATCCTCCTTTGGTAGCAGAATTAGATTTTAAAGAAATTCGGTTTCTTATTATTTATCTACTTTTTGCTTTGCTCCTATTGGTAGGATTATTTAGGATCATATCTAAAAAAAGAAGCCCATTCGTTCCCCTAGTCAAACCCTCAATATTTGCTCTAATTATTCCCTTTTATTTGACTTCCTATCTGGTTTGGTTGAGTAAATTCTCCATCTATCGTTACTTAGTTTCTTTAGAGCTTATAACTCCAGTTGTTATCATCTTAATTATCGGCTTTATTTACCCTTTTAAAAAGCAATTAATCCTGATTTGTCTCTATCTATTTTCCATGATTTTCTTCGCTGTTCAACCTATTGATTGGTGGCGTATTCCTTGGTCTGATAACTATTTTGGTATTGACTCAGCCCCTTTAATAGCTTACAAAAAGTCTGTAATTTTAATGGCAGACCCAGATCAACCAACAGCTTTTATTGTACCCTATTTTCCTGAGTCTACTAGATTTGTAAGAATTTCAGGAAATATGGGCTTAAGTGAAGAAACCCTTTTTCATCGTCGCGCCCAAGAAATCATCGCTAATACGGCAACTTCTGAGCTTTATTTTCTGGATGCAGATATTAAAAATCAAAGGGAAATAAAAACCAAGGAATTGTTAAAGTATAATTTAATTCCTGACTATAGTAACTGTAAAATTCTCCCTACTAATGTCGGTAAATATAGCATCTGTCCTGTTATCAAAAATCTACCGTGATTGTTTACTTACTGACTGTTAATTACTACTCTACTGCTTTAATTTATCGCTTGTTAGCTAGTTTGCCAAAGTTGGAGGAAATTGCCTATGAAATTGTGATCATCAATAACTCAACTGATGATCAAGAAATTGCCCAGATTCAAGGAGATAATATTCATCTTTTGCAAGCTCGGGATAATTTAGGTTTTGGCAAGGCTTGCAATTTGGGCTTAAACTGGATTTATTCCCGCAATCCCACCAGTCTAGTTTGGCTAGTAAATCCTGATGCTTATTTATTGGAGGATTCTCTTACCCAAGCAGTACAATTTTTTGAAAAATATCCTGAAGTGGCGATCGCCGGGACCGAAATCTATGAACCTGATGGTAAAATATGGTTTGGTTGGGGAAAATTCATCGAGTCTTCGGGAACTATAGTTGTTGTAGAAGAGTCAGCAGATTATAATTGCCAGCCCTATCTAGTTGCTGACTGGGTAACGGGGTGTAGTTTGTTGATTAATTTGCCCCATTTTCTCGAATGTCCCCAATTTGACACAGATTATTTTCTCTACTATGAAGATTTTGATTTTTCTAGACGCTATGCCAAACAGGGTTATTTAGTTGTTGTGACTAATCAGGTTAAAATTATCCATGAGCCCTCCTCTATTACCCTCAGATATGGATACCTACGACTAACTCATAATATTTATAGTTATTTACTTAGTTTGGAAAAACATAGTACCTCCTTTCTACTTTGGACTAGATTTTTGAGAATGATAGTTATGGCGTTGGCTATATTTCCCCTAAAGCCAAAATTTGCCCTAGCCAAACTCAAAGGAATTACTCTATACACGCAAAGACTGTTATGCTAACTATTTCCTTAGATGCTACCGCTCTGCGTCCTAATCCCAGTGGGATTGGTTATTATGTTTATAACCTAATTGAGGCTTTATATCAACTACAAAGCTCAGAAAATTTTCAACTAAATCTTTTTTATCAGCCTTCGGTAAAAAATTGGCTTAGGGGTAATTTATCTGCTTCGGAACAATTACAAAATTATCCCTACACCCATTGCTTACCTATTCCTACTACTCTCTCCAACTTACTTACTAAATTTCCTAATCCAGCCCTAGCCTACTTTGAGAAGTATTTACAATATCCAGACATTATTCATGGAACTGATCATATAGTTTATCCTTGCCAAAAAAGTTTTAAGGTTATGACAATTCACGACCTAACTTTTATTAAATACCCTGAATATGTTCCCCTAATTGTTAAAACCTATACAGAAAGAATTAAAAGATGTTTAAAATGGACGGATTTGATTATTACAATGGCAGAGACAACTAAAGAGGATATTGTCCATTATTTACAGGTCAATCCTCATAAAATTTGGGTGATTCCTTTGGCTAGTCGCTATAGTGTCCAAGAAAATTTAAAAATTCCCAATACTGATGAGCAACCCTATATACTATTTGTGGGAACCTTTGAGCCTAGAAAAAATATTAAAACTCTCGTTTTAGCCTTTGATTATCTCAAGAAAAAATTTGACCTTCCCCATAGGTTGGTTCTAATCGGTAAAAAAGGATGGGGGTATGAATCAATATTAAAATGTATAGAAAATTCTGCTTATAAAAAGGACATATACCACCTAAATTATTTGGCTGATGAATTAGTCGCCCAATTTTATCAACATGCAGAGGTTTTTGTTTACCCGTCATTTTATGAGGGTTTTGGTCTACCTGTTTTGGAGGCTATGAATCTAGGTACACCCGTTATTACTTCTAATGTTTCTTCCCTACCTGAAGTAGTGGATTCAGCCGCCATTACCATCAATCCCCAGGATTTTATAGAGTTAGCTGAGGCTATTTTTAAAGTTCTCTCCAATGATAATTTAAGGAAACAATTAATCCTAGATGGTCGAACAAGGGCGCAAAGGTTTTCTTGGGAAAAGACCGCTCAAAAAACTCTAGAAGCTTATTATTCCCTACTTACTTGACTTATATGTCTGCTAATAAATTATTAATTAATCTCTCTTTTATTACCCCAAAACCAACGGGATTATCTAATTATGCTCTCCGTCTTTATCCCTATCTTAAATCCCTAAATCCCACTCTTTTAACCTCCCAATACCTGCCAGACTTTGATTGTTATACTGTTCCCAATGAAATTGCTTCAGTTACAGGAACAAGGGGAAATATTAACCGCTTAGTATGGACTCAGTTAGAACTTGCTAAAATTTATAAAAACCTTAAAGCTTCTTTACTATTTTCACCTATTCCCGAAGCACCTATCTATAATAATTGTCGCTTTATTGTCACCGTACATGACTTAATTCCTTTACGGTTTCCTCGTCCCCTATCCCCCTTAACTCTCTTTTATCGGTATTATTTACCATCTATTTTAAACCAAGCCGAACATATTCTCTGTAATTCCGTAGCAACTGCTAGGGATTTGAGCCAATTCTTGAATATTCCTGCTCAGAAAATTACGCCTACCCTTTTGGGTTATGATCGAGAAAATTTTTATGTCCGTTCTCACCTTTCCCCCCCAGATAAACCTTATTTTTTGTATGTTGGTCGTCATGATCCCTATAAAAATGTTACTGGTTTAATTTCTGCTTTTGCTGCCTTATCTAATCCCCAGAATTTTGAACTTCAGATAGCGGGTTCCTTTGATTCTCGCTTTACGCCTATTTTAAAAACCCAACTGCTGGAATTGGGGCTATCGGAGCAGGTAAAATTTTTAGAATATGTTTCCTATACGGACTTACCGATTTTGTTAAATCAAGCTTTAGCTTTAGTATTTCCTTCCTTTTGGGAAGGGTTTGGTTTACCGGTTTTAGAAGCAATGGCCTGCGGTACTCCTGTAATTACTTCCAATGTATCTTCTTTGCCAGAAGTGACTGGAGATGCGGCATTATTGATTAATCCTCGACAGATACCAGAGATAACTACAGCCATGGAGAGTATTATTAATGAGCAGGGTTTAGGTGCTAAGTTGAGTGCTTTGGGTTTAGAACGGGCTAAACTCTTTAGTTGGGAGACTACAGCAGCGAAAACCCAAGGGATTTTGGCAGATTATATGTCGTAAAATTTTGCGTCAACTTGTGAGAAATGTAGTAGAAGAGAATTATCTAAATCTCTTTGATTTATTAACCTTCCAAATCGTGTAAGTAAATTTTTGTAAAGTGGATTTGACCTGTAGACTGTGGTAATTTACCATTAAGCGAAGGGGATATACACGTACGTTGGTGTAAGTTTATAAACCTAAGATTAAGTAAGAATACTCAAGTACAATTATATTTTTTTCAAAATAAGGAACTGTAAAATGCCTAAAATTCTGGATGAGCAGGAGCTAATACAACTGCTAGATCCGTTGCGTTTTCTGGGTGGCTCAACGATGCAGATGCGTGAGTTTTTTCTCAGGCAAGAAGTAATCAATCAAGACAGGAGCATTTTTCCTTCCGAAGCACAAGGTTTAGAGGATACAGTCAAAGATATTAATATCTTAATATCAGAGATATCCAAAATCCAAAGTCAAACAGGTAATCAATCTGTGACTACAGATGCCAATGATGTTTTTACTCGGATGGCGAACACCTTAAACAAGACTCGTAATGCTTTTGGGGTTAATAATCAAGTAGTTTCAACCTTAACTATAGCTGCGGAGTTACAGATTTTAGTACAGGCTCTAGTTGTAGCTATCAGGGCTAAAAATACCGCTCCGTTGGACGCAAGTATCAACAAACTAAACCAGCTAACGGAGGCGGTTTTGTCACAGAAGCCCCAGCCGAATATAGTCGGAAAGGACGACTTACCTGATATTCAGACCTTAACCAGAAATCTTAAGCTTGAAGACAAAGGGCAAGATGTCAAAGATGTCAAAGCGTTTCTCAAGGCTTATGGATGTTTAGAAGGCCCAGTTAACGATACCTTTGACTTGCATACTAAAAACGCTGTAGTCAAGTTTCAGATACAAGTAGGGCTTGACCCTGATGGTGAAGTAGGTTCAAATACTATTAAAGCGATGCGCGATGCTCGTACCGAGGGTGAGCAACAGGAGCCTCCTTCCACACGCCCTGAAATTCCGAGCAGTATAGACGCCAAGAGATTACTACTAGCAGATATTGCCCAGCGGGAAGCGCAAAAAGGATTAACTTGGAAATCTACTCAAAGTGCAGCTGAGAAGTTCCTTAAACCCTTACGAGCCGCCCTAGGGGGATTCTCAGGGCGCTATGAATGGTGTGGTGCTTTTACCCTCTGGTGTTGTCGGGAAGCTGGTATTCAATTACCAGATAAACCCAAGGAATCTCGTAATACCTACGCTTTAGTCGCAGCATGGCACGACTGGGCTACTGCTAACAAATTTTGGCTTCCTGCGAATACTCGTCCTAGAAAGGGAGATATCATCCTCTTTGATTGGCAAGAAACCCGAGGACGGTTTAATCATATTGGCCTAGTTATTGCTGACCAACTTCCAGGGGATAGCCGCATTAAAACTGCTGAGGGTAATGCAGGCAATATTACAGCCATTAAGTCGCGCAATCCTGCCACTGTTGCTGGTTATATTCGTATCAACAAGGCTTAGGTTAAAATGACTAAAACATTTAGAAACTTTCTTCTATTCTCCGCTTTTACCTTAGTTATGGGCGGTTGTGGTTCAGAACTGGTGGATGTGCAAGAATTTGGGGCCATGGCTAAAAATACGCGCCAATTAGCTATGGACGTGACTACTGATGTCTACGCCTCCTGCCTCAGAAATCAAGAATACCAAGCTAAGTACGAAGCCCGCCAGCAACAGCTAATTAGCAAGCTACCACCAGGAGTCAATGAGCCTTCACCACCTAAAAATAAGCCCCCTAATGAAGAATTTCCCAGAAACGGTGAGTTGGCGCGTCCACCTGTTCCTTTTAAACCGCCTTTGGGGGCTCAGCAACCCCAGAATCCCTCTCGTCCACCAGTAGGCTTTAGACCATCCTTAGATGATACCCGTCCTGCACCACAGGAACGCCAGAATCCCTCTCGGCCACCAGAGGTAGTAATCGGAGAGAATGAAGTTACGATCAACGCAGAAACTGATACCCGACCTGCACCACAGGAACGCCAGAATCCCTCTCGGCCACCAGAGGTATTAATCGGAGAGAATGAAGTTACGATCAACGCAGAAACTCCCCCAAACAAAGTTCCGGAAGTGCTCATCGGGCCAGATGGTACCCGAGTAATTCTGGAAGAATCAGGAACTCCTGAAACACAACCCATCCCAGCTAATGAAACCAAACCAACAGATTTAATACGCAAACGGATAGGCTCAGACAAAGGAGATATCTTTGACTTTCAGCCGATTAAAATGAAGTATACTTGCCAGCAAGACAAGGAGAATGCCAATGTGCTGCGTTTTGCCGTAGAGACTTTAGCTGTTTATGGAGAAACTCTCGTGCTATTGGCTAGTGGTAACGAAAAAATGGTCGAGCAAACTATGTCCTCTAGTGTTACCACTATTGAGCAATCAGTAAATGTTTTAGGTAAGCTTGGTGTAGCAGCAGAGCAATTAGTTCCTTTTACCAGAATCGGCAATTTAGCCATAACTATCCTCTCACCTATCTTGGAGATTATTGGCAATCAAGAAAAGTTAGGTAACGTGCGACCAATTCTTGTCTGCCGCAATGACGACATTCAGAAATTAGTACAGATTCTCAACGATAGTCTCGGGGACTATTACTTGCTAGGGGTGTTACAAACAGAGGAGGATACTGTTGATTTATACTACGAAACAACCTACCGACTGCTAAGGCAAAATAGAGATCTGACTATTGAGAATGATCTGTTGGTCAGCTATAACCAAAATATGGAATTTTTTCAAGAAAAAATTACCAATACAAAGCGTTTACAAACTATGCTATCTCAGCTAGCTTTTGAACACAACCGTATTGCCAATTCCCTAACTTCAAATATGACTGCGGAGGAAGTTAAAAAGTTTTGTCAAGACTACGATAACCGCATAATGGGTAAGAAAAGTTTTGTCAAAAATAATCCCCTTTTAAAAGAACTTACCTTCAAAGAAAAGACAGAGGTAGTTAGTATACTACAGAATATGCTAACAGAAATGAAACCTTTGTACAAGTAAAATCGCTATCAGTCATCTAACTTTTACGGAGACAAAATCATGGCTCAAATATCAAAACAAGAACTAATTAACCTGCGTGAAGATCTACGCGATTTGCGTTTTTCTATCTTTAACCGGCGCACTCTTCTGATCCTGGGAAATCAGATTACCCAAGCTCAAGCCCAACAGATGCTAGATGCGGAAAATCAGGTGGATGACTTAATTTCACAAATCAACGACGCTATTTTTAGTAGTATAACTACGGATCTGGATAATGTTATTAATCGGCTACAAGCCTCAATTAATGATGCTAATCACTCTGTGTCTCAACTAGACGACATTAATAAACTTTTCCAACAAGTGAACAATGTTGTTCGTTTAGTTGGTGAATTCATGGATAGCATTCAAAATAACACACCTGCTAATCTGAGCAGTATAGTAACCAGCATCGGTAGCCTAGCTAACAATGACAGTTCAACTACCACCGTTCTTAATATTACTGCTCCAGGTAACGGAACACGCTTTAGTATTCCTGTTTCAGTAGACGTATTTGGGCAAGCCTCAAATAACATCCCCACGGTGAAGATTACTGTCTTAGAAGGGAGTACGGTTCTCGCCACCTTTAATACAGAAAACTTTCAGGGAAGATGGGATGCAATAGTTACGATGAAAGTCAGCAAAAAAATTACTGTCAAAGCCGAAGGTTTAAATTCCTCTTCTGGGCCAGTTGCTGGAGCAACAGACTCAATTACCTTAGAATTTGTAGACGCGGCAACTGCTCCTACAGGGGGAATTTCCTTGACTAGACCCAGCCCAAGTGCCAGTTTTGACCTGCAAAACCCGGTGGCTTTTTCGGGTTCCCTAACTGGAGTGAGCCAAGTCCGACTCAGCCGCATTTTGGGCAATGAAATGTTCTCCCTAGGTAATGCCACCATTAGCGGTAGCTCCTGGTCACATAGCTTTGAGTTTAATACAGCAGGGTCTTGTCAGGTGCTAGTCGAAGGTCTAGACAGTGCAGGAAAAGTAGTAGACAAAGAAAGTGTAACGTTTAGCCTCACTTCGTCTGTACCAGGTAACACCTTTCGAGTTGTGGGCATCGGGAATACGACTCAAGCTTTTCGTGATGAAGTCGTCAAAATAGCGCAGCGTATAAATGCTAATCCCCTTTTTTTACTGGCGGTGATGAGCTTTGAGACTGGGGGAACATTTTCTCCTTCCATCAGAAGTGCCGCTGGTTCTGGCGCAACTGGTTTAATTCAATTTATGCCCGCTACGGCCAGAAGTCTGGGTACGACTACGGCAGCCCTAGCGGGGATGTCTGCTATAGCGCAACTGGCTTTTGTGGAAAAGTATTTTAAGCAGTTTAAGAAGCCTCTTACAACCCTAGAGGATACCTATATGGCCGTACTTTTTCCCGTGGCTATTGGTAAAGGTAGTAGTTTTGTCCTATTTCGCAAAAATTCTATTGCGTACAGACAAAATCAACCGCTAGATATAAATGATGACGGCTCTGTTACTGCCGGAGAAGCCACGGCAATGGTTCGCAGACGCATTTTATCGTAGGGGGTGGGGCAATGAAGCGAATTACCCTAGTCGGGGCAGGGATAGGCTTTCTCTTGTTGGCAAATCAGCCTGCTCAGGCAGAGGTAATTCTGCCAGGTGGCTGTCGTATGGGCGAGTGTTGGGAGTCGAAGTTAATCGAAAAAAATATCCTTAAAAGGAATCACCTCGGTATCCTATACTCCATTAAGCTTGCAACTCGCTCTTGGGGCGAGGAATTTTCTCCTCCGAAGGAGTTTACCCAAATACGAACAGATTACGTCTTCTGCTCGACTGTTAAACCGGCTTATATCTTTGAGTTAGATGGCACTTACTTTGCCCATCTACTCAACCCAGGAGGGGATTATTCGGGCTATAACAAGGATGATTACCCTCTGTACTGGGCAACCTGTCACAATTTGGTCGGACCTGACTTTTTTTCTGATCAAATAACTGCCCGGGCGCTTAAGTGGGGCTATCCTCTTAATTTACCCTCAGAACAAATTACCTTAAAAAATGTTTTTGATATCATCAATCCTTAAGAACCAACTGGTTGCGGCTTTTATAAAAAGTGATCTTTAATAGAGAGCGTGAGTACGAGTTAAGAGTGATTGTAGAGAAAGTTGCGATTAATAGTCTTACGCTCCCACTGAGAATTGCTGGCATATCTTTATTAAGTGCTTTTCATCCATAGCTTTTATGCTATCATAACTTTACCCCTCTAAACGATTACAACCTATGACTGACATTGAATTAAAATCTGAAGCCGGTGTGGACTATTCTGGACTGCGTGATCTACTCAAAGCTCAAAATTGGCAAGAGGCAGATATATTAACCTTATCGCTCATGAAAACAATTTTACCCTTTGACCAAACTCAAAATAATGTTGGTGATATGAGTAAATTTCCTTGTACTGATTTACAGACTATTAACCAACTTTGGGTAACATTTAGTCAAGGGCATTTTGGGTTTAGTGTGCAAAAAGAAATTTGGGAAAACCTTGGTGAAAATTTAGATGCAGAGGATCTTCCCCTCGATAAAAATGAATTTTTTAACAATGATTTCGCCTCGCAAGTTGGCTGGAAAGTTGGCAATGTTCATCCCAGTCTTCCTGAATTAACTTTTTCTCTTGATGCACCTAAGGGAGAATTACCAGCAAGTTGGGTTAATTCTGATAGCGTAGTGGCGGCTAATTCAAATATCTATAAAGCTTGGAAGCGTCTACAAACTTGCCCGCCAGTCAATAATGATCCACCACCTGCTCAACCAGATCCATCTACAAGTCCTCCTTCGGTGTCACCCAAAAGATTAGATCAGGGTACTACGGAGTTGAGACTTCAGCTTGAAAAGGAATTAAATTATCGGAAAAGACATTTTAGTCAAAACAGAAGTACTTATTTATATTTGAGCATTTCTAGTATTGTTTTTACTTGTCTAGCTACTATCTTTGGCATTATTGGTAATATTGATTCGGGGAGAGATAATGTAGAAGATGCGGTGGCAAATAATGGAGGCACGCCAACTATTCTTGGTTTAAGGAGGACTGATTATTGGAAGTTTTTAACTCCTATTTGTTCAACTATAGCCGCAACACTCCAAGGAGCTTTATTAGGCTTTCCTGTACAACAAAGAGCTAAATTACATCGATCGCTAGAAGCAGAAGCTGACTCATTAAAGTCTGAACTAGAACTGCAAAGACTTTTAGACATTGATACTCAGTATTTGAAAGATACCAGCAAAAAGTTAACTGACATTAAAAAACGAGGCTCTGATGAAGATGCAGGAACCAATCAACAAGTTGCTACTTTAACTCAAGAGCAAATTAACAGTATGTTGACTCTAATGGCTACTATGAAGGCAGAACTCAGCAAACTAAAAGAAGAAAAAGAAGAGGGTTAGTTAAATTAAGGTTGCCAAATCCCGATAACCCGCCTCAATCAAGGCCGCATCCCTAATGCGACAAGAATCACACAACCCACAGGGTTTATCTTCCCCTAAATAACAGGACCAGGTATCTTGAATCGGTATCCCTAACGACCTAGCTTTGTGAACAATGTCCACCTTCGACAAATTAATTAACGGAGCGATGAGTTGGGGTGCTTTCCCCTCTAAACCCATCCGAGAAGAAAGATTAGCCAAGTTTTGATAGGCTCCCAAGTAATCGGGACGACAATCAGGATAACCAGAATAATCCACCGCATTAATTCCTAAATATATCTTTTCGGCGTTTTTGGCTTCAGCTAGAGAAAGCGCAATGGCAATAAATACGGTATTTCTCCCAGGTACATAGGTAATGGGGATAATGCCCCCTTTAACGCCATCTTGGGGAACATCTAAACCCTTATCTGTTAAAGCTGAACCTCCCCATTGGGATAAATTGACCTCTACGGTAAAATGTTCTTGAATACCCAAAAACTGGACTATTTTTCTGGCTGCTTGCAACTCCTTCCTGTGACGTTGACCATAATCAAAGGAAAGCGCGATTAAATCATAACCCTTTTGTTTAGCTATCCCTGCTGATGTGGACGAATCCAATCCTCCGGATAATAACACCACGGCTTTTTTATCCATCTAACGCACTCCTAAAAATTTATGGGTTTGTAAGCTAATCCGCCATTGGGGATATTTCAGTACATAGTCAAAGATTAATGGCAAGCTGGCGGGATTGTTCCATTCTGGTTGCAAATATTTAATGGTTGTAGAGCCAACCTTTTTTTCCTGGGACCGGGCCCAGTCTAAATCCCTTTCTGTGCTAATGACTATTTTTAACTCGTTAGCTTGCTGATAAATACTATCATGGGGAGCTTTATAGGTTTTTGGGGAAAATGTCACCCAATCGAATAACCCCGTAAAGGGATGCGCTCCGGAGGTTTCTAAATGAACTTGTAAATCCTGTTCCTTCAAAGATCGCGTTAGGGGGTTTAAGTCGTGCATTAAGGGTTCACCCCCGGTAATAATGACAATGGCAGGATGAACCTCCGTGGCTAATTGCACTAAGTCATTAACAGCAATTCTTGGGTGTCGTTGGGCATTCCATGACTCCTTTTGGTCACACCAAGGACAGTAAACATCACAGCCTCCTAGACGAATAAAAAAAGCATTTACCCCTGTCCATGCTCCCTCCCCTTGGACGGAATGAAAGGTTTCTACAATGGGATAAGATACGCTATTTGCCATTGACTTTACTTAAACCAAACCTCTAAGTAACTGGTTATAATCAAATCGAAGATAGATTGGGCGTTCGATCCCCCCTGCCCCCCTTATTAAGGGGGGTGCCGATAGGCGGGGGGATCTGACAGTTTTAAAAACCTACCTACTTATAATTTTGATTCTAATTGATGTTGTCGCCAAAGCCTTTGATAAAGCCCAGACTCTTCTAAAAGCTCCAGATGAGAGCCCATCTGCACGATTTCCCCTGCGTCCATGACAAAAATTCGGTCGGCCGTAGCTGCGGCCGAAAGCTGATGGGAGATAAAGATAACGGTTTTTTCCCTCTGTAATCCCAAACTTTCGAGGATGTGGGTAGCGGTTTGATTGTCTACCGAGGAAAGCGCGTCATCTAAAATCAGAATCGGTGCATCCACTAATAAAGCCCGCGCTAAAGAAGTTCGTTGTCTTTGTCCACCGGATAGGGTAATACCCCTTTCTCCCACTAGGGTTTCATAGGCCTGGGGGAAGTTGAGGATTTCTGGGTGAATCTGGGCTTGTTTGGCCGCCTCTTCTACCTCCATTAACTCCGCTTGCGGCTTACCATAACGGATATTATTTTTGAGACTGGTACTAAATAAAAAGCTATCCTGGGGGATATAGGCGATCGCCTGACGTAAATCGGTTAAATTAAGTTGGGTAATATCGTAGTTATCCAGAAATAATTCCCCCGATAGGATATCTAGTAATCGCGGTAAGCTATTGGCCAGGGTGGACTTACCGCAGCCAACTGGGCCGACTATGGCCACGGTTTCCCCAGATTTTATCGTAAAGTTTAAATCCCTTAAAGCGGGGGTTTTAGCCCCTGGATAGGTATAACTTAAGTTTTTTGCCCTAATCTCGCCTTTAACCTGTTCTAAGGGCAAGGAAAGGGAGTGGGGAGCATCTTTAATCTTCGGTTCTGCTTGGAGAATGAACTCAACCCTATCCACGCTTACCTCTCCCCGTTGATAGGAGCTCAGGGTAAATCCTAATAATGCCGTAGGGAATACCAATCTTTCTACAAAAATAATTAATGCTAAAAAGTCACCCACGGTTATCTCCCCCTTGGCAATAGCCTGGCTACCGAATCCTAATAAGACTAATAAGCTAATATAGGACAAGCCTTCTATAAGGGGAAAGAGAAGATTGCGAGTTTTAGCTAATTTTAGGTTAGATTTTAGTAATGCTTGGTTTTTTTCGGCAAAAGCTTGGCGTTCGTTTTCCTCTTGTCCGTAAATTTTAATTAAGGAAATACCACTCATGTCTTCTTGGATTAACTCACTCAAATCCGAAAGACGCTCTTGAATCTCTAGTTGCTGGTCGCGCAGTTTACCACTAAATAATTGTACAGCAATCAGCATCAAGGGGTAAACGGCGATCGCCCCCAAACTCAAAGGTACATGAATCGCCAGCATGACGGGCAAAGTGAACCCGTAGGCAAAAAGGGTATTCACCAGACTCAAAACCGCAAATCCCAAAAGACGGCGAATATTATCGACATCACTGGTGGCACGATTAATCAAATCTCCGGAACGATTAATGGCAAAATAAGAAGGTTCCAGGGTAAGCAGATGACTAAAAATCCTTTGCTTTAGTTCAAATTCCACTTGACGACCTATCCCAAATATGAAAATCCGCGAAGCCATGCGAATAAACCACATAATAGAAGCCAACACCAGCATTAAAATAACGTAGTGTAGAACTCGCTCAAATTGGAAGGATTTACCTAGATCATCAATACTATCTCGAATAAGTAGGGGAATATACACCCCTAACGCATTAACCACCAAGAGAGCCAGAGTTCCCCAGAGAGCATCTCGCCAATGGGGTTTGAGGTAGCTTGCTAATTTTTTCAGTCTTGTTTGCGCCATGGGTTTTGATGAACTATTATATATAACCTAACAGGATTTTCTATGCCGATAAAATTTTGGTCATCTAAAGATGGGATGAATAATCCCTACACGCAA
Source organism: Microcystaceae cyanobacterium (assembly GCA_040398185.1). Lineage (GTDB taxonomy): Bacteria > Cyanobacteriota > Cyanobacteriia > Cyanobacteriales > Microcystaceae > JBBAUO01. The sequence continues at coordinate 39,390 of JBBAUO010000004.1, read as the reverse complement.
CTTTTGATTACATTAATTTTACTACTTGTTTCTTCCCCTTTAGCCTCTAGAAATATCGAAAAACTGTTTGTTTCTTTGGTTTTTGTCGTCAATCTTTTAATCATTATTAACCTATTGCACCTCAGAAAAAAAAGTCACAAGATTATCTACTTCATTCTAGCATTTCTTTCTGTATTATTACAAACTATAGATTTGGAAATATTGGCTGAAAAGAGTCATATTTTAAATATATTATCCTCTTTAGTGAACTTATTTTTTATCTCTATTGCCATTCATCTGATGACAAAAAATGTCTTTACATCTCGTCGCATTACCTCAGATCTTCTCAAAGGGGGGATTTGTGTTTATCTCCTCATAGGCGTATGGTTTATTATTCCGTATATCATTATTTATAACCTTGACAATCAGGCTTTTCTTTTAGCTTATCCTGCCAAATTTGATCCCATTTATTTTAGTTATGTAACTTTAACTACCACAGGGTACGGGGATATTATCCCCATCAATCCCTACGCCAGAATGTTTGCCAACCTAGAAGCAATTGTAGGAGTCCTATACACTGGGATTATTATCGCCAGATTAGTGAGCTTATACGTCATCGAAGACCGATAAATATACAAGCCCCAGACATTTACTCACAGAGGACGATAAACGCGATAATTAATCTTCGGAAAAATATTATCAATTTGTTCGATCTTATCTAACCAACCTGAGTCAATTTTTTCCGATTGAATATCATCATACAACTTATTAAACCTCAGGAGATGGGAGCGGGTACGACGCACAGCGTAGGGAACCATTGTCCCCGTTCGCATAATAAAAGCCCAGTCCGAAGATTGTGCCAATAATAACTCTCGGGCTGCTTGATTGAGCGCTCGCCATTCCAACTCATCAGCAGGTTCACGATGACTAACTTCAATCATTCGTTCGGCTGCCTTATGGAGGTGAGGATAAATCCAAGTATTAGTTTCATTGAGCCAATACTCATGAAATCCCTTATAACCCCAACTCGACTGGGAAGGGCGACAAACCTGTTGGGTAGGATTAGCCCGAAGATAGTCCGCTAGGTGGGTCATTTCATAAACATTTTGGTCGTACCAAGACTTACGGAAGAGAAAATCTAAAAACCAAGGACCCTCATACCACCAGTGGCCATACAATTCCGCATCGTAGGGAGAGACAACCAAAGGTGCTCGGTGCATTAACCTGTTTAAATTCTGGACTTGTTGCTCCCGATTGTACATAAAATTAGCTGCGTGTTCGGCGGCCTTTTCCTTCGCCCAGTAGGGATCGTAGAGAGCTTTATCGGATAACCCGGCTTGACGACTGGTAATGCGGTGATACTTAATACCAATATTTTTCCGTTGTCCGTTGGGCATGATGTAGGGTTTGATATATTCATAGTCTGCTTCCCAGCCCAAATCCTTATAAAATTCTCGATAGAGAGGATCTCCTGGATAACCAACTTGAGAAGACCAAACCTGTTGGGAGGACTCCTGATCTCGACCGAAAGCAGCTACCCCAGTTTCCGTAAAAATAGGTGCGTAGGTGCCAAAACGAGGACGAGGACGGGCGTAGAGGATACCATGGCCATCAACTAGGAAATAGCGCAGGCCAACGTCGGCCAACATCCGCTCTAACCCCTCAAAATAGGCGCACTCCGGTAGCCAAATCCCCTGGGGAGGACGGCCAAAGTTTTCTTGATAATGTTCACAAGCCACTTGGATTTGCGCCCAAACCGCCTGGGGATACATTTTCATCAAGGGCATATAGCCGTGGGTGGCACCACAGGTAATAATCTCTAGGTTATTGCTATCTAAGAATTGTTTAAAGGCTTTGACTAAATCCCGGTCATAGCTCTCCCAGGTTTGGCGAATTTGGCGAAAGGATTCGGCATAATATTCCGCTAGATAGAGAACATGGCCATTATGTTTATTGTGAACGATTTCCTTCTGTAAAAGTTCTTCCAGTAGCTGCAAATGGGCATCATAGCGTTCCTGGAGTAAAGGATCTCGCAACATGGACACCAAGGGCGGTGTCATGCTCATGGTCATTTTAAAATCGATACCGTCTCTTTTTAGTCCCTCAAACATCTGCAACAGAGGGACGTAGGTTTCAGTGATGGCTTCAAATAACCATTCTTCCTCTAGGACATAGTCACTTTCAGGATGGCGCACAAAGGGCAGATGGGCGTGGAGAACAAGGGCAACGTAGCCGAGAGCCATAATAATTTAGGGGATTACTTTTAACTAAATAAAATTTTAAGATTAAGATGAACCGATTTTATATTATCTTAAGCTTTTAAAATAAAAGATACCAAGAAACCCTATTCCCCTAATTTCTGATTTTGCTCCCTGTGCCACAACCCAACCCGTCACCCCCAGTCTCTAGAACCGATACTCCGTCGCCATCGTCGATACAGTTGCTGCTGTTTATCGACGATCGCCCCAATTCCCAGGAAATGATCCGACAAATTCAAGAGTATCTCCAAGTGGTGGAATCCCTTTCTCCCAGTGAGCTACAGGTAATTGAAATTAGCCAGCAGCCCCACTTGGTTGAGCATTTTCGCCTAGTTGCGACTCCCGCTTTGGTTAAAATCTCCCCAGGTACTCGTCATACCCTCGCAGGGAGTAATATTGTCGAGCAACTCAAAAAATGCTGGGTACGTTGGCAAGAAGCCATTCCCTATCAAATCAATCCCCAAAATTTAGAGCCAGAAGAAGATCCTCGCCTGGGAATCCATCCCTCCGTGGAATTACTCCGTATCTCCGATGAGGTTTTTCGTCTGGAAAAAGAAAAAGAAGCCCTCCAAGAACAATTGCAATTTAAAGATCAAATCTTGGCCATGTTAGCCCACGATTTACGGAGTCCTTTAACCGCCGCTTCCATTGCCTTAGAAACCCTAGAGTTGACCTATTCCCAAAAGGAAAACCCCCGCTCCGGGCAAATCCGAGAACAACTCTATCACCAAGCTCGCAAACAGTTTCGGATCATGAATCGTCTGATTGCTGACATTTTACAAGCCTCTAAAAACCTCAATACCAACTTTACCCCAGAACATAATTATCTTTATTTACAGTCTCTTTGCCAGGAAATCCTAGAACAGTATTGGGATCGAGTAGAAGATAAAAAATTGACCCTAGATGTTGACCTTCCCCAGGATTTGCCCCAGGTTTATGCCGATGAGGAACTGATTCGTCAGGTTCTGGTTAATCTCCTCGACAATGCGGTCAAATATACCCCTGAAGGTGGCAAAATTAGCCTATCGATCCTCCACCGTACCATGCAAAAAATCCAAATTAGTATCTGCGATACAGGTCATGGTATTCCTGAAGCTAAAAAAGAACGAATTTTTGAAAGTCATGTCCGCCTCCAACGAGATGAAGGAGCAGAAGGGTACGGATTGGGTTTATCTGTTTGTCATAAAATTATCACTGCCCACTATGGTCAAATTTGGGTTGATAGTGTCTCTGGACAGGGTAGTTGTTTTCACTTTACCCTGCCTATTTATCGTTAGCTTTGACTCGATTAATCTCGGCTTTTAGATCGGCAATTTGTTGTCTGAGTTTGGCAATTTCATCTTCTCCTGGACTAGACTTGACCTCTATTGAGCCTTCAGCACCGGCTCTTTTGTATTCACCTCGACGAATATTTTTATAATTTTCTGAATTTGCCCAATGTTGTAAATACGATACCCTCTCAACCGCAAAAGGATGGGTTAAAAATGTGCCAGTATGGCCATTATAAATGAGGAATTTATACACTTGATTGAGATTATCCTCGTTTAATTGCTCATACTCCTCGGCTTGGCGGAGAAACTCCTGCAAACTGCATTCATTTTGATATTTTTGACTACCTCCAGCTAACTTCATCATGGTTCTGAGGATGGGACTCAGATCATCTGTTACCAGCAGGGCGGCTCGGTCGGCTGAAAGTTCAGCTAGGCGGCGCCATTCGTAAAATCCATAGATTAATCCCGAAGTCATTAATTTACCTAGTCCTAGGGTTAAATCTCCGATTAAAGAGGCTGTTCCCATGACCCACAAAGACATGGAAATTAACACGCTATGTTCACATTTAATATGACCCAATTCATGGGCCAAGACAACACGGATTTCTGCTTCTTCTAAAAGATCCACTAAGGCGGTATTGATCACAATATAGGGCTGTTTATGGCCTAGGGAATAGGCATTAGCTAGGGGATCTTGACTAATATAAAGAACTGGTTCAGGATAAATATCTAAATCTCTGACACATTCTCGATAAATACCATAGAGAGTTCCATACTGTCTAGGTCCTACTTTAATATTATTTCCCGTTAAATATATATGTTGGGGACGCTCATAAAAGTATTCCAAAAAGCTGGTAGCCAACAGATCAAAGCCAGGAATCCCCCGCAAAGTCTGTTCAGCATTTTGATCTAAGGGATGGCGAAAAGCCGCAGTCGAAATTCCAGGGTAGGTAGGCATATAGCACTTCTCTTTGAGGCAGGAGGCAGGAGGCAGGAGGCAGGAGTTAGAGTAATTAAACACAAAAAAATAAAAAAGGGTTAACCGTTACTGGTCAACCCCTAGGCTTGGGAACGCGCTTAAAATCTTAGTTTTGTACAACTAACTTAACATTGGCGTTTTGTAACCCACGCTGTTTAACTTCCGTTAAGGTTTTATTAACAGCATACTTTTGATTAATGGAGTTAATTAGTTCGGTTTGATTGTGTTTCTTAGCAACACCCCAGAGGTCAGCAATGAGATCAAAGCTGCCATCACTGTTACGGGACCAACCGAGATCATATTCACCGTCTAGAACCGCGACGATGTCGGAACGAACACGCTGGCCATTATAGCCACGGACATCGGCTTCAGACTTGACAGTAATACCGAGATCGCTTAGGGAAGCTTTGAGGATTTCGGCATCGGTGATCTTGGTGCGTAGAGTGCTAAAATGAGACATGGGAATTTCCTCTAGATAAAACAACAAAGAACGACAACGTAGGTTTTTTTTAGGGGTCTGACTGCTAACTACGGGAGTTAGCCTTTCATCCTACTTTGGATAGGAGGTGAAAGTCTGTTTAGAACTCCAGTCGCTGGTATTCAGCTACTGAAGCGGAGGCCGGTCTGGCTCGTTGCCGGGCCCAATCTCGAAGGGCGCTGACCTGCTCCATCATGGTACGAGAGAGCGGCAGTGTGGATTTAATGGCAGCAATGATGTCGAGTTGGGTAAACTCTCGATCCTGGGCAAAAGCCTCATACATCGCTGCAATAATTGCCTGCTCAATCTCAGCACCAGAAAATCCGTCGGCCACCTTAGCGAGTTGCTCTAGATCGAAGCGTGTAATATCGGAGCGTCGCTTGGTTAGGTGAATATTAAAAATGTCTTGCCTTTCTTCAGGGGTAGGTAGGTCTACAAAGAAGATTTCATCAAATCGTCCCTTGCGAAGAAACTCCCCAGGTAAGCGTTCGACTCGGTTAGCCGTCGCCATTACGAAAACTGGTGAGGTCTTCTCCTGCATCCAAGTTAGGAAGGAACCGAAAATACGGCTGGATGTGCCCCCATCTGAGTCGGCTGAACCAGTACTACCCGCAAAGGCTTTGTCTAGTTCGTCGATAAAGAGAATGGCCGGGGAAATAGATTCCGCCGTTTTCAGGGCATTTCTTAGGTTAGCCTCCGATCGCCCCACCATTGAGCCGTCGTAGACCCGTCCCATGTCCAGGCGCAGCAGGGGGAGTCCCCACAAACGGGCTGTGGTTTTGGCAATTAGGGATTTTCCGCAGCCAGGCACACCGAGGATTAACATTCCCTTGGGTTGGGGAAGTCCATATTCCCTGGCTCTTTCGGTGAAAGCGTCCGATCGCTGGGTTAACCACCTTTTCAGTTCTTCTAGTCCACCGATGGATTTGAGAGTCTCATCTTCTTCGATGTACTCCAGAATGCCATTGCGTCGAATCAGTTGCTTTTTCTCGGATAGGACAATGTCTACTTCCTCCTCCGTCAGTTTCCCTGCTTTGACAAAGGCTTTGCGATAAACCTTCTCGGCTTCGTCCTTGGTTAACCCTAGGGTAGCCTTGAGCAGCTTTTCTCTGACTTCGGTACTGGTACGACGAGTCTTCATCCGATCCAGTTGTTGGGAGAGGACTAGATTGAGTTCCCCCAAGTCCGGTAGGGCAAAATCGAGGACGACTAGGTCTTTTTCTAACTCTAAGGGCACTTCTTGGAACGGCGACATCAAAATGATGATCTTATCGGTTCCTTTGAAGCTGGCGATCGCATCCCTTAACCAACGGGTAACCCCAGGGGAAGTTATAAATGGATGTAGATCCTTAAAGATAAATATACCTGGATCTCTTTGCTGGACTACCCATTGAATAGCCGCCTCGGGAGATACCGTGTTATGTTGGGTGGCCTGTTTAGGTTGACCATACTCAACAATGCCGTGGGTAACCGTCCACACAAACACTCGTCGATTCTGAGCGATTCTGGCTATGGATTGCTCTGCTCTTTCTTCCTCTGATGTTACGAGGTAGATTAGAGGGTACTGAGCCTGAACTAAGATACTAAGCTCTTCTTTCATATACATCGACCACCATAGAGACTGTACACGGTTTGACCACTTGCCTAATTGACGGTACCCCTTTAGCAGGGAACTAATTCCGCTTCCCCTTGGCTGTTCCCCTTGGCGTGGACTGTATCGGGGATTTCTATGGAAAAATCATCATTAACTACACTCGGTTGGTGTTTGAGGGATACTAATTCTCCTTCTCGCATTACCATCGCCGCTTCGCACTCAGGACAGATATGGACTTGGTAGGTTTTACCGTAGGCGGCTGACTCTACCTCCTCGACTTTGTCGGGATGCTTCAAATAAAAGGCGATCGCTTTTTCCACCAAGCCAGACATAGATTCTTCATCTATGGCGGCTCGAATTTTTAACTGACGATGTGTTCCTAAGGGAAGATATAGGGTGACCTTTTGCTTATCTTGCATATCACTTGTTTTGGGTTGACCCAAGTGTGCCTCTTTACTTTATCCACTTTTTCTGACTCTGTCAAGACGTTATGCCAGTATGACGGCAATCTTGTAACATTTCTTTACAAAACCTGTAAAGGAGGAGATTTTTTCCTAGGAATCAGCTTGGTTCGACTGGGGGTAAACGCCTTCTTAGCAATCACTCCCAGGTCTGTACCCGACTCTAGTACCAGAATATCTCCCTTTAGGCGTACCTGTAAATCCCAAAAGCGACTCAGGGAGGAATCAGGTAAACAGCCCTGTAACTTCAACTTAAAAGACTTCGGTGGCTGCTTTTTTTCCCTGGGGGCTTGACGGATTTTCACAACTACAGACATTTTTTCAGGGGAAGAAAAAACCACCTCTCCCCGGATGGAAAAATAACCTGATTGGTAAAAAATAGCCGTTTTAGGAGTTATTGTGGGGTTTTGCTGCCCATGGAGAGTTTGCGGTTCCCAGACTCCGACAATCTGTAAATGCAGACTATCATCCTCAATTCCAGTACGGGGGTAGACAACCCAGAGATGGGGCTGTTGGAAATCCAAATGATTTTTAGCCAAGCTAATCAAACGACCTAAAATCACCGCATCCACAACAGTGCCCTCGGGGGTCAAAATATCCCCCTGGGTTAACTTCTCCCCACGGGGTTGATACTGGCCATAAATCAACCCAATTGCCCGATACTGGCGCAAATAACTGGGGGTGGGAATGGGTGGGTTGGCAGTAGCAGGATGCTCCATCTAATACTCCAAAGAACAAAAAAGATACCGCTTTGTTGGTTACAATAGCAGATAGATTGTGCGTTCGATCCCCCCTGCCCCCCTTGACAAGGGGGATACCTGACAATTTTTAACACCTATCCTACTTACTATGAATAGTTCTAAAAGTCGTAATCGTTGGGTTTCTATCAGTCTAGCGGTGATGCTGGTGCTCTTACTAGGGTTTTCCTTGATACCCCTAGTTAGTAGTATCTTTCTTGGTAATCAAAGGGTAAATCAACCCGTTACCAGCCTAGAGAGCCGTTGGGAAAGTGAAGTGTTAGGATATGAAATGGTATTAGACAGAGAGCCTGATAACCAGACGGCTTGGCGAGGACTCTTAGAAGTCCGATTAAAACAGGGAAATCTGCCAGGGGCTCTTGTCCCCTTAGAAAAATTAGCCCAACTGAACCCCGAACAAACAGATTATCAGATCCTCCTAGCCCAGAGTCAGCAACAAATCCAAGACAACGAGGGAGCGATAACCACCTACCGTAACCTCCTGGCTAACCATCCTGAAAATCTCCTAGGACTAAAGGGTTTAGTAGACCTACTGGTTCAGCAAAAACGTATTCCCGAAGCCATTAAATTAGTAGAAGACACCGCCCAAAAAGCCCTAGCTAATCCGAAACCGTCCCTAGACTTGATGGCACTACAGTTAATGCTCGGAGAAATTTATAACTCCGATGGCCAGTACGACCACGCCTTAGCCGTTTATGACCAAGCCATTAAAGCCGCCAGTAGTGATTTTAGACCCCTCCTCGGCAAAGCCCTTATCCTACAAAAACAAGGCAAACCAGAGGCGGCTAAACCCCTGTTTTTAGAAGCCACTAACCTAGCACCGGCTCAATACAAAAAGGAAATCAAAGAACTGAGTTTGCAAAATTTACCTGGGTAAGAGTTGCCCTTCAGTTTGTGGGATTCTTTGCCCCTATTGCGTTAGAATTATGAAGAAATATATATAACTTCAAAGTCCCCCCTTATAAAGTACTATGTCCTTGCCGATTCGTAATGTCGCTATTATTGCCCACGTTGATCATGGTAAAACTACCCTAGTCGATGCCCTACTCAAACAGTCGGGTATTTTTCGAGAAGGGGAAGCTGTACCCACCTGTGTCATGGATTCCAATGATCTCGAACGGGAGCGCGGCATTACTATTTTGTCGAAAAATACCGCCGTTCATTACGGGGATACTTTAATTAATATCGTAGATACCCCAGGACACGCCGACTTTGGTGGCGAAGTGGAGCGGGTTTTAGGGATGGTAGACGGTTGTATTTTAATCGTCGATGCCAACGAAGGCCCGATGCCCCAAACTCGTTTTGTACTCAAAAAAGCCTTGGAAAAGGGTTTACGTCCAATATTGGTAGTTAATAAGATCGATCGCCCGAACGCCGACATTAATGCCGCAGTCAATAAAGTTTTTGATTTATTTGTAGAACTCGGTGCCGATGATGACCAGTGCGACTTTACCACCCTTTACGCTTCAGGTATCCAAGGTTACGCCAAAGCCAATCTAGAAGACGAAGGCAAAGACATGAAGCCCTTGTTTGAAGCCATTCTTCTCCATGTCCCACCTCCAGCCGGCGACCCTAGCAAAGCTCTGCAACTACAAGTAACCACCCTAGATTATTCCGAATATTTAGGACGTATAGTCATCGGACGCATTCACAATGGCGTAATTAAATCCGGTCAACAAGCCGCCCTCATAACAGAAAGTGGTAAAATTGTCAAGGCCAAAATCAGTAAACTTTTGGGTTTTGAAGGGCTTAACCGGGTTGAGTTAACCGAAGCCAGTGCGGGGAATATTGTCGCCGTAGCCGGATTTGCCGAGGCTAATATCGGAGAAACCATCACCTCCCCCGACGATCCCCAGGCCCTACCCCTGATTAAAGTAGATGAACCGACCCTACAGATGACCTTTTCGGTTAATGATTCCCCCTTTGCCGGACAAGAAGGTAAATTTGTCACCTCTCGTCAAATCCGCGATCGCCTGATGCGTGAACTGGAAACCAACGTAGCTTTACGGGTAGAAGACGGAGATTCCGCCGAAAAATTCCTAGTTTCCGGGCGCGGAGAACTACACCTAGGCATTTTGATCGAAACCATGCGAAGAGAAGGCTTTGAGTTCCAAGTATCCCAACCCCAGGTTATTTACCGAGAAGTCAATGGCCAACCCTGTGAACCCTTTGAGTACTTAGTTTTAGACGTTCCCGAAGAAGCAGTCGGATCTTGTATTGAAAGACTCGGCCAGCGCAAGGGAGAAATGCAGGACATGCAGACAGGGGGTGGACGCACTCAATTAGAATTTGTGATTCCCGCCAGGGGTTTAATCGGCTTCCGGGGTGAATTTATTCGCCTGAGTCGTGGGGAAGGCATTATGAACCATAGCTTCTTGGAATATCGTCGTCTATCAGGGGAAGTAGAAACCCGTTACAATGGCGTGATCACCTCCTTTGAAGAAGGGGTAGCTACCTTCTACGCCTTAAAAAATGCCGAAGATCGGGGAGTATTTTTCATCACCCCAGGTACAAAGGTCTATAAAAGCATGATTGTGGGCGAAAGCAATCGTCCCCAGGATGTGGAGTTAAATGTCTGTAAAACCAAACAGTTAACCAACCACCGCTCCGCCACGGGAGACGAATTAGTCCAACTCCAAGCCCCTGTGGATATGAGTTTAGAACGAGCACTAGAGTATATTGGTGCCGACGAATTGGTGGAAATTACCCCCATGTCCATTCGTCTGCGGAAAATCTCCAGCAAAAAACTCGCCAAACGCTAAAAACGGCACAATGTGTTAGAATAAGAGACGCTATTAGCACTTATTTTAGCTTATTAGTCTAATCAAGGTAAGAATGCGGAATTGTCCCCATTTTTACTAAGATAAGCCGCTCTTTGCCTCTTTTTGGAGTTCTGCCGTATGACTTCCCCCCAAGACCAGATTGTCCTTACCGATCTCAGTCAGGAAATGTCCCGTTCCTACTTAGAGTACGCCATGAGCGTCATTGTCGGTAGGGCTTTACCTGATGCTAGAGATGGGCTCAAACCCGTTCATCGTCGCATTCTCTATGCCATGTATGAATTAGGATTAATGCCCGATCGCCCCTTTCGTAAATGTGCGCGGGTAGTGGGGGAAGTCTTAGGAAAATATCACCCCCACGGGGATACGGCGGTATACGATGCCCTAGTCAGGATGGCCCAGAACTTTTCCATGCGCCAACCCCTGATTGAGGGACATGGAAACTTTGGCTCCATAGACAACGATCCCCCCGCAGCTATGCGTTATACGGAATGTCGTCTGCAAACTATTGCCACCAATGCCCTCCTCCAAGATATTGAAGCAGAAACCGTAGATTTTCTGGATACCTTTGACGGCTCCCAACAAGAACCCTCCGTCTTGCCCGCAAGAATCCCCCAACTACTGATGAATGGCTCCTCAGGGATTGCGGTGGGTATGGCGACCAATATTCCCCCCCATAACCTCTCAGAATTGATCGACGGGGTGGTTGCCCTCATCCATAACCCCGAAATAACCAACGCCGAATTAATTAAAATCATTCCTGGCCCTGATTTTCCCACGGGGGGACAAATTTTAGGCACGTCAGGTATTCGAGATGCCTATTTTAGTGGGCGCGGTTCGATTACCATGCGCGGTGTCACCAGTATTGAAACCCTAGAGCATCGGGGTAGACCGGATAAAGAAGCGATTATTATTACCGAGTTACCCTACCAAACTAACAAAGCTGCCCTCATTGAAAAAATAGCCGAACTGGTTAACGATCGCAAAATAGACGGCATTTCCGATATTCGAGACGAAAGCGATCGTGACGGTATGCGGGTGGTGATTGAACTCAAACGAGATGCCTATCCCCGGGTAGTTTTAAATAACCTCTACAAACAAACCCCCGTACAAGCCAATTTTGGGGCGAATATGTTGGCTCTTGTGGAAGGAGATCCCCAAGTTCTCACCCTCAAAGACTTCCTGACGGTTTTTCTCAAATTTCGCCTAGAAGTTATTACCCGTCGCACGGAATACGAACTCAGAAAAGCCCAGGAAAGAGATCATATCCTGCAAGGCTTACTAATTGCCCTGGATAATCTGGACGAAATTATTCACCTGATTCGGGCTGCATCGGATTCTGTCACCGCCAAACAAGAACTGATTGAACAATTCGGACTTACGGAAATCCAAGCCGATGCGATTTTGCAAATGCAGTTGAGGCGTTTAACCGCCCTAGAGGCCGATAAAATTAAGGCCGAACATGAGGACTTATTACTAAAAATCACCGATCTACAGGACATTCTAGATCGCAAAGAACGTCAAGAAATCATTATCCAAGAAGAAATCGCCCAGATTAAAGCCACCCACAGCAGCCCCCGACGCACGGAAATCCTGCACGCTGATGGGGAATTAGTCGACACGGATTTGATTGCTAATGAACAGGCGATTATCCTGGTTACTGAACAGGGTTACATTAAAAGAATGCCCACCAATACCTTCGGGGCACAAAATCGCGCTACCAGGGGTAAAGCCGCCGCTAAAATTAAAGAAGATGATGTAGTAGAACATTTCCTCAGTTGTTGTGACCACGATACGGTTCTATTTTTTAGCGATCGCGGTGTTGTTTATAGTCTCAGTGCTTACCAAATTCCAGCAGTGTCCCGTACTGCTCGCGGTATTCCCATCGTCCAGATGTTACCCATTCCCAAGGATGAAAAAATTACCTCCATCCTCACGGTATCGGAATTTAGTAAAGACAATTACTTGGTCATGCTTACCAAGAAAGGCTATATCAAGAAAACAGTCCTTTCAGCCTTTAGTCATATTCGTACCAATGGCTTAATCGCTATTTCCCTCGCTGACGGTGATCAACTGCGTTGGGTAAGACTTGCCAAGGAAGAAGATAGCGTTATTATTGGCTCTCGTAAGGGTATGGCTATCCATTTTAAAGTGGAAAGTCAACAACTGCGCCCCCTAGGACGGAATACCAAAGGGGTTAAAGCCATGAAGCTCAAAGCTGGTGATGAATTGATTAGTATGGATATTCTCCCTGCGGCGATCGTCGCCAATATAGCTACAGCCTCAGAAAACGAGGAAGAAAGCCCAGAAAGTGAGGAACTATCCCTAGAAGTTGGTACCCCAGGACCTTGGCTCTTAGCGATTACTAGCGGCGGCTATGGTAAGCGTGTACCAGTCACCCTATTCCGCTTACAAAATCGGGCAGGTTATGGGACAATTGCCATGAAATTCCGTTCCCAAACCGATAAGTTAGTAGCAGTACGCATTGTTAACCCCGAAGATGAACTGATGATCGTCACCAGTCGGGGGATTATCATCCGTCAGGTGGTGGATGCTATTTCTTTACAATCCCGTAGCGCCATGGGAGTCAGGGTACAACGCCTAGATGAAGACGATGCGATCGCGGCGGTGGCTTTAGTTCCTCCTTCGGAAGAGGAAGAAGAGGGAGCAGAAGCAGAAGTAACGGTAGAATAGGGAAATCAATAGCTAAATTTTCTTGCCTATGTACTCTTTACCTAACTACAGACCCCAACAATTATCCCTAGGACCATTGGAAACAGAAATCCTACATCTGGTTTGGGAATTAGGGACTGCTTCCGTTAAAGATGTCCATGATAGGATTTTGGCAGATCCAGATCGGGAGTTGGCCTATACTTCTGTAACAACTGTACTCCGTCGTCTGACCAATAAGGGCTGGCTTAGTTGTAGTAAAGAAGGGCGTGTTTTTTATTGGCAAGCTTTAGTATCCCCGGAGCAAGCCCAAGCGATCAACTCCTACGAGCAGTTACATCGGTTTTTGTCCGTCAGTAGTCCCGATGTTGTCGCCTCCTTTGCCGATAGTTTAGATACCGCCAGTGTAGAACAACTAAATGCGATCGCTTCTCGTCTAGAAAATCTCCGCAGTCAACGGGAGGAGAAACTCTAATGCACCTCATGATGATGCTTTTGGCTTTGGGGCTAGCTTGGTTAGTTCGTTCCCTTGTCCCCTACTTGGGCAAGTTTACGGGGGATAAATGGGCAAGGTCTTTGTTTTTATTAGGTTTTTCGCCTATTATAATGGGAATGACGGCTATTTCAGTCGTTTGCATGGGTTATCAGGGGCAAATGCTCGGTATTGATGCCGGTTGGCTCAGTTACACCCTAGCCACTATCTGGCTCGTTTGCGGCAATTTGTATTTAATTAAGCAGATTTGGTTAGCCTACCTATCTCAAAAACAAATTCGTCAACTTCCCCAAAGGATTGTCCTAGGAAAAATAGTCCGCATTTTACCAACGGCTTTCCCCTACTCCGCCCAAATAGGCTTTTGGCGATCGCAATTAGTAATTAGTGAAGGATTATTAGACAGCTTAGATGAACAGCATTTAGAGGCGGTTTTAGCCCATGAACAAGCCCATGCCCATTATCGGGATACCTTTTGGTTTTTCTGGCTAAATTGGCTAAAAGTCCTGACATCTTGGCTACCCCATACGGAAGCATTGTGGCAAGAACTTTTATTTCTAAGGGAAATCCGTGCCGACGAAAAAGCTAAGGAATCGGTAGATTCTCTGGTGCTGGCAGAGTCTCTGTTACAAGTTGTTCAGCAAGCTACTAATAGTAGTTCGGGGGATATTACTAAGGGGTTTTCAGCCGCTTTTAATAGTAATTTATTGGCCCATCGTCTGGAGGAAAGAATTAATAATATTCTCGATGAAAGTAACCCTAATTTTCAATTACCTTGGTACGTTTGGGTCGTAGTTTTTTGTTCTTTACTACCTTTTTTGGCAATTCCCTTACACTATAGTAGTCCTATTTGAACCTGAGTTGGAGATGAGAGAACAGCAATTTTTATATATGTTAGGTTATAATCTAAAGAAAAATTCATCAAAGAGGTGATTCTCAAATGAATTATAATATCGAAATAGAACAAGAGGATGATGGACGCTATATTGCCGAAATCGTTGAAATTCCTGGGGTTTTAGTTTATGGTAATAGTCAAGAAGAAGCCATTTCTAAAGTCCAAGTCTTAGCTTTGCGTGTCCTAGCAGATCAACTTGAATGGGGAGAACTCTCAGAAAATCACCTTAGTTTGTCTTTAGGTGATTTATTTGGTTCACTACGATAAAATGAGACAAAATCCAGTATTCTCTCACGATTTATGCCGCCCCAGACAAGCCCACGACTAAAAAAACTACGTCAAGCCATACTCAAGGGCTATCCTGATGAGGAGTTGTTAGACATGCTCTTATTTGATGAAATGGAGATTACCTATCAAACGATAGTCCAGGGAGCAAACTACGAAAATAGGGTTTTTAAGCTAATTCGGTCTTTGGAAGCGCAGGGGACAATAGGGGAATTGATCAAGGCAATTGTCGCTGATCGCCCTTATAACAAGGATATCCAAGAGATGAGAGAAGAATTTTCCGAGTTGTTTACCCAAGAAACCGAAGATACCATAACCGACGGGAAGAAACTACCTCGATTTTGAGGAGGAAAATCAAATGCCCTACATCACCAGTGTGGAGAGGTTAGCTCGTCAGGAAGGTGTTTCCCTAGGGATTTCTCAGGGAATAGCCGAAGGTATAATCCAGAAAGGAAGGGAGGATGTCTTAGAGGTTCTAGAGGTAAGATTCCAAGAAGTACCAACCGAGATCATCCGGAAGATCAACGAAATACAAGATCCCGCCCTCTTAAAGACATTGCACCGACAAGCGATCGCCCTAAAGTCGGTGGAGCAGTTTCTTGGGTACTTGCAAGGGATAGGCTCTTAGTTTCACGTATCTAGAGCGATCGCAATTAGTATAGTATTAAAACAAAATTTGGTATAGTAATATTCTCGATGAAAGTAACCCTAATTTTCAATTACCTTGGCACGTTTGGGTCGTAGTTTTTTGTTCTTTACTACCTTTTTTAGTAATCCTATTTGAACCACAGTTTAGGAATGACTAACCTCAATCTCCTAAGCGGCTTAGAACTGGTAAGTGGGTAGGTGTTAAAAATTGTCAGATCCCCCCGCCTATCGGCACCCCCCTTAACAAGGGGGGCAGGGGGGATCGAACGCGCAATAATCACTTCAATTTAATTATAACCAGTTACTTATCTAGTTATCCTGAGTCAAACTTCTGATTATTTTCTTGGCCAATCGCTCATTAATTTCTTTATGTCTTGGTACTGGTTCACTCTTACCATTGCTTGGGTTATGATAAATATCGTGTTTTGCTCCATGCCGGATTAAATAACAACCCGATTGCTCCAAGTACATAATCAAATCCCGTCTCTTCACACCAGTTCAAACTCTGCGACTCGTTTTATCCTCGGTATTTCGTCTTGAGTAAATGTTCTGTGTAAATCCGCCAAGTTCTCTATGAGTTCTTCGATATCGGTTCCCTGAGTCCAATGTTCAGGAAATTCATTCAAATAACCCAAAAACATTCCATCGACTTCTTTCCAGTATGTGTAAGAAATTCTCATTAGTGGTTTCAAATTTTAGCTTCAATCAAAGTTAGCTCTGCGATTTAAGGATCACCTGCAACTGTTTTCCTTTTCCTCTGCCATTCTAACAATTTTTTTAAAAGGAGAGGGAGTAGCCTGTAATAAGTCTCAACTGACTACGCTCCTCGCCTTTCCCCGTGATGATATTCCCTTCTAAACCAAGATAAATTATGCCCGATACTGGGATCGCCATAGTATGATACTGTTTTGACTAATGGACCATCAAAAAATCGTGAAAAAAATCTCCATACTAGGCTCAACGGGCTCCATCGGCACACAAACCCTAGATATTGTCGGGCAATATCCCGAACAGTTCCAAGTTATAGGTTTGGCTACGGGTAATAATATTGCGCTTCTAGGGGCACAAATTAGGCAATTTCGTCCTGAAATCGTGGCTTTACGCCATGAAGACTCCCTAGATGACCTAAAAGACCTCATTTCTGGTCTAGATTATACCCCCATTATTTTAGGTGGGGAAGCAGGAATTATAGAAGTCGCCCGATATGGGGATGCTGAAAGCGTTGTTACAGGAATAGTCGGTTGTGCGGGGTTACTTCCCACTATTGCAGCCATAGAAGCAGGGAAAGATATCGCCTTAGCGAATAAGGAAACCCTAATTGCAGGAGCTCCTGTGGTATTACCCTTGGTGGCGAAACATCAGGTTAAGTTGCTCCCTGCGGATTCGGAACATTCGGCTATTTTTCAATGTTTGCAAGGAATACCAGAGAAGTCTTTACGCAAAATCATTCTCACCGCATCGGGGGGTTCCTTTCGAGATTTACCTGTCGAAGAGTTAAGCTCGGTAACAGTTAAGGATGCCCTTAAACATCCTAATTGGTCCATGGGTAAGAAGATTACTATTGACTCTGCTACCTTGATGAATAAGGGATTAGAGGTTATCGAAGCCCATTTTCTCTTTGGTGTAGATTACGACGATATTGATATTGTTATTCACCCCCAAAGCATTATCCATTCCCTGATTGAGTTACAAGATACCTCGGTGCTGGCCCAATTGGGTTGGGCAGATATGCGCTTACCTTTACTTTACGCCCTTTCTTGGCCAGAAAGAATTTATACTGACTGGAAATCCCTTAATTTAGTGGAGGTGGGTAGTTTAACCTTTAAAGAACCCGATCATCAAAAGTATCCCTGTATGGATTTAGCCTACTCCGCAGGTAGAGCCGGGGGTGCTATGTCGGCGGTTTTAAATGCGGCTAATGAACAAGCAGTTGCTTTATTTTTAGAGGAGAAAATCGGCTTTTTAGATATTCCTCGTTTGATTGAACAGGCTTGCGATCGCTTTGTTAATCAAAACACTCCCCAACCTACCCTAGAGGATATCCTAGAGGCAGACCGTTGGGCAAGGCAAGCAGTTCGGGATTTTGCCCTAGTCACCAGTCACCACGGATAGGCCATCTACCATGAGAGAAGGAGTATAACAGGAACCACTCCAACGGCGATCGCCCCCAATATGTAAAACCTGTTGCAGGGCTTGGTAGACATTCCCGGATACCATAGTATCTTTTACCCTGCCCAAAATCTGCCCATTAGCGATATGATAACCCAAGTCTATATTGACACTAAAATCCCCAGATATATCGGCCTCTCCTCCCAGAATTTGGTCAATAACTAATCCTGAGGACATTTGACTAATTAAATCGAGTAAAGAGCTTTTACCCGGATTAATAATCAGATTAACCAATTCTGGACTAGGATAACGCCCTAAACTTCCCCTAAATCCGTTACCTGTCGTCTTTTTGCCGAGCTTTCTTGCTGTTTTGCGATCTAGATAAAATTGATTTAAACGTCCATTCTCAATCAGGGTTAAAGGTTGGGTCAAAGTTCCCTCATCATCAAAGGGACAACCGTAGGGATCTAGGGTAGGATCTTGGGAAAGGGTTAATCCTGAAAATACCACTGACTCTCCCAGTTTTTCACTCCAAGGGGAGGATTTTTCGAGAACTTCCTTACCATTAAGGGCTGTTTCCAAGGTATTCCAGAAAAGACTAGCCGCATTCGGGGTAAAAAGTACGGGAACTTTACCCGTGGGTGGGGTACTATTAAGGCGAGCCCAATCTAGTCGTTGCAGAATTTCCCTGAGGGTATCTTCTAAATGCAGTTCCCCTTGACTGTATTCCCCCTCATAAACTCCCAAAAAATCCTCCCCGCGTATCCATTCCACCCCAAAATAGTAGCTCACCGCCGTCTCGGTATAATCCCCCTGAAAACCTTGGGAATTGAGTAAATAGAGGCGACTTTCCTCAGATTCTAACTGTCCACTACAAATAACATCGGGATAGGCTTCCCTGAGTCTAGCAATAGCTGTTTTTCCTATATCGATCAGGCTTTCCACAGACATGGACTTACCCCGATGGGGATAAATGAGGGTACGAGTATCGGCAAGCTCCGGGGGTTCCGGTGGATTAAGATAGGACAAGGCGATCGCTTTTTCTACTAAAATTTCGGGAGCAACCGGTCCATAACCTACGGCTAAACCAGGACAACCCTCGCGCCAAATCCGCAAAGCAATTCCTTCTGATTCGCTGCTTTCTAACTGCTTGAGACGATTGGCTTCAAAGAAAACGGGACGGGAAAAAGCAGAGGAATGATAAACTTCGGCGTAGGTAGCGCCAGCTTTGAGGGCTAAGTCTAGGAGTTTTTCGGAGTGGTTCGTCATGGAATAGAATTAAAAAGAGCATGAGTCCTTTATTCTATCCTGTAGGATAAATTAAGCTTCATCTTGAGAAAATGAGAAATCTATTAACCCTTGTCGCCTTGTTGGTTTCTGTATCTGGAGTTGCCGTATCTTTAGCCCGGGAAGAGGTACGCTGTTATCTTGGTTTAGAGTCCGTTAAGTGTCTAGCAACGGAAAAAAGCCAACCTACCCAGAGGGTGACAGAAAGTAAACCCCCAGAATCCCCAGAGGAAAAAATAGTTCCACCCCCCCAGAAGACTACAGAAAGTAACCCCGCAGAAAAAAGTTCCCAAAAAACCGAAAGTAAACCCTTAGAAGTAGTTCCCCCTCCTGAATCAACCAGTATCCCCTTAGAAGTTATTCCTCCCCCGGAGCAGTAATATAGCAGTTCTCGATATTAGTGAGGTACAAAGATCCTCGTTTGAGGCAGGAGGCAGGAGGCAGGTGTTAGATGTACCTCAGTAGCTTAGTAACCGCGATACCCTTGAAAAAATGCTTTTTTATCTAACCAAACGCCTTTTAATTTCCCTGTTAACTCTTGTCGTCATTAGTATTATTATTTTTACAATCCTAGCCCTAGCACCAGGAGATCCTTTAGGGGAATTTGCTTCTAATCCTGCTATTACTGAAGAAGTCCGCGAAAATATTCGTAAATCCCTAGGGCTTGATCAACCTATTCATATTCGTTATTTCAAATGGGCTTGGGCATTTTTGCATGGAGATATGGGCTATTCCTTCACCAGTCGTAGTCCCGTTTTTGGGTTAATTATACAAAGACTACCCACCACCTTATGGGTTGTAGGTGTTGCCTATTTATTAAGTATTTTATGGGCTTTTCCCCTAGGAGTTATAGCGGCTATTCGTCATAATTCTTGGCTCGATAAAGGGATTAGCACTATTTCTTTAATTGGTTTATCTTTACCAACTTTCGTAACAGGCTTATTTTTTATTCTACTTTTTAATGTCCAATTACGCTGGTTTCCTTCCTATTATGATAGTACCTTAAAGATTAGCAGTATTGGTAGTGCTTTTGAACAAATTAGACAATCAATTATGCCGATTACTGTCTTGGCAATATACCAAGGATCTATGTTGATGCGTTTTGTGCGATCGGCGGTTTTAGAGGAGTTAAACTATGACTATGTGCGAACAGCATACTCTAAAGGATTAAGCGAAATAGGGGTTGTAGTTAACCATATTGTCCGCAATGCTTTAATTCCTGTCGTAACTTTAATCGCCTTGGATATACCCGCTATTTTCACTGGGGCTTTAATTACAGAACAGGTGTTTAGGGTGCCAGGGATTGGTTCTCTTTTGGTAGAGTCTATTTATCGCAGTGATACCCCTGTGATAATGGCCATTACCTTTATCTATGCGATTTTAATTATTATTTTCAATAGCCTGGCGGATTTAGTCTATGGTTTCCTAGATCCTAGGGTTAAATACGGAGTAGAAGATGGCAATTAACCCATAAGCCCGAAGACAGGGGTTTCCTTGCCACCTTATTTGCTAACGGTCAACCGAACCCATAATAATGTCAATACTGCCCAAGATAGCCATAATATCAGCTACTTTGACCCCTTTAAGTAGGTAAGGCAGCACTTGCAAATTATTAAAATCGGCGGCGCGAATTTTCCAACGCCAAGGGAAGAGATCATCATTACCAACTATAAAAATCCCTAATTCTCCTTTGCCACTTTCTAAGCGCACATAATGCTCTCCCTTGGGAATCTTAAAAGTAGGTGGGACTTTTTTAGCAATGCACTGATAGTCAAAATCATTCCAAGAAGATTTTTTCCCTTCCGCTATCCGCTTTGCTTCTAGGTTTTCATAAGGTCCACCGGGGAGAGCTTTGAGGGCTTGACGAATGATTTTAACCGATTCGCGCATTTCTCTAATTCTGACGAGATAACGGGCAAAACAATCGCCCCCGGTTTCCCACTGCACTTCCCAGTCTAGCTCATCATAACATTCGTACTTATCTACCTTCCGTAGATCCCATTTTACCCCAGAGCCCCTTAACATTGGACCTGATAGTCCCCAGTTAATGGCATCTTCGCGGCTAATAAATCCAATTCCTTGGACACGACGACGGAAAATGGGGTTATTGGTGATCAGTTTTTCGTACTCATCAACTTTGGGGGTAAACCAGTCACAGAAGTCCTCACATTTGTCTACCCATCCGTAGGGTAAATCCACCGCTACTCCACCAATGCGGAAATAGTTGTTGTTGATTAAGCGCATCCCACTGGCGGACTCCCAGAGATCGTAAATCATCTCCCGTTCGCGGAAAATGTAAAAGAAGGGGGTTTGCGCGCCCACGTCTGCTAGAAATGGACCTAACCAGAGCAAATGATTAGCAATGCGGTTAAGCTCCAACATAATGACGCGAATATATTGCGCTCGCTTGGGTACGGCAATATCGGCAAGTTTTTCGGGAGCGTTAACGGTAATCGCTTCATTAAACATCCCGGCTGCATAGTCCCAACGACTGACGTAGGGGACATACATAATATTAGTGCGGTTTTCGGCGATCTTTTCCATCCCTCGGTGTAGGTAGCCGATAACGGGCTCACAATCGAGTACATCTTCCCCGTCTAGGGTGACGATTAAGCGGAGAACACCGTGCATGGAAGGATGTTGAGGTCCCATGTTCAAAACCATGGGTTCGGTTCTAGTTTCTATTTGTGCCATAGAAAGTGCAATTTTTCCCTGCTCAGAGGATTGATTAGGTATTTTTCCCTGCCATCATTATAGAGAATAGTGCCAAAGGCTTCAACCTAAAAGTCAGGTGCCTCTCTCCTACATTCTGCTATGATGGGGGGTAGGTGGATAATGAGAGTACAATTGGGACGATCTGTAACCGCGGCGGCGATCGCCATGACGAGAAATGTTAAAGTCACTAAAAATTAGGTAGTTAGTATGAGTGAAGTTGCCTGGCGCGTGTTGTGTAGAAAAAAATGCTATTCAGACAAGCTCTCCTGAAATTTCCCAGAAAGTTAATGCTATTGAAGAAGAAACAAAACAAAACTTCCAACAACAATTAGCCAAGTTAGCCAAGCGAACCCTAGAAAGACAACAACAGTGCCAACAACTAAAAAGTTCCCTCGCTACCTTAGAAAGCCAGTCCTTAAAGAAACCGCATCCCATCAGCCGGTCACTACTGGGAATATCTCCGAGCAAACTCAACCGAAATATCAGCAACTTTTACAAATTCAATCCCAACAGTTTACCCAACTTCATCAACAACAAAAATCAATCGCCCCCCCAAGCAATTTTCAACTAGGAAAATCGGTTTCTGCCACAATTGCCCAGGATTTACTATCTGATGTGCGGAGCATTGTTTTAGACATTGGGCAAAATTATCAACATCAACGATTTGCTCCAGGTCGTCTGGCTAGCTTAAAACGTCAAGTTGAGATGGCTGAAGCTAATCTCAAGGTAGGACTGATGGAGGCGGTTATGATATTCTAGTCGATGAAACCGCAGCCCAACAAAATGCTAAAGCAGTCTTTGAGTCCTTGGAAGCTTCGGGTATTCAAGGAATGAACTGCAATCTTAACAAAAAAAAGCGATCGCTATTTCTAGGGATCGCCTTGTTAATTTAACGGATCGTTTTCCTAAAACTCATCCCAGCCTGTCACCCCAGAGGACATCACATAACTGGTAACAGTTGCTTCAAAGAAATTGGCTTTAGTATGACCTTCTTTTTTGGTATCAGAAAACCTTTCTAGGTGAGTGTAGGGACTCCTGTTATATTTTTCGTCGGTGTACAAAGGTTCTAAACCGATGGCTTTTAGGCGAATATTAGCCAAGTACTTAGTATATTGCTCGGTACTCGATTCAGTAATCCCCAGGATATTGTTGCCAACAATATGATTAGTCCAGCGACATTCATGGGCTACCGCATTATCAAACATTTGGTAAATTTGGTCTATTGAATGGGGAAAAACTTCCCTAGCTTCGGGAATTAGTTTTTGATACAAACGAACGTGACTTAATTCATCCCGATTGATCATTTTGAAAATATCCGCACTCCCTGGCATCAACATCCGACTAGCCAGATTGTAGAAGTAGATAAAGCCATTGTAAAAATACAATCCCTCTAGCAAGTAATCTGCTAAAAGAGAGATAAAGTAATTTTCTGTAGTTGGCTTATCAATGTAACCCTGATAGAGTTTGGCAATAAATTCACAGCGTTCCTTGAGAACCTTATCCGATCGCCAAAAATCATAAACTTGGGGGCGGCGTTCGGCAGGAATAATAGTTTCTATGATGTACTGATAACTCTGGTTGTGCATTCCCTCTTGGGAAACCTGTTCCGTCATACATAAACTCACCTCCGGAGCCGTAACACTACCTTTTAGGTGAGGAATATTACAGGTTTGTACAGAATCTAAGAAAGTAAGATAAGCCAAAATTCCATCGTAGGCATAGCGTTCATCATCGGTTAAATTCCAGTAATCCGTAACATCTTGGGTAATATCTAAGCGTTGCGGAATCCAGAAGTTCTCACGCATTTGTTGATACAATGATACAGCCCAAGGATAACGAACATCATTAAGCTGCATCAAATTAGTAGTATCACCAAACCAGATGGAACGGTGCTCAATACTATCATCCCCATCGGGGTTAAAAATAGGATTGACAGGCATAGTCTGCTGGCGAGAAATGGAGGATAATACCATAAAAATTTACAGGTAAAGACCCCTACAGTTTAACGCAGCTTTCTCCTGTATCCCCACCCTACCAACAAAAATAAGCCTAGGATAGCGTTCGGCTCAGGGGTAGTGGCGGCATAAATAGTAGTTGTACCGCTCACCTCATTGGCCAACACGACAAGAGCTTGGCCATTGGGGCTATCTTGGGAGGAAATAAATAGTACTCCTTCCGGGCTGATGTCCCCTCCCGTACCAGGCCCTGGGGTTTGACTGAAATTGCGGCTATTATTGTAACTGACAAAAAAGGGAGCCGTCGGGTTGGTGATATCGTAGGTCATGAAGCCGCCGATTCTTTCTAGTCCAATAAAAGCATAAAAGCGATCACCAATTTGTCCAAGGGCTAAACCTTCGGGCTCAGGACCTTTATTGTCACTGCGCGAATCGAAGCTATTAGTATCGGCATCGGTGTTAAAAAAGGCAGGAAAGGCAGATGCGGTGATGTTTTCAAAGACATTACCACTGTCAAAAACTAGATTTCCTTGGCTATCTCGGATGGAAAAAGAGCGAGCACCGAGGGAATAGAGTTGATCATAATCCCCATCTCCATCGGTATCCCCATCCACCGTAGACACAGTTAACCTACCCAGATTAGCATCTTGTCTGAGGGTATTACCATTGGGAAAAGCGGTAGGGTCTAGGGTAAGAGTCCTAACCCGTGCGACATCGTTATTGCGATCATCCCCCTCATTGGCCGTGAGAATATAGGTTTGTCCATTAACGCTATAGGAGGCGACAGTATCGGGCATATACATCCCAAATACTGGCCAATTACGGATATTAATGGCATTATCCCGATCGCTGGCATCTAACTGATTCCCTGGTAGGTTATGATTTTTCCAACCTAGGGGCAAAATCTCGGTAATAGTTGCCGTATTTACGTCCAAAACTGCCAGAGCATTATTTTCTTGCAGGGAAATCCAAGCTTTTGCACCATCGGCGGACACAGTTATATATTCAGGTTCTACATCCTCGGCTACGGTAGGCCCTGAATTGGCATTTCCCAGTAGTCTCACCCCGGCGGTTTTGAGATCGGCTTTTTTGCTATTAAAACCTGTAAATCCTACCCTCGTAACGGTGGCATTCCCTACCCCATTGGCTAAATTAATGATACTAATTGAACCTTCGGGGTTAGTTACTGGGTTTGTAGAAATCGGTTCGGGTTCCCCCTCGTTGGCTACTAATACCTTAGTACCATCTGGGGTAAAGGTGAGCATATCGGGTAAAGCTCCAACGGTGACGGAATTTAAAGGAGTACCATTGTTACTAAAAAACGCCACCGTACCATTATTGGTTTTCGGGGTGGCCGCCACTGCCACTGCCACTAAGCCATTTTTGACCGACACACTATTAACTGCTCCCCCGTAGGGATTTAGGGAAATACTGTTAAAGAGGGTGGGAGCTTGGGGATTACTGATATTGAGAATATCTAAGGAGTTAGTTGCCCCATTAGTGACAAATAATCTTTGACTGAGGGCATCGTAGGCCGATATTTCCGCCGCAGTTTGATTAAAAAGTCCAGTGGAGTAGGTGCCTAAACGGTTGAGGTTTAATGCTTGAGCAGGTGCTTCCACAATACTTAGGAAAACTCCGCCAGCAACAGTCAGAGCCATGCACGCTCTGGCAGAAAAGTCAAGTATTATTTTCATAATTTAAGAGATTTCTTCTGTAACATCGTATCGGGTTGAATACCCCGAACCGATCCGTCCCTACTTTAGTCCACCAATGATAGAATGTCAACCACCGAATCAACTCCTGCGATTTTTGGAAAGTTTATCCAAGCAAATTAATTAACTATTTAGCTTTTTTGAGGTTATCAATTTAGTCAGGTCATTGATATTCTCCCACCGTTTGCCCGTCTAACAAGACAGAAAAGAACTTGAATATCTAGGTGATCAATCCTGTCGCTCATCAGTTGATAAACTTTATGATAGAGAAATAAAGTTGAGGTGCATGCTTCAAAATCCAAAATAGGCTGCTGGACTCTTACCTGAATAGATATTGATCAAATTGGTTCATTAGTTCGCTTGCCTAAGATACGCTTTTACATTATGGTTTACTTCATATAGAGTCAATTTTTTTAGATTCCCTTTATTCAATCGTGGAGGTTGGTCATGGCAGAGCATCTTATTATAGTTCACGGTTGGTCGGATAGTGCTTTAGGTTTTGCGGGTGTGCGAGATTTTTTGCTAGACCAAAACTTTTATCAGCCGAATAATATTAGAGTAATTAACTACAAAAGTTTAGATGATCAAGCAACTCTAGAAGACTTTGCTGATAAGTTTGATGAGTTTTTTCAAATCAACTATAAAAACCGAGGTATTGATAGGATTGATATTATTTGTCACAGTACGGGAAGTTTAGTTGTCCGTTCTTGGCTAGCTCTACGTCGTATTCGTCAAAAAAGAAGAAACCAAGATATTGACCTACCGGTTGAGCATTTTTTTATGTTTGCTCCTGCTAATTTTGGTTCCGACTTAGCCCTACTTGGTCAATCTGGTTTACACCGTCTGCGAACAGCTTTACAAATTAAGTTAAATGAGGATGTCAAGGTTGAAAAGTTTGAAGTAGGTAAAAAAGTTTTACAAGCCTTAGAACCCTCTAGTCCTAGCCAATGGAAATTATCTAACATCGATCTGCACGAGGAAACCTATTTTGGTCCGGAGGATGAAACTCAACAGATTTGCTATCCTTTTGTCTTTGCTGGTGGTAGTTTTGCACAGAAATTTTCAAAATTTTCTGACAGTTTACAGAAGTTTATCCCTCGCTTTATACCCCTTGTTAACAATCCGAGTACCGACACTACAGTCAGGATTTGTGGTACATCCCTAAACACAAGAAAGGTAATTATTCGTCAAGATCGTGATAACCCCAAAAAGGCCGATTTTAGGTGGAGTGAGGAGAGAAAATTTGCCAATATACCCTTTGCAGTTTTCCCTCAATACAATCATGGAGAAGTTGTTAAGGTAGGACTGACGGCTGATGGAGATGGAGAAGTCGTCAACTTATTTAGACAAGCTCATCAGGTTAATAGCTTAGAGAGTTATAAGAAAGTATCTGAGGCTTTTAGTCAATTTACAAATGCTAAATATCCTCAAGAAAAAGAAGGCATAATATTTCAACAATTATTTTTCAAAATAAAAGATGATGTTGATTTCGATGTTCTTGAATTTTTTATTGATTTTGTTGTTTATAAAAATGGTCAATTGGACGAAGAATTAACCGAGGAAGTTGATCAGCATTTTGATAACGATGGGAATTGGTACTCCCATTCGGTAGATAAATCGTGTAAAGTCTTACTGGTTGACTACCATAAGTTGAATCAATTTTTTAAGAAAATCAAAAACAATCAGGCAACAGTGATATTAAATATTACGGCAAAGTCGATCTCTAACGAAATTAACTTTGATCGCTTTAACTGTCCTATTTTTGGGGCCCAGGTGACAGAGCAAAACATTAATTTTCTCTATCCAAACACAACAACTTTAGTAGAAATTATCCTCAATCGAGGACAACATGCCAATATCCTTAGCTAAATTTTATGTTGATTCTCTTACCTGCGTGGTATAGTCTTTTTCTTTTAATTGCCTAAACCCTGCTAGAATAGTTTGACGTAAACTAACAGGTAAATAGGACAAAATCATCGCCAGTTGATGACGTTTAGACTTGCCTAAAACTGTGGTAGATTGTTGTAATAACTTTCTTCCTTCTATGGTATCTCCCTGTTCCAAAAGCCTCATGCCTAGAGTCTCTTGTAGAGAAGCTAACCGCTTTATGCGTTCCTTTTCAAGTTCCTCGTCATTAAAATGATAGCCTTCAACACAGAATAATTTCGCCCGAAGAAAATGGATATTTTGTTTTAGACTGTTCTGTCCACCATGGAAACGATACTCCATTAAATACTCAGGTAAAAAATAACCCTGTTTACCAGCGATCGCGATTCTCACCAAGAGATCAAAATCTTCACAACCATCGGCTTGGGGGCGCATATAATCGACTTCAGTTAAACAAGCACGACGAAATAGAGTTGAACCAACTTGTAGACTTTGATAATAATAGGTTTCCCTGAGTAAATCGCCTATTAACCCAGACTGTAGACGATCTTTTCCCCAACGGGCGGCATTTTCCTGGGTAGCAGCCTCCATGCGCTTACCATTTTGATTAATCACCCAATGATTAGTACAAACAAAATCTACCCCTGGGTGTTGGTCTAAAATAGCTACGGTTTTCGCCAAAAAATCGGGAGCTAAAGCATCATCATCATCAAACTTAATAAAATACTCCCCTGTGGCAACTTCAAACCCGGAGCGCATATTGCGAGTACGTTTAATATTTTCTGGATGTTGAATATAACGAAGGCGGGAATCTGGGAAACTGGCTATTATCTCTGGGGTATTGTCTTGGGAAGCATCATCACAGACAACCAATTCAAAATCACCATAGGTTTGATCCAAGACAGATTTTACCGCGTAAGCAAGGTAATGGGCGCGGTTGTAGGTAGGAATACAAACTGTAACTTTAGCCATCTTAGTGGAGTCGGTATGATAAGTTCAACTTATATTATCAGCAATTAACCTTTGTGTCCTTTGTGCCTTTGTGGTTAAATCAGTAAAATAGTTTATCGTTAGGGACAAGTTCAAAAACCCCCTTGATGTTCTCTCCTATGTCTGAAACCACTATAGCAGGTATTATCTGTACCTATAACCGAGATCACTATCTAGGGGCCGCCATTGATAGCTTGTTAGCCCAAGACTGTGAGCATTATGAGATTATCGTCGTCGATAATGGCTCAAGCGATCGCACTGTGGAAGTTGTGGAAGCTCGTTTACCCCATCCCCGTTTAAAGTACGTCTACGAACCTGTAGTAGGACTATCCGTTGCCCGTAACCGCGGGGCACAGGAGACAGAAGCCGAATTTTTAGCCTATCTTGACGATGACGCTGAAGCCAGCCCACAATGGTTAAGAGTCGTGCGATCCGCCTATATTAGTAACGAAAAATTAGGAGTTGCGGGGGGGAAAGTCAAGTTAATCTGGCCCCCTGGGCTATCCCAACCCGAATGGATGTCCGATGGTTTAGCGGGAGCTTTGGGGGCGATGGATTTAGGGGAAGAAGTGGTTAATATAACTGAGCCTAACCTAACCCCCAGGGGAGTTAACTATTCTGTCAGACGAACTTTTTTAGAACAAGTGGGGGGATTTGATCCCAATTTAGGACGGATTGGCAAGAAATTACTTTCTAACGAAGAACTCTATATGACGGAACTAGCCTTGAAAAATAGCTGGCAGGTGGCTTATTTTCCGGACGCCTTGGTGTATCATAATGTGTCGCCCGAGAGGATTCGTCCTGCTTGGTTTTTGAATCGTAGTTGGTGGCAAGGAATCAGCGAACATTATCGGGAAGCTATAGCGGGGCGCACCGGAGTTAACCAACTCTATCGCGGTGGCGAACGTCTGCTGCGAGGGGTTTATAAATCTTTTAAGTATTTAGGTAATCCCGCCCAACGCTTTGACAATGTCACCTATGCCTATGGTCAAATCGGATACATTAAAGAAGCCATAACCGCCTTAATAGGGAGGAATAGAATTAAATGACAAAAAAAGCCTTAATTTGTGGAATTTCTGGGCAAGATGGTGCTTATTTAGCCAAATTACTCCTAGAGAAAGGTTATAGTGTCTGTGGAACCTCCCGAGATGCTCAAATATCCGTTTTTGGTAATCTCATCCGTTTAGGTATTCGAGAGCAGATTAAGCTAGAATCCATGGCTCTTAATGACTTTCGCAGTGTCCTACAAGTTTTAATCAAAATTCAACCCGATGAAATTTATAATCTAGCCGGACAGAGCTCCGTCGGACTATCTTTTGATCAACCAGTCGAAACCTTAGAAAGCATTGCTACAGGAACTCTTAACCTCTTAGAAGCGATCCGCTTTATGAAGAGTCCCATTCGTCTGTATAATGCCAGTTCTAGTGAATCCTTTGGAGATATTGGCGATCGCTCCGCTAATGAAAGCACACCCTTTCGTCCCAGAAGTCCCTACGCTGTGGCAAAAGCGGCGGCTTTTTGGGAAGTAGCTAACTATCGAGAAGCTTACGGATTGTTTGCTTGTTCAGGTATTTTATTTAATCACGACTCCCCTTTACGCCCGGAAAGATTTGTCACCCAAAAAATTATCGCCTCCGCCTGTCGTATTGCCCAAGGTAGTCCCGAAAAACTACACCTGGGAAATATTTCCATAGCTAGGGATTGGGGTTGGGCACCCGAATATATAGAAGCTATGTATTTGATGCTCCAGCAAGACTGGGCTGATGATTATGTGATTGCCACGGGAGAGAGCCGTAAATTAGAGGAATTTGTAGCTGAGGCTTTCTCTTGTAATGGGTTAGACTGGCAAGACCATGTTATAACGGATTCTAGTTTATTGCGTCCTACGGATTTAGCTATTAGTCGGGGTGATCCCAACAAGGCCAAAGTTCAACTAGGTTGGCAAGCTCAGTATAGAATGGCGGACATTGTGCAGATGATGATAGAGGCTAAACTTAGGGACGAAAAAACTTAGAGTTTCCTTTTATCTATAAATTTTCACCTCCTATGATATGATATTTCTCAACAAACTTACGCAGGCTTTATTAGATGAAACCTATAGTACAACTTATATCTACGGCAGTAATTTAGTGGAAATCATAGACAGTAAAATAGTTTCTGTCTCAGAGTTGCAAAAATATCAACGTTTTAACCCTGACGAAAGTTTATTTGAGTCCTTTGGAAGGATAATTCGCGGGAATTATCCAGAAAGACCCAATGCTTGGAAGGTTTCAGTACCCTAGGGATTAATCTATGAAAATCTTAATGCTTTCGATGACTTTTCCCTACCCACCCACTAGAGGTGGAACTCAAGTTAGAACTTTCAACTTGTTAAAATATCTCGGTAAGAAACACGAGATAACTCTCATTACCTACGCAGTCCCCGATATCTCCGGGCAAGAAATTGAGGAATTAGCAGCATACATTCATAATTTAAAAATTTTTTCCCTGCCCCTGCCTCCAAATCCCACGATTTTTGCAAAAACACAGCGATTTGCTGAATTTATCTGGCAAGGAACTCCTCCTAATGTGAAATATCTCTATAGTAGTGAGATCCAAAATTGGATTGACGGGGAATTGGCCAATCAAGGATTTGATGTGATTACCTGCGAACATATCAGCAATGAAATTTTTATCCGTCCCCATTGGCAGGAAAAAATTAAAATAGTGGCTAATATTCATAGCTCTGTTTATAGAACTTGTAAGAACCAACTGGAAACAGGGGTGACGAAAAATCCCATCAAAGATAGGCTTTATCTGCCCCTGCTGCGCCGTTATGAATATCAGTTTTGTCAAAAATTTACCGATCTAGTAGTGACAACTCCAGAGGATAAGGTGCAAATAGAAGCCTTGGAGTTAAATCGTCCTATTACTGTTATTGCCAATGGTGTAGACCTAGAAATGTTTCCCTATCGTCGCAGCGATCCCCAAGGTTATCGCCTCATCATTACGGGGGGTATGGATTACAGTGCAAATGTTGATTCAGCTTGCTTTTTTGGGTTAGAGATATTCCCAATCCTGCAAAAAAAATATCCCCTAGCTACCCTAACAATTGTGGGGTCTAATCCCGATTTATCTGTCATCAACTTAGCTAAAAACCCCGGTATCACCGTAACAGGCCGAGTCCCCACCATGGTTGAATACCTCCACCAAGCCACCATCTGCGTCGTTCCCTTAAGGGCTGGTTTCGGAATTAAAAACAAAACCCTAGAAGCCATGGCCGCAGGGGTGCCGGTTGTTGCCAGCGATCGCGGTTTAGAAGGAATGAGGGTAGATGAGCCTTTATCTGCTTGGCGAGCCAATGAAATAGAGGAATATATAGAGGCCATCTCCCGTCTGTTTGAGGATGTGGATTTGAGGGCAACCCTATCCCATAATGCTCGACAATTAATTGAACAGGAATACACTTGGGAAAAGTCTAGTTCTGAGTATGAAAGGCTTTTAATTGGCAAATTAGTTTAAGAGGATTATTTATGAGCACCAGTATCTTTAAGGAATTTTTTGCCTGTTGTGTCGGCCGTTGGCAAACGGAAAGGACTTACCACTATCTAACTGCAATGGAGGTGGAAAGATCCCGCACCGAGTTTACCGTTACGCCCCTAACCCAAGCCATTAAAGAAAAAGTCCTAGCCGATAATGCCTACCCTAACCCAGATAATCTAGACGATATACCAGGGTTTAACTTGGGATTTTATACCATTTCCGAAAAAGGAGAGGAAGTCTCCCAAAATTTGAATCTGCTTTTTGTGGTTAAAAAGGAAGAGTCGGGCTATTTATCAGGGGATTATCTGCGCGATCGCGCCTATGAGGAAAATAGGCCGATCATTTCTAGTTTTACCTTTAACCTCCAGACTAGAGAACTGTTAATGACCACCAATTACACCCACACTGTTTCCGTGGATTCCATTACCCTAATTAATCCCCATCTAAGGATTCGCCGCATCATCAATTATCAGAAGCCCCTTGGGGATACACCCTTAGAAACCGTGACCCTAGTGGGGTTTGGTATAGAAATTAAAGAAACCAACGGAGAGGGTGGGATTTGAACCCACGAGGAGGTCGCCCCCCTAGCGAATTTCGAGGCCGCCGCATTCAACCGCTCTGCCACCTCTCCTTTGCTAACTTTCCCATTGTACAAAATTCTAGGGGTTTTTGTGACGACCTACTAAACGACCTAGGAGATCTAATTTTTGTTGGAGAACCTGCAAATCAGGAGAATGCTGGCCATAACGCCAACGGCTATAGGCTTGGGATATTTCGGCAATGATCGCCGCGATGCTGTCGGGGAGATGCGCTTGGGAACTATGGGCATATTCTAGGGGAGTTTGGGCGGGATGTTTAGAATAGCCCTTTTGTTGGAGGATCTGGAGCATTTGTACATACAGACGCTGCATGGGAGGTAATTTTGCTAAACGTCGGCGATCGCCCCAGCGCACCAGTTGCAAGAAAGCCAACCAACAGAGCCATCCCAGTAAAACCGCGCCGATTAATCCCACCAACAGGCCGAGGATGCTCCCCGCTATAAATTGCCAAATTTTTCCCACTATGGTCAAAAGGGTGTTCATCACCAGGGACCAGAGGAAACTCAGCGCAGCCACAATGGGACTTGGTAGCCAACTCGCTACCCAATTCCAAAACTGTTTGAGGACATTAAAAGCTTGGGGATCATCGACACTAGGGGGGATTAAGTCATGGCCTGGAATCCCATCGAAGCTAAACCAGCCATAATTCGGAAAAAAGACTTCCGTGATGGCATGGGCATCGGTGTTATGTACCAAATAATAACCCGTAAAGGGGTTAAATTGACCCGTACCAAAACCCACGGCTAACCTAGCGGGAATCCCGAGAGAACGTAACATCATGGTTAGGACTGTGGCAAAATGATCCGGATAGCCACCACCATAGCGAAAGAGAAATGCCGTTACTAAATCTTCTTTCTCGGCAAAAAATGGCAAATCTTCCTTTATTTCGTAGTTTTGTTTGAGTGCTTGGGTCAAAAACAGAGCTTTTTCATAGTTAGAAGTCAAAGGTTTAGGGGATTTAGCTAGGAGTTTCAAGGCCTGATTGCGAACAGATTCCTTGATCTGGGGGGGAATTTGCAGATAATGCTCTTTAATGAGGGGAGAATAGACGGTCGGTGCCGAATTTAACAGGGTGCGCGGACGGAAAGGAACCGCAGAAATAACCGTATAGGTCAATCCCTCCACTAATACCCCAGGCGATCGCAAACTGCCTTCTGGATCAATACCTATTTCCTTAGTGGGAAAAAAGATGGATTGAGGATAGGACAAAACGGGAATCAAATTCGGCAAAGAAGAGACAATACTATAACTTTGAATAATTTCCTTAGTGGGGATCAGTGCCGGAGGTGGCGATATAAAAAAGCGATAGGACCACCAGGAGCGTCCCAGATTTTGTAACTTATTCTGGCGAGAAACCTCCCATCCTTGTCCTGTATAACGATCAAAGGCTAAAACTCGCCAAAAACCAGCTAATTGTGACCTGACCCGCATTACCAACTCCGGTTTCATCGAACCGCGCAGATTCTGGTTCATTTTTTCATTGAAGCCATAGTAATAGGTCTGATCTACCTTACCGGGCCCGGAGCTTTTATTACTGCCAATTCCCCCTTTTCCTGTCCCTGTTCCCTCTTTCACATAGCCTGGGTTGATAATATCCTTGTTTTGTTCATCAAAGCCCTGATTCTTTAACTGTTCGGGTTCACTGACGGGAAAGGATTGGATCTGATAACTCGGAAACCGAGGCATGATCGTAAATAAAGTTAACCCCAAAAGCAGAACGGTTCCCAGAATCGGTAACAGACGTTGAGGGGAGAGGGATGGGGAAGATGGTAGATTGAACCGTCCCCCAAGGGGAATTGCCTCTAATCCTAAGCGAGAACGATAGTCTAAAATTAGAGTGGGTAGGGACAATAGCAAAAACAGTACCAACCAAGGCGCAAAGCCGAGGGTTTGGGAAATTGTACCCCCCACCCCCAGTAAAATTAAGCCAATTATCGCTGAATAGCCTAAATCCTTGCGTCTAGGTAGATCAAAACTGTGGAGAACCTGTAACTGTATTAACAACTGCGCCAGAGCTAGACGACTATCTGTAGATTTGACGACCAGATTTCCCAGGAAAACTACTAAAACGATGATCATCCCCAAGGCGAGAACAAATTTCGCCCCAATGTTGCGCTTACGGCGATTGTACCAACTCCAAGTTGCTCCCCCAATGCTCAAAGGAATTGCCCAAAAACTCATCTGGGTTTCGGCGGCGACATCGGTAGCGATAATGCCAATAATGACTAAGGTTTGTACTAAAATTCTAAAAAGGAGCGAATCCTCCGTGGGGGGAAGGGGTAGGGCTTCTAGACGTTCTCGTAATTTTTGCCAAAGAGGAGGAGAATAGGGCTTTGCGGTCATAGGATAAATAAGAGGGGAGGTCCTGCTAATACTAAATCCGCTTATGTTACCAGATAATCGTGAAGGCTAGGCAGGAGGCAGGAGGCAGGAGGAGGATCACTATAGTATTAAAACAGGATTTAGTATAACTTAAATGTTCCCAAGTCTTCCCAGTTTATCACCAAGCCTCGGAAATCCCCATTATACCAAATCCGCTTAGATAAATATCTTATCGTGAAGGCTAGGCAGGGGGCAGTCGGCGGTCGGAGAATGACTATAGTACTAAAACAGGATTTGGTATTACTTGACAAAGTGTGGTAATTTACTGGGAGAGTGCGCCCTATAGTAAGAAGAATGAAATTAACACCGAATCCCCAGACTCCACCTTTAAAGACTATTGGTATCTACTTTCCTTATTTTATGGGAGGTGGGGCTGAGGCTGTTGGTTTGTGGATATTAGAAGCCCTCAAGGACAAGTATGATCTTACCCTTTTTACTTTTGCAAATGTCAATTGGGAGCAGCTAAACGCCATGTATGGCACATCTCTATCCTCTGAGAAAATTCGGGTTAAGTCAATTTTGCCCGCCTTTTCTCAACCACTGGCTAGTTTTTTGATTGCTAATAATCCTCACATCAGACAATTTTCTATTCATTCAACCCTGGGATTTTTAAAGAAAAATAGTCATCATTACGACCTCATGATTTCTGGATTTAATGCAGCTGATCTAGGTGTACCTGGTATTCAATACATCCATTGGATTAATGTTCTAGAAGGAGGACGACTAGCACCTATCTATTCTAAAATTTCGCAATTTTCCCGAGAAAACTTACAAAAAAATATTTCTGTTGCTAATTCTTCAGAGGTGGCTGAATCAGTTCGCAAAAACTATAATATAGATGCAGAGGTGATTTATCCACCCGTTGTTATCGCTCCCCAATTAAAGGACATAACTGTCAAGGAAAATGCTTTTGTCTGTAGTGGAAGATTGGTAAAATCAAAACAGCCCCACAAAGCTATAAAGATTTTACAAAAAGTCCGAGAAAAAGGTCATGATATTAAGCTCTATATTACGGGTGGTGGTGGTGGTTCTGCAGAAAGTAGCTATGAAGGTCTTGTCAAAAAAATGGTCAAAGAAAATGCTGACTGGGTTACACTATACGAGAATTTGAGTTACTCAGACTATGCAAAAATACTCTACAAATGCAAGTATGGTATTCATTTGAAACAAGAGCCTTTTGGTATTTCTGTAGCTGAAATGGTCAGAGCCGGTGCTATTCCTTTTGTTAAATCCCAAGGTGGGCAAACGGAGATTGTCGGACGACAAAATACGGAACTCTTTTTTGAAAATGAAGAACAAGCCTCAGAAACAATTCTCGCAGTTTTAGAAAGTTCTGAGCTACAGGAAAAATTGATTAGCTCATTACAAGATCAGCAAAATCTCTTTTCAACTGAGCATTTTTGTCAAGAAATTTTAAATTTAGTTGCCCAATACTTTGCCAAGTAATTCTAGAGGTAAAATGAAAATTATTATTCCGATTGAATTTTATCGTAAGGGGGGAGTGGAGCGGGTGATTATTTCGCTTGTTTCCGCGTTAGAAAAGTATGCTGAAAAAATAGTTATCCTCATTTATCCAGGACATCTTGAGTATTTTCAGTCTCTTTTACCTGCTTCAGAGGTTATTGTTTATGAATCCTTTATCCTTAATCCAAAAACGATAGCGGCAAAAAAACTATCCTGCGTCAGTAAAGCTATAAAAATTTATAACAAGTTAAAGTTTGAAAAAATCAGTAAGACTTTATCCTCTAAACTACAGAAACTATCTATCCAGTCTAGAATTAATCAACTTGTGTATGAGTATCAGATAGATTATTGTTTATATGCAATTATTAATAAGTTAGAACCGCCAAAGATTTTCATTCCTCTAACGGGAATAGCCTACGATTTATTTTGGCAATTTTCTCCGCTAACCTATTCGGAAATCTATAAAGAGAAATATAATAAGCCATTGAAAATGTGGTTAGATGAATCGCAATTAATTTTTACAATTTCCGAGAAAACTAGCTCGGATATTCTCAAATTATTCTCCGAGAAGGACTATAGAAAGAAAATAAAAGCTGTGCCTTTAGCTGGTTCACCTATTTCGCTAAATTCCAACGAGATTCTGGATCAAAATGAAATATCTTTTTATTTTCCTTCTTCCTTTGGTATTTATAAAGATCATTTAACTCTATTGAAAGCAGCCTTAAACTTAGCTCAAAAGAACTTAAAATTTAAACTTATTTTAACTGGAAAAGAAACGGATAGTTTAGTTAATGGTAATATTAGTTTATCCCAACAATCTTCTACTAAAGAATATAAGGATTATATTCTGGGATGTTATAATTTTTACCAAGACAATAAGGAATTTATTCAAGAATATGTTAAAGGCTGTGGTTATGCCGACTACAAGGATGTAGAATATTATTATCGAACTTGTTCCTGTGTGGTTATGCCTTCTAAATATGAGGGATTTGGACTAGCTATTTCGGAAGCACTACTCCTAGGGATTCCTGTGATTGCAGCTGATTTAGAAGTTTACAAAGAACAAGTAGAACTGTATCAATGTCCAGACAGAGTTACCTTTTTTCCGACTGGAGATGTGGAGGCTTTAACAACTTGTCTAGAAAATTTTATCCTTAATCCCAGAGCCAGATTATCCCCTGCGGAAATTGCTCAAAGTTGTCGTCCATGGACTTGGGATGATGTAGCGAAAGGATATATAGAAGCCTTAAAATCCCTCTAACTAAAAGGTGACAATTACAGGGGTATGATCACTAGGTTGTTCTTTGGCTCTCGGTTCAGTATCAATCCTACAACTAAGGGCCTGCTTGTAGAGATTAGCCGTTAAATAATGATGATCTATTCTCCAACCTCTATTTTGGGCAAAACCAGCACGACGGTAATCCCACCAACTAAAATGGCCTCCTACTTCGGTAAACTTACGAAAAGCATCCTGAAACCCAATAGATAATAGCTCTTTCAAGGCTGACCTTTCTACTACAGAAGCCATGATATGATTTTCCTTACCCTTAGTCGGATTATAAATATCTCGATCCTCTAGGGCTATGTTAAAATCTCCACAGAGACATATCTCCTCGGGAAACTTATCCCTTAAAACCTCTAGATAGTTCTTAAGACATTGCAACCATCGCAACTTATAATCATACTTTTCGCTACCTATTTCTGAGCCATTAGGAACGTAGACATTAACAATTCTGATGTTATCTATAACTCCAGTCATTACCCGCTTTTGCTGGTCAAAATCCTGGGCTAAATCCGTTTCTAGAATTGGCATAAATCCCAGACAAACATCCCTTAAAGGACGCTTACTAAAAATGGCCACACCATTATAGGCTTTTTGACCAAAAATATAGGCATTGTACCCTAGGTTGGTAAAGAAATCAAGGGGAAAATCTGCATCAATAACCTTGGTTTCCTGTAGACAAAGTACATCTACTTGACTACTCAAGAGCCAGTCTGCAATCTGTTGTTGGCGGGTGCGAATTGAGTTAACATTCCATGTAGCAATTTGCATAAGAACCCCTTGAAATATACCTTAATAACAGTCTATAATTTATCTATTGGGTATTCTGCAACGTCGGATTGAAAATCTAATAGCTCCCCCAAGGGAGTCTAGTAATAGAGACTCACAATTCTCCTTAATCCCTAGTAGGGATTGAAACCGCAACGTCTAATATATTTATTGAATCTGTCAATACCGTCGACTATTTTATCTTCTGAATCCTTCAGAGAGACTG
The DNA here is from genome assembly GCA_040398185.1 of Microcystaceae cyanobacterium. Classification (GTDB taxonomy): domain Bacteria; phylum Cyanobacteriota; class Cyanobacteriia; order Cyanobacteriales; family Microcystaceae; genus JBBAUO01. The sequence goes on along the minus strand of JBBAUO010000004.1, from coordinate 943 downwards.
CAAATGCCGCAATCATACTTGTGGTATCACCGGAACTTTTACCTATGTCTTCCATAGGTTCTAATCTTTCATTCTTGACAACACTAATAATAGATCCCAACGTCTGAAAAGCTGTTTGACATTCCATGGTACTATTGTTTTGATTTAAAAATAAAAGACAAGCAAATAACTGGACTCTAAAAACGGCAACCTCTTTATTACCTCTTTTGACAATGGAGAGTAATTCGGATTTGGCACTATCACTTAGATTCGAGCCATTGTAGTTAACTTTTTCTATAAAAATATCGATTGCTTCACTTTGTGTGTCCACGACAGTATTAGAAAAATTCGGAAGATTTACACATGAGTCACCATTAGCTTCAGCCTCTTTACAAGAAATTCCTAAAAGTAGAAATGTAAAGAATAAAACTTTTTGAAGTTGTTTATTCATACCTTTGACAAAATTGCTTATTCCGATTAATGATAGCATTTGCTGGTAAATATTCAGAAAAATTTTATTATTATTTTATTTTTGTATTAATTTCTTAAGGAAGTCTATAGCAATAATGGGATGTAGTGTTAGCTAACCCCAGTTCGGGATAAGAGTGGAAGAAAAAGGCGGGGGCTAGTAAGCTGAGAAAAAAGTAATACTATCAGCACCCCCAACCCATCTATGTCTAGTCTAGAAGCTCTTTTCTCTCATGTCGATGACTTAGAAGCGTGTATTTGAACCTAAATTAAAACAGAGAAGGCTATCAGCCGATTTTTAAACACTTCTACCTCGACCACGTTTGTGTCTACTGGCGACAAGAGTTCCCGCAACTGCGGAGCTATCAACGTTTTATCGAATGGATGCCCTCGACTCTAATACCTTTGTGCATTTATTTAAAGCATTGTTTTGGTCATTGTACAGGGATTAGCTTTGTGGATGCCACCAAAATTCAAGTCTGTCATAATCGCCGTA
>JBBAUO010000003.1:0-126441 GCA_040398185.1 Microcystaceae cyanobacterium | reverse complement strand
TCTTCTTCTGACTCTATCTCCCTAGCTGCCTGACCACCCCCTGAACGCTTACTAGAGTACAGAGATAATGACAGGGTTATTTCTCAGACTTTTCCAGAGTTAAACTTGACAGTTGCACAAATTTTACAGAATTAAATTAGGACTATTTGACTATGAATGATTCTCCTAGACGACCCACTCCCAAACCAAAAACAAATTACCATAAATCAAAACAAGATGATAAAGTATCCCCACGAGAAAATGAAGGAGGCGTAAAGCCCGAAGAAGATATTGTAAAAGTTATAATAGACAAAATCAATATCTTAGTGACACTGAGGGAATACCCAATTAGAGAATTAGTACAACATACAGAAAAATTAGGTGAGGATTTATCTAACAAAGGACTTAAAAGCAATCAGATGCGAAAATTTCTGGACGCATTAAATAGAATAAAAGCTGAACTAGCCCAAGATATAAATCGTACCTTATCTGAAACAATTAAATGGGAAGTTATATCTTTAGATTATAAATTTACCTATGCTGCTGCTCGTCAAGATAAAGCTGAAGCTCTCAGTAAAATCATGAAAGCTGCACTTAAAAAAATAGATGATACACCTGATTTTGACTGTTTGATAACATTATTTGAATCAACGGTTGCGTATCATAAACAAGCTGAAAAAAATCCTAAAAATAGTCAAAATAGAAATCGGAGGTAATTTAACCATGAATACAAAAATCATCGACAAACCACAGAGAGCATTTTTAGGTAAAGTTAAACTTATGGGTAGTTTGGTAGTAGAGACTGGACTACACATAGGTGGAGGGGAAGAAAATCTTGATATAGGGGGGGTTGATAAATTAGTTATTCGAGATCCTATAACCAGATACCCTTATATACCAGGTTCATCCTTAAAAGGGAAACTACGTTCCATACTAGAGAGAATAAAAGGTAAACCTATAAACCGTTCTGGGGGACAGGATGTATGGAGATATGAAAGCGATGATCTAGAAGATGGTTATACAGAAGTTCAAAACAACTTAAAATTTATTAAATTCGAGGGATCAAGAAAATGCGAAGTATCTCGTCTATTGGGAGCGACAGGACAAAATTGTTGGATGGAACTGTCCGTAGCTCAAACCGAAAACCTAGAAATTCTTGACAAAAAAAATATTCAGGAAATAGAAGATAAAAAAGAGTTTGTAAAAGTAAGAGGACGTAATCATCCAGCGCGATTAATTGTCAGGGATTCTCATTTATTAGATGAGTCGATCGCCCGACTGAAAAATATTGATACTGGTTTGTATATGACGGAATGGAAATTTGAAAACGGAATTGACAGAATCACATCTGCGGCTAACCCCCGACAACTAGAAAGGATTCCCGCAGGAGCTAAGTTTAATTTTGAAATGGTTTATACCGTAGAAGATATGAGCCAAGCTGAAGATGATCTAAAAAATTTAGCGATCGCTTTAGCTATCTTACAAGACGATGCTCTAGGGGGTCATGGTTCAAGGGGCTATGGTAAAATTAAGTTCCAAGATATCGCCCTCAATTGTCGTCCTATTGAATGGTATCAAAATCCAACAAGCACTGACACTGTTGAGTTTAAAGATATTGAAGAGATGTTGAAGGGTTTTGGAACTATTTCGCAAAATATTAAACTTTTATCACCAGCAAGTAAGGGATAGGATAGAAATATGTGGCAATTAGTTAGGCTCAATTTTGGTCGCAATAATGCACACTTTGGAGAATTAGGTATCGGGATGGAGGAAACTAGCGAAAGAGTTTATTCCGATACCCTCTTTAGTGCTTGGGTTAGTAGTTATGCACGTTTATTTGGTGCTGAAGATGTAGCACAGTTACTAGCAAAGTTTCCTTCAGGAGAAAATCAAGATGATCCTCCATTTCGTGTAAGTTCTACCTTTATTTATAGTAAAAAAGGAGAATCAGAATACATCTACTATGTACCTAAACCCCTTGCATATCCCCAAGGGTATCCCGTAGGAGAGGATTTAAAATTTACCAAAACCTACAAAAAGCTCAAATACCTACCTCTAGAAATTTGGCGAAGATGGTATCAAGAAAAGGATTTTACTGACAAAGACAAGCAGGAATTAATCGCCTATACCAATAAAGACAAAAAAGATAAAGACAAAAAAGATAAAGACAAAAAAGACTTGGAGGATTCGGGAACTTTTAGTTATGGTGACACACATAAGTTCTATAGTGTTCCCAAGGTAGCCATCGATCGCAATACCCATGCTGCCAATATATACCACACTGGTTTTGTCCAGTACCAATGGGAATCTAATGAGAAATCTGGGTTATATTTTTTAATTAAATTATCCTCTCAAGATAAGGAAACAGAAAGTAAACTTAAAGCTAGTTTAAGGCTATTGGGAGAGGAAGGAATAGGGGGAGAGCGCTCTAATGGTGCGGGTAGATTTGAAGCAGAGTTTCTGGATTTACCCGAGTTGTGGAATGACGTAATTAATTTTAAATCAACTCACCACTCCCTAATTAGTCTTTTTTGGGCAAACCTAACCCTAGAATCTGCTCCTAGTAGTTATTCTTTACTAGAAAGGGGAGGATGGATAACTTCCTCCGGAAAACAGTTAAGGAGGAAAAATGTGAGGATGTTTGGAGAAGGATCTATTTTTAAGGATATTCCTCAAGGGCAACTCGCAGATGTAACTCCCGATCAATTCAAAGCCTATAGAGTTTATCGTAGTGGAATCAGTCTCAGTCTTCCCATTATTATACAAGATCCAGAATTATGACTATTTTACCCACTAGCGCTATTGAAAAACCCAAGGTATACGAATCTAAGCATATATGCTTAACCAGCCCTATTTTACATATTGGCTCGGAGGTATCCCAATTAAATCCCTTTGAGTTTGTAGTAGCAGGGAATAAAGTCTATCTTCCTAATAGTGATTTATTGGCGAAAGAATTGCTCAAAAGAGCAAGATTACAAGATTATCTCAAGGCTATTGAAAAGCGAGAGCCAATTGGTAACTTATTAAAGCAGGTATTTGGAGATACTTGGTGGCAAGTTAAATCGGAAGATAGACTGATTTTTCCTAAAAATAAGACTTCCCAAAAATGGACTGATAAAACGATTGCAAATTTACGCCCGATGATTCGTAATGGCTTTGGAGTATTATACATCCCTGGCTCATCTATTAAGGGAGCTATGAGAACAGCGATCGCTTATTATCTTCTTAAATATCAAGACAAGTATAATGTTCCTCAACAACAAAGAGTTAGTGAGATTGAAAAGAAACTCAGGATAAGACTAAATAATGGAGAATTAAGGAGAAAACCAAAATCTACCAACCCATCGCCTTTTACAGATCCTTTATTTACTAATTTTAACTTGGTTTATCAAGGGCAACCAGTTTCAGCTAAAGAAAACAGTTCTAACACTGATTTTATGCGGGCAATTCATATCGCGGATTCTAGCCCACTAGACAGATCTACATCTAAAAATAGCCAAGGGAAAAATATAGCATACAATAACTCTATCGTTGCTGAAGTGATTGTATCTTCCCATACTGAGGATTGGAAAGCTAAATATAAATCTTCACTCTTTGTGGAAATGGCTCGCAGGGTGATAACTGATTTTACTATAACATTAGATATAGAAATGCTCAATTGGTTTCAACATCGACAGGGTATGCTTATTCCCTTTAAAAATATAGACGAGCTTCTTAATATTTGCAAGGAGTTTGCCCAGGATCAATGGAATTTTGAAGCAAAAAATTACTGGGAACAAATCGGTAATAATCAAGAACAAAAAAATCCCTTAAACTTTGACACACTTTGGGATAAATATTATGCAAAACCTGAATGTCCCTATCATTTACGTTTAGGTTGGGGAAGTGGAATGAATGGGACAACTATGGGATTGTTATTAAACGATGACTTACGCGCGGAAATCCGAGATACCTGCGGACTGAGGGCGCCTGGTTTTGAAGCACCTAAATCTAGACGCACCATAAAAGACATCAATGGAGAAATTGCTTTTGTCCCTGGTTGGGTAAAATTGCAGGAGATGTAGAGACTATGTTAATAGACTCCACTTGGACTATTACAGTACCAGAGATAGCCACCCTACCCCGCACCTATTACTTAGAATTGATGAAGCAATTACACGAAAAAATTAATCTGGAGATAGGAGAGGAAAAAATTCCCAGTAGTAACTTTACCCCCCTCTTGGGAAATGCTGATGTATCCAAAGACTTTATTAGTTTCTATCCTGAACAATTTTATCAGTTTTCCTTAGGTGGGCTTACCGAATATACTTCCCAAGGGATTGCGGCTTTGGAGCTAGGGGAAAGTCTCTCATTTTTGGGGACACATTTTACTATTCTGAATCGGGAAGATACCATTACCAGTTATGAAAAGCTTTACACAGATTTAGTAGCTTGCGATCCTGAACCGACTAAGTATTTTTCCCTAGAGTTTTTAACTCCTACTGCTTTTTCCCAAAACCGTGTCTATCTTCCCCTCCCTCTCCCCGGTTTGATGTTTCGTAGTTGGTTAGAAAGATGGAATCATTTCGCGCCAATTTACCTAGGGGGTGATGAGTTGATTGGGTATTTACAAAATGCGATCGCCTTGAAGTATCATAAAATTCAGACTCGCTTTCATTTATTACAACGGGGCTATGTGGTTGGGTTTACTGGGAAAATTAAGTTACAAGTTCTCCATCAAACTGATCCCCTTTTAGCGAATGTGGCAAACTTGTTAGTACAGTATGCTCAGTTTGCGGGTACTGGAGTTAAAACGCGATTGGGAATGGGTAGGACAAAAGCCCAAGTTATTAATTAAGGAAAAAACAACAATGAAGATTATTTCTTTTCTCGGAACGACTTTATATCAAGAAACCAATTATATTCATGCTCTTGATAGTACAAAGCAATTTTCTACTCCTTTTTTTCAAGAAGCTTTAGTTGAATTTTATCAGCCCGATAAATTATATATATTCTTAACTAAGGCTGTAGCGACAGACATTCCAAGAGGAGCTTCTGAATCGAATTGGGAATGTCTAAAAAAGCGATTGAGTGGCAAAGTTAATATTTTACCTATTTATGATATTCCCCAAAGAAATAGCCCTGATGATATCTGGCAAATATTCCAAAAAGTTAATGATTGTTTAGAAGAAGGGGATTCGGTAATTTTCGATATTACTCATAGTTTTCGATCTGTTCCAGTTGTTGCCCTAATTTCTGTTAGCTACTTACGCATTATACGCCAAGTAAAAATAGATGGTTTATTGTACGGAGCATTTGAAGCAAAAAATAAAAAAAATGAAACTCCAACTTATGATCTGTTACCTATTGTTAGTTTACTAGGGTAATCCATAGACTAAGATATTCATTCATGATTTATTACTTAAATCTTTGTCCCCAATGACTAAGGAATCCAATCCCCCTGAATCTGTTCGCAAGAATAAGGACAATCATCAGGAAACTCCCAATCCGATAAACCTGTTTCATTAGCCGCATCCGCTCTAGCATCCGCATATACATCGGACAAATCCGCCCAATATCGCTTTAAACTGGGGGTATTTCTGAGATACCGCTTTAGATGGTTTCTTTCTCTTGTTATGGTTATCTCCCAAGACTTAGAGCGTTTTTCTGGTTGATATTCCCACTTCAACAAATGCTGAATAATCAGACGAATAGAAGACAAAAACCGATCTCTTTCCCGTTTACTCAAGTCTTGAATCTCTTCTATGACATTAACCCAGTCCACCTCATGATATTTTTCTTGTCTAATGAGGTATACCTGTTGCTCAACCCATTCTAGGATGTCAGTCTCGTACAGCATTTTTCTACTCAGATGAGGAAAACCCTACCCCTCATTATAGCAAGTTATTTAACAGCGAATTGTGTTATAGTACGAGCAAACTACCTCTAGTCACTGCTATGACTTTTACCCAAACCCTATCAATTCCTACCTTTGAGCAGTTTATCACCCAACTTCCCGATGAGGAGGGGCGTTATGAATGGGTTAATGGACAAATTATGCGAATTTTACCCACTAGGAAGCATGAAACCCTGGCTGAATTAATCACTGATATTTTTAAAGACGAGGTAAAACACTCAAAGCTTAATTACTGGGTGTCTGGGCGAATTGTGATTAAAACTGAAACCGATTCAGGAAAAGAACAAGGTCGTTATCCTGATGTTACCGTCGTCGATAAAGCTCTTTGGTATGCTAATCCTACTGCCTATTCAGCCCTATCTAATCCACCACAATTAGTTGTCGAAGTGGTTTCTACTAATTGGGAAGATGATTATGTCGATAAGCTGGAAGAATATCAACACCTAGGTATTCCTGAATACTGGATTGTGGATTACTTGGCTGTAGCCAGTCGGAGTTATCTTGGCAATCCTAAAGAACCCACTATCTTTATCTGTATTTTAACTGAAAATGGCACTTATCAAATTAATAAATATAAAGGAAGCGATCGCCTAATTTCCCCTACCTTCCCTGAATTAGTTATTACTGTAGAGCAAATCTTAACTCAAATTTGAAATAATCCAAGTTATAGGAGATATAAAATCATGCCATTCAGTAACTACAAAACCATCAGTAAGGTGCTTAAGCAATTCCAAGTCACCTATACCGAAGCCAATTTTATCCAAGAAATACCCTTTGATATCTCCCATTATTTCCGTGAAGATTTAGCACTCGTTATGGAAGAAGGTGTGATTGATAACTCTGAATATGCCATTTGTGAAAATTTAATCTATCCCATTTTAAAAGAAGTTTGGAAACCCCATAGTCAGAAATTTACCCTCTGGAGTCATCAATCCCTTGTCTACGATGAAAACCTCTCAGGATTTCCTGAATATATCCTCGCCAAGCGATCGCAACTAGGAAAGGTTGTTTTCGATCAACCCTATTTACTATTAGTTGAAGCCAAACAAGATAAATTTGAGGAAGGATGGGGGCAATGTTTAGCCGAAATGATTGCTGCACAACGATTAAACAATAATCATGATCTAACTATTTTTGGCATTGTATCTAATGGAAAATCTTGGCAGTTTGGCAAAATCGAAACTCTGTTATTTACCCGTCAAATGATTCCCTATACTATTTATAATTTAGATCAACTATTCGCGGCGGTTAATTATGTATTTAAGCAATGTGAACTACAGTTAGAAGTCTTAGTAAATACCCCATCCTAACTATGAATCTTAATCAATACTTCCAAACCCTGACTAATTTTACCCCCCGCCAATTTCAAATAGAAACTATTACCCAGATATTAAATAGGGAAAACATCATCCTCCGCGCTCCCACAGGTTCAGGAAAAACCGAAACTGCGATCGCTCCTTTTCTTTTTTCTAAACTCCTTAACCCCCATTTCCCCCAAAAACTAATTTATGTTGTACCCCTACGCACCCTCGCCAATAGCCTACGCCAAAGAACCGAAAAATTAGTAAAAAACTGGTCGAAAGTCTATCCCTTACCCCGTCCCCTAACTGTTACGTTACAAACGGGAGAAAACCCTGAAGATCCCCGCTTTGAAGGCGATATTATTTTCTGTACTATTGACCAAATGTTGAGTAGTTTTGTCAATATTCCCTATTCCGTGGGGCGAGGTTCGGCTAATATCAACTCAGGGGTATTTTTTGCCTCCTATCTCGTTTTTGACGAAATCCACCTCCTTGATCCAGATCGCTCTTTTACCAGTTTGATTAAAGTTTTAGAACAAGTCAATGGAATAGTTCCTTTTTTACTGATGACAGCTACCCTAACCGAAGAATTAGCTACCCAACTTCAAAAAACTATCAGTTATCCCACGCCTACAAAGCTTTTAGGAGTAAATGAACAAGATTTGACCGAAATCGAAGGCGATCGCCAACGCACCCTGACAGCTATATCTGAACCTTTGACAGCATCCCAAATTATCCAAGACTTACCACAACGAGCGATCGCTATTTGTAATACTGTATCCCAAGCCCAGGGATTATTCCAAGAACTACAAGCTATAATTTCCACAAGAAGCTTAGATATTGACCTAACTTTACTCCATTCTCGCTTTTTAGCCGAAGATAGGCGGGAAAAGGAGGAAAAATTAAGAGTTATCTTTGGTAAAAACCCATCCCTAGGGAGTAGTTGTCATATCCTTATCGCTACCCAGGTAATTGAAGCAGGATTGGACTTAACCTGTGATGTCATGCACATTCATCTATGTCCCATGAACTCATTATTACAAAGGGCAGGACGTTGTGCGCGGTTTACAGGAGAAAGGGGAACTGTTTATATTTATCCTGACATAGAATTTGGTCAAGACTATCAAGCGGTAGCGGAAGACGATTTAGAGCCAAAAGAAACCAAAACTAGGCAATATTTACCCTATACCAAAGAAATCTGTGAGAAAACTTGGGAAGTATTACGATCCCACTCCTCTGGGGAGGTAGGGTATAAATTAGAAGCAACTTGGATTAATCAGGTTCATGATGCGAGCGATCGCCTACAATTAGAGCGGAGAAACAATAATCGCGCCGAATTTGATGAGCAATTTAACAACGCCCTATTTTCAGGGGATGAATCCGCAGCCAGTAGTTTAATCCGTCAGGTAAATAGTCGGAGTGTGTACGTCTGGGAAGAAAACTCCCTTATTGATTTTAATGACGACGAAGCAGAAATAGATCCGCAAACCCTACAAGCTTTTTCTCTCCCCCTAACCACCCTGGGGGGGATTTGGGCGAAATTCCAACGCCAAGAATACGTTACCGACTGGCTATTTAAACGCATTTCTACCCCTAAACGGAAGGAAACCTATAGCCAAGCGATTTGTACCCCCATTGTTACCCATAAAGAGTTAGTAAATAGTTTTCGTATTCTGGTTAATCCTCGTTTTCTCTCCTATGATGCCGATATTGGCTTACAAATTGGGATAGATATTGCAGGAAATAGCTTTCAATCTCCTAAAAAAGCAAATCAATCGGCAATTAATCAGTATAAATACGAAATGGACACCTATATCGCCCATTTAGGCTCTATGGTACAGTGTTGGCGCAATCCCTTTTCAACCTATGTCAGTCGTAATGGAGAAGAGATCAAACTTCAATATCTCAGTGTTAAGGGAGAATTAGGTAGCGCCGGGGGAAGATTCCTAAAGAGTAAAATTTTTCCTGATGCAACCCAGGAAGACACGGAAGCTCTATTTGAAATTCTAGTGTTTTTAGCGATTTTTTGCCATGATTTGGGTAAATTACAGCTTCAATGGCAACAAGTAATGCAGGGTTGGCAAGCGATCGCCCACAACCAGTTTAATGGGAAATCTCATGGTAATCATCTTTTAGCCCATACGGATTTTGATCCTAGGGATGCAAAACAGAAGCAATTGTATCAACCCACCAAAAAAAGTCTACCTAATCATGCCGTAGAGAGTGCCTATCTGTCACGGGAAATACTAATCCACTCCCTAGCACCAATTTTACAAACTCGTTTTACCGCATCAGGGGAGCAAATTGGGTACATTATACATACTATAGTTTTAGCATCTGGTCGTCATCACTCTGCTTGGGCAACAAGCTTTAAAAATAAGCAAATACAGCTACATCCGCAAGCAAAACAGACAATTACTCTGGCATGGGAACGCTTAAACCGTTTTTTACCCAAAAGCTTTATCTTACCTATCCCTAGCTTAAGTCAAGACTGTTATCAAGTCCTTAAGGATTTTGAACTCAAGGGATTTACCGATCTAGAGCTTCCCTACCATCAACTATACGCCCTGGTGGTAAGAGCCTTAAGATTATGCGATCAACGATCAGTACAAAGATAGGTTTGGAAATAACCCCTTCCAGACTACCCGTACAATAGACACAGCAAAACTCAATCCCCATACCTTAATGTTTCTAGAAAAATGACGACTCTATTTGTTCCCAAACAATTTCATACCTATGCAGATACCTTCCTCACGCTAGGGTTAGTTAAAGTCATTGCAGATGCTTTATCCCAAACTTACCAAAAGCAAGCAATACAACTAATCCAAGTAGGTACGGGTTATCAGATTCAGTTTTCACAACCCATTAACCTGGAAGCGATCGCCAATCTAGATTATGTCAATCCCTGTCTACCCGTTAAAGGAGCAAAAACCAAATGGGATAATATACCCCCAGAAACTCCCTACTTTGATGTAGTGGAGGAGGTGGAAATACGAAAACTATACCGAGAGTACACTTATCAAACTGGAGGGAAAAAACAACCTACAGAAGAATCCCCAAGTCCGCCCGATCCTAGAACCCAAAATGGTGCTATTTTAATTTCTATGCGCCATGAAGGTAATCACAATAACCTCTGGTTAGATAGTTGGAACTTTAGGGATATTTACGGACAATTTATTAACGACTTAATTGAAATATTTAGCATCAATGCCAAATTGAACTATACTGAGGTTCTGGAAAGATTATCAAAAAAATTAACCAAAATCAACCTACAAGCCCAAGCTAATGCTGTTAAAATATACTTACCCACCCTAGTTCAAGGAGTTAACCGAACTAAAGCAGATACTAATCAATATGGTTCCCAAAAAGCTAACTGGTTAGACCTCTGGTTAATTGCTATTGGCTTCTTTGAATTTGCTTTATCAGAAAGAATCAAAATAGCAGAAGGAAGCTATGATTGGCGAGTTGTCGTTCTAGAGCCACAAAATATTTCCTTTTGGGAGTATAAAGAAACCCTTGATAAATTCAGAAAATATAATCCACCCAGTGGAGGTCATGGAGTTGCTCGTTTTGATTCCGAATTGGTTCTCAAGCTCTCTATTGAACTACTCAATCGTCATGAAGCAAAAGCCAAAGATGAACCTATTGATCCTTACGATTACTGGAATAAACCAGTTAATCAATTCGTTGGTAACTTCCAAGGAACACAATTCAATAGTAAAGGACAAGTGTATGGAGTAAAAGAAGTATTTTCCCTAGGGCTTCCCCGTTGGATATGTCCAAAAAATTATGAAGAAGTTAGTAATTACAAGGAGGTATTAGACGAACATCTAAAAGTTATCAGATCCCTAAATGTAGAGGAGGGTTATAGTGATTTACTAAATGCCTACCGAACCTTTATAACGGGAACAAATATCAGACAGTTTTTCCCCTTTCAACAACGCTATGCTAATTATATTGTCAGAAAACTAGCTGATAATAACTCTCCCAACCCCTATCTTTTTTCAACTCAAGGACTTAATCTTATGACTCAACAAGAAAAAAGTTTAACTAAAATTATTCGAGATCCTAGCTTTCTTCGCATTGCTAAAGCCATTAATCAAGCCACAGTTTATGCAGGAGAAATTCAAACCAAGTCAGGGAAACTCCCCTAGGAAAGAAATTATGGATTAGCACAATTGTTGAGTAGCCAATCGGGTTCAAAAAAAGATTTTGTCTGTGCTATTACAGATTTTCTTGCCAAATATGAACATGAAAACCTACGCATCTCCGAAAAACTAGCCAAAGATGGTAAAGTTCTCAAACGTATCTGGACAAAGAAAGAAGACTTGGATCGCCTAATTGAATTAATTGAGGAAAATGATCATGTTTTAGTCGCTAATTTATTAATTGCCTATGGTTACGCAAAATGGAATACCAAAACAGAGCCCACAACCGAAACTACCCAAGAAGAAGAATAAGTTTAATTACACAACCCAGGAGTAACTTCAATGACTAGCAAAAAATTTCCTATCTATTCCTTTTCCATTAGTGGTTTAATTTCCTTACAACTACACGCCCTCAATAACGAAGGTAACGAGGGTAATCAGTCCATGACTCGCCGCTACTACATCATTGAAAAAGGTGATTCTGAACCCAAATTTGTCAATGGCATTTCTGGGGATATGTTAAAGCATATTCAATCGGAACATTTACAAAAAATCGCCCTACAAGAAGGTTTAAACTTATCGGAAGGGGGAAAACGTCTCGATCCAGATCGGGTGGGTTATGATGTTCATAAAATAGCTAACTTTTTTAGTGCCTCTGAAACCGATCTTCATCAGAAAATCAACAAAATTTTGACCGTTTGTTCCATCTCTGATCTAGAAGGATTTATGATTACAGAGAAGAAAGGACAAACCCTGAAAAGAGATTCGATTATTGAATTTGGTACAGTGGTTGGAGTTCCTACTTTTGTGAAAACCCAGAGTTATTTTCATGCAAAATATGGCACTGAAAACCCTACTCCCTTTAATGTGCAGGTAAATTCTGGACACTATGCAACCGTTCTCAATGTGGAGGCTTCTCGGATTGGTTACAATCCCCATACTTTTGATTATGCCATTAATGCTACTGAACGTAAACAACGCCTAGATGCTTTACTAAAAAGTATCCTTTATACCTATCTACAACCCAATGGGGCGAAGCGTAATACCTTACTCCCCCATCCGGATTCTTTTGAGGGAGTTATTACCCTAAGTACACGCCGTTGTCCTGCACCCATGATTAGCCCCCTAGATGCTGGCTATCTGCGACAAATTGACAGCATTTCCCAAACTCTCAATCTCTTAAATGGTGAGGGAACTATTTATCAATTTCCCTTTGAGTCTATGGCGGAATTTGCCCAACGCATTGAAACCATTATTCAACAATCAACCGTAGTGGAAGCTGGTTAGGAGGTAAAAAGATGTCCCAATGGATAACGGTATATTATCAACCTGTGAGTTTGTTTTCTCTGAAACGCTCCGATGCTACCAGTATGGCAGGAAGGTCGAATCTTGTTCCTACTCCCTACTCTGTTAAAATGGCTTTACTGAAGGTGTTGCTAGAGTCTGAAGGAAAACTTCACCTAGAGGATTTTCATCCTTGGATTGAAGGGGAGTTTTCATGGATTCGAGATTTGACTATTTATATTCAACCCCCTGAACAATTGGTGGTGAATCGCAATGGGTATAAACTCCGCTATTACGATCAAACCACCGATAAAGCAGAGAAGACAAGGGTAACTCTTCCTCTCCAACCGGGATACGTTTTTCGGGAATGGATACACCTACAGGGTACCTTAGCTTTTTGTTGCGGTGTCACGACTAAGGTACAGAGGTTAACTGAACTTTTCGCCCAAATTAACTATTTTGGTAAGCGCAGTGGCTTTTTCCAATATCTTCCGGACTCTACTCAATACACCGAACAACCTCTGTTTACCTATCAACTCGGTGCGGGGTTTATCCTTCAACCTCTGGACGATTTAGGGGAAAAGACTACTTTTGATAAAATTAATCCTTTCTCCCCCAAACCAGCCAAATTAGGTAAGGATAGGGTAATTAATCAGGGTTTACTACCCCTTAGCTTAGTCGCTACTGGTGCCAATTATGACTATTATCGTCGCTCCTAGGATTGAATATTCTTCCATTCGTCTAGTGCTGCGTCCATCAGAATCTTCTGATTACTCTATTTCCTTAAATCAATGGCTGGCTCGACTTAGCCCCCAGTTGGGATGGGTTTCTCTGGGTAAAATGGGTGATGTTAACAGACTTATGCTTGTTTTACCGGATTCTTCCCTTTATCCCCATTTGCTAGAGGCGATCGCCCAATTAATCTCTGAGCATTCTGGACTACTTTGGCAGGAAAAACCCTTTGAAATTCTGGGTATAGAAACGGATACCCAAGATTTACACAGTTTTACTCTTTCTATCTATCCCCAAGGTATTTTACCTAGTTATTTGGGACGGGCTTTACACGCTCTTTGTCTCCAATGGTTCGCCTATTCCGATCCGCAGCTTTCTGAACAACTCCATGATCAAGAAATGTGTCCTTTTACTATTTCTTTAGATTCCCATTCCCCCCGTCAACAATGGATTAATATTACTGTTTTCCAAAGACATCTGTTATCGCCTTTACTATGGGGATTGAGTCAAAGTATTGGCCAAGAAATTTCCTTGACTTCTATTCCCTGTAAATTGGCTAAGTCAGTAAAATGGGTTAGAAGTAGTAGTTTTCAATCCTTGCTGGATTTGCCACCCCAATCGTCTTTACGGCTTAATTTTCTCTCTCCTACTAGCTTTAAGCAACAGGATATCATCCAACCTTTTCCCCTGACAGATTTAGTTTTTGGTAGTCTCTGGCGTAAATGGAATACCTTTGCTCCTAGTTCCCTAGTATTACCAACTATTCCCTGGCAAGGGTTGATCTCTGGTTATGACTTAAAAACCCAAGGGATTCAACTGAAAAACCATACAGAAATTGGTTCTATTGGTTGGGTAAGATACCAATTTAAAGACCCCGAACAAGCTCAATTAGCCACAACTCTAGCCCATTTTACTACTTTTTCTGGTGTAGGACGAAAAACAGGTCTGGGTATGGGGAAAACTAACTTAAGTAGATAATGTTAAGTGATTAATCATGATAGATAATTATTTGCCTCTTTCCTTTCTCAATGCTTGGGAATACTGCCCTAGACGTTTTTATTTTGAATATGTTTGTGGCGAAATGGAGAACAATGAGCATATTATTATGGGTCAACATCTTCACGAAAATATTGATAGAGAAGGACAAGTTTGGGAAGGGAAAACCCTCATCTATCGCCATCAATGGGTATGGAGCGATCGCCTGGAAATTAAGGGTATTATTGATGCGGTAGAAGAAAAGGATGGTCAATTAATTCCTTTGGAATATAAAAAGGGTAAGATGGCACAGCACCTAAATGATTATTTTCAAGTTTGTGCCGCAGCTTTATGTTTAGAAGAACGTACAGGTAAAGCGATCGCCCATGGAGAAATTTTTTACCACGCTAATCGTCGTCGCCAAAAAGTAAATTTTACCGAGGGGTTACGTCAAGCCACAGAAAATGCCATTAAGTTAGCAAAAGAATGCGAAAATCAACCCATACCGTCCCCAATTAATCATCCGAAAAAATGCCAATCCTGTAGCTTAATTAATATTTGCTTACCCTACGAAATCAAAATCATCAAAAATACGATAAACCTATGAGCATTTTATACGTTACCCAATCCGAAGCTGTCGTTAGTAAAACCTACGAAGCTTTTACCGTTTCTCTCAAACAAGAAGATGATAGTTGGAAAAAACGCTCGATTCCCGCCCAAACCGTGGAAGAGGTAGTTTTAATGGGTCATCCTAGTATTACGGGAGAAGCTTTAGCCTATGCTTTAGAATTGGGAATGCCAGTCCATTATTTAACTATTTTTGGCAAGTATCTAGGAAGTGCCTTACCGGGGTATTCTCGTAATGGTCAACTACGACTGGCTCAGTATGCACTCTATCATGATGTTCCCAAACGCCTAGAATTGGTTAAAGCTATTGTTACTGCTAAAATTCATAATCAATCTTTGATTCTCTATCGCCACCAAGTTAAAGATAATCCCCTAAAGCTCCGCAAGAAACAGGTTAAAGAACAGAGCAATCTTGGCCAAGTTCGCGGTATTGAAGGGTTAGCAGCTAGGGAATATTTTCAAGGATTAGGTCAGATTATTAGTGAACCTTGGACTTTTACAGGTCGTTTTCGTCGTCCTCCCACCGATCCTGTTAATGCTTTACTTAGTTTTGGTTATGGTTTATTGAAAACTCAAGTCATGGCCGCTGTTCATTTGGCAGGGTTAGATCCTTATATTGGTTATCTTCATGAAGTACATCATGGACAACCCTCTATGGTATTGGATTTAATGGAGGAGTTTCGCGCTTTGGTTGCGGATAGTTTGGTTTTATCTGTCCTAAATAAAAAAGAAATACAACCTGATGATTTTACCGAGAGTTTAGGCGCCTATTTACTCTCTGAAAACGGACGCAAGACCTTTCTTCAAGCCTTTAATCGCAAAATTAATGACGAATTTAAACATCCTGTTTTTGATTATCGCTGTACCTATCAACGGGCGATCGAATTACAAGCTCGGTTGCTCAGTCGCTCTCTACAGGAAAATATTCCCTATCAACCCCTAACTCTACGCTAATTGACATAAAATAGTTTGTTTGTTATGAAAATTACCCCCTTTTACCTAATTATCTACGATTTACCCGATAATAAAGCCGCTAACAAGCGTCGTACTCGACTACATAAACTTTTATGTGGATTTGGCAAATGGACACAATACAGTGTCTTTGAGTGTTTTTTAACTCCTGTTCAATTTACCAATTTGCAGTATGCGATCGAAAAGTTGATTAAGTCTGATGAGGATTCTGTCAGGATTTACATATTGGATACCCAGTCTCTCCAGAAAACTATTACCTATGGCTCTCAAACCCCTCGACAAGAGCGGGCTATTATCCTATGATAAGGAATATAGTTTTCGTGGATCGAAGCGGGGTCGAAAACCCTAGGGGTTTCACGAAAATGGCTAGAACCTCGATAATTAAACACCTTCAGAACTTTCTTATAAAGATCGTTGTCATGAGTTTAGGGTTTTTTGAGTTCCGTCTGAGCATCTTTTTTGAGATTCACGAAAATGGCTTCTCAAGTCCTTATCCTGTCTCACTTTCAGATGGCGGCGGTTTCCTATTAATAAATCCCCGCAAGGGGACTGAAACCAGTTTTAAGATTTTTTAATTTATAGTCCAATTCTGTTTCCTATTAATAAATCCCCGCAAGGGGACTGAAACTTAAATAATTTATCTAAAAAATAGAAATTATCTGGTTTCCTATTAATAAATCCCCGCAAGGGGACTGAAACTTCGGCAATGTATGTTAATCGCCCCAATAATTCTAGGGGTTTCCTATTAATAAATCCCCGCAAGGGGACTGAAACCTTGTCCAAGTTCGTACTACTGATACTGCAGTCTAAAGTTTCCTATTAATAAATCCCCGCAAGGGGACTGAAACCACTTAATGTCATAGATTCAATGTCTTTAACCTTAGGTTTCCTATTAATAAATCCCCGCAAGGGGACTGAAACAAGATTAGAGGAAGAAAGCCTTGAATCGGACTACAAGCGTTTCCTATTAATAAATCCCCGCAAGGGGACTGAAACTCATCGCCAACTATATTAATTCGCCCGTTCGTTGAAAGTTTCCTATTAATAAATCCCCGCAAGGGGACTGAAACTCAATAAACAGAACTGTTGCTACAGCCTCAAGCGACAGTTTCCTATTAATAAATCCCCGCAAGGGGACTGAAACCCTTGATCACTAGCAATCCAAAGCTAAGTCCAAGTTTCCTATTAATAAATCCCCGCAAGGGGACTGAAACCTGACAGTTGATAAATTTTGACTGAGATTGTGGGGTTTCCTATTAATAAATCCCCGCAAGGGGACTGAAACATAAGATCAATAGCAATCTTCATAAAAGTATTGATGTTTCCTATTAATAAATCCCCGCAAGGGGACTGAAACTTCTAATATCCCTGCTTTTTCTTCAGGTGGCAGGTTTCCTATTAATAAATCCCCGCAAGGGGACTGAAACTCCTTCCGAGTATGCTTCTGCTATAGAAGCTTTTAAGGGTTTCCTATTAATAAATCCCCGCAAGGGGACTGAAACCATACTTCCCTCCACGCCGTGGGGTTGATTCGGTAGCGGGTTTCCTATTAATAAATCCCCGCAAGGGGACTGAAACAATAAATAAAGTTGCATTGTCTAAAGCCCAGATTTCATTAAAGGTTTCCTATTAATAAATCCCCGCAAGGGGACTGAAACTTCCGTAATCGGCTCATCCGCAATCGGCTTATCCGCAAGTTTCCTATTAATAAATCCCCGCAAGGGGACTGAAACGTAAATCGCAGCTAGTTTAGGTTCAATTTCATAATGGTTTCCTATTAATAAATCCCCGCAAGGGGACTGAAACATAATCGAACGACGCAGCGAGTTAGCAAGTTTAAGTTTCCTATTAATAAATCCCCGCAAGGGGACTGAAACCAATCTCCTGACTTAGATCCAGTCTTAGTAGACGGTTTCCTATTAATAAATCCCCGCAAGGGGACTGAAACATTCAAGGACTAAGCTTAGGACTGACAGCCTTAACTCCTGTTTCCTATTAATAAATCCCCGCAAGGGGACTGAAACCCAACTATATCGCGGGGGAACTTATTACGAGTTTGGTTTCCTATTAATAAATCCCCGCAAGGGGACTGAAACTCCTCGCTGATTCGCTCTACAGTAGTTGTTTGTCTGTTTCCTATTAATAAATCCCCGCAAGGGGACTGAAACTCAATTCGTCCAGTGAGTCTGGAACTGAAAAAATTGTTTCCTATTAATAAATCCCCGCAAGGGGACTGAAACCTAAATTTTCTTTGTTTACGGTTCTGTAAGAAAAAATTGTTTCCTATTAATAAATCCCCGCAAGGGGACTGAAACATCGTAAAGGGAGTTACAGGAACAGTTCCAGTTTTGTTTCCTATTAATAAATCCCCGCAAGGGGACTGAAACAGCAATAAGGATCGAAATCGCAGCATGGAGATGAGTTTCCTATTAATAAATCCCCGCAAGGGGACTGAAACATTAGATCCCTATCAATACGACTATTGCGATACCTTGTTGTTTCCTATTAATAAATCCCCGCAAGGGGACTGAAACAGCCAGTGGATGGGGTAGCAGAGTTCTTGCTTGAAGGTTTCCTATTAATAAATCCCCGCAAGGGGACTGAAACGACTATTGACGCTCCTATCTCAAATCCGATGCTAGGTTTCCTATTAATAAATCCCCGCAAGGGGACTGAAACCATGGATAACAAACGTCTATCCTCTTATTGAGTTAGGTTTCCTATTAATAAATCCCCGCAAGGGGACTGAAACTAAACTTGGGCGTTAGGTTGATTTAAAATACCTAAAGGTTTCCTATTAATAAATCCCCGCAAGGGGACTGAAACCTAAAATAAGTGTCTATTGTTGAAGTTCCCCACGCGACGTTTCCTATTAATAAATCCCCGCAAGGGGACTGAAACCACCATTAGGAGAATAGACAAAAGCTTGAAATCTAGGTTTCCTATTAATAAATCCCCGCAAGGGGACTGAAACTGACAAAGCCATTCAATATGCTGATCACAGCCAGCGTTTCCTATTAATAAATCCCCGCAAGGGGACTGAAACATAACAACAAAACAAACACACCAAAAAACACAAACACAGGTTTCCTATTAATAAATCCCCGCAAGGGGACTGAAACCTGCTGCTGCTGTCGGTCTTACTCAAATGCCTTCCAGTTTCCTATTAATAAATCCCCGCAAGGGGACTGAAACAAATTTATCTGGCAACTCTGAAACCCTGTACAGATTTGAGGTTTCCTATTAATAAATCCCCGCAAGGGGACTGAAACTTAAGAAAATGCCCCGTAAGGGGCAAATAGGACTAAGTTTCCTATTAATAAATCCCCGCAAGGGGACTGAAACTTTTCCTCTTCCGTCCAAGGCTTTAGAGTCGTCGCCTGGTTTCCTATTAATAAATCCCCGCAAGGGGACTGAAACTAAAATTAAAAAATTAGACAAACTGAGTAAGGCAAAGTTTCCTATTAATAAATCCCCGCAAGGGGACTGAAACTTGGCTTGCGTTCTTCTACGTAATAGACTTTCCTGGTTTCCTATTAATAAATCCCCGCAAGGGGACTGAAACGAGCATAGGAAAGACAATTAGGTCTATGGAGTACCGTTTCCTATTAATAAATCCCCGCAAGGGGACTGAAACCAATGTTAGCGATCGCAATTAGGAAAGGTTGTTTCTGATCATAATTTAGATCAACTATTTGCGGTGGTTAATTATATATTTAAGCAATGTGAACTACAGTTAGAAGTCTTAGTAAATACCCCATCCTCACTATAAATCACTTTTCCCTACTTCTTATACCAAATCCGTTTTTAAAATCAGGTTATAATTCTCCTGCCTCCTGCCTCCTGCCTCCTGCCTCCTGCCTCCTGCCTCCTGCCTCCTTCCTAGCCCTCATGATTATCTAGTAACTTAAGCGAATTTAGTATTATTTAGCTGCTTGAAATAACAAAAATGCCCCCGCACCCAACCAAAGAAAATTAGGCAACCAAGCCGCAGTAAAAGGCGTAAGAATACCCCAAATACCCAAGGAAGAAGAGAGAAAAGACATTAAATAATAAGTAAAAATCAAGACTACACAAACCCCAAAGCTAGTAGCTCGATTTGTATTTTGTGGTCTGATGCCAACCGCAGCACCAATCAACCCAAAAACCACACAAATAAAAGGAAATGAGATTTTTTCCTGAATACGAACTAACAACTTGCGTACCTTCTTCTCATCACCACTAATCTTCACAAGTTTCAACTCTTCCCTAGCTTCTTGTAGGGTTAATTCCTCAGCCTTTTTAGAACGGGAAGCCACATCAAGGGCAGTCCGAGGTAAAGCTAACTGTTGATGTTCAAAGCGGACAATATTACGATAGGAGCCATCTGGGGCAATCAAATAAACCGTACCATTATAAAAATCCCAGAGATTTTCTTCAATATTCCAAGTAGCAGATTCGGCGGTGACAATTTGATTTACTTCTGGTTGAGAACGGTCTAAAATTGTCAACTGTTGCATCTGTTGCCCGTTAAATTTTTCAGCATAAAACAACCGAGTCATTACCTTTCTCTTACTACCATCAGGTCTGGTGACATTATTATATTCGGGATAAATAATATTATCTTCAATAAAATCAGGTTTTTCTCGCTTGAGCGCTTGAGCCATAATTAACGCTGCTTGACGATTCCCCGCAGGGGCCAGATAATCACTAACAGCAAAGGTCAAACCACTAACCAACAAACTGAGTATCAGCATCGGGACAACCAGACGATAGGGAGTAATACCAATACTTCGTAAGGCAATTAATTCACTGTCACTAGAAAGACGACTATAGGCCATCAAACTTGCCAATAACATCGACATGGGAAAGGCAAAGACCACAAATTGGGGCATTTTCAAAAGCACAATCTGAAACGCCACGGATATGGGTAAACCAGATTCCGTAATCCGACGCACTAAATCAAACAAAGAACCAATGGCAAAACCCAGGGAGGTAAACAACCCCATCCCAAAGAGAAAAGGCAGAATCAACTCGGTAAATAAATACCTATCTAACAGTGAAAAACCAGGAATTTGACCTATTTTCATTAGCGTTGAAAGTTATCCCCTAAATAATACTGGCGCACGAGGGAGTTTTCATATAGTTCTTCCGGACTACCTGAGGCTAAAATTTGCCCTTCTCGCATGATATAAGCCCTATCCGTAATCGCCAAGGTTTCCCTGACATTATGATCGGTAATTAAAATGCCTATTTGTCGTTCCCTTAACTGGGCAATCATCACTTGAATTTCTGAAACTGCAATCGGGTCAACCCCTGCAAAAGGTTCATCTAGGAGTAGAAACTTGGGACCTGTCACCCCCACGGCCAGAGCTCTCGCCAATTCTGTACGCCGTCTTTCTCCCCCAGAAACAAAAGCTCCTTGGGTACGGACGATTTTGTCTAGACGAAATTCCTTGAGCAGATGTTGTAAACGGATAGAGCGTTGGGCAAAGGGAACATTAGACTGTTCTAGGGCTAAATGAATATTATCACCAACACTAAGATTGCGAAAAATACTCGCCTGTTGGGTTAAGTAGCCAATCCCTAGATGAGCACGTTCATTGAGGGGTAGAGTGGTAATATCCCTGCTGTCTAACCAGACTCGCCCTTGGTTGGGACGAATCAAACCAGTCGCTATATAAAATGTGGTCGTTTTCCCCGCTCCATTGGGACCGAGTAGGCCGACTATTTCCCCAGGTGACACGGATATATTGACTCGGTTAACTACCGAGCGTTTCCCGTAGGATTTATGAACGTTGTCTAGAATAAGAGTCACAGGTAATAAATCTACTAAATGGTGCTAATTTTACGGTTTTTTCAGCACTGGGGCTGGTTGGGGCTGCGGGTCTGACTCTTTAACAATATAAATAGATTCTACCTGTTGATTGGACTGGGGAGTCGCAATAAAACGCCCTTCATCCACCAGATAGGTCATGGTTTCTGCCCTCATGCTATTGCCTTCTTGGAGGACGTAGACGTTCCCACTGAGAACTAAACGCCTCTCTCTACTAAAATATTGGGCTTGGGCTGAGGTGGCTTGAATTTTGCGAGATGGATAATATACCTGTACGTTACCGCGAGCAGTAATAACCCCTGTTTCGGAGTTGGCTTCTTGGATATCAGAACGCACAGTCATCGCACCCCCAGTTGGGGGAGTTTGGGCTTTGGCTATCGGCAGATAAGTTCCTGCAAACGTCCCTAGAGAGAGAGTTATTCCCATCCAGCCGATGAGTCTAGACACTTTGAGTCCCATGGTTTTGAGGTTAATGGCGATTACTGCTCTAGTGTAACACTAGGCATCAATTTTCAAGATTTTCGGGAAGCTGTTGGCAGATAATCCCTTAACAATGGCGGGGAACTTTTCGGGGGGAATCGGTTGTAAAAATTGTAAGAGTTCGCTACTTTGTTCGACTAAATGGGTGACATTAATCTCTCCATAGTCGGGTTGATAGGAATATAAGCGTCTAATCCCTTCTCCTAATAAAGTCACCGCTCCTTGCCAATTACAGTTTTCTAAGTGGTAGACTGCCACCGCAATCTGTAAAATGCCTTGATAAAAGCTCTTTGTCGGCTCGGAAGATTCCATCCAGAGGGCTTCTAGGGTATCGTGACAGGCGTAAAATTCTCCCAAGTTAAATTCCGACACTCCCCGCCAAAATGCTTCATCCATTCTGCATCGTCGCTCGGACTTCGTGGAGGTAGTCAAGGGAGATATCTTGTTGCTCCCCGGCAAACTGGTCATCTGGGGTAATAAAGAGCATACAGTGGCACTCATGGCGTTCCCGCATCGGGACACAGGGACAGTTCCAAAAAGTGTTTTTAACTTCTGCTTCTTTATCTTCGTAGTGGCGACAGGGACAAAGGGGAGAACCTAGTTCTTCTTTGTTGCGGGCTAAACCTTCAATGACTACAGCAGTGACCGAAGGGTCAATACAAAAATAAGTATCAGTCCGTTTAGCATATTGTTCGGCAAAGTTTTTCATGGCCTCTAAGGTTTTATCACTGTCTGTGCTGGTTATCATGGGTTATTTGGCTCTCTGTCAGGATTAATTACCCCATTTTATCCTATCTGGGGATACCCCACACGGAGTGGTCGCGCTCCCATGGGATAATGGACATATTTTCACAAAAACTTTTTTATGTACCCTACCCCAGAAACTGTTAAAGAACTACTGGATTCTGAAAATTTTGGCGAGCGTATCAAAGGCATTAATCAGTTAAGAAGTTTAGAGCCTCAAATTGCCTTTGCCTTGGTAAAACCCTTGATTACCGATGAAAATGCCCGTATTCGCTATGCGGCGGTTAGTCAATTAGATCCCTTGGGGCGACAAGATTTGAGTGCTACCCTTAATATCCTACGCGATCGCCTCTACAATGACACAGAATTTGATGTGCAGGCCGTAGCCGCCGATGTGATTGGGGGCTTACAATTGACAGAAGCCTTTGATGACCTCAAGCAGATGTATCATCGCACGGGGGAATGGCTAATTCAAATTAGCATTGTGGCTACCCTAGGGGAATTTGGGGATATCCGCGGGCTAGAAATCCTGGAATCGGCGATAAATTCCGATAATAGCCTAGTTAAGACCGCCGCAGTTAGTGCCATTGGTGAGTTAGCGGCTCCTGGCTCTATTGAACTGCTCCTACCCTTAGTGACAGATGAAGATTGGCAAATTCGCTATCGTCTCACCCAAGCCCTAGGCCACCTAGGCGGAGAAGCAGCCAAAGCAGCCCTCAAACAATTAGCCGCAGACCCACTAGAACAAGTAGCCAAGGAAGCCCAGAGCAACTTACAACGCCTAAGTTAATTAAACCCATGCAGTTCTTTTCTCAACTCACTCCCTTAGTACTCCTAACTCTTTTGCTTACCCTAATTAATCCTACTAAGCCCCTCCTCGCCCAGTCCCCCAGTCGTCAACAGATTAATGGGTTATTAGAGCAAGGAAGGGAATTAGTCGAAAAAAGAGATTATCAAAGTGCTATAGACATTTACCAACAAGTAGCCACCCTAGACCCGCAAAATCCGAAAATCTATTCAGGAATTGGCTATCTACAGGCCCTACTCGGTAACTTTAGCGCCGCCTCCTTGGCCTATCAACAGGCCCTCTCCCTTGACCCGGATAATGCAGAATTTTACTATGCCCTAGCCTATAGTTTAGCCAATGGGGGCGACTATAGTAATGCCGCCACGGCCTACTATTATGCTATCCAACTTAACCCCAAAGACATCCGCAGCTACATCGGTTTAGGTGTCACCCTCCTCCGTCAAAAGGACTATAAAAGAGCGAGCGAAGTTTACCAATGGGTTGTCGCCCTCGACCCATCTAATCAACAGGGTTATGAAATTATGGGAAAAGCCCTCCTAGAGCAGGAGCGAACCCCAGAAGCCATTGACTTCTTACAAAAAGCCGTGACCAAATTTCCGAGGAATACGGAGTTACGGTTACAATTAGCCAGTGCCTACCTAAACCAGGGGGATTTGCAGAATGGTTTAGAAATCCTAGAAAGTGTAGAGCGTTTGGACCCAACTAATGCCAAATTACAATTGAAAATAGGCATTATCCAGGAAAAACAGCAAAGATATGCGGAAGCATTGCAATCCTACCGTCGGGTTCTCTATTTTAGTCCTAAAAACGTGGAAGCCAAGGCAGGAATTGGCCGTGTGAATCTGAGTCAAGGAGATTACATGGGGGCGATTATTGCCTATCAGGAATTAACCAAACTCCTACCCGATAACCCAGATGTTTACTACAACCTAGGACTAGCTTTTAAGGAACGAGGTCGCAAGAAGGAAGCCCAAGAAGCCCTCAAGCAAGCCTATCAACTTTATCAAAACAAAGCCAACTCCCAAGGAATGCAGCAAGTTGAAAGTCTTTTGGAAAAACTCTAAAGAACCTTCTAATACTAAATCTGCTTAATCGGCAGGGGGCGGTCGGCGGTCGAATTATAACCCGAAATTATCCGTACTTGACTCTCCCAAGTGTAGGATTAGGGAAGAAACGCACTGCACATCCGAGCCCAAATGAGAGAACACGATGTTGTTATAGTCGGCGGTGGGTTAGCGGGTTGCCGCAGGCTCATTGCTGAATGTACTGGTTAATGCTACAATAATAAGCCAACTAATTATTGTTGAGAGTATATGGAAAGCATTATTCCTGAGAAATCTGCTAAGACCTTAAGTTTGGTTGAAGCTTCCGAGTTGGTCAGGCAAATTGAAGAAGCATTCGGCGTGGTCGCAGCAGCACCTACAAGTGATTCGAGCTTTGTGATAAAGGAAATCGATAATATTTTTGTTGAACTTACACGGCTCGATGCTCATATTTCAGAAAGTCAAGCTGGTATTGATGATTTGAAGATAGAAACACGAGAAATGTTGACCGCATTAAGTGAGAGCATCGTTTGATGTGGCAGAAACTCTATGAATTTGGTAGACAACTACTGACCCTCAAAAGTCAAGTTGAGAAGAATACTCAAGATATAAAGGAGTTACGCCAAGACCTGAAGGAACTTACTTCTGCTGTACAAAAGTTAACCTATACGGTTAGGCGTAATAGCGAGAATGACTCCCACGAAAGAGAGAAGCTTGTTCTACGTCTAGAAAATGCTTTGCTAAAAATTGAACGTCGTTTTCTTCTATCTGGAAAAAATGACCAAGACCAAGAAAGTTAACTTTTACCCTCCAGGTATCCGACTGAACCATCGCAATCTATGGAAAAGCTTCGGAAGGTCAAGATTTCAGAAAGCGATCGCCCCTCACCCATTTTACTCTCCCAAGTGTAGGATTAGGGAAGAAACGCACTGCACATCCGAGCCCAAATGAGAGAACACGATGTTGTTATAGTCGGCGGTGGGTTAGCGGGTTGCCGCGCCGCCCTTGAAATCAAACGCCTTAACCCTAATGCTGATGTGGCCATTGTGGCTAAAACCCATCCGATTCGTTCCCATTCCGTAGCTGCTCAGGGGGGTATCGCTGCGAGTTTACAAAATGTTGACCCCAATGATACTTGGCAAGCCCACGCCTTTGATACGGTAAAAGGTTCAGACTACCTAGCCGACCAGGATGCAGTGGCCTTTTTAACCCAAGAAGCCCCGGAGGTAATCATTGAGCTAGAACACCTAGGGGTACTTTTTTCTCGTTTAGAAGATGGGCGTATTGCCCAAAGAGCTTTTGGCGGTCATTCCCATAAACGCACCTGTTACGCTGCCGATAAAACAGGTCACGCCATGTTACACGAATTAGTCAGCAACCTGCGCCACCATGGGGTCAAACTCTACGAAGAATGGTACGTCATGGAGTTAATTTTTGAGGAAGGAGAAGCCAAGGGTATCGTTGTCCACCATATCCAAGATGGTCATTTAGACATTATCCGTGCCAAAGCAGTCATGTTTGGAACCGGGGGCTATGGGCGTGTTTTTAATACCACTTCCAATGATTACGCCTCCACAGGGGATGGATTAGCCATGACGGCCCTAGCGGGACTTCCCCTAGAAGATATGGAGTTTGTCCAGTTCCATCCCACAGGGCTTTATCCCGTCGGGGTACTTATTTCCGAGGCGGTACGGGGTGAGGGTGCTTATCTGCGTAATGCCGATGGAGACAGGTTTATGGAACGCTATGCTCCCAATCAAATGGAACTCGCCCCCAGGGATATTACTTCCCGCGCCATTACCCTAGAAATTCGTGCAGGAAGAGGGGTTAATACCGATGGTACTGCGGGGGGTCCCTTTGTCCATCTAGATTTACGACATCTGGGTAAAGAAACCATTATGAGTCGGGTGCCCTTTTGTTGGGAAGAAGCCCATCGTCTTGTGGGAATTGATGCAGTCCATGAACCCATGCCCGTGCGCCCTACGGTTCATTATTGTATGGGGGGTATTCCCGTTAATACCGATGGACGAGTTAGAAGTAGTGGGGAAAATTTAACCGAAGGGTTTTTTGCCGCCGGGGAATGTTCCTGTGTTTCCGTACATGGGGCTAATCGTTTAGGGAGTAATTCTTTACTAGAATGTGTCGTGTATGGCAGAAGAACGGGGAGGGCTATAGCTAATTATCTTTCCCAACGGAAGTTTCCCGAAATTGATGCTTCCTTCTATCTCGAAAAAGCCCAGTCAAAAATCACCTCCCTCCTTGCCCAAAAAGGTACTCTGCGTGTCGCCCAACTCCGGCAACAATTTCAAGATTCCATGACCGAACACTGTGGTGTTTTCCGCACTGAAGCTACCATGAGAGCGGGATTAGAGCAACTCCAGCAGTTAAGACAACAGTATTCGCAAATCTATCTAGATGACCAGGATAGAAATTGGAACACAGAATTAATTGAAGCTCTGGAATTAGAAAGTATTATGATAGTCGGGGAAATCATTCTAACTTCTGCTCTCCATCGCCAAGAAAGTCGCGGAGCCCATTCGCGGGAAGATTATCCTAATCGGGATGATGTTCATTTTTTGAGCCACACTTTGGCCTATTATTCTGCTAGTGGGATTGATATTAATTATATGCCTGTCGTAATTAATATGTTTGAACCCAAGGAAAGAAAATATTAATCCCTAAGCAAATTCTATCTTCCCCAAAATCCTATGAGCCAATCCGATGCTGATGCCTTTTCTTTTTCCTATGCCTTGGGTATTGAGCCAAAGGAGGAAGAAGAAGACTATTTTGATTATTTCTATGATGAACCGGGTAGCGAACCAGGCACCCTCAGCATTGAACCCGGTGCTAAACCTTCTCGGATTATTCTCATTGACTACGACAAGGACCACGCAGTTCGGAAAGTAGATATTACCCCCAAAGCTTGTATTCCCTATTTGGGAACTAATACTATTTCTTGGATGGATATCCAAGGTTTAGGAAGTGAAGAGGTTTTAACCCAAGTAGGAGATATTTTTACCCTCCATCCTTTGTTGTTAGAGGATGTGGTTAATGTCCCCCAACGTCCCAAGGTACAGGACTATAAACAGCAATTATTAATTATAGCCCACATGGTGCGGATTAATAAGGAAAAAGATGGTTTTGATACGGAACAAGTGGGTTTTGTTTTAGGGAAAAACTATCTATTAACTTTTCAAGAGGAGGAGCTAGAGGACTGTTTTGAAATGGTGCGGGAGAGGATTCGCACTAATCAGGGAAAAGTCCGCCAATTAGGGGCAGATTATCTGACCTATTTACTCCTAGATTCTCTCATTGATGGTTATTTTCCCGTGGTGGAACATTACGAAGAACGCATTGAAGAATTAGAAGACGAAATCGTCCTGCATCCTTCGGCACAAACCATGCAAAAACTCTATGAGCTTAGGCGAGAGTTGTTGGCTCTAAGGAGGTTAATTTGGCCCTTGAGAAATGTTCTTAATGTGATTATTCGTGACCATGATACAGTCATAACAGATGACATACAGATATATTTTAGAGACTCCTATGATCATATAATTCAACTATTAGAAATTATTGAGGCTTATCGAGAATTAGCTTCTAGTTTAATGGATGTTTATATGTCCGCTATGGGCAATAAAATGAATGAAATTATGAAGTTTTTGACGGTCATTGCTACTATTTTTAATCCCTTGACCTTTATTGCGGGGGTCTACGGTATGAATTTTGAGAATATGCCCGAATTAAAATGGCCCTGGGGTTATTTTATCTGTTGGACGGTTATGTTGGGAGTAGCAGGGGGTTTGATTTACTATTTCTGGTGTAAGGGATGGTTCAAAAAGGTCTATACAACCCCAGATGATTAGGAGTGATTTACTATAAAAATAGCCCTAGACTGAACCCTAAAACCATGGTCAAAAAACTATTTCTCATCGAAGCACCTGGAAAACTGAAGAAACTACGGCAAATTCTGGGGCCAGAGTACATCGTCCGAGCTAGTGGAGGACATATCCGCGAACTCGCCAAGGATGGGGAAGATAACTTGGGCTTCGACCTGAGAGATAATCGCATTTCCTGCCGTTTTGTCCCGAAAAACCCCCAAGCTAAAAAAACCATTGCCGAATTGAAGGAACTCGTCCGACAGGTTGATACAGTCATTTTAGCTACTGATGAAGACCGTGAAGGAGAAATCATTGCTTGGCATCTCCAAGAAGCTCTCAATCTCAGAAATCCTCAGCGCGTCACCTATCGAGAAATAACAGCTTCCGCCGTCCAAGCATCCCTCAAACGTCCTCGCCAACTTGACCTAGATTTAGTTAATGCCGCTTTAGCCCGTTCTGTGCTAGATAAGCTCGTAGGTTTTAGGGGTTCTCCCTTGGTTTGGAAACTAGGAAACGGAGCCAAATCCATTGGTAGAGTCCAATCTGCTGCTCTACATATTCTCTGTCAAAGGGAACGGGAAATACAACAATTTAAACCCCAGGATTACTGGCTGGTTTCCGTCACCTACGGGGAAGGGTTTAAGGCCTATTATCTGGGGGAAAGTGCTTCTATTCCCAGTAATCTGGAAGAAAGTGAGGAAAGAGATGATGCCGGATTCGGTGAGGAAAAGAAAATTGCAGCGACTAAGGTTTTGAGTGCATCGGCAGCCGATAGGTTAGTCGGGATTGCCCGTCAATTTCCCCACCAAGTTGTCAAAATAGAGGGAAAAACCGTTAGTAAAACTCCCCCTGCTCCCTTTACTACCTCATCTCTCCAACAAGCCGCAGGAAGTCGTCTTAAATGGAGTCCCGATAAAACCATGCAGGTAGCACAACACCTGTACGAGGGGGGATATATTACTTATATGAGAACAGATTCTGTGTACATGGAGCCCCAATTTTGTGCCACGGTTAGGCAATGGCTAGAAGCAAAAGACCCCCAAAACGTTCCCGCCAAAGTGACTACCTACCGCCAATCCAAGACAGCCCAGGAAGCCCACGAAGCCATCAGACCGACGGATATCGGCAAAGCTTCCTCTGAGCTAAAAATGGAGATTCCCCCAGAAGAATTTGAACTTTATTTATTGATTTGGTTGCGAACGGTAGCTAGTCAGTGTAAACCAGCGCAAATCAGGAAATCTAGCATCCTTACCCAATCGGGACCTGTATTTTGGCAAG
Organism: Microcystaceae cyanobacterium; assembly: GCA_040398185.1. GTDB lineage: Bacteria > Cyanobacteriota > Cyanobacteriia > Cyanobacteriales > Microcystaceae > JBBAUO01. Next base: position 96,481 of record JBBAUO010000003.1, on the reverse strand, counting down.
CCAGGGGACAGATAGTTACCTTTGCGGGATATGCCAAGTATTGGAAAGACTTAAGTGCTGATGCGCTTTTACCTCAAGTTACCCCAGAACAATCATTAAACCTCAAGGAAGCCAGTCATGAAAAGAAACAAACCCAACCACCTCCTCGTTATACCGAAGCCAAGTTAGTACAGATGATGGAGCGCCGAGGGATAGGTAGACCTTCCACCTTTGCGCCAACGGTGAAAACCCTCAAGGAAAGGGGTTATGCTGAGGTTCAGAAGCGACAACTACAAGCTACGGTTTTGGGGCTAGAGGTAGATGCTTTTTTGGGGAAAACCTTGCCCGAATTGCTAGAGGCTGAGTTTACTGCTTTGATGGAAGATAGGTTAGATGCGATCGCCTCAGGACAAGAAAACTGGGAACGGTATATCATAGGTTGGAATGGGAATTATTTTGAAAATGCCTTAAAAAAAGCCCTAAAGGTGATTGAAAGTCAGCCTCAGTCCACTACCAAACCTCTCAACTCTTCTGGAAAAGAATCCAAAGTTAACTGTCCTCACTGTGGTCAAAAAATGGCGGAGATTCCTTCTAAGTCAAAAAAACTCCACAAGGACTATTTTCTGAAGTGCCTTAGTTGTCAGGCGGTGATGTTTTATAATAAGTGGAGCAAGGTTTGGGAATTACCAATTGAAAAGCCAAGAACGACTAACACCTCTTTAAATTTAACGAGTCATGGCTGCCCTGTCTGCGGGGAGAAGTTAGCAGTCAGAGAATACGAGAAGGAGGGGCAAAAAAAGCGGATGTTGGTCTGTTCGTCCTCAAAAAATAAGACGGATAAAAAACATCAGGGGGTGGTTTATTTTGAGTCAAGAAATGTCTTCTGGTCAAAGAAATATGGGGAATTATCTATTGATTAGCGTTTATTCAGACGAGTAAATAATACTAAATCCTCTTTTAATACCATAGTTATTCTGCTCCTGCCTCCTGCCTCCTGCCTCCTGCCTAGCCTTCACGATAATATAGTTACCTAAGCGGATGACGTTGACGATGGGGATTATCAAGATAGTCCGGCTTCAGTCATTGCTTGAATAAGCATACTCGTAAGTTTTAAGACTTCTGCTTGCTGGGCTAAGTAGTTAAAATCAAGGGTTTGACCTTGCACTTTTAGGATGCCTAAAACATCTCGCCATTGTTTCTCGGATTGACTTTGCTTCCCCCAACGTAGTTTACTCAAGATGATATCTTCAGGTGAAGCTAGGTACAATGTGCCTCTACCGGGGATTTCGATCGCTCGTCGTCGGTTAAATTGTGATTGGTGGAAGGGACTGGTACCCGCTAAAATCAGGTCGGCACGGGTAATAGTTTCTTGATGGGTAATGCCTAAGGTTTGCAACTGTCCCGAACGAATGTCTTCAACTCCAGGCACATAGAATCCTTCGTTTTCTAGGCGTTGAACCATTAGATCCAGTTGGGTTAGGGGAAGCGCAATGACAATATCTAAATCGCGGGTGGTTCTGGGTTCGCCATAGGTGGTAGCGGCTACTCCCCCAGTGATGTAATGGGGAATCTCTAAATCGGCAAAAATGCCTTGGAGTTGAATAGCAAGTGAGATTGAGTCTTGAATCCAGGTCATTTCAGTTCCAGTGGGAATGAATCCCTGGGGACAATTATCACCCAAAAAGGCTTGGGCGATCGCTTGGGCTACTGCTGATCCTGTCAGGAAGGGATGGGTTTGGCGCAATCCGCAGAGGCAAAGCTGTCTAGCTCCTTTGGTAAGGATGGCACTCATTTGAAGGCGATCGCTATTAGCTCTCTGCCGTAAAAGGGCAAATTCAAAGACATCTGTTTCAATGCTGGTGTCTGAAGCCTGGGAACGGTATCCCGATTTTACAGTTGGTAGGTTTAGTTGCTGTATAGCCATACTGTCATTAAGTTTAAATATTAACCCCCAAAAAGAAGGGGGCTAAGGGTAATTATCTAAGCAACCTTAACAGGACTGGTTTCCAAAGCCTCTACCAAAGCACGAACCGCAGCCACCATGGCTACCCCATCATTGAGTTGATTAATCGCCGAGCCTACCCCAACTCCAGCAGCACCTGCGGCGATCGCCATAGGAACTGTCACGCTAGACAAACCAGATGCACACAGTACAGGTACAGAAACCGCTTGGGAAATACTATAGGCGGCAGCTAAGGTGGGAGCAGCCTTTTCGATTAACCCTAAAACTCCTGCATGGGTGGGCTGACTACTGGTACCCCCTTCGGTTTGAATAATATCAGCACCGGCTTCTACTAGAGCTTGGGCTAGGTTCACCTGCTCATCTAGGGGTAAAATGTGGGGAACTGTTACGGAGAGGGTAATATTCCCTAAAAGGGCGCGGGTTTTTTGGGTCAACTCCAACACCTCGGCGGCTTCAAAACGTCTACCTTGGGCATAGAAACTGTCAAAATTCCCAATTTCAATCAAATCTGCCCCCGCAGCGACAGCAGAGACAAATAATTCTGGTTCAACAGCAGATACACAGATAGGTAAACTAACCACAGAACGAACACGACGCACTAAATCAGCATCGGCGGCGATATCTATAAAGGTTGCTCCTCCGGCTTGAGCGGCTTGGGCTATGGCGATAACCTTAGCTGCGTCAAAATTGTTGAGTCCACTAATCACCTTGAGAACTTTTTTCTGGGCAAAGGCTGCCTGTAATGGCATCGACATCATTATTAATTCCTCTTTTATGTCTAATTCACAGATATTATACTCATTATCCGAGACTGTCTGTGGTTAAAGCTCCTACTCGACACGCTTGAGGTATAAGGCAACTACTAGGGTAAAAGTTCCTCCCAATAATCCCCAAAATAACCAAGGAATTAACCGATATCCTTTACGGTGGGCAATGACAGCAGCAATGCCACCCAAAAAGCAGTGAAGATTTAAGAGCCAGTAGAGAGTAACGTTAACAGGAAGTTCAGACATATAGCAGTTTCCCTTTCTTGCTTGGGGCGACTCAACAACAGCCACCCCCACACTCTGCTTAAAGCATTGTGCTTACTTTTGATTTGTTTTGTGCTTTACTCGCTCAATTGTCTTTTTTTGGAATCAATCTACCATAAAGCACCGATTTACTGGATACAAGCTCCGAGGATCTCCCTAACATCCCATTTGTTGTACTAGAGCCATGACATCAGAGCGACTGAGTTTTTCTTTGCCCAGAGCTAAGACATCCAAGGTCCCGTAGGCCAGAGCTAGGGGGATACGGCAAAAATCTGAGGCTGGACCTGGGGGTAGGGATTGGGTATAGTAATCAGCTAATTTAAGATTACGGCGAGCATAGTCATAAATATCCTGCTGTTGCCAATCATCGGGAAAGAAGTTAACACCCCGTCTCAAATCCTCACTGTAGTTACGGGCTATATTAACCGCTTGCAAGCCCCTACCAAAACCGATCGCCTGACTACGATTAGTCTGAGTACCATCGTACCAAGCCCAGAGATCCGAGAGCAGCAAGCCCACGGCACCAGCGACGCTAAAGGTATATTGATCGAGATCCCTTTCCGTATGGATTTCCCAGTTATTTTCTGCCCAATAGGCCATGCGATCGGCCATGGCGGCGGTGGCATCCCAAATCCTAGGAGCAACAGTCTCAGGGGCTAGTAAAGCCCATTCCCCGATCCTGGTCGTGACATCGGCGAGCAGAGGATAATGGTTTAACCCTTCGGAAAAATCATCAATGGTCGAGTTGCCTACACCTGCTTGCAAATTTAGGCTAATTCTCTTAAGAATTTTAGCCTTAGTAAAGTTATCTAGTTCATTGTGGTCTTCAACCTCGTCTATTGCCCGCATACACAAGTAAGCAGAGGCAACGGCTTCTTGTAGTTTCGGGGGTAAAAGACTAATAGGTATAAAAAACGTCCGACTTGTCTCTTGAAGAATTTTCAAGGCATTATCGCGTAAATTCATTTACTCAACTCCTCACACCAAATGGGTAACAGCACAATGCTGATTTTTAACTATTCTGTCCTAGATAGTCAGAATACTCTTAGACTAAAGTTCTAGTCAATGGCAATGCTTTGGGGGCTGTTGCCATTGTCAGAGGTTGCGGAATTAGGGGAATAACTGATGATTCCCTGCTCCCTTAGCCATTGTTTTAAAGGATCTTCCGATACCTTCAGGCGTAGTATCCCCGAAACGAATCCCCCGGCAAAGGCGACTGGTTGCCCTATTAGTTCCCTGAGCAGGGGTTGTAATTCTTCGAGAAACATAAAAACATCTCCTAGTCTTGAGGTAAAAAATTTGGTGTCAGGGGTGAGTCGAAATGATAATTATAATTGTTAGGTTATTGTAGTTGAGGTAATCCCAGATAACAAGGGAATTTTTTAATTACTTTGGGCAAACTTACGCACTTGATATTCTTTGCCCTCCATTAGTTCATAATTACCTATACCCATGGCCTCTAAAAATTTTTCTTCGATCTCGTCTAGAGCCTTTTGGGGGATTCCCTTCCATTGTGGACGAGATTCCCACCAACTAATCATAACGACTTCATCTAGGTTTTGGGGATCTATCCAGACTTGTTTACCTAGATAGCCCTCGTAGGTAAACAGGTTCCGGGTCCAGATATCCTCGTCTATTTGGATAAATTTTTCCCTTAGTTCCGGCTTAACCCTAAATTTTAACCATTCAATAACCATCGGTTTAACCATCTAAAAGGGCTTCGACAAATTCATAGCTAGAAAAAGGACGTAAATCTTCTATCCCTTCTCCCACACCGATAAAACGAATAGGGAGGTTTAGCTGTTGAGCGATCGCGAATGCCACTCCCCCTTTGGCACTGCCATCGAGTTTGGTTAAGACAACCCCACTCAATTGCGCGGCCTGGGAAAATACCTGAGCTTGACGTAGACCATTTTGCCCTAGGGTAGCATCTAAAACCAGTAGCGATTCTACCGAGGCATCGGCGGCTTGTTTGTCGATGATACGCCGAATTTTGGCTAATTCATCCATCAGGTTTTTTTTGTTCTGGAGGCGCCCGGCTGTATCCACTAAAAGTAATTCCATATTTCGTGCTTTAGCGGCACTAATACCGTCGTAGACAACCGCAGCCGGATCTGTATTTTTGCCCTCGTTGGCAATGACTTCGATTTGCGATCGCTCTCCCCAAATTTTTACCTGCTCTACGGCGGCGGCTCTGAAGGTATCCGCTGCTGCTATTAGGCATTTATAGCCCGATTTGTTGGCTAAATGAGCGATTTTCCCAATGGTTGTGGTTTTGCCGGCTCCATTTACCCCCGTCAGTAACCAGATATTCAATTGCCCTTTTTTGGGTTCAAAACTGGGATTTTCTAAATTTTTTAAGGGTTGATCCAGAAGATCCTGGAGGATTTGTTTGAGGTAGGCGATCGCCTGTTCTGAGGGTAAAGAATCTTGTTTGATTTTTTCCTCTAGGGATTTAATAATCTCTTCGGTAGCGGCTACTCCCACGTCGGCTTGTAATAGTAATTCCTCAATGGAAGCGATCGCCTCCTTAGTCAGGGGGCCCTTACCCACAATGGACTTGAGTTGATTGACTAAACCTCGGCGAGTTTTACCCAAGCCTTGGCGGAGTCTTTTCAGCCAGCTAATCTCTTCCCCGGACACATCTTCGGCTTTGCGCCCTTGATCGGCCAAAACCTGGGCAGACCAAAGGGAATCCTCGTCTGGGGTAGGGGGTTCTAAGACTTGGTCTTCGAGAGGCTCTACTACCGGCGAGGGTTCTTCTTGTTCAGGGCGTTGACGACGAAACCAGTTAAACATCAGGACACTTTCTTTCATTGTTTCTCTATTTTAACGGTTATGGCTCAAAAATTAAATCCCGACTAATTTTGTCGGGTATGCTTGACAACTTTTATGATGCCGTAATAACATCAAATACAGATTGATGGATAAGACGAGTAGAAACGACCATGACCCAAGCCACCAAAACCTTTAGCCAATTTACCCCCACCTTCACAAAATTAGTTTCTAAAGAAGGCGGCAAGGAATATCCCCTCAAAGCCCTACATATTTGTGAAGAAACCTTCGCGCCCTTAGAAGTAGCCTACGACTACGACTTAATTCGTCGTCAGGTAAGTAGAGAAAGCATTCAAGCAGGACCCCATTCTATCTGGCGTTATCGGGCATTTTTACCCGTCGAAAGCGAAAATCCCATTGATGTGGGCACGGGCATGACTCCCCTCGTTAAATCCCATCGGTTAGCCCGTCGTTTAGGCTTAAAAAATCTCTACATCAAAAACGATGCCGTCAATATGCCTACCCTCAGCTTTAAAGATCGAGTGGTATCCGTGGCCTTAACCAGAGCCAGGGAGTTGGGCTTTACCACCGTATCCTGTGCCAGTACAGGCAATTTAGCCAATTCCACCGCAGCGATCGCCGCCCATGCTGGTTTAGACTGTTGTGTGTTCATCCCGGCGGATCTAGAGGCGGGTAAAATTTTGGGGACATTAATCTACAATCCTACGGTAATGGCGGTCAAAGGCAACTACGATCAAGTCAATCGTCTTTGTTCAGAAGTGAGTAATACCCATGACTGGGGCTTTGTCAACATTAATTTACGTCCTTACTATTCCGAAGGCTCGAAAACCCTCGGCTTTGAGGTAGCCGAACAACTAGGCTGGAAACTTCCTGATCACATAGTCGCGCCCCTGGCTAGTGGTTCCCTATTTACCAAAATCCATAAGGGCTTCCAAGAATTTATCAAAGTGGGCTTAGTGGAAGACAAAAGTGTGCGTTTTAGTGGTGCCCAAGCCGAAGGCTGTTCTCCCATTGCGACGGCCTTCCGAGAAGGGAGAGATTTTGTTACCCCCGTAAAACCCAATACCATCGCTAAATCCATCGCCATTGGCAATCCCGCCGACGCGGTGTATGCCCTAGAAATCGCCCGTAAAACCGGTGGAAATATTGAATCCGTCACCGATGCTGAAATTATCCAAGGCATGAAACTGCTCGCCGAAACTGAGGGTATTTTTACCGAAACCGCCGGCGGCACCACCATCGCCGTACTGAAGAAACTGGTAGAAGCAGGAAAAATTGATCCCGAAGAAACCACCGTCGTTTACATTACAGGGAACGGCTTAAAGACCCAAGAAGCTGTACAGGGTTATATTGGTGAACCCTTCATCATTGAGCCGAAACTAGACAGCTTTGAGCGAGCCTTAGAGCGCTCCCGCACCCTAGAACGCCTAGAATGGCAACAAGTTCTGGTTTAATTAACAAAAGACAAAATTCACCAATTTTCAATTTCTGATCCTATGACCGTTACAGTTTTAGTTCCAACTCCTTTACAAAAATTCACCAATAACCAAGCGATCATCGAATCAACTGGCGCTAACTTGGCTGAATTAATTGACACCCTAGAAAGCAGTTTTCCTGGTATTAAAGAACGTCTTTGCGACGAAGGCGGTCAACCTCGCCGCTTTTTAAACTTCTACGTCAATGCCGACGATATCCGCTTTTTAAAAGGCGCCGAAACTCCCCTAGAGGATGGAGATGAAGTTAGTATTGTCCCTGCTGTTGCGGGAGGCTAACCCCCATTTATACACCGCCTTTAGCTCGTTTAATAGAACAATTGCAACGCCTACCGGGGGTAGGTCCCAAGACTGCCCAAAGATTAGCCCTGCATATCCTTAAGCGTTCGGAAACTGAAGTGGAAGCCTTGGCTAAAGCCTTGGTGGAAGCTAAAAAACAAGTGGGTTTATGTCAAGTCTGCTTTCATCTTTCGGCGGAACCCACCTGCGAGATCTGTCGCCATCCCCATCGAGACGAGCGGACGATTTGTGTAGTAGCGGATTCTCGAGATGTTATTGCCCTGGAAAAAACTCGGGAATATCAGGGCAAATATCATGTTTTAGGGGGCGTAATTTCGCCGATGGATGGCATCAGCCCCGAACACCTGCATATTCAACCCTTAGTTAAAAGAGTGAGCCAAAATCAGCCCAAAGAAGTGATTTTAGCCATTAATCCCAGTGTAGAAGGGGAAACTACCACCCTTTATGTCGGGCAGTTACTGAAACCCTTTACCAAAGTTACCCGTATCGCCTTTGGTTTGCCCATGGGTGGGGATCTAGAATATGCCGATGAAGTGACTTTAGCCAGAGCCCTAGAAGGACGCAGGGAATTAGATTAGTTTTCTTCCCTTTCCAAATGATTGCTACCTGTCGGCTCTAATTGTTGACGGACATCATCAATGGCGCAATTGAGTTGGGCAATTTTATTTTCCAAGTTGCGCCGGGCTATTTCCATTTCCTCTTCTGTGCCTAGTTTTAACAGATCAGAAGCCCCTAGCTTGTTAGGATTAGTTGGCTTTTTTAAGGTAGTACGGTTGGCGACAATTGCCCCCACGACACCCCCAATTACACCCCCAAAGATAGCTCCCGTCAGGAAACCCCCTGCAAATCCGTCTTTTTGACCCATGATTGACTCCTAAAGATATTTTATGTACCAAAAGCGCGATCGCCCGCATCTCCCAATCCAGGGACAATATAACCTTTACTATTTAGTCCTTGATCAATAATAGCGGCATAGATGACCAGACTTGGATAGGATTCGTTGATTTTTTTTAAAGCTTCAGGAGCTGCCACAATGGAGATAATGCGGATTAAAGCTGGATCTGCTCCTCTTTTGGTAATCTCAGAAAGAGCTCGCAGCATCGATCCTCCTGTCGCTAACATGGGATCTAAAATTAAAACTTGAGTAAGGGGCGCGAAGACATCTGGTAGCTTATTGAGATAACAGCTAATCTCTAAGGTTTCTTCATCTCTGACTAGCCCTAAATGATAAATAGAGGCCAAAGGGAGAAGGGTTTGCGCTCCTTCTAGAATTGCTAATCCCGCCCTGAGAATCGGCACCACCGCCACGGGGACTTCGGGATTAACCAAGGTAGCAGGGCAAACGGCAAGGGGGGTTTTAACTTCGGTTGCTAAGGTCGGCAGCCATTGCCTAGTCGCTTCGTAGGTTAACCACCTTCCTAACTCCACCATAGCAGTTTTAAAGAGAATTGAAGGGGTGTTTTCATCCCTAGCTACTGCTAACCAATGTTTAATCAACGGATGATCCGGAACGTAGATGCGTAATTGTAAAGACATTGACCAAGGTGGGGGAAAACATAAAAAACTCTTGCTTTCATCTTAGGGCAAAAACCGATCTAGAGCCGCTTTTAACTCCGCGATTTCCGCTTCAATATTGCCAGCTTCAGCCGCCCGAGCGATACATTCACTCAAATGCTCATCTAGAATTAGACGGGCAACTCGATCCACTGCTCCTCTAACTGCTGCAATCTGCACCAGCACTTCAGGACAGGGACGACCTTCTGTTACCATGGTTTTTATCCCTCGAACATGACCTTCTAGACGCGAGAGGCGATTGATAATCTGCTTCAGGGAATCTTCACTGTGAACATGGGGGGCTGAGGTAAAATCATGATGGTGGGCAGGTTCAGAGGCGGTTACGTTTTTTTTGCTCAATGGTTTAACTTCCATTCGCTATACTAATGACACTACCTAATTCTAGTCTGATACAAGACTTGAGAGTTTGAACAACGATGTCCGTCGTCATATCGGAGAACAAATAGTCTATGATAATATTACTCCACCCCCTAGCCCCGTCAATGAACCTAAAAAACCTGCTGCCAATGCCCCTACCCAGATAAGTAGAGAAATTTCTAGAGTATTTGGATTCATTAAACTTTTTATAGAATTATTTCTATTGTGACCCACTAACTTGACATTTCCTTATCTCAGTCTATCACCTATGAATAATTAGCATAAATAGTTTTTATTTTGGTTATGATAAATAAAATCTATCAAGCAAGTTCAATTTGTCGTTGTATTGTAATCTAACCTTAATCTGCTAGAGAATAGAAACCGTGAAATCGTAGCGAGCATTACTGGTACCAGAACCACCGACGATATAGTAGTCCCCTGTTAGGGGTAAAACCACAGTAAAAGTCTTGCCCTCATCCTCGGAACTGAAAACCGGGCTTAAGGGCTTACCATCTACACCATAGAGGGTGACAGTAGCCACTGCGCCTAAGCTGTTCAATTTTAATGTCAATTTTTGTCCCGCCTTAGCACCCAATATATAGATAGTATTAGTAGCATTTTGAATAGTTGTTCCCGTTTTTCCCTTGCCAAAATACACACGACTATGGGGAAGAGAGTGTAAATGCTGTCTAACGTCGTCAAACTGTGCCCAGGAAGGAGCAGGTAAAAGATACGCTCCTACAGCAAAAAGCAGAGTTGCTAGACTACCGACGAAGAAACGTTTCATAATAATTTTAAGTTTTAGATAACGGTTCATAACCGCTAAAATTGTAGCATCATTGATCTAAGCTGAACCCCCAATCGAGACAGTTTTCATGGCTTATCCCCTCCACGTTGCTTTTGTTTGGCATCAACACCAACCCCTGTATAAGTCCCGCGAAATAGTCAAAGACACCTCCGGACAGTATCGACTTCCTTGGGTGAGACTGCACGGGACTAAGGATTATTTGGATCTGATGTTGATTTTAGAGCGCTATCCTCGACTGCACCAAACCGTTAACCTCGTTCCGTCCTTGCTTTTGCAACTGGAGGATTATGCCCAAGGAGTGGCGATAGACCCCTATTTAGCCGTAACTTTGACCCCCGAAACCCAGTTCAGTTTAGTCCAAAAACATTTTATCCTTGAGCATTTTTTTGATGCTAATCATCATACCCTGATCGATCCCCACCCCCGTTATGCCCAACTCTATCACCAACGCCAGGAGCAAGGAATGGCTTGGTGTCTAGAAAATTGGACTCTCCAAGATTATAGCGATTTACTGGCTTGGCACAATTTAGCTTGGATAGATCCGATTTTTTGGGATGACCATGAAATTGCCCAATGGCTCAAGCGAGGTAAAAACTTTACTTTAAGCGATCGCCAGCGCATTATCTCCAAACAAAGGCAAATTATTCGCCGCATTATTCCCCAACATCGGGCTATGCAGGAGTCGGGACAGATAGAAATCACCACCAGTCCCTATACCCATCCCATCCTACCCCTAATTGCCGATACCTACTCAGCCAAAGTTGCTGTTCCCCAGATGCAATTACCGCAATTCCGTTTTCAATGGACGCAGGATGTAACTCGCCATCTGCAAAAAGCCTGGAACCTATATACAGAATATTTTAACTGTTCCCCGAGGGGACTATGGCCCTCGGAAGAGTCCGTAAGTCCCGAAATTTTGCCCTTCATTGCTAAACAAGGATTCCAGTGGCTTTGTTCGGATGAGGGAGTCCTCGGCTATACCTTAAATCATTTCTTCCATCGCAATGAGGTAGGTAATCTGATGGCTCCAGAATTACTCTATCGTCCCTATCGTCTAGAAACGCCCCAGGGTGAGTTGGCTATTGTCTTTCGGGATCATCGTCTTTCGGATTTAATTGGTTTTACCTATGCAAATATGGACGCACGCACGGCGGCGTTGGATTTAATCGGACACCTAGAGGCCATTTCTCGCTCCCTATTAGAATTACAAAAAGACGGTACCGCCTTAGCGGAGCCTTGGTTAGTTACCATTGCTTTAGACGGAGAGAACTGTTGGGAACATTATCCCCAGGATGGCTTAAGGTTTCTCAATGAGCTTTATTCTCGCTTAAGTGACCACGATGGACTGGAATTAGTCACTGTTTCCGAGTTTTTAAGTAAATTCCCCCCCAAGGTGGCCTTACCTGCTTCCTTGCTCCACAGTGGCTCCTGGATTGATGCCAATTTTACTACCTGGATTGGTGACCCAATTAAAAATAAAGCCTGGGATTATCTCACCGCAGCTAGGGAAATTATTGCCTATCATCCGGAAGCTACCCCAGAAAATAATCCCGAAGTTTGGGATGCTCTAGACGCGGCGGAGGGTTCGGATTGGTTTTGGTGGTTTGGAGAAGGTCATTCCTGTAGCCATGATGCCATGTTTGATCAACTTTTTCGGGAACACCTGACGGCTATTTACCGCGCCCTCAATGAGCCAATTCCTCCCTATTTGCGCCAACCCCTGGAGGATCATCACGCCCGCCAAAGAAATACGCCAGAAAGCTTTATCCATCCTGTTATTGATGGGTTTGGAGACGAACAGGACTGGGCAAAAGCTGGTTATTTAGATCTCGGAGGTTCTCGCGGAACCATGCACCGCAGTAGTGATATTCAGCATTTATACTATGGATGGGATCATCTTAATTTTTATCTGCGTTTAGATTTACGCAAAGGCATTAAGGTAGGACAGGATTTACCCCACGAATTACATTTACTCTGGTACTACCCAGGGGTTTATCATGCCCATTGTCCGGCTCCTTTGGCAGATTTACCGGAGCAAGCACCTTTAAATTTCCACTTCCATTATCATTTGGGAATTAATCTTTTAACGGAAACCACTTGGCTAGAGGAAGCCCAGGATAGTTATTCTTGGCACCCTCGCCCTAGTCACGCTAAGGCTTGTTTAAATCAATGTCTAGAAATAGCTGTTCCCTGGGGAGATTTACAGATATATCCCGGTTATCGCTTGCATTTAATCGGATTCCTAGCAGAGCAGGGACAATTTAAGGATTCTATTCCAGAAAATGATTTTATTATCCTACAAATGCCTTGATCCTAGGGAGATGGGGAAGAATGATTCCCCACCCTAATTTAAGTTAAATTGTTACTACTTCCCCGGCTAGACGCTTGAGGGTTAAGCGTTCATCTTCCACATCTACAAAGATTGTATCTCCTGGCTTAAACTCGCCCTTGAGGATGGACTTGGCGATCGCCGTCTCTAAATACCTTTGTACTGCTCTTTTTAAAGGTCTGGCACCGTAGACAGGATCATAACCCACGTCAGCGATAAAGTCCGTGGCTTTGCCCGAAAGTTTCAGGGAAAGTTTTTGTTCCCCTAGACGCTGGTTAACTCGCTCAACTAAAAGCTTGACAATTTGACCAAGTTCTGATTTTTTCAAGCTATGGAAGATAATAATCTCGTCGATACGGTTGAGAAACTCAGGACGGAAATTCTCACCCATGGCAGCCATAACCCGAGAACGCATTTCCTGGTATTGGGAATCATCCCCTGCTACATCGAGGATATATTGGGAGCCGATGTTACTGGTCATAATAATGATGGTATTTTTAAAATCCACAACATGGGCTTGGGAATCTGTTAGACGTCCATCATCTAGGATTTGCAACATGACATTAAAAACATCAGGGTGAGCCTTTTCAATCTCATCAAAGAGAATAACCGCATAGGGTCGTCGTCGGATAGCCTCCGTAAGCTGTCCACCTTCCTCGTAACCCACGTACCCCGGAGGCGCTCCCATTAGGCGGGAAACCGTATGCTTCTCCATGTATTCTGACATATCAATCCTGACCATAGCCTCCTCTGAGTCAAATAGAGATAGAGCTAAGGCTTTAGCCAATTCCGTTTTACCCACGCCCGTGGGCCCGAGAAAAATAAAACTGGCGGTAGGACGATTCGGATCTGCAAGTCCAGCACGGGAGCGTTGAATTGCTTCTGCTACAGCCGTTACAGCCTCATCTTGACCAATAACCCGATGGTGTAATTCATCTTCGAGGTGTAGTAGTTTATCCTTTTCCGATTCGACTAATTTATTTAAGGGGATACCCGTCCATTTAGAAATAATTTCCGCAATATCGGACTCCAAAACTTCTTCCCGTAATAGGCTTTTACCCGTGGTTTGGCGATCGCTTAGTTGGGTTTCTAGCTCTTTGAGGGTAGATTGTAATTGGTTCAACTTGCCAAAACGCAACTCGGCGGCCTTGTTATAATCATAATCTCGTTCGGCTTGCTGGGCTTCTAAGTTGACCTGCTCCATCTCCTTTTTAGCAGCGCGAATCTTTTCAATAACTTCTTTTTCCGCTTGCCATTGGGCATTAAATTGAGATTGTTCCTCTTTTAAGTCCGCCAGTTCCTTTTCTAGTTTTTGCAAACGTTCCACGGAGGCCGCGTCGTATTCCCTTTGCAAAGAAAGTCTTTCCATCTCCAATTGCAGAATTTTCCGATCTACTTCGTCTAACTCTTCTGGTTTAGAGGTTATTTCCATCTTCAATTTAGCCGCAGACTCGTCCACCAAATCAATGGCCTTATCCGGTAAAAAGCGATCGCTAATATAACGGTTAGAGAGTACCGCAGCGGCCACTAGGGCACTATCGGCAATTTTCACCCCATGGTGAACCTCATAACGCTCCTTCAGTCCCCGTAGAATAGAAATAGTATCAACCACGTTGGGCTCATCTACTAAAACCTCTTGAAAACGTCTTTCCAGGGCGGCATCTTTTTCGATATATTTACGATACTCATCCAAGGTAGTCGCACCAATACAACGCAACTCACCTCTAGCTAACATGGGCTTGAGGAGATTACTAGCATCCATCGCCCCTTGACTAGCTCCGGCTCCCACTACGGTATGAATTTCATCAATAAACATAATGATCTGGCCTTGGGAATCGGTAACTTCCTTAAGTACGGCCTTTAGTCTTTCTTCAAATTCTCCCCTGTATTTAGCCCCGGCGATTAGTCCCCCTAAATCTAAGGCGATCAATTTACGATCCGTCAGGGATTCAGGGACATCTCGATTGATAATCCGTTGGGCTAACCCTTCCACAATGGCAGTTTTACCCACACCAGGCTCCCCAATTAGTACGGGGTTGTTTTTGGTACGACGGGAGAGAATCTGGATTGTGCGACGAATTTCATCATCTCTACCAATAACGGGATCGAGTTTTCCTTCTCGGGCGAGTTGGGTTAAATCTCGACCATATTTTTCTAAGGCTTCGTATTTCCCTTCGGGATTTTGATCGGTCACTTTCTGAGATCCTCTCACTTGTCGGATAATGTCTTTGAGTTTATTTTCGTTTAAGGCAAATTCACCCAGGAGATTTTTACCAAAACGATCATCCTGGGCAAAACCTAAGATCAAGTGTTCTATGGAGATAAAGTCATCATCGAACTCTTGACGATATTTTTCGGCTCTATCTAAGAGGGTATCGACACTTTTGCCTAGGTATACAGATTCAGCAGGGTTAGAGAGTTTCGGCTGACGACGGATAAAGTCATCGGTTCTCTCTCGTAATTTTTGAACGCTGACATTGACTTTATTAAAAATACTGGTGGCGAGCCCTTCCTGTTCGATTAAGGACTTCATCAGGTGTTCGCTTTCGATCTGTTGCTGGTTGCTCTGCTTGGCGATGTCTGGAGATTTGGCGATCGCTTCCCAGGCTTTTTCTGTAAATTTTTGGGGATTAGTAGGTTGCATTTTTTTGAGGATTCGCCCTTGAATTTAACCTTTAAATCCATTATAAATGGCTTTATAGGTTAACCCTAGATGGTGAATACCCCACCAGTTAGGGCTGTTTTCCTTACTTATGTACAGGTAATATGAAGGACAAAATTAACGATAAACCCCTGACAATCGGCTGGCGCGAGTGGTTAGACTTGCCAGATTTGAATGTTCACGCTATTAAGGCTAAAATTGACACAGGAGCTAGGTCTTCGGCTTTGCACGCTTTTGATATCGAAACCTTTGTTGTCAATGGTCGTTCTCTAGTTCGCTTTGTGGTACATCCTTACCAAAAAGACTCCGAGTATAGTATCTCTGCTGAAGCAGAATTATTAGAATGGCGAGAGGTTCGTAATTCGGGAGGACAGGTTCAATCTCGTCCTGTTATCTCGACTTTAGTTCACCTAGGCGGACTTTCTTGGCCGATTGAGTTAACCTTAACCAATAGGGATGTCATGGGCTTTAGAATGCTTTTAGGTCGTCAAGCCGTGCGACGCAGGTTTTTAGTTAATCCTGGACGCTCTTTTTTATTAAGTCACGAACCATCAGAAGCAGAATGAAACGCCGTCAATTTATTAAATATTCTAGCCTCGGGGCTGCGGCCCTCGGTATTACTGCCTGTAGTCATTCCCAAGGGGACAAATCCCCGACTTTCTCCCCCACGGATTTAGGGAAACTAGAAAAGTCTAACCTGATTATGGCCTATGTACCGACAACGGACGCAGCCCCTCTGATTATCGCCCAGGAAAAAGACTTTTTCTCCCGCTATGGGTTAAAGGTGAGCTTTAGTAAGCAGACAAACTCGGATGATATAGAGAAGGGTTTATTATCGGGAAAATTTGATGCAGCCCAGGTTCCCTATCCTTTACCCCTGTTAGCCCAACTGGGTAAAAATCCCCTACCCATTATTTCTTTAATGACTCTTAGTGGTAATGGCAGCGCGATTACTTTACCCGCAAAAGCCTGGCAAGCCGGGTTACGCCCTGGTCACTATTACCAGAATTTTGCAGAGTTTGGGGATAATTACCGCAATTACCTGCGAAAATTCGACAAAGCACCGACTCTAGCCACGGAATCTGCTACTTCCCTAGATGGCTATCTCTATCGCTATTGGTTAGGAGCAATGGCTATAAATCCTAGCCAAGAAGTAAAATGGATCTCGATCGCACCTTCCCAACTAATGTATAAACTTCAGGCAGGGATCATTAATGGTTATAGTGTCGGAGAGCCTTGGAATCAGATAGCAGTCGCCAAGAAAGTCGGCTTTGTCCCTCACACAACCAGAGACATTTGGCAAGGGCATCCCTCTAAAGTTTTGGGAGTTACCCAAAGTTGGGTAGACAAAAATCCTACCACCAGTAGAGCCTTAATTGCGGGGTTACTAGCGGCTTGCCAATTTTGCGAGCAGGAGCAAAACCAGACTGAAGTAGCCCAGATTTTAGCCAAGAGTCAATATATTAATGTACCGAGTTCCCTTATAGAATCCGCCTTAGGGGAAAATTATCACTACGAGCAGTTGGAGCAACCCCTGAGTGATGGCACAAAAATTGCCGATTTAAGTCTTTTCCATGGACAAAAAAGCAATTATTTACAGAAACTGGATCATATTAATTATCCTTGGCGTTCCCACGGAGTTTGGTTGTTAACTCAATTAGTACGATGGCAACAACTAGGTTTATCCGCCTATCCCAGGAATGCAGACAGTCTTTTAGATAGGGTATATCCCCTAGGGATTTATGAAGAGGTAGCCAAGGGTTTAAAAATTGAACTGCCAAGCGATCGCCTAAAAATTGAGCCTAAAACCACCTTTATTGATCAAAGGGAATTTGATCCAAGTCAACCCGTCGCCTATCTAAATCAATTTGCCATCAGAAACAGTTAAAGCCGTTCAAATTCATCCCTAACCCGACGAATAGTTTGGGGTAAAACTCCCACCAACATAGCAAAAGCTTGATCGGGTAATTCTGATATAGTTTGGGCATCAAACCAGTTTTCAAATTGATTTAAAATAACCTGGGCGCGTTGGAGAGGAATGGGATTGTCAGTAATTTGTTTTGTTAATCTTATCCATTGTCGTCGAATTAGATAGGCATTAATTTTTTCTTGGGAATTTTGTGGTACTACCAAAGAAAGTTTACCAACGGGAATTAGAGCCACAATATCCTCGTCAAATTCACTACCAATTACGGCTCCAGGTCCTGCAAATTCGGCATAATAGCGTTTATAAAGAATTAATCCATTTTTGCGGCGGGGATTAACAACTAATAATTTTTTTTGTTTAATTTGAGACAAAATACTATCTACAGAAATCCGTGATTCTATCACAATATATAACTCCTAACATAACTGCTTTTTCAAAAAGAGTTGTCGCGGCTGATTAAATAACCAACTATTTAAAGTATGTTCTACCCTATCTAGGCGATAACCGTGACTAAAATAGAGTTCTTGGGCGGCCATGTTATCTTCTAAAACGTGGAGAGTCAATTGTTTAAATCCCCACTCTTGGGCTATTTGTTCGCATTTTACCAAAAGTTGGCGGGCAATACCTTGGCGGCGATGCTCTTTACTAACAGCCAAATTAGCTATATAGGGCATAGATTCAGCCAAAAGTAAACGGTGGCGCACAGAAATCTCCACGGTTCCGACTATAATATGAGTTGTGGTTAAACTAGCAGCAAAACAGCGATAGTGGGGATTTCTCGACTGCAATCTGGTGCGAATATCTTCAGAAATTCCTAATTTAACAAGGGGATAGAACCAGGACACCAGAGTAGAATCCGAATGGAAACTATAGGTTAAAACCTCTACCAAGTCTTTTAGGTCTTGAGCTTCTGCTAGGCGAATTTGTATAGACAAACAATTTAACTGGGTTTTAAGAAGAATAATTTTTTGAGCTTATCTTTCACCAACTCTAGATTAGCACTGATTTCTGGGCTTGTCACCCATGCATCGGTAGAAAAAGCCGTTAAAATTACGGTAGTGGTTTTGATGAATTTTTGAGATAAATATGAAATTTTGGCAAAAAAGTATCCTTTTTGTGATCACACTGGCAATGCTTACCTATGCTGGACTAGGATTAGCCCAGGCGCAAACCCCCAATAAACTAACCCTAGCCTCTGCTGGCTTAAGTTTAGAGAAAGTAGGTTTAGGAGTTTATGCCCTAGTCTCCAGTACCGATTTCCCCCCCGCCGATGCCGCTAAAATAGCCATCTGTAATGGGGGTATTATCTTGAGCGATGAGGGAACAATACTAATTGATCCTTTCCAAAATAAGGCTCTAGGGAAGTTAATGTTAGAAACAGCCAAGAGCTTAAGCCAGGAACCGATTCGCTATGTGATTAATAGCCATTTTCATTTTGATCACACAGGAGGAAATGCCGCCATCGCCGCCGAAAATATCCCCTTGATCGGCCGCGGGGAAATTAGATCGCTGATGTTAACCCGTAATAAAGATAGAGATCTGACCCTAACCCCTCCGAGTATTATCATTGACAATGCCACCAGTCTTTGGCTTGGCGATCGCCAAATCAAAATTATCCCCACGGAAGGCCATACCCCAGGTACCGATGTCCTTGTTTATGTACCCGATGCAGATATACTGTTTACGGGGGATATTGTTTTTAACCAAAGGATTCCCTACGTTGCCGATGGGGATATTCGTAAGTGGCAAGCTAGTTTACAAGAGTTGCTCCGGCAGTATCCGGAAGCTAAAATAGTACCAGGCCATGGATCAGTAAGCGATCGCCAAATTGTCGTGCAACAGCAGGCCTATTTTGATAATCTAGAAGAGTTAGCCTTGGGTTGGAAAAAAGCAGAAATCTCCCAAGAGCAAGCCCTCAAGGAGGCGGAAAAAGTGCCTAGCCAGTATAGTAACTATGGTTTTCAGGCTTTGTACTCTAGTAATTTAGAAACCGCCTATCAACAGATTACCCAAGCCTCGGGTCAATAAAAAAGCATGACTAAATCCGAACGTCGTATCTTCCAACTAGAATTTGAAAAACCCCTAGGAGAATTAGAAATCCGCATCCAACAAATTCGCCAACTCGCCGAAGAAAATAACGTGGATGTTTCCGAACAAATTAGCCAACTAGAAACGCGAGCCGATGAATTGCGCCAGGAAATCTTTAGCTCCCTCAATCCCTCCCAACGCCTACAACTAGCTCGCCATCCCCGTCGCCCTAGTACCTTGGATTATATTCAAGCCATGACGGATGAATGGTTTGAGTTACATGGCGATCGCAGTGGTTATGACGATCCTGCCCTAGTGGGGGGAGTAGCTCGCTTAAATGGTCGTCCCGTGGTCATTCTCGGACACCAAAAAGGCAGAGATACCAAGGACAATGTGGCCCGTAATTTTGGCATGGCCTCCCCAGGGGGCTACCGCAAAGCCATGCGCCTTATGGAACATGCCGATCGCTATGGAATGCCGATTTTAACCTTTATTGATACCCCTGGTGCTTGGGCGGGAGTTGAAGCCGAAGAAATGGGTCAAGGGGAAGCTATAGCCTATAATTTACGGGAAATGTTCCGTTTAAAAGTACCGATTATTTGTACTGTAATTGGGGAAGGTGGATCGGGCGGGGCCCTGGGCATTGGTGTGGGCGATCGCCTGTTGATGTTAGAGCATTCCGTTTACACTGTAGCCACTCCCGAAGCCTGTGCTGCGATTCTCTGGAAAGATGCCAAAAAATCAGAACAAGCAGCAGTAGCCCTGAAAATTACCGCTACGGATTTAAAGGGTTTAGGCATTATTGATCAAATTGTACCCGAACCCCCAGGGGCGGCCCATGCTGACCCGATTAAAGCTGCAGCTATCCTCAAACAAATTATCCATGATAATCTAGAAACACTTTTGGCCTTAGATTCTAAACAACTCCAAGAACTACGGTACCAAAAATTCCGTAATATAGGGGTTTTTGAGGAGGCTAAGGTCTAGAAGTTCCCCTAAAGACGAAATAAGAAAATTTCCTGAAGTTTTTCCCAGACTTTGCCCTTATTTAACAACTCTTCCGCCCTAGCGAAACCGGTCGATAAATCCCCAGAGACTCCGCAACGCCAGAGATAAAAACCCCCATTGAGAATAGCTGTATCAGTCAGGACATTGGTTTGGCCTGCTAACAATTCTTGCCAGAGTTTTAGCATTTCTTCCCCAGAAACTAGAGGGACATCCAGGGGGGAAAAGCCGTAGTCTTGGGGTTTAAGTAATAAACGCTCAAAGGTAGAATTTCCCAATCCGATAATAGCAGTACGACTACAGGCGAGATCACAACTTCCTTCTAAACCCTTGACGGTGGTAAAGTGATGGACACCCTTTAGGGGTAGAGTTTCCCGAAAGCGATCCTCCGTGGGGGGATGGACAAACCCAGAAATTTGATGCTGTTGACCCCGATAGGGCGACCAAATTAGCTCAATTGTGGCGATGGGTGGGCGTTTACCGATTTGATCTCGATAGGGAACTAATCCTTCGGCTGCGGGAAAATGTTGGGGAGTATAGACAAAGGTAAGTCCTGTGGTTTCCAGTTGTCGTTGCAGTTGGGGCAAAGAAAGGGTAGTAAAATCAACCCCTAGGGCTTGCCACATTTGTACTAGGGGAATACCATACTTAGTTGGCATACTATTCCCTCCGTGCATGATAACGGGAACCCCCTCACTAGCCAAGATTAAAGCCGTAATCGGGAGAATGGGTACAGTACGCGATCGCCCATCGTAGGGGACACCAAAAACCACCACTGATTGATTAGCAAGGGTTTGACTTTCGAGACGGGGGCCTAGATTTTCGTAAGCATCTAGCATTCCTGCTAATTCGCTAAAAGTTGGACGCTTAATCCGGTGGGCAATCATAAACGCCCCAATTTGTGCGGGGGTAGCGATTTGGCGGAGCATCATTTCGGTCGCTTGGGCGGACTGCTCCCTAGTGAGATCCCCTCCTGTATGGGTTCCACTCCCGATAATTTTTAGTAAGTCTCTAAAGGCTTGGCTCATATATAGGTTTTAGGAGTCTTGCTTGTATCTCATAGCGTTCATTTATCCTAGCTTAAGTTGAGAATATCTCTCTCCTTTCTCCCCGAAAGTATCTTAATAGGAGTGCTATAGCGATTCCATTTAGGTTGTAAACTTACCCGTGGGGATAGGCAGGAGGCAGGAGGCAGGAGATGCGTTTATATTTCATTTAGGATTGCTATATAGTAGGTCATGTGGGTATTGAAAATCGATCAAAAGCCATGAGTCAAGCATCACAACTCAAGCAGTTGCCATCTTCGGACTTACTTTTTTTACTCTTTCAATTCAAGTAATATTTTCCTAATCTGTTCAATTAAAATTGAAACTTTGTTCTCGACAACATCCCAGAGAATTTCATCTTCTACGCTGAAGTAAGCATGGGCTAAGATATCCCTTAGTCCAGCTATTTTTCTCCATTCAATCTGTTTGTACTTATCCCTAAACTCCATGGGAAGATTTTTCACAACTTCTCCGATGATCTGTAAGTTTCTGACCACCGCATCATAGGTTCTTTCATCCCTAATGAAATCTTCACAGGTCATTCCCTCTGTGTAGCGTAATATCTTGGCTCCACTCGATAAAATGTCTTCCAAGTACAATCGGAGGCTACGCGACATTGATCGCTTCCTTCAAGACGGAATTGCGAATCTGTGGCTTGAGCATCTTTTGGCTGACTAAATCAACTTTTACTCCCAAGTAATCTTCTAAGTAAAATTTTAAGTCCATATACCTATCAAAGCTCATCTTCCCTTCAAATTCTACTAACAAGTCCAGATCGCTTTTCGCTCCAGATTCATCTCTAGCCACCGATCCGAAAATCGCTAAAGATTTAACCCCGAAGCTCTCGAGCTTTTCTCTTTGCTTTCTTAGTTTGGTTAGAATTTCTTCTTTCTCCATAAATCACCTATTATTTTTGATTTTGTAAATTGAATATGATCGAATCGTATAAGAAGACGACCCTTAGGAACTATCCTAACATGGGAAAGTGGTCTGAGAGCGTGACAAATTATTGTGCTAAAGCCACAAATATGGATAGGATCAGCTACGAGCAATGATCGTTTTAGGCGTTGAAGAGGAAGAGGAATCTTGACAACATACTAATTTAGGGGTATTGTACGGGATAAACTCTGTCGCAGTACGGGCTGACACTTTAGGCAAAAGCCACTTAATTGCCCAATCCCGTCGCCAATATGAATGTTCAAGAAATGGAGTTCAACCTAGCATATCAGGTGCTATATTCGAGAATGGATATTGCTTTATCCCTATATCATCGGGAAAATGTATGTTCTATAAAGATCGGTATACTGAATTATATTCACCAAATACTAATGGCTGGCTAGAGTGCGATGACCAGCCAACTATGACAGATCCAACTACAGGGAAAAAGTATTATAGATTCTCCTCTCTTGATAAGTTTATACTTAATTAATGATGAGTGAAGTGATCGCCTATCTTGTCATCTAGGTTAAAATAGAGGAATAAAAGTTTAAATAGGATCAAAACAATGACAGTCCGACAACCTCGCTATAGTGAGGGATAATTTGCTCATCGTGGACGGATCTCTTCGAGAGCGTAGAGGTGTCTGGTTGATCGGCAGTCTTATCTGCAATCAAAGTGACAGCCTAATTTAGTTTGGTTGTCCAGTATTAGGGCACAAAAACGGACAGTTTCCCCTACAGGAGCTAAACCAGAATATTATGGAGTGCTTTCTCAACCAAAGTATTTAAGCTAATTCCTTCTTTTTCTGCTAGAAGAGACGCTTGGCGGTGTAAATCGGGAGAGATGCGGAGATTAAATCGGCCAGAAAAGGGTTTGTTTGGTGTTTTTCCTCTTTTTTGGCAATCTTCTAAATACTCCTCAACAGTATTATGAAAAGAGCTTTCTAGTTCTTCTACCGATTTACCATCAAATACGATTACATCAAGAGTATTAATGACACGACCAACAAATAGCCGATCCTGCTCGTCGTATTCAACAATTGCTTCATATCCTTTGTATTTCATAGTTCAACTTCAGCATTAATTAAAAAATCTCTAACAGCTTTAACCTGATAACGTTTCAATTCTTTTTGAGGATGAGGAGAGTGAATATTAAGGGAAATTCCTCTTAGGTCAAACCGAACCCTTGACCCATCCCCCTGAAGCACTTCACCCCCTAAAGCTTTAACTAAAGATACGACATCGCTCCAATCAACATTGCGACGAATCGGCTCGGCAAACAGAGCGTCGTAGGTGTTACGTTGTTTTCGATTCATCTTTTGATGGTACCATTCAATGGTACTATTTTGGAAAATACACCCGAAACAATTACTTAGAATACAGGGAAGATCGGCTTTCTTGGCGCACCAGTTCACAAAAATGGGCAATGGGAGGAATCTCCAAGCGATCGCTGGTTGTCACCATTACCACCTGACGACTAGGGCGAGTTTTCCCCAGACTATTATTAGGCTCAGAAGCACAGGCGATAGTACGAATGGCCAAAGTCGGATCATTTTGGGCATCAATTAGGGCAGACTGGGGTAAAAGGGCGATAATATTCCCCTGTCTGACTACACCACGAAAAGCATCAAGGGTATTTAACTCCATCACGGTTTTGAGGGTAATATCCTGACGAGAAAACCACTCTTGTACAAGTCTCTGCATCCCGTAGCCATCCTTAAATACTACCTGGGGAAAGAGGACTAATTCGGACCAAGGTACCTCCTCAAATTGGGTTAAAGGATGATCCCGAGCCATGAGAATCTGAATTTGTTCTTCGTATAATACTTCAACTACCATTTCTGGAGTAGCGGTTAGAAATCGGTTATTCATGACTAGGGCTACATCCACTAAACCATCCCGGAGAACTTTGAGGGCGCGATCGCTACCTAAAGCCGTTACTCGCAACTGTACCTCTGGGAAATCTTGACAAAATTTTTGCAGTATGGGGGGTAAGTAATGGGAACAAACCGAATGAATAGCCGCAACACAAAGCTCCGGCTGTTTACCTGCTTGCAGTTCGGAAATTTCCTCATGAACCGTATTCCATTCCGTGCAAATCTTCCTAGCTCTAGGAAACAACTTTTCCCCGGCGATCGTTAACTTGGCGTGGGAGGTACGATGAAACAAGGGTAAACCTAAATCGCTCTCTAGGGATTGAATCTGGCGGCTAATCGTTGACTGTGTTACCCCGCACTGTCGGGCAGCTTGTCCAAAATTTCCTGTGTCGGCTACCGCCAGAAATGCCTGTAACTGCTCAATCCGCATTCTTTATGGTCACTAATTTATGAGGATACATCATTGTTTCCATGAGGATAGCGGATTTCTGGAAAAACTTTCGTAGAAATGGCTACAATTTACCTAGGGGGCAGGAGCTAGGTTAGGAAAATAAATCCTCAGAAAAAACTATCTATCCAAACTTAGTTGCTTCACAAAAGACTGGGCTATAAAAGGAATAATTTCTATATTTTGGCTGATTTCTCGCCCTTCTATAAATACCACCAGAATAAAGGGAGCGAGGGATGGCACCTCAATATATGCCGCATCATGACGTACTTGGCTTGTCCAGCCAGCTTTTGACCAGATTTGGCTATCCTGGGGGAGCCCTTCCCCTAAGAATCCTGTGACTTGATTTTCTTCTTGCAAGCTACGTTTGAGCAAAGCCATCATCTTTTGGGAGCGTAGGGAAGAAACCGCAATGCCGCCAACGATAGCATGTAATAACCGCGCTACTGCCTCCGTGGTTAACATATTGCGATTTTCCATCAATTCACCTAAAAAAGCCCTCTCCCTGCCGTAGGGACCATCTCCCCAGGTTTTCTGATTGACATTGATGGATTCTAACTCCTCCCAAGCCAAGGATTGAAAATAACGATTGATAATATTACGTTGTTGCTTCCAGGTTTCAAAAGGCCCGAGTGGTAATTCCGGTCCGCTACTGGTACCCGTGAGGACATCCACGACCAAACTGGTAGCATCATTACTAGAATCAATAATCATGTCGGCTATGGCTCGATGCAGTTCCACGGATTCAGAAATCATGGCACTTTCTAACCATTCGTGAATCGCCACCAAATAAAATAATTTAGCCACACTAGCGGGGTAAATCCGCTCAATCCCCCGATAGCTAAAAC
Source organism: Microcystaceae cyanobacterium (assembly GCA_040398185.1). GTDB lineage: Bacteria > Cyanobacteriota > Cyanobacteriia > Cyanobacteriales > Microcystaceae > JBBAUO01. The sequence goes on along the minus strand of JBBAUO010000003.1, from coordinate 71,071 downwards.
CCCTAACCGGATGTTTCCAAAATTCTTCCGCCGAAATCGCTCCACCTGTATTGACAATAACAGGAACGTCGTAGACGATCCCAGTTAGGGCTACCTGATGGGGAGGTAAATTGGGAAATTGACTCCAAGTTGCTTCTAAAACCTTTGTGCAGATTTTTTGCAGTCGTTCGTCTTGGTGGAAAAAGGCCATGGGGGTAATAAATTAGGAGATAATCCCCATCATAATATAGCGATCGCATTTCAGTAGACAAGAGGCAATCAGGGAAAATACTACCCACAAATCCTTTAGTATTGCTATATTCAGTTTACCCCTTTTCGCCAGATGTTTTTGCCTTCATCAATTATTGAGTATATATGCACTCAAGACCTAGACATTTATAATTCCCCAACTTGCCGAGAATTAGCTACCCAAGTCGCCCAAGGAAGACAGCTTAAAATCATCACTTCCTCGGAGAAAGCGTTAGAGGTTCAACTATGCGAGGATGGTTATTTAGCGTGGATTCCTAGGGAAAAGCTAACTTCCCTTGAGCCAGCAAAAACCTCCTATTCTGGTATATCTTTATCACGGGAGCAGATTGTCTCCCGTTTAGATGGGGTCATAGATTTTACCCAAGCAGCCCTAAAAATTCCTAACCATTATCTTTGGGGAGGAACCCTGGGACCAAATTATGATTGTTCAGGATTGATACAAAAAGCCTTTTCTGTCTCAGGAATTTGGCTACCTAGGGATTCCTACCAACAGGAAGCTTTTACCCAATCCGTGACCTGTGAAGAACTGTTAAGGGGAGATTTAATCTTTTTTGGTCAGCAAAAAGTGAATCATGTAGCACTTTATCTAGGGGAAGGATGGTATATTCATAGTTCCGGTCGGGAGATGGGGCGTAATGGTATCGGCATTGATCAACTTTCCCCAGACGGGGACACCATCAGTCAGGCTTATTATCAAAAATTATGGGGCTTTGGGCGAGTTATAGCAAGTTATCGGGAGTAAATTTTCCCATCCCCCATTCAAGCCGATAACCTGTTAAGCTAAAGAGTTAAGGGCAGTTCTTATCCTCACCATAAGGTTTTCTTAATATTCGGCAATACTTAGGGAATCATTGTAATTATGCCTTGGAAGCGGATTTTTAGTGCGATCGTTGCGATTATTTTGGCCTTGGGGCTTATTATCCTCGGCGGATGGTACTTTACCCTAGGTATGGGAGTCTTAGTTTTCTTGGGACTTGTGGAGTATTTTCGCCTAGTCCACGCCAAGGGCATTTTACCCGCAGCTAAAACTACCCTATTTGTATCCCAGTTGATTTTAATTAGTGCTGCCATCACCCCATCCCTCACCGATGCCATGTTTGCCCTAGCCGGGGCTTTAATTTGTTTTTATCTGCTCCTGCAACCTCGGCTCGCCACTATTGCCGATATTTCCACTTCAATTTTGGGTTTGTTTTATGGGGGATATTTACCCAGTTATTGGATTCGCTTGCGAGTGGGATACGAACCTGTCCCCAACTCTATCACCTTGGCCAGTAATGATTTTTCCCTTCTAGGTTATTGGCCCGATTCCTGGACTGAGCCGAAATTTTTACCCGCCGCTCTGACGCTAACTTTTCTCGCCTTTGGTTGTATTTGGGCCGCCGACATTGGGGCTTATATTATGGGTAAATGGTTCGGTCGCACTAGCCTATCCCTCGTCAGTCCGAAAAAAACCGTAGAGGGTACTATCTTTGGGATTTTAGGCAGTATTGCTGTAGCTGAATTTGGGGCAAGTTATTTAGACTGGCCCTACTGGGAAATCACAGGATTTGTCCTCGGCCTATTAATCGGTTTGGTAAGTCTACTGGGAGATTTAACAGAATCACTAATGAAGCGAGATGCGGGAGTCAAGGATTCGGGGGAGTTAATCCCAGGCCATGGAGGTATCCTCGACCGTACCGATAGTTATGTCTTCACAGGTCCATTAGTCTACTATTTTGTCACTGTCTTTTTACCGTGGTTACACTCCCTACAGCGTTTTTAATCTATTGTAGGAATAACGAGTAAAACTCCCTTCGTTAAGATTATTCCAAGCATAAATCCTCTCTCTAAACTCTTTCCAAGAATCATAAACTGCCTTGAAATCCGCATCTTTTGCCGCAAATTCCTCGTATAAAGCAAAGGAAGCCTTTTCTGCCGCCTCTAGAATTTCCTGGCTGTAGGGACGAACCTGAGTCCCTGTCTTTAAAAGGGTTTGCAAAGCCTCATTATTACGAGCATCATAACGGGCTAACATAATCGTATTCGACTCAAAGGCCGCCGTTTGTAAAGCTGCTTGATATTGAGGGGGTAACTTTTTCCACTCGTCTAGATTAATCTGTACCTCTAGAGTCGCTCCAGGTTCCCACCAGCCGGGGTAATAGTAATATTTAGCCACCTTATTGAGCCCTAACTTAGCATCATCGTAGGGTCCCACCCATTCGGCTGCATCTATCGCCCCAGTTTGCAAAGCTTGAAAAATCTCTCCCCCTGGTAGGGTTTGTACCGTCACTCCTAATTTGGCCATGACTTTACCTCCCAAACCTGGTATCCGCATTTTCAGTCCCTTGAGGTCATTAACGGTTTTAACTTCACGACGAAACCAGCCCCCCATTTGCGTACCCGTATTGCCGGCGGGAAATTGAATTACATTAAACTTCTTGGCATAAATCCCTTGCAATTGGGCTAAACCCCCACCTTCATAAAGCCAAGCGCTTTGTTGTTGGGCGGTCAGTCCAAAGGGTACTGTTGTACCAAAAGCCAGGGCAGGACTTTGACCGACGTAATAATAGGAAGCCGTATGTCCTGCCTGTACAGCCCCCTGGGAAACGACATTGAGAACTTCTAAACCAGGGGCGATTTCCCCCGCGGCTCTAGGTTCGATAATAAATTTACCATTGGTAAGGGCTTTCACCCGTTCTGCTAAAACCTGCGCCCCACCAAAGATAATTTCCAAGGATACAGGCCAACTGGTGGCCATTTGCCAGTTAACTGTAGGCAGATTAGTCGTCTCGACAGGACTACCATTGGATTGTTTTTGGGCCGATTGACATCCCCCCACTACTGCCACACCTGTCGCGGCGATCGCTCCTTGGGATAAACTTTTAATAATGGATCTACGTTTCATATAAACTGGTTAAAAAAGAGCTTAAGTTTTAAGATTCAACCACAATAACACGAATAGTGCGTAATTCAAGTAAAATAAGGTACTCGATTGATTTTTTAGCCTGTTTATGCCTAGCTCAAGAACCTATCCTTTAATTAAAAAACTCTTAAAGGTTTCCCAATCCATTGACAAGTTTACAGACAAATTAGGATGGCTTTCCCAGTGGTTCGTGTTACTAACCGTCGGAGTTGGCTTTTTTAATGTAGTGGCTCGTTACCTAGGGCGCTTTATCGGTACACAATTGTCCTCTAATGCCTTGATTGACTTGCAATGGTATTTATTTTCTCTGACTTTTCTTAGTGCTTTTGCTTATATTTTACGTCATGGGGAAAATGTACGGGTAGATTTCCTCTATTCCCAATGGGGTGAAAAAAGAAAGGCTTTAATTGATTTTCTCGGCACGATTTTATTTTTAATTCCTTTTTGTATTCTCGGAATTTGGGTAACATTTAATCCTATTTTACAATCCTGGGGACGTTTATCCGATGGTAGTTGGGGTAATTGGGAACTCTCCCCCGATGCGGATGGTTTACCCCGTGCTCCCATTAAAACTATGTTGCCCTTGGGTTTATTTTTATTACTTTTACAAAGTATTTCTCAAGCTATTAAATATTTAGCTATAATCCTGGGCTATGAAGAAGTAGCCGAGCAAATTCGTTTAGAGATTTCAGAGAAAATTAATCCTGAATAGAGGAAATTATGGGTTTTGAATGGTTAGGTCTGTTGATGTTTGTAGGATTTTTTATTATTCTCATGAGTGGCTACCCTGTAGCTTTTTCCTTTGCGGGAACAGCTATTGTTTTTGGCTTAATTGGTATCATATTTGGAGATTTTAATCCCAGTCGATTACTGTTGCTACCGAATATTTGGTTTGGTACAATGTCTAATTTTACTCTGCTGGCAATTCCTTTTTTCGTCTTTTTGGGTTCTGTTTTAGAAAAGTCTGGACTAGCCGAGGAGTTATTAGAAACCATTGGCATTCTCCTAAGTCGTCTGCGGGGTGGTTTAGCTTTAGCTGTTATTTTAGTAGGTACGGTTTTGGCAGCTACTACAGGGGTGGTAGCAGCGACGGTAATAGTCATGGGAATGTTATCCCTTCCCGTTATGTTGCGCTATGGCTACGATAAACAATTAGCCTCAGGGGTAATTATTGCCTCAGGTACCCTTGCCCAATTAATTCCCCCCAGTTTAGTTTTAGTAATTTTAAGTGACCAAATTGGGGTTTCGGTAGGCGATTTATTTTTAGGGGCTTTAATACCAGGCTTAATGCTCTCAGGTTCTTATATTCTCTATGTATTGGGTTTAGCTTGGTTTCAACCCGAAAAAGTTCCAGCTTTACCTCTTGATATACCAATCCCTAAGGGTACGGCATTATTAAAACAAGTTTTAAAAACAGTTATACCCCCTATTTTATTGATTTTTGCAGTCCTTGGTAGTATATTCTTTGGGATTGCTACTCCCACAGAAGCGGGTGCAGTAGGGGCATTTGGGGCTTGTATTCTTGCTGCTTTTAATCGACGTTTAACTCTGCAATTACTCCGAGATGCTGCTCACTCCACTGCGGTAATTACAGCCCTCGTAGTCATGATTTTATTTTGTTCTTCTTTCTTTAGTCTAGTCTTTGATGCCTTGGGAGGAAAGACATTAATTACTAGGTTATTAACGGGTTTACCTGGGGGATATCTGGGATTTTTACTTGTGAGCAATATAGCTATTTTTCTCCTCGGAGTGTTTCTTGAGTTTATTGAAATTTGTTTTATTGCTATCCCCCTATTTGTCCCCGCAGCCCAGGCATTAAATCTTGATATGGTTTGGTTTGCAGTAGTGATGGCGGTCAATTTACAAACTGCTTTTATTTCCCCACCCGTGGGGTTTTCCCTCTTTTACTTACAAAGTGTTGCTCCCAAGGAAGTGAGTACCTTTGACATTCATAAAAGTGCAATTCCCTTTATGGTTTTGCAGTTTATTGTGCTTATACTTGTCATTGTCTTTCCCCAGACGGTGCGCTGGTTGATTGATTTCTCTACTACTATGTCTATAGGATGAGTTTTAGTTAAGAGAATATTAAGGAAAGATTAATGATTGTTTAAATAGAGATTTTACCCAAACTTAACCTAAAAATAGTGACGTATTGAAGCATTTTTTATGTACTTTGGTTACACTTTTATAAGAAGATAATAATGGAAAAATTTTTACCAAATTTCGCAGACCTATGATTTCTACAAACAAATTTTTAAGCACAGTTGTTGCTGGTTCCATGGCAGGGGTAGTGGTAGTATTTGGTTCCGTCGCCAAAACCGTTGCCCAGAGTCTCAGTGGTGCGGGGGCTTCTTTCCCTGCTCCCCTATACGAGCGCTACTTCTCGGAATACAAAAAAGCCACTGGCGTAACCGTCAACTACAACTCTGTAGGTAGTGGTGCAGGTATTCGTCAGTTCATTGGGGAAACCGTTGACTTTGGGGCTTCTGACGTTGCTCCCTCTAGTTCCGAAAAAGCGCAAATGAAACGGGGCGTTACCCTAGTTCCCACGGCCGGTGGAGCGGTAGCAGTTATCTACAACTTACCAGGCAAGAGCGATGTGAAAATTTCTAGGGATGTCCTCGGAAAAATTTTTAGTGGGCAAATCACTAACTGGAAACAAGTATCTCCTGGTTTACCCGACAAGTCCATCAAAGTAGTTGTTCGTGCCGATGGAAGTGGTACAACGGAAATCTTTACCAGCCATTTGAGTGCTATTAGTCCTTCCTTTAAAGCCAAAGTAGGTGCTAGTAAAGAGCCTAACTGGGGTTTTACCGTACTCAAAGGACCTAAAAATGATGGAGTTGCCGCCCTAGTCAAACAAAATGAAGGGGCAATTGGCTATGTACAAGATACCTTTGCTCGCAAGAATAATCTGCAAACCGCCAAAATCCAGAACAAAGCTGGACGTTTTGTCGAGCCTAGTTTAGCGGAAGCGAATAAGGCCATGGCGGGAATTACCTTTAATCCTGACTTCACTGCCAACGTGGACGACCCCAAAGATGGTTATCCTATTATGGGTGTGACTTGGCTGTTACTCTACAACGACTACAAGGACCCTGCCAAGGCTGCCCAGGTTAAAAAACTGGTGAATTGGATTCTGACAACAGGACAAAAATTCAATACAGAGTTGGAGTTTACCCAAGTTCCTCCTGCGGTTGCTCAAAAAGTCAACGCGGCTGTCAGCAAAATGAAGTAGTTGCCTAGGGGTGGGTTTAGGGACAAATCTCCAGAAACAGGAAAGTCCCCACAAAACCCGCCTACTTACTATTTATTGCTTATTGTAAAGGGATTTAATATGACAAACTTTGCAGAACCTATTACTACGGATTTAACTCAGACTCAGGGGAGTGCCAATTCAATTAATACCTTTTTTAGGTGGTTAGTCGGATTGGCAGCCTTTTCGGTCGTTATTGTACTATTATGGTTAGCTTGGACTGTATTCAATGATGCCCGACCGGCTATTAATAAATTTGGGCTCGGCTTTTTGACTAATGACCAATGGGATGTGGGTAAACAACTTTTTGGCGGGCTTTCCTTTGTCTATGGCACCCTCGTTACCTCTTTTTTATCCCTGCTCTTGGCCATTCCCCTGGGGTTAGCAGTGGCCTTAACCACCAGTGAAAACTTTGTTCCGGATTGGCTACGCAATCCCATCGGGTTTATGGTAGAACTAATCGCCGCTATTCCCAGTGTAATTGTGGGTTTATGGGGTATTTTTGCCCTAATTCCCGTAATAAAACCCCTACAGGAATGGCTTCATGCCAACTTAGGGATGCTTCCTTTTTTTAGCACTGAGCCCCTGGGTCCGAGTATTTTTATTGCCGGGATTCTACTCGCCATCATGATTTTACCGACCATTGCCGCTATTAGCCGAGATGTTTTAACCACAGTACCGACGGAATTACGCAGTGCTTCTATGGCTTTGGGAGCAACTCGTTGGGAAACCATCTGGCGGACTCTCTTACCGGCTGCTAGTTCAGGAATTATTGGCGGTATTATCCTCGCCCTAGGACGAGCTCTGGGGGAAACTATGGCTGTGACTATGGTAATTGGTAACTCCACTATCATTAGTCCTTCTATCCTCGCCCCTGGCTATAGTATTCCTGCGGCATTAGCTAACCAATTTGCGGAAGCTTTTGAGGAGTTGCACATTGGCGCGCTAATGTATTTGGCTTTAGTCCTCTTTTTGATTACCCTCGTCGTTAACAGTATTGCTGCTGTAATGGTGCAGTATATTAACCGCAACCGTTAGGTAAAAATTATGACCCGTGAACCGTCTTTAATAGAACCCGCATTAAACGAACCCCTATCCCCTTTTCGCAATGGGTTTAATACGGGTATGACTGTTTTGGCCTTTGCTTTAACGGCTCTGGCTATACTGCCTTTGTTTACTATTCTTTGGAAAATTATCCAAGAGGGACTACCCCAACTAAATTGGCAAACCTTTACCTCCCTCCCGGCTCCTGTGGGCTCGGACCCCAATGAACCTAGTGGTTTTGCTAATGCTATCGTCGGAACCTTTACCATGGTGGGACTGGCTTCCCTATTTAGTATTCCTTTGGGTATTCTAACGGGTATTTTTCTGTCGGAGTTTGCCCGGGGTTCTAAATTAGCCGATGGGATTAGGTTTGCTGCTGTACTGTTGAGTAGTACGCCTTCAGTAATTGTTGGGGTGTTTGCCTACGGCTTACTGGTTCTGACTACTAAGCAATTTTCCGCTATTGCAGGAGGTTTTGCCCTAGGGGTAATTATGTTACCTATTGTTGCTCTTACTACGGAAGAAGCCCTAAAGTTAGTCCCCATGGCCTACAGGCTTGGTTCTTCGGCCCTGGGCGGTACTTCTTTCCAGACTATTTTTAAAATTATACTCCCCTCGGCGATCGCTCCGATCACGACAGGAGTGCTTTTAGCTGTAGCCCGAGCCGCCGGAGAAACAGCCCCGTTAATGTTTACGGCTTTGTTTAGTCAATTTTGGCAAGAAAACCTCTGGAGTCCTACCCCCTCCTTACCGGTATTGATTTATAACTATGCCAGTTCTCCGTTTCCTGAACAAAATGCCTTGGCTTGGACGGCATCTTTAGTCCTTGTGCTTTTAGTTTTGCTTACCAGTTTAGCCTCTCGATTTTTTACTCGTAAACGTTCTAGTTAATTGTTATGAATACTACTGACCGACAAACCCAATCTAGAGAAATCACTCAACCCGCCATCAAGGTAGAAAACGTCAGTTTCTTCTATGGCACCAAAAAAGCCTTAGAGGGAGTTTTCATCAATATTCCCCAGTACAAAGTCACAGCCATGATTGGACCTTCTGGGTGTGGTAAATCTACTCTACTAAAAGCCCTAAACCGCATTGGGGAAATAGAGGGAAAAGTAAAAGTTACAGGGAAAGTAGAATTTTTCGGACAGGATATCTACGGAAGCAATGTCAATCTCAATACCCTGCGCCGTCAAGTGGGTATGGTGTTTCAGCGCCCGAACCCTTTTCCTGCCAGTATTTACGATAATATCGCCTACGGGGTTAGAATTTTTCGCCCCATAGGTGGAGCCGAACTGGATAACTTGGTAGAATCTTCCCTTAGAGGCGCCGCCCTTTGGGATGAAGTCAAGGATTTGTTACAAAAGTCAGCCCTAGGGTTATCCGGAGGACAACAGCAAAGACTTTGTATTGCCAGAGCTCTTGCTGTGAAGCCAAAAGTCCTGTTAATGGATGAACCCTGTTCTGCCCTTGACCCGATTTCTACCCTCAAGGTTGAGGAGTTAATACATACCCTGAAGGAAAATTTTACCATTGTCATTGTCACCCATAATATGCAGCAAGCCACCAGGGTATCTGACTATACAGCCTTTTTTAACGCGGATGCCAGTCGGGTGGGGCGCTTAGTGGAATTTGGTTCCACCGCCCAGATTTTTTCTGATGCGACGCAACAGGAAACCCGTGACTATGTAGCGGGACGTTTTGGCTAAATCTAGCCCCGATCCATAGTAAGATAGGGAAACTCAGAAAGTTTTGCTAATGTACTGTCATGTCTATAAAAACCTACTTATCTCGTTTACTAGCTTTATTTTTGGTCGTTGTTATCGGTCTGATGGGCTGTTCTAATGCCACAGGATTAACGGGAAATTATGGTGAAGATACTTTAAAGGTGATTGAAACCATCACCAGCGCCTTAGATTTACCCGACAATGCCGACAATAAGGTTAGTATTCAAAGTCAAGCCCGGGAGCAAATTAATGATTATATTTCTCGCTATCGTCGTGAAAGTAAATCCGGTGGTTTGAAGTCTTTTACCACTATGCAAACGGCTCTTAATTCCCTAGCTGGTTACTATACTTCCTACGGTAGTCGTCCTTTGCCCGACAAGTTAAAAGATAGGCTCAAACAAGAGTTTAAACAAGTAGGAATTGCCCTGCAACGGGGAGCATAATTAATTGAAACTCTTTCCCAGGTTTTTTTATATCTGGGATTTTTTTTAGGTTTTTTTGGATATTTTCTCGTAAAAAACAAATTAATGACGTGCTCTTATCCCGACGTTAAGGCAGGAGGGGGTTGGGGTTTGAGATGAAAAGGATTAACACTTAATCACCTGCTAGACAAAACGGATTTGGTATGAAAGAGCGGACAGCATAGGGGCAAATCAGCCCGACATGGATTTCTGGGACAACTTCACAGAGGTTGAGAAAATAAATCAGAGTTTTACCTGATGGAGCATAGAGTGCGTATCTGCCAACATTATCCTAATTTTGTGCAGCACGCTACTCATGGAATCCGATGACCACAGGCTCATGGCAATGACAAAGCAAACTACCAAGCTCTCCGGTAGTGACGTTTTCGTTCTTCTATTGCTGACGTTTCTCTTAAGGTTGCGGAGATTAACCCCTGGGTAATACTAAATCCGCTTATGTTACTAGACAATCGTGAAGGCTAGGCAGGGGGCAGGAGGCAGGAGGATTATAACCCGATTTTAAAACCAGATTTGGTATAATAACCGTCTCTAGGGCTTGAAAAGCTTGCTTGGCTTCGATTTTTGGGTTAAAGTCCCTGTACTTAAGCCTACAGCCTTTTGGGCTTAATAGAGAAGTGTTGCCTTGAACCTTGTTGTTCAATATTGAGGACTACTTTTTACAAAACCTGCCACCAGTTGTTAAGATTTTTCCTAATAAATTTTATTAGGGTAACTTTATCCAACTTTACTATAAGTATTGTCCAACTTTGCCCAGTGTCTCGCCATAATTTTATTCGCTGGGACACCCCTAGAATTTAGTATTATTGAATTTAGGGTAACAATCACTGTAAACTTTTAGGTATAATGGAAAAAAGTTTTGGGAGGTCAACATGCTGGAATGCTTCGACAGTCAGGGCATTAGCTCTATTTTATCTTTTATTTACTAAGAAAATATTTTTTGCAAAGGTATTGACTATTTAGAGTGAGTATGAAATGATATTGCTACGTAATATTTGAGGTTATTCAAAGTTTGGATAGTACCTAACCTTCGCATGAATCGACAATAAAAGATACTTGTTGTATTTAAGTGTGGGATGGTAATGCAGCCATAAAACCCTGACTTTGGCGTTGAGTTATTAATCATCGCCGACGCTTATTTGGGGGTTTTATAGTATTGAACAATTTTTCTAAGAAATCACAACTTAAAAGGAATTTACATCATGGCACTTGATTCAACTATGGTAAAAAAACAGCTCCGGCTGAGTTTGGAAAAAGATCAGGTTAAATCATCTCCCGTCATTCGTATTCAAAAAGGGGATGACATCTTAGCCATAATCCTGCGGCAAGAATTTGAGCAAGAGGGGATTCATTTTCTGACTCCAGACGAGTTTTCACAACAACTGGCTTATATGAAACATCCGACAGGGAAAACTATTATGCCCCATGTTCACAATGAGGTGCAAAGGGAAGTTCTGCTGACACAGGAAGTCTTGCTCATCAAGACGGGCAAACTGCGGGTGGATTTCTATGACCAAGAACAGCAGTATCTAGAAAGCTATGTTCTCAAAGCAGGGGATGTAGTTTTGTTAGTGCAGGGGGGTCATGGTTTTCAGGTTTTAGAAGAAGTAGAAATGATTGAAGTTAAGCAGGGTCCCTATGTAGGAAACCAAGACAAAATCCGCTTCACAGGCATTGAAGATTCTCAAGTTCAAATGGTCAGATAAACAAATATGAATGACTTTATTCCCGTCAATGAGCCCCTACTCAAGGGGAAAGAAAAACAGTATCTTAACGAATGTATTGATACGGGTTGGATTTCTTCAGAAGGACCCTTTGTTGAAAAATTTGAACAAGCCTTCGCAGCTTCTGTTGGGCGTACCCATGCCATTTCAGTCTGTAATGGTTCTATGGCTTTAGACGCAGCAATTGTGGCGTTGGGGATTGGTCATGGAGATGAGGTAATTCTGCCCACTTTTACTATTATCTCCTGTGGGGCTGCTATTGTTAGGGCTGGCGCGATTCCTGTGGTGGTCGATTGTGAACCTACCACTTGGAATATGGATGTTGACCAAGTAGAGGATAAAATTACTCTCAAAACTAAAGCCATCATGATTGTCCATATTTATGGCTTGCCAGTCAATATGACACCTTTGTTGCAATTAGCCGAGCAATATGGTTTAAAGATAATTGAAGATGCCGCAGAAATGCACGGACAAACCTATAGAGGTAAACCCTGTGGCAGTTTTGGAGATATTAGTACCTTTAGCTTTTATTCCAACAAACATATTACCACTGGCGAAGGAGGCATGATAGTCACCAACCGCCCAGAAATTGCCCAAAGTTGCCGATCCTTAAGAAATTTGTGTTTTCAACCCCAAAGGCGTTTTGTCCATGAAGCCTTGGGCTGGAATCTGAGGATGACCAATATGCAAGCAGCCGTGGGACTAGCTCAATTAGAACAGTTAGACGGGTTTATCGCCAGAAAAAGACAAATGGGGCGGCGTTACTCCGAATTATTACAAGATATCCCTGGTTTGCAATTACCCCTAGCCGAAACAGATTATGCCGAGAACATTTATTGGGTCTATGGAATTGTTTTAAAAGATGAGATTCCTTTTGATGCAGCTGAGGTCATAGAACGCCTAAAAGCACATCAAATTGGTACGCGTCCTTTTTTCTGGTGTATGCACGAACAACCAGTATTTCAGAAAATGGGCTTATTACAGGGAATCTCTTGTCCTGTTGCGGAAAACCTGGCTAGGAGGGGTTTCTATTTACCTAGTGGTTTAGCTCTCACTCCCGAACACATCGAGAGAGTAGCTGAGTCGATGCATAAAATTTTTGTTGGAAAAAGTTGAGCCAAATTTTTGATGATGATTAACATAGCTTCTGGGTCATGGGGACTTATTTTTTTAGGTTTTCTCTACTCTTTATATTTATTCCGTTCCATTCCTAATGGGGTATTTTTTAATGGGGACGCTTCTTTAAAGGCTTTATTAGCGAAGCAGTTTAGTCAGGGTCAAGGGAGATTTGACCTAATTGAGAAGGCTGAAGCTTGGGTTCAGCGTCTTTGGCAACAAGGACTATATGCCTATCAAGCTCCCTTTGTTTACGACTTAAATCAACGCTATTATGTGTCTTTTCCCTTTCCTTTTTCCTTGCTAACTTCCTTTTTTTATAAGTTCTTGGGTTATCGAGGATTTTATGTTATTCCTTTGCTATCAACTTGGCTATTGTGGCTAGGTTTTTATTGGATTAGTTCCTTATTAGACCTAGGAAATTTGCAGATATTTTTGGGATTACTGATTCTAATTTTTTGTTCTCCTTTAACGCTATATAGTGCCATGTATTGGGAGCATACTCTAGCTGCTACCCTAAGCTTTGTTGGCATTGCCATTACTTTGTTTGTTCCTGAAATACTCCATGTAGGATTTATACAAGCACTGTTAGGAGGTTGTATTGTTGGTTTATCAGTTTGGTTTAGATCTGAGTGTTTAGCACTGATTGCCGCTTTAGGTTTTATGATTTTACTGGGACTAACCCCTGGACAAACTCTTCTCTGGCAGATTAATTTAAAGGATTTCTTTGCTCTTAATACTAAGTACCTAGTTTTTATGGGCGGAATAACCTTTAGTGTACTCTTATTGTGGTTATGCAATCAAATAATTTACAAGCGGTTTCTTGGCATTCATTCCTTACTTATTCTTGAGGAATTTTCTTGGTCAAAACGACTAAAAGAAGCGCAGAATAGCTTCAGTCAACTAAATACTTCTTTTCTAGAATATTTCCCGATTAGTATTATTTCATTGGCTTATTTATTGAGCCTAAGCCTACAAGATTTGTTTAATATTTTGGGTAACACTCAATTAATTATTATAGCTTTATTGGGAGCTTTATTGATAGCCATTAAAAAGCGAAAAGGCTTACTTAATGTCTTCCTATTTTTAGCTTTATCCTCCCTATTTTCTCAAGTATATCTGACCGTAGGCAAGGGGACGATTTTTATCTACGCTCTCTATTTTCTCTATACATTGGGCGTTGCTTGTTTAGTGGATTCTGTGCCTGGTGAAGTCATGGTGGGAGGTAAGCAGTGGGGACCTAGATACTTATTACCTCTCATCCCCTTTGTAACTTGGCTGGTTGTAGAACAAGTACAAGTCTTACTAAATCAGAGTAACCCACCCCTAGTTATCTATGGGGGTACAGCCTTGTTATTAACCCTATTACTCTTAGGAATCTACAAGAATATTTACCAAGGGACTAAATATTTTCATAAAAACCATCAAGGAATTGCCGAAGCGATGGAGATGATCAAAAATGATCCCAATGAAATCGTCGCCTTTTCCCATCAATATGCAACCCAAGTCTTAGGGTTTGGTATCAAAGACCATAAAACTTTCTTTAGTGTAGAAAATAGTCAACAGTTGCAGCAACTTGGTCAAGCTTTAATAGACCAAAAGTTATTCCGTTTTCTCTATGTGTGCTATCCCTACCAGTCTTGTAAAGTCCTAGAGGAAGGGACAGTTTCCCTACAATTAGAAAAAGATGATCAAGAGTGGCAAATTAACCTAAAAAGTTCGGGTATTTATGGAAAATATCCTATTTATACGGGGGTCATCTCCCCTGTTGGTCAACAGTTATTAGCAGCAGAGTCAGTCACTTCTGAATTGTTGTGTACTATTTTACCGACCTATAATGAAAGAGATAACATTGGCCAGCTAATTAGACAATTATTAACAGCAGTTCCTGGACCTTATTTGATCATAGTAGTGGATGATAATTCGCCGGATAAAACTTGGCAGTTAGTAGAAGAAATAGTCCAAGAATATCCTCTAGCACCGACAGATCAAAACTTTGAATATGGGGTAATTCTCCAACGACGTATCAACGAAAGGGGATTAACTTCCGCTTTACAGACAGGCATTGATGAAGCCATTAATATCCATGGGGCAAAGATTGTAACTTGGATGGATTGTGATCTTTCCATGCCCCCTGAAGATGTGCCGAAGTTAATCAAATCAATGCGGGAAAGAAAGGCCGATATAGCAGTGGGCTCTCGTTGGGTAGCAGGAGGAGATGATATAGCTCACGGAATGATGGCCCGTCTGTTGAGCTTGATCATTAACCAGATGGCAGTTATTATGCTTGGGGATGCCGTTCATGATTATACAAGTGGTTTTATAGCGGCCCGCTCGGAGGTTTTAAAACATATTCGCTTACAGGGAGATTATGGAGAATACTGCATTGATTTATTAGGTCGTGCGGCTCGAGATGGCTATAAATTAGTAGAAGTCCCCTACCTCTGTGTCCCGAGAATTTCTGGTGAAAGTAAAACTGGAATTAATCTCTGGGATTATCTCGACAAGGGACGTAATTACGTAACAACCATTTGGAAACTTCGAGGGTACAATAGATAATCAAGTTAAAAATACCTTATAACTGGTTGCCAGCCGAGCTTTGTCCCTTACTAAAACCTGTTTAACTTCCCCCAAAAAGATCCCTGATCCTTTAAAAAAACCCTAGCACAATTACGTCCAGGCATTCCTGAAATAGAGCCGCCTGGATGGGTACCAGCCCCCGTTAAATAGAGATTTTTAATCGGAGTTTTGTAGTTAGCAATCTCCGGCAGAGGACGTAAAAAAATCATCTGATCTAAGGTCATATCCAAATGATAATAATTACCTTTGTAAGAACCTAATCTTTCGCCCAATTCTGCGGGGCTTTCTACCCGCCGGGCTATAATAGATTGTTTAATGTTAGGAGCATATTCAGCCAATTTATCTAAACAGCGATCTGCTACCTTATTTTTTAGTTCCTCCGTCCAACCCGTACCATTTAAACCAGTTCCCTCCAATCCTGCTATTTGATAGGGAGCAAAAAATTCTATCCAAAGAGTATGTTTTCCCTCCGGAGCCATGGAGGGATCTAAAAAAGTAGGAACATCTAAATACAAAGAAGGATTACTATCAGGAATTTCCCCCATAATTGTTAAAGCATGGGCTTTTTCCACATGGCGTACTGAATCGGCTATTAAAATAGTCCCCGTCAGATAACTATCAGGGATATTAAATTTTTCAAAGCGAGGTAGTGCCGATAAAGCACAATCAATTTTAAGAATTGTTTCATTATTATTGACAATTTTCCGATCTACCCTTTCCCTTAATTCTGGATCTGCTTTTTCTAGAGCTTCTGCATCCACCAACTGCAAAAACAAGCGCCGAGCATCTAGATTAGAAATTACCCCCTTTTTAGCTCGATATTCCCCATTAGCAACCCGCACCCCTACCGCGCCATTTTCGTCAACTAAAACCTGTTTAACCGCCTGTTCGGTGAGAATAACCCCCCCCAGACTTTGTACCAATTTAACCAAAGCTTGAGTTAAAGCCCCCGTTCCCCCCTTGGGACGAGCGACACCGCAACCATGACGCATGGCCATCATCATCATGCCAGCAGTAGTACCCTTTTGGGAAGGAGGAGCACCAATTTCCGCAGCTAAACGAGCTAGGGGAGCTTTGACAATTTCCGTATCAAAATATTCATTGAGGACATCTTCCGGGGAAGAGATCATCGTGCGGAGAAAGTCCAAAACTTTTTTTGGCGAGCCTATCGTGGCCAAAACCGACTGTAATGCTTGTATATTGTAGTTTTTAGCAATTTCTAATAGAGCTTGGGGGGGACAATTAAATAAAGGAGTCACTGCTCCCATAATTTGCTCCCAGTATTCAATAAATTGTCGGTATTTCTGGGCATCGTGGGGACTATAACGGGCAATATCGGCGCAGGTTTTCTCCAAGGATTGATGGGCGAGGAAATATTGGCCATCAGGATGGGGACAAAAAACACTAGGATCGCAAAAGAGGTATTCTAAGCCATATTTCGTCAGTTCCAATTCTTGGATAACAGGACCTAAAAAAATAAACTCATGATCGATCGCACAGAGATTGAACTTAAATCCAGGAGCGTCCTTGGGAATAGCCTCTTCCGTCGTCGCCGCTCCCCCCGGTACGGGGCGTTTTTCTAGGAGTAGGACACTATAACCGGCTTTGAGCAGATAAGCCCCACAGACTAAACCATTATGTCCTGCACCAATTATAATAACGTCGTAGCTTTCCATAATAACTATTGAGAAGGGGGTTTAGATAGTTATAATGATAACTACCTAAGTTTCTTTGATCTTAACCTACCGCCGCCTGAGAATCTCACTTTTGTCCAATTATGCTGATTATGAACCCTAGTATTAAAGTCGTACAGCCCTCCGGAATTTTAGATGCCACACAAGCGACACAATTCCGCGAACAGATTACACAGTTTATCAAAGAAAATGCCGAAATTATTGTCATTGATTTCAAGGATGTCACCTTTATGGATAGTTCCGGACTAGGGGCGTTGGTTTTGTCCTTAAAAACCGTTCGTTCAGCCGGAGCCAAACTATTTTTATGTTCCATTAACGATCAAATTAAGATGTTATTTGAGTTAACCAGTATGGATCGGGTTTTTGAAATTTTTTCGAGTCGAGAAGAATTAGAGCAAAAAATCATCGATCCATCTACCTAAAGATAATCTGCATAATAGAAACATCATC
This sequence comes from Microcystaceae cyanobacterium, assembly GCA_040398185.1. Classification (GTDB taxonomy): domain Bacteria; phylum Cyanobacteriota; class Cyanobacteriia; order Cyanobacteriales; family Microcystaceae; genus JBBAUO01. The sequence goes on along the minus strand of JBBAUO010000003.1, from coordinate 53,853 downwards.
ATCAATATAATTAGTGGTGCGAATGCTTTCTATGGTCTGGAGTAGATCATCGAGGTTATCCTGGGGTAGATAGTAACTTTCTTTTAGTAGTTGTATAAATTTTTCCAAGCCCCAGAGTCTCCCGTTGGCTTGCTCTATCTCATAAATACCATCACTAAAGAGGTAGAGGTTAGCCGGGGCTTTAATGTAGCAAACATCATTAGTGTACTGAGCTTCAGAAAACATACCGATGGGGAAACCGGGGGTTTTCAGACTTTCTTCTTTAAGCTCATGTTTTGATAATTGCGAGAGCAGAATGGCGGGGGGATGCCCAGCACTGGAGTAGGTCAACTTTCCCGTACTAGGACAATAAATGCCATACCATATTGTAAAATACTTATCATTTCTGGGGCTAATTTGAAAGACTTGATTAAGTCCGTGTAAAACTTGACTCGGTTGATAATAATCTACTTGGGTTAGACCCTTAGAACGTAACAAATTAATGACCGAAAGCGAAGGTAGAGCCGCCCTCAGTCCATGGCCTGCCACATCTAATAAATAAATCACTAAATGATCAGCATCTAGCCAATAATAATCAAAGCCATCACCTCCGAGTTGACGAGAGGGAATAAAGCGAAAATCAATTTTTAGTGTCAGGTCATCAAGGGGTTCAGGAAGAATAGATTTAACATAATCGGCGGCCTCGGAAAGTTCCGACTCTAGGAGTTGTTTTTGTGTCCGCAAATCATGACTAAGTTGATGTAATCTCAGCCCGGCTCTCACTCTTGCCTGTAGTTCATTGATTTCAATAGGTTTACACAAAAAGTCGTCAGCACCTGCATCCAAGCCCTTAATACGGTCTTCTAGGGAACCTAGGGAGGTAAGCAGTATAAAAAAGGTAGTCGATAAATCCGCAGTAGCTTTAATGGCGCGACAAACCTCTAGCCCATTAATTTTCGGCATCAGCCAGTCACAGATAATCAAGGCCGGACAACTCTTACGCGCTAGAGTTAACCCCGTCTCCCCGTTATCAGCAAGTAGAACATCATAGCCACTGCGGGTTAGTGCCCGTTGTAGCAAAATTTGAATAGTAGGGTCGTCGTCAATAATCAGTATCTGAGCCATGATCCCATTAATAACATCATCACAGCTTTTTTGGGTAAAATCGGACTGACTATTAATTTTTCTTCCTGCGGACAAGCCCCATTCGCTTGTTACAATGACTGTTGTAGGTTTGGTTTTTATCCTTAAAATGCGCTATGAATCGCCATCGTTCTCTCCCTTGGCTCCATCGCTACTCTCGTTTCCTGATTGGTGCGATCGCCGTTATTGGTTTAATCATCACTGCCTATCTCACCTTTGCTGAACTCACAGGTACCCAAGTCGCTTGTCCCTTGGATGCTACCACAGGGGTTTCTGGTTGTGAATCTGTAGCCCGAAGTCCCTATGCTAAGATATTTGGAGTACCCTTGGCTTTGTTTGGGATGTTGGGTTATCTGGCTATGATCATCCTCGCCCTTGCTCCCTATTTTGTCAATGCCGACACCAGTAAAAGACTTCGTAATCAGATGGAGGAAAGAACTTGGTTTTTCCTGCTGATTGGGGCGACAGCTATGGTCGTCTTCAGTGCCTATCTCATGACGATTTCCCTAACTGTCATCAAAGCCACTTGTATTTATTGTATCAGTTCCGCTATTTGTTCTTTACTCTTATTTCTTATGACAATTTTAGGACGCACTTGGGAAGAAATTGGACAGGTTTTCTTGACTTGTACCTTAACTGGTTTTGTTACCTTAGTAGCTGCTTTAGGTATTTACGGAACTGCGAACAATACAGCTATAGCAGATGGTGGTCAACAACCCATTCCCCAGGCTACCACCAGTCCGCAACCACCTACAGGTTGGGCAATTACAACTACGTCAGGTCCTGCTGAAATAGCTTTAGCTAAACATTTAACTAAAATCGGTGCCAAGGAATATGGAGCCTTTTGGTGTCCCCATTGCTACGACCAAAAACAGCTATTTGGCAAAGAGGCATTTAAGGAAATCAACTATGTAGAATGCGATCCCCAAGGCACAAATCCCCGTCCTCAAATGTGCCAAAAGGCTAATATTAAAGGTTTTCCTACCTGGGAGATTAAAGGCAAGCAATATTCTGGTACCCAAACCCTAAAAGAATTGGCTGAAGTCTCAGGGTATACAGGACCCAAAAACTTTAAATATAAAGTGTCTCAGTAGATATAATCGGGAGCATCCCAAATATACACTAGGCATAATTACTCAAGAAAAGTCTAAGTACAGGACAAAAAGCTTAAAAAGTAGGCGAGAGCAGGGTTTTATAAGAAATAGAGCCAATATAGCGCCTTAAAGCAAGCCCTTCAACCCCATCTGGAGGCTCTGCGCGTGCCTTCGGCAGGGCGGGTCGCCAGAATTTCGTTTCTAGCACAGCTACAACTCATCAATCATTACCAATCCACCTTCCGTAAACTGGATCACAAGCTCATGGTTATCTAGCAAAGCAGTCCCGACTAGAGGTCGTCGTCCTGTTGCAAACACACGAGTTTCTCGCTCCTCTCCATTCCAAATAATAATTGCTTTATGGAGAGGCAGCATTACTTGGCTGTTATCTGCTAAATTCGCACGTATATCGTATTTGAACGGAAGATTCAGCAAGGCTACTGCTTCTGGTGGTAAACAAAGCTCATCTGTAAATCCTGTGTCTACCACGAACTCAATCGGAAAGTCAGTGCGATTCGGAATCCGGAATGAGATGATGACAATTGCGTGTCCATCAGCCACAATACCGGAAATCACTTGACGATGCACTCCATGACACCGCCACCAAAAGCAGCAGCAACGTTATACCCAATTTTGATTCCGAAGAGTCGAGCATTGGGATGTTTCTCGCTCAAGAAGTCAGCAGCGCGTAAGCCATTTGCATCAACCCTGTAGTCACCTGTTTCAATGTCAATGATGACCATCTTGCCAATATTTTCTTTAATTTCCACTTCTTGGCGGATTCTGCTCTCATACAGTTGCTCTGCACGTTGAGCGACTTCTTCACGGCTTAAAAGGATCGCTTGCATATTCTGACTCCTAATCTTTAGGCTGTATCTCTAAGCATTCTTTCATCATACATCATGATGAGTAGGGTGGAGGCTTCCACCCTAGCAGTTTTCAGCCACTCCACCAAACATCAATTTAGCCGTCTTGTGTTGCCATCTGGACTCTGATACACACCACCGCCGTCAAAGGTAGTAATTACGCTCTTTCCCTGAGTATATTTACTTATTGCAAAAGTGGAATGCTCCCGATACAATCCCAGAAGGAAGTGATAAATAATTTTCTGCTAAACTCTATTTATTAACCAGAAAATGACCCAAAAACTCCCCGAAATTTATCGTAATTTAATACTGGTACAACAGCAAATTCTTCGGCTTTTCTCAGTTATTTATTTCCCTGTTACCAGAACATCCTTCACAGAGTGTTTTAAGAGGGTGGGAATTTTGGATGGGTTAGATAAGCCTTTTCTCCCTAAGACCATTAAACCCTATTTAGATAGCCTGATTGCAGCAGATTTGTTAAAAGTAGATAATAGACAACTACTACAATGTGATCCACTTTTAAGAGAAATTGCTACACGGGATGCCGTTAGAGTTGGGGAATTTGATAAATATGTTGCAGCCGTAGAAGCACAATTTCCAATTAGAAAAGCCTGGAAAGGTGACGTTCGGGAGTTTCAAAATCAGGAAGAATTTATTAGAGAAGTTCGCATCGGTATTTATCGGCAAGATTTGGCTTTTATTGATAAACAGTTCCAAGACTATAAGAAATATAAATCTCTTACTAGACATATTAGCTTTGAGCGCATTCTTGCCCTGGTTAGCAACGAGCCTTTCGATCCAGAATGGATAAATAATCTCAATACACAATTCTACGAAAGGTCAATGAGTGCTGTATTGCATTACACATTCTTGAAGTTATTACCTGCTCGAATCCGCAGCATTATTATCCAAGCTAAGACCAAAAAGTAGCTACAAAAAAACTGCCCAAAATCTCAGAGAAAACCTCAAAACAATTAATATTGTCGATATAATTCGACCCAAAGAAGCTTGGGAACTCTCCCTAAATGCCTTACTTAATCTACATCAAGATCCCGAAAAAGAACCCCAACAAGTCGCTAAAAAACGTTTAGCTTGGTTTCTGAGCCTCTACGGTCAACTTCATCAAATTCAACCTAAAGAACAAGTAATTAATGCCCAGGGAGTTTGGAGTAAAGGGCGAAATGTCTCCCTAAAACGTCTGCATCGAGAGATGGAAGATTTTGATTACCTGACCCACCAAGATATTAAAGTCTGTTCCTATCTAAAATACTCCTCCGATTATTATGGCTCATCGGAATATAATTTATCCTCAAGGGCAATTACAGCCTTGATCGGTCATCCCCTAGTATTTTCAGAAGATGGCCCCAATCTCAAGCTAGAAGTAGTCAAGGGAAAACCAGAATTATCAGTAGAAAAAAAGGCGAAGATGTTTTAGTTCTCAAGCTGACTCCCGATCCGAAAAATAAGCAAGAAATTATTATTGTCCGAGATAGTCCCACCCGCATCAAGGTTATTGAATTAGATAGCCAATATACCCAAATTGCTGAGATTATTGGGCAAAATAACCACCTAGAGATTCCTATTGGGGAACAAGAACGGGTTTTGTCGGCTATTCGGACTGTTTCTCGGCTTGTGACTGTACACTCTGATATTGGCGGCGAGATAGAAGGGGTTATTGACGTTCCCCCCCAAAGCCAACCTCATATTCATCTGTTACCCTTGGGGGAAGGTTTAAAAGTAGTTATCTTAGTACAACCCTTCGCAGATGGCGGTCCCTATTTTCGCCCAGGCATAGGTAGAGAGACAATTATTACAGAAATAGGGGGAATAAGAACACAGACAAAGCGAAATCTCCCTGAAGAAAAAGCCCTAGGTGAGCAGGTGATTACCGCTTGTCCTACCTTAAGCCGTCAGGAAGAAAGGGATGGAGAATGGTTAATCGAAGTAGTGGAAGACTGTCTAGAACTGCTCTTGGAGTTACAAGCTTTACCAGAGCAAGTTATGGTGAAATGGCCAGAGGGGGAAAAATATAAAGTTAGCTCCCCAAGGGGATTTGAGCAGTTACATTTAACCATCGCGCGGCAAAAAGACTGGTTTGAAGCCAGTGGAGAATTGCGCCTTGAGGATGAAAAAGTGCTGGATATGCTACAACTCTTGGAAATGCTCCGCCATAGTCCTAGTCGTTTTATTGCCTTAGGAGATGGTCAGTTTTTGGCTTTAACCCAAGAATTTCGCCGTAGATTAGAAGAATTAGGAAGATTAACGGAAAAAAGTGGTAAAAAACTACGCTTCCATCCTCTAGCTGCGGTAGCCTTAGAAGATGTGCTAGAGCAAGCAGGAAATCTCACCACCGATAAGCATTGGCAGAAGACTATTAAGCGTTTCCATGAAACAGAAAATCTGGTTATAGAAGTACCTTCTACCCTACAAGCAGAATTAAGGGATTACCAAATCGAGGGGTTTAAATGGCTAACTCGCTTGTCCCATTGGGGAGCGGGTGCTTGTCTGGCCGATGATATGGGGCTCGGTAAAACCTTACAAGCTTTAGCTGTGATTTTGACCCGGGCGGCTCAAGGTTCTACCCTAGTTATAGCACCGACTTCTGTTTGTTTAAATTGGATGAGTGAAGCCGAAAGGTTTGCACCGACTTTAAGGATTCGACAATTGGGGAGTGGCGATCGCCAAAAACTCGTAAAAGACCTACAGCCCTTTGATCTCCTGATTTGTAGCTACGGACTTCTACAGTAAGAAGATGTCATCCAACTGTTAGCTAAGGTACAATGGGAAACCATTATTCTCGACGAAGCCCAAGCGATCAAAAACTTCGCTACCAAACGCTCCCAAGCGGCGATGGAGCTAAAGGGTAACTTCAAGGTAATTACCACCGGCACTCCTGTAGAAAATCATTTAGGGGAACTCTGGAATCTTTTCCGCTTTATTAACCCCGGACTATATTTAGATGGTAGTACCCCCGCAGTAGAGCGCAAAAAACGAGTCGATGCCTTTCATACTAAATCCGCTTATGTTACTAGACAATCGTGAAGGCTAGGCAGGAGGCAGGGGGCAGGAGGCAGGAGGATTATAACCCGATTTTAAAACCAGATTTGGTATCAGTCTGGTTTAGGGGATGTTTTTCTAATTAGTTTAAAAGCCGGAGGAACGGGACTGAATCTAACCGCAGCCGATTATGTAATCCATTTAGATCCTTGGTGGAATCCTGCGGTAGAAGATCAAGCTTCTGACAGAGCTCACCGCATGGGGCAACAGCGTCCTGTAACTATTTATCGCTTGGTGGCGAAAGGAACCATTGAAGAAAAGATTTTGGAACTCCATAACCATAAGCGAGATTTAGCAGATAGCTTACTAGATGGCTCGGATGTGAGTGGGAAATTATCCGCCGAGGAATTATTAAAACTAATTACGCAGTAAACGAAAATAATGAACCTCTCGGATCGCTCTCGCCCAACCCGTCGCCAAGGAATCTAACAAAAGATCCCCCTTAGCCTTAGTAGCTGCGGTTGCGTCTCCTAGGACTCCACTTTGGCTTAATTCCTTGGTAAACCAAGCAAAGGGCAAATCTCCCTCCATACTCAACCAACTATCTAGGGGTAATGCTGGAGGATATTCTTTAACTGCTTTCTCCATAAGTACCTGCTCAGGTAACAAAGATAACAATAAACTGGTTTCCGCATCCCCGGCATGGATACCATACCTTAACTCCTCAGGAGTGAGCAATTCTGAGGCAATATTGGGAACACGCCAAGTAAACCAGGGAAATAGCCAAAAGTCCCCATGCTCCTGGTGCAAATCTCGGGCAATAATCTCTATAATTTGGGGTTGTCCCCCGTGGGAGTTCATAAAAATTAATTTCCGAAAGCCAGAGCGATAGAGACTTTCGGCTATCTCTCTCAAGACCGATAAAAGAGTTGTCGCAGACAGGGTGATAGTCCCAGGGAAATGCCAATGTTCGTTAGATTTACCGTAATATAAGCAAGGCAAAGCAAAGGCGGGAATATCCGGCGCCAATTTTTCCATGGCTTTACCCAAAACCCCCAGGCTAATGGCCGCATCGACGACAATCGGTAAATGGGGACCATGTTGTTCGATCGCCCCCATGGGTTGAATAATCACCACGTTCTCCTTATCCGACATTTCTTCAATGGCGGTCCAAGTCAGATAGGGAAAATAGCGTTGGGGAGGGATAAAACCGTGGAGCATAGGGACTTAGAAATTTCTACTCTTCGGCGGAGATATCTTCGTCCTCAATAGCCGGAGGGATATCCTCGATTACTTCTGAGGAGAGTCTGACTATTTTAGGCGGTTCAGTCATGATTTTGGGAGCAGGGGGAGCTACCGTCGGTTCTGCGGGGGGATCAATAGTAATGGGTTGATCTCCGTCTAATTTTAGAGTTAAATAACGAATAACTTCTTCACTCAGACGCATATTGCGTTCTAGGGGGGCGATTTGCTTGCCATCGGCTTCGTAGTTCATTAACACATAAACCCCATCGGAGTATCTTTTAATGGGATAGGCAAGACGGCGTTTACCCCAAACCTTAGCGGTGATATTTTCCGCGCTGTTTTCACTCAAAAAATCCCGATAACGGCTAATTTCCTGCTGTACTTGGTCCTCAGATAAATCTGGACGCAAAATGTACATGGTTTCGTAAATCTGACTCATGGTAATCTCTCCTTATGGACAATAGGGCTTCCTTGTCAATACCTAGATAAACTTTTCCGAAAGCTTGATCTAAGATTAAATAAAGAAGCAAGGATATACCATCTTACTACAACTTTTAACCCGATCGCTAGTAAATAAATTTTAAGGAACCTATGGCGCAACGCTATGTCCGAGTTAAAAACTATCAGGGGCAGACCAATTACGGCTTGCTACAGTTGAACCGTAACGTCTCAGTTTTGGATGCACCTCCTTGGCTCGGAGGACAAATCACCGATGTAGAACTCGAAGCAGATAGTTATTATCTATTGGCTCCCTGCGCCCCGTCCAAAATTGTCGCCGTAGGTAAAAATTATCGTAGCCACGCCCTAGAAATGGGAACTCCTGTACCGGATGAGCCCCTGTTGTTCCTCAAACCCCCCACCACGATTATTGGGGATGGCCAACCCATTTACTACCCGACTCAATCCCAACGAGTTGATTACGAAGGAGAATTAGCCTTGATTATTGGAGATACTACCCGCAATTGTTCCGAGGCTAAGGCGGCAGGTAAAATCTGGGGTTATACTATTGCCAATGATATTACGGCGCGAGATTTGCAGAAAAAAGATGCCCAATGGACCCGCGCCAAGGGATTTGATAGTTTTTGCCCCCTAGGCCCCTGGATTGTCCGACAAATAGACCCTGATGCTAAAATTCAAACTTTTATAAATGATGAATTAAATCCCCGTCAGTCCGATGTGATCAATCAAATGGTTTTTTCTCCTGCGGCGATCGTGGCCTATATTTCTGAGGTGATGACCTTATTACCCGGAGATGTCATCCTCACAGGAACTCCCGAAGGTATTGGAGCCATGCAGCCAGGGGATAGGGTACGGGTAGAAATCTCTGGGGTGGGACGCTTAGAAAATTATCTCGTCGCCCCAGGCGGAAGTTAAAAGTCTTGTAAACTTAGATACATTTTCCTCGGAAGTTTCCTGCTAGTTTGATTAAAAGTTTAGGTAAATTACTCCTAGGGTTCCGACGATAGCCATCTAGCTTCCGTGACAGGTCCAAGAGGAGTAGGCTAGTCTTTAAAAAATTTAGATTAGTCCCACGGAGGGAGAAAAGCCCGGGAGATTCGGAAATTCTTGTACAAACAAGATAGATGGTCTCGCGGGCAAATTGTTTTTTTGAGGATAAACGCAAATTATGACGGAACAATCGGCCTTTGTACCCCCAGATAGTGAAGCCCAACGAGCCCTGGAGCGAGAAGCTCAACTACCCCTGACGGGTTGGCAACAGGAAGTATCTAAGGGCTTGGAATACGGACTAGAAGCAGCCCATACCATCAAAGATCGCACAATTCCTACCTTTTCTCGCGGTGAGCTTCCCCATTACGCGGGAATTAATACTTTTTTGAAGGCTCCCTATCTAGAAGATGTCCGTCAGGTGGGAAAATATGACGTGGCGATCGTGGGAGTACCCCATGATAGTGGTACCACCTACCGCCCCGGTACTCGCTTTGGCCCCCAGGGAATCCGCCGCATTAGTGCCCTCTATACTACCTACAATTTTGAATTAGGGGTCGATCTGCGGGAACAGATTACCCTCTGCGATGTCGGCGATATTTTTACCATTCCTGGTAATAATGAGAAGTCCTTTGATCAAATTTCCAAAGGTGTCGCCCATGTTTTTAGTTCCGGTGCTTTTCCGATTCTGTTAGGGGGTGATCATTCCATTGGTTTTCCTACAGTGCGGGGAATTGCTCGCCATTTAGGGGACAAAAAAGTGGGGATTATTCATTTCGATCGCCATGTGGACACCCAAGAATCAGATTTAGACGAAAGAATGCACACCTGTCCTTGGTTTCATGCCACCAATATCAAAAATGCTCCCGCTAAAAACTTAGTCCAGTTAGGTATCGGTGGTTGGCAGGTTCCCCGTCAAGGTGTTAAGGTTTGCCGAGAAAGAGCCACTAATATTTTAACCGTCACTGATATCACGGAAATGGGTTTAGATGCGGCGGCAAATTTTGCCATTGAGCGCGCTACCGATGGCACTGATTGCGTCTGGATTAGTTTTGACATAGATTGTATTGATGCGGGCTTTGTCCCCGGTACGGGCTGGCCAGAGCCAGGGGGATTGTTACCCAGGGAAGCCCTCTATCTCCTCAAAAAAATTGTCCAGAATACTCCTGTCTGTGGTTTGGAAGTGGTAGAAGTTTCTCCCCCTTACGATGTCAGTGATATGACTTCCCTAATGGCTACCCGCGTTATCTGCGATACTATGGCTCATTTGGTGGTATCAGGGCAATTACCCCGCCAGCAAAAACCGAACTATATTCATCCTGAAGTCAGTCGAGAATATAGCGAGTATTGGACCTAATGCTATGCACGAAGTTGATATGACGAAGGCCCTGATTGCTACTTTAAAAAATTGGTACAAAGAGCAGCCCGAAAATCACAAAATCGAAAAGGTTCATTTGATTGTAGGGAAATTTACCTGTGTGGAGCCAGCCAGCTTGCAATTTGCTTTTATAAACTGTACCAAAAATACTTTTTTAGACGGGGTAGAATTAGCTATTCAAGAAACCCCCTTAATTGCTTTTTGTGCTGATTGTAATCGGGAATACTTGCCGGAGATAGGTTCCCATTATAGTTGTCCTCACTGCCAATCACCTATGCAAGACATTCGCTCTGGTCGAGAACTAAAAATTGACCGTATTCAGTATTCTAGTTTAAATTAAGGAGGGGGGTATGCACCAGACTTTTGATGCAGCATTGGGAATTAACTTACTACATACTAATCAAATTGGGGCGGAACATAATCGAGAACATTTTGATGAATGGGGTATTGTTTGCCTAAATATTATGAGTGGACCTGGGGCTGGTAAAACCGCTCTCTTAGAAAAAACCCTCCTTGGACTGAGCGATCGCCTAAAAATAGCCGTAATTGAAGGAGATATGACCACAGAGCTAGATGCCGACCGTCTGCGCTCATCTGGTGTTCCTGTGATTGCTATTAACACCGGTAGAGCCTGTCATCTAGATTCTCAAATGGTAGCAGGAGGGATTCATCAGTTAACCCAAAAATTGAACCCAAACCAGTTAGATTTAGTCCTAGTAGAAAACGTTGGTAATTTAGTTTGTCCTGCGGAATTTGAAGTAGGAGAACACGCCAAAGTTGCCCTACTGAGTGTAACAGAAGGTGAAGACAAACCCTTAAAATATCCCATTATGTTCCAGGAGGCAGATTGTTTGCTAATTAGCAAGATCGATCTTGTTCCCTACTTAGAAATAGATGTAGAAAGGATGGAAGCCAATATCAGGCAAATTAATCCTACTGCTAAAATCCTGCAAATTTCCGCCAAAACAGGCCAGGGTTTAGAGGAGTGGTTTAATTGGATCTTTAGTCAAATAATGTAGTAATAATAACAGTTTTTTATTGGAGTATCTTTTAATATGAAAGAGAGTCAAAATTAAAATAAGCAACTTATTGTTATTAGCTTTCAGGAAAAAGTTAAGTCTATGTATCGACGAAAAATCCTATCCTGTATCTGTCTTTTTCTCATAAGTGTTACCCTAGCCATTGGTTGTACTAATCCCGCCGTTTATATTAAAACTACCAACGAAACAGATATCGCAACCACCGCAGGAGTTGACGGGGCGCGTCTGGGTTTTAGTGCTTGGCCTGGCTGGTTTCCTTGGCAAGTAGCCTACGAGCGAGATATTTTTACTCAGAATAATGTTCCCGTTGCCCTTAAGTGGTTTGATGGTTATTTAGAATCTATTAGTACCCTAAGTGCGGGACAAATTGATGCTAATAGTCAAACCCTGGGGGATACAGTAAGCTCAGTTGCCGGGGGAGCCAAGCAAGTTATTGTTTTAGTTAACGACAATTCTACAGGCAATGATAAGGTAATAGTCCGCGAGGGGATTAATAAAATTAGCGATCTCAAGGGTAAAAAAATCGCCGCAGAAGAGGGGACAGTAGACCATTTTCTGCTACTTTTAGGCTTAAAAAAAGCTGGTTTATCTCCCCAGGATATTCAATTTGTACCTCTAGAAACGGGCAAAGCAGCAGCCGCCTTTGTTGCGGGACAAGTGGATGGGGTAGCCGTATTTGCACCCTTTACCACCCAAGCCTTAAAACGTCCCCAGAGTCGAGAGCTTTTTAGTTCTAAGGATTTTCCTGGGGCAATTTCCGATCATTTAGTTGTCAGCCGTACCTTCCTAGAAACCTATCCCGAAAAAGTACAAGGTATGGTAGATTCTTGGTTTGCTACCCTCGATTATATCAAAAAGAATCCCGAAAAAGCTTACGAAATCATGGCTAAACGAGCAGGGGTAAGCATTGCCGAATACCAAGAATATGCCGAAGGTACTCGCCTTTTTACTATTGAGAAAAACCTACAGGCCTTTAAAGATGGTACTGACATGACCTCTTTAAAATTTGCTGCGGAAAAAATGAGTCAGTTTTTACAAGATGTGGGATTAGCTGCTGCTAAACCCGATTTAAGTCAAATCTTTGATGATCAATTTGTCAAAGCTTATGCCGCTAAAGTTAAAGGTTCTTAACTGATATGATCCAACCTATTCCCTCCCTTAAACCTTCTAGTAATCTCAAACCTACTGTTTTCTGGCGATTAGCGGAAGATATTCCCAAACCCCTGTCAACGGGCTTGATGATTACCTCCATTGCTGCACCATTACTTTTATGGTGGTTAGTCACTACCTTTGGCAATATTGATCCCAAATTCCTACCTTCCCCTGGGCGTGTTTTAGAAGCCTTTGGACGGTTATGGAGTACCAGAGAATTATTAAAAGATACCGTTGCCAGTTTATGGCGGGTAGGAGTTGGTTTTATTGCTGCGGCTCTTTGTTCAATTCCCGTGGGCATTTTAATGGGTAGCTTTCCCAGTATTCGCGCTCTATTTGAGCCATTATTTGGATTAATTCGTTATATGCCTGCCCCGGCTTTTATCCCCCTACTAATCCTCTATTTAGGAGTTGGCGAAGAACCAAAAATTACCTTAATTTTTATGGGAGTCTTTTTCTTTAATGCTCTAATGGTGATGGATACGGTGAAATTCGTACCAAAGGAGTTAATCGAAGCGACTTATATGTTAGGGGGTAGTCGTTGGCAAACCCTACGGGAGGTAATTTTCCCTCACACTTTGCCCGGAATTATTGATGCTTGTCGCATTAATTTAGCCGCAGCTTGGCAATTGGTAATTGTTTCCGAATTAATCGCTGCTACCGAGGGCTTAGGAAGGCGGATTAGTGTCGCAGGACGTTTTTTAAAAACCGATGAAATCTTTGTCGGTTTAATCGTCATTGGGATTATTGGTTTATGTTTTGACCTACTGTTTCAATACTTCCTACGAGTTGGCTGTAAATGGTCTAGCCAAAAACGTTAAGCACCTCAAGAAAAGTTCTTTATAGGAGATTAACCCATGTACTTACAAATTCTCAACCTCAATAAACATTTTTCTACCCAAAACGGTAATCTGGTCGTTCTCAAAGATATTAATATGAATATCCTAGAAGGGGAGTTTATCTGTGCAGTAGGAGCATCTGGCTCAGGAAAATCTACCCTATTACGACAAATTGCGGGGCTCGATAGTCCGACTACAGGCTTCGTGCAGATTGATGGAAAAAGGGTAACGGGGCCTGGCCCGGACCGGGGAATGGTTTTTCAGCATTACACTCTCTACCCGTGGATGACGGTACAGGAAAATACTGAATTTGGCTTAAAGTTACAGGGTTTAAATAAAAAAGAACGCCGGGAAAAAGCTAGTTACTATCTGACAGTGGTGGGATTGACTAAATTTTCCCATTCCCTACCCAAGGAATTATCGGGGGGAATGAAACAACGGGTAGCGATCGCCCGGGCTTTGGCTTCTGAGCCGAAGGTTTTGCTCATGGATGAGCCCTTTGGTGCCCTAGATATTCATACCAAGGAATCTATGCACGAATTTATGTTAGACCTTTGGCAACGCACAGGGATTACTATTTTTATGATTACCCATGATGTGGAGGAGGCTGTATTTTTGTCGAATCGTATTTACGCCCTAGGTTCTCGTCCTGGTACCGTCAGAAAGGAAATTTCTATTCATTTACCCGAGCGTAACCATGCTATTAAACGACAATCGGTTTTCCATGATTACCGCGACGAATTGATGGATTTATTACGTCAGCACGGCCAGGAGGCTTTAGTGGCTGCAGCCTAATGGGAAAATCGATTAAATATCAATATAGAGGCAGTTGTTTGCTGTATGTAACAATAGAGAGAGAGTCTATATCAGGAGTACCACAGTGATTAGAGAGCTAGAGCGCATTACTGTTAATCCACAAGTATGTCTTGGACAGCCAACGATCCGGGGAATGCGTATCACTGTGGGGTTTGTCCTGAAGCTGTTGGCTAGTCAGTTATCTATTCAGGAAGTTTTAGAGGCTTATCCAGAGTTGGAAGAGGAGGATATTCGTCAGGCTCTTAATTATGCAGCCTGGGCTGTATCCGATCGTATTGTTAACTTTACCTCAGCATGATTAGTCTGAGTTTGCTGGCTGACGTTCATAACAGGGGTTATCGGTAAGAGTTCGGGGTCAGGAAAATACTTAATTTGGCTTAAAGTTACAGGGTTTAAACTAAAATGAGAATAGAGATAGAGAATAGGGGAGGTAATGGATAAATATCAGAATCTGAATCGAGATTATAATGAGGCTATTAAACGATTACACAATTTAGGAGTGATGGTTAATGGTAGTTTTGTTTTCGGTATGGATGAAGATGATGAAACTGTTTTTGAGCGTACAGTAGAATGGGCAATTAGTCAAGGTATAGAAACTGCTACTTTTCATATTCTCACGCCCTATCCTGGTACTCCCTTGTATGCAAGAATGCAGCAACAAAAGCGTTTAATAACTAATAATTGGGATCTCTATGATACTCGCCATGTGGTATACCAGCCCACCCTGATGAGTCCTGAAACTCTTGTCAATGGGTATTGGCAAGCCTATAGAGATTTTTATGCTTGGTCTGCTATATTTAAGAGTGCTTGGGTGAAACCAGCTAGTCAGGATAAATTAAGACATTTAGCCTATACTGGAGCTTGGAAAAAATGCGAACCGATTTGGGATTTTTTGATTCGTGCCAAGCAAGTTAATCGTCTTTTACCAACCTTAGAAAATGTTTTAACGGGAAATTTTCCCCTTACTTTCAGCCCTGTAAGCAGAAGCTTAAGACAACGACACGAATGACCCCTCGGACTACGCCCGGTAGCTTCCTTTGAAAACAGGTCTAGCTCGGAAAGCTGGTTGCAAAAACTAATCGGCTCAATCTCTGATGAGGCAGCTTTTCTGGAGGCTTTAGAGTATGGGCGTACTTTTCGTCAGGCTGACAAGCCAATTGATGAGGACAACGAATAGATGTGAAATATCTTCCGATTACTGCTAAAATGGCGCAAGTCTTTTTACTTTGACAATAGTTAGGTTTTTTGTAGGTTATGTACGGGATTGACGGGGCTCGAACCCGCAACTTCCGCCGTGACAGGGCGGTGCTCTAACCAATTGAACTACAATCCCTTATATGAGCGCATTTCTAATATTATCTTTAAACCCAGAGATTTGTCAAGCTTTTTTCGATAAATTATCTAAGAGCCATTAGACCTCTCCAGAAATCAGGCTGGAAGCCTGAACTACCAAGACAAAATCTTAAATGTGGTCGATGTCTATTAATTTGGGCAGGGTATCTGGCAAACCATGGGCGAAGGGGGGACAGTTTTGGGCAATAAGTTGATCATAGGCGATCGCTTCGGGATTACCTGGGTCAATTTTACCAAGACTAGCGGCGGCCTCTAGTTAACTGTTCGACCATTATTGCATTCACTCTGAGCAAAGAAAAATGATCTATCAAGAAGTAATTAGTCTGACTTACTACCGAGTCTAACTTTAAAAACTCAGAATGCAGGTAGTATTTTCCGCAAATCTTTCCATCAGTCCAGGAAAACCTGCTTACTTATTTTTTTAGCCCTTATCAATACCCCATACCTACTGTAGCAGGGAAAATACAGTTGATCCCGTTCTGCTATCTCCAGGGGAATACCCATCCTCGACTAAGCTACAATAAAGTCACTTTAGACGATTCATACATAAAATGCGCGTTCTACTCATCTACCCAATTTTCCCTCCAACCTTTTGGTCCTACGAAAAAATTCTCGCCTTGGTCAATCGTAAAGTATTGTTGCCCCCCTTGGGATTAATTACCGTTGCGGCCATCCTACCCCAAGAATGGCAGTTCAAGCTAGTAGACCGTAATATTCGAGATGTGAGCGATTCCGAATGGGAATGGGCAGATTTAGTGCTTTTTTCGGCGATGATTGTCCAAAAGCAGGATCTCCTTGAGCAGATTCAAGTAGCCAAACAAAAGGGGAAATTGGTAGCCGTGGGAGGACCCTATCCTACTTCTGTCCCTGCTGATGTGCAGTCCGTCAATGCCGATTTTCTGATTTTAGATGAGGGAGAGATTACCCTACCTATGTTTGTCGAAGCCATAAACAGAGGTGAGAAAAGTGGTATCTTTCGCACTACCGAAAAACCTGACGTGACTATAACCCCTGTTCCTCGCTACGATTTACTAGAATTAGATGCCTACGATTCTATGTCGGTGCAATTTTCTCGGGGTTGCCCTTTTCAGTGCGAATTTTGCGACATTATTGTCCTCTATGGTCGTAAACCCCGCACTAAGTCCCCTGAGCAACTCCTAAAGGAACTAGACTATCTCTACGATTTGGGCTGGCGGCGAGGGGTATTTATGGTAGATGATAATTTTATCGGCAATAAGCGCAATGTGAAATTGTTATTGCAAGCTCTCAAGGTTTGGCAAGAAGAACACCAGTATCCTTTCCGCTTTAATACAGAAGCTTCGGTGGATCTAGCCGCCGATGGGGAATTGATGCAGTCGATGGTAGATTGTAACTTCGATGCGGTTTTTCTGGGCATAGAAACCCCGGATGAGGAAAGTCTACAACTGACCAAAAAGTTTCAAAATACCCGCAGTTCTCTGGTCGAAACCGTGGATAAAATCATTAGAACGGGTTTGCGTCCTATGGCGGGCTTTATCATTGGCTTTGATGGGGAAAAGACAGGAGCAGGAACTCGCATTATTGATTTTGTCGAACAAGCAGCGATTCCCACGGCTCTGTTTGGAATGTTACATGCTCTACCGAATACGGCCCTCTGGGAACGTTTAGAAAAGGAAGGGCGTTTACGAGTCAACGATCGCCAGGATCTCAATCAAAGTACCCTCATGAATTTTATCCCCACCCGGCCGATCGAAGAAATTGCCCAGGAATACATTCAGGCTTTTTGGACTCTCTACGATGAGGAGGTGTTTCTAGATCGCAATTATCGCTGTTTCCTGAAATTGGGAGCTCCCACGGTTAAAACTGCCTTTAAATTACCTAATTGGGTCGATTTACGGGCTTTCTTAATTATCCTCTGGCGACAGGGTATTAAACGCAAAACCCGTTGGAAGTTTTGGCATCACCTCTTCGGTATTCTTAAAAATAACCCCAAAGTCTTGGAGCATTATCTGACAGTTTGCGCTCATAATGAGCATTTTGGAGAATATCGTCAGATTGTTTGTCAGCAAATCGAAGCCCAACTGATCAATTTCCAAGCCCAGGAAAAGGAGCGAAAAGTTGCGGTCCGAGCATAAATTGCTAGAATAATGTTCCATCCTCCCCCTGTCTTCTATGACCTATCCACTCCTGACCCTAGATAACCTATGTATTGCCTATCCTCAATCCCATCATGGACAACAATGGTCTGTTGAGGGGGTATCTTTAAAGCTAGAGCCAGGAGAAAGATTAGGTTTAGTAGGGGAGTCTGGTTGTGGGAAATCCACGATCGGCAAAGCCATTTTGCGTCTACTTCCCCAACAAAGTCAAATCCAAGGGGATATCAAATACCAAGGCGAATCTATCCTCAGTCTGACTCCGCACCAATTGCGTCTCTTTCGTGGGGAAGTTGTTTCCTTGGTATTCCAAGATCCCATGACACGCCTCGACCCGATTATGAGTATAGGGGAGCATTGTCTAGAAACTCTCTACGCCCATCAGCCCCAATTATCCCGTTTACAAGCCCAGGAGCGAGCCAGTGAGGTTTTAGAAAAAGTAAAAGTTCCTCCTAATCGGTGGTCCCAATATCCCCACGAATTTAGTGGCGGTATGCGTCAAAGGGTGGCTATTGCTTTATCTCTATTGCTCAATCCTAAACTGATTATTGCCGATGAACCTACCACCAGTTTAGATGTCACCGTTGCTTCAGAAATTCTACAGGAGTTAACCCGTTTATGTGCCCAGGAACAAAGGGCTTTATTATTGATTTCCCATGATTTGGCTATGGTGGGAGAATATTGTGATAATTTGGCAGTGATGTATCAGGGTAAATTGGTGGAGTATGGGGCTATTGATACGGTCTTTTCTAGTCCTAGTCATGGCTATACTCGCTCTCTTTTACAGTCGGCTATCCATTTGCAAACAGACCAAAGGGAAAATTCGCAAAAAAATCCTAGTTCTGCTCTATTAGAAGTTAAAAATTTAAAGCAGTATTTCACCCTAGAGGGTAATTTTTTAGAGCAGTGGCTAAGTCAGAAAAAAGAAGTTATTAAGGCAGTTGATGATGTAAGCTTTACCCTCTATAAAGGGGAAACTTTAGGCTTAGTAGGAGAGTCCGGTTGTGGTAAAAGTACCCTATCTAGGACAATTTTACAATTGATTCCACCTACTTCGGGGAAAGTTGCCTTTTATGGCAAGGAATTAACAGGACTCTCCTCTGAACAAATGCGCCCCTATCGTCGTCATATTCAGATGATTTTTCAAGATCCCCATGCTTGTCTCAATCCTTTGATGACGGTGGGAGAAAGTATTGCCGATCCCCTATTTATCCAGCAGTTAGTCAAAAATCCCGAATCTGCCAAAAAAGAAGTAGCTATGATTCTTGCTAAGGTGGGATTGACTCCGACAGATGAGTTTTATAATCGTTATCCTGGGGATTTATCCGGTGGACAGCAACAGAGGGTGGCTATTGCTAGAGCTTTGATTACTCGCCCCCAGTTGGTAATTTGTGATGAGCCAGTGAGTATGTTAGATGCAACGGTACAGAGTCAGGTTTTGGATTTAATGCAGCAGTTAAAGGCTGAATTTCAGTTGACTTATTTGTTTATTACCCACGATTTATTAGTAGCTCGCTATTTTTGCGATCGCCTGGGAGTTATGACCCAGGGTAAAATTGTGGAAATAGGGGCGACGGAAGATATTTTTAAGCATCCCCAACACCCCTATACACAAAAGCTTTTACAGGCAGCACCTCTGTTGCGGTTTTCTTAGTAAGTAACTGGTTATAATTAAATTGAAGTGATTATTGCGCGTTCGATCCCCCCTGCCCCCCTTAACAAGGGGGGTGCCGATAGGCGGGGGGATCTGACAATTTTTAACACCTACCTACTTATGATTGATGCTGCTTATATTCATATTCCCTTTTGTCGTCGTCGTTGTTTTTACTGTGACTTCCCTATCTCTGTTTTGGGTAATCGTACTGAGATAGAAACTAGCCCCGCGATCGCTGAATATGTAGAGGTATTACTCCAAGAAATTGCCATCACACCCGCCCTAGGTAAACCTTTAAAAACTATTTTCTTTGGGGGTGGTACTCCTTCCCTATTACCCGTAAGGTTTCTGGAGTTAATTTTAGAAAAACTGGCGGAAAAATTTTCCCTAGTTACTAATGCCGAAATCTCCATGGAGATGGACCCGGCTACCTTTACTTTACAGCAATTAAGGGGCTACCAGAGGGCGGGAGTTAATCGAGTTAGTTTAGGCGCCCAAGCTTTCCAAGATAACATTTTAAGTCTTTGTGGTCGCCTACATCGGGTTGCGGATATTTTTCAGGCGATCGCCTACTTACAAGATAGCAACATTAAAAATTTTAGTTTAGATTTAATTTCTGGTTTACCCCAACAAACCCTCTCGGATTGGGAATTTTCCCTAAACACGGTGATTAAGCTCCAACCGCCCCATTTATCCTGTTATGATTTGGTTTTAGAATCCGTAACTCCCTTTGGTAAACAATATCAACCAGGGGAAAAACCGCTCCCCGATGACGAAACCACTGCCAGAATGTACCGTCTAGCCCAGGAAATGCTTACCCAGTCGGGCTATGGCCATTACGAAATCTCTAACTATGCCCAAAAGGGTTATCAATGCCAACACAACCAAGTTTACTGGGAAAATCGTCTCTACTATGGCTTCGGAATGGGGGCTGCCAGCTATACCCAAAACCAGCGCTTTACAAGGCCCCGTACCCGTCAAGACTATTACCCCTGGGTAGAGGAATTTAAAAGAAATGGTGGTAGGCTAGGGTGCCCTGAAACCACCCCAGGGGATTATCTGCTGGAAACCCTCATGTTAGGGCTAAGGTTACAAAAAGGGCTGGATTTGTCGCAAATTTCCCAACAATTTGGCTCTGAAGTCACAGGTAAGATTAGAGCCGTTGTCGCCTCCTTTGAGGGGCAAAAATGGGTTAGCATAGACAATGGCGATCGCCTTTACCTAACAGATCCAGAGGGGTTTTTATTTTCAAATACCATCCTCTCTAGCCTATTTGAGAAGTTATCCTGATCTAGTACGGGCTTGGAGGGACTCGAACCCCCGACCTTGTCGTCCGTAGCGACACGCTCTAATCCACTAAGCTACAAACCCTTGTTTTTCTCAACAGTAGACCATCATAACACAAATAAATTTATGACGCAAGAGGCCTTACCAAATTTATCTCTTTCCCACCTCAATAATCGGGGAGAAGCCCAGATGGTGGACGTTTCCGCAAAACCTGGCAGTCTACGGGAAGCCGTAGCGGGGGGAAGGGTGAGAATGAGCTTAGAAACCTTTACAGCTATTGAAGCAGGAAATGCCCCCAAGGGAGATGTTTTGGGTACAGCCAAACTAGCGGGGATTATGGCGGCCAAACAAACTGCCCAACTTATTCCCCTCTGTCATCCGCTCCCCTTGCAGAAAATAGAAGTTTTAATCATTGCCGATGGAGATTTACCAGGTTATCAAATCCGTGCCACGGTTATTACCAAAGCCGAGACGGGGGTAGAAATGGAAGCCTTAACTGCTGTATCCATCGCCGCCTTAACTCTTTACGATATGGCCAAAGCCTTGGAAAAATCTCTGTACATCGAAAATATTCATCTAATTAGTAAAACTGGTGGGAAGTCGGATTACAAATCTAAGAGCTAATATACATTTCTTTACATTAATTGTCCTAGAAAATAAAAAACATCCTTTGGGGATAATTTGAGCTATTATGATGGTAAGCATCGGAAAAGTTTCCCCAAATCTATCCCTAGGGTAGGCAAGGGAAATAGCAAAATTTTAACTTTATTTTATAACCCGAATTTAAGGAGTTGTTCATGACTGTAACAGCACAGGAAGTTTTAGCAAGAATCCGAGATGAGAACATTCAGATTATCGATCTGAAGTTTATTGATACTCCAGGAGTCTGGCAACATTGTTCCTTTTACCACGACCAAATTGATGCTAGTTCCTTTACCGACGGAGTAGCTTTTGATGGTTCCAGTATTCGTGGTTGGAAAGCTATTAACGAATCGGATATGTGCATGGTACCCGATCCTAACACCGCTTGGATTGATCCTTTTTATGCAGAACCAACCCTGAGCCTAATTTGTAGTATCAAAGAGCCGCGGACAGGGGAATGGTATAACCGAGATCCTCGTACCATTGCGGGTAAAGCTGTCAAATTTTTACAGGAAACGGGTTTAGGAGATACTATTTATATCGGTCCTGAAGCCGAGTTTTTCCTCTTTGATAGCATTCGCTTTGATCAGACCGAAAATAGCGGTTACTACTTTATAGATAGTGTCGAGGGCCGTTGGAACTCAGGAAAAGAAGAGGCCGCAGGAAACCTAGGTTATAAGCCGGGTTATAAGCAGGGTTATTTCCCCGTAGCTCCGACAGATACGGCTCAGGATATACGGACAGAAATGTTACTAACTATGGCTAAATGTGGAGTACCGATTGAAAAACATCACCACGAAGTAGCGACGGGGGGACAAAATGAACTGGGGATCAAATTTTCTACCCTAGTGGAAGCAGCCGACTATTTGATGACCTATAAGTACGTCATTAAGAATGTGGCTAAAAAATATGGAAAAACCGTTACTTTTATGCCCAAGCCCATTTTTGCCGATAATGGCTCCGGGATGCACACCCACCAATCCATCTGGAAAGCCGGTCAACCTCTGTTTGCAGGGGATAAGTATGCAGGGTTGAGTCAAATGGCACTCTGGTATATTGGCGGACTGCTCAAACACGCCCCCGCTCTTTTAGCCCTGACGAATCCCACAACTAACTCTTATAAACGTCTAGTACCTGGTTTTGAGGCTCCCGTTAACTTGGCTTATTCCCAAGGAAATCGCTCTGCGTCTATTCGTATTCCCCTATCTGGGACAAATCCTAAGGCCAAGCGTCTAGAGTTTCGATGTCCGGATGCGACGGCTAACCCTTACTTGGCCTTTGCGGCAATGCTTTGCGCGGGAATTGATGGGATTAAAAACCAAATCGATCCAGGAGAACCCCTAGATGTGGATATCTACGATCTTACCCCCGAAGAACTGGCTAAAATTCCTTCTACTCCAGGTTCCTTGGAGGCAGCATTAGAGGCTCTGGAAAAAGATCATGGCTTCCTGACTAATACAGGGGTATTTACCACTGACTTTATTGAAAGTTGGATTGAGTATAAATTGGCCAATGAGGTAAACCCAATGCGGTTACGTCCTCACCCCTACGAATTTTCCCTCTACTATGATTGTTAATCGGGTAGATTTTAGTTAAGAAATGTTAAGGAGGCGATCGCCCTCCTTATTTCTCTGCAAAAAACGACTAGATTGGTTTAAGTTAGTGGATAAGTATTTTTTCCCTTTTTTTCAGCTATGGAATGGATTAACGCCCTCTCAACTCGCCCCTCCTTAGAAGCAGCCATCAATGAAGTGGTAGGGAGAGTCCAGTCTTCTTTAGATGGGGAGGCGGATTTAGGGATTGTTTTTATCTCTTCTAGCTACAGTAGCGATTATCAGCGTCTGATGCCCCTTTTGATGGAAAAACTGAACCTACCCTTTTTAATTGGCTGTGGTGGGGGAGGTATCATTGGCATGGGTGACGGGAATCAAGTGCGGGAAATAGAGGGAGATTTGGCCTTGAGTTTGACGGTGGTGAATTTACCCCAAGTGAATATTCAACCTTTTCAGATTGAATCCGAGCAAATGCCCGATCTCGATAGCCCTCCCCAAAGATGGATTGATTTAATAAAGGTGGACCCAGAAGATAATCCTGACTTTATCCTATTAGCAGATCCTTTCACCAGTCGCATTAATGACCTCTTAGAGGGGTTGGATTTTGCCTATCCTGGTTCTTTAAAAATTGGCGGATTAGCCCGTGCGGGGGAAAATACGGGTTCTCTTTTTTACCGCAATAGCCACCAACCCCTGCTTCCTTCCCTATATCGTCAAGGAGTAGTGGGAGTCGCTCTTTCGGGCAATATTACCTTAGAAACCATTGTCGCCCAGGGTTGTCGGCCGATAGGGGAAACCTACCGAGTCACCCAAGGGGAAAGGAATGTTATTGTAGAAATGGAACCTATAGAGGGTAATTTATCCCCCCGTCCACCTTTGACGATTTTACAAAATTTAATGCAGGACTTGGATGAGAGCGATCGCCAGTTGGCACAGCATTCTCTCTTTATGGGGATTGCTAGGGATGAATTTCAAGCCCAACTCAGTCAAGGGGATTTTTTAATTCGCAATTTGTTAGGGGTAGATCCCCGTCATGGGGCTATTGCCGTGGGCGATCGTATTCGTCCTGGGCAGAGGGTACAATTTCATCTTCGGGATGCTTCTACCTCGGCACTGGATTTACAATTACTCCTAGATGCCTATTGTACAGAAAAAGGCGATTTAGAGCAGGTAAAGGGGGCATTGATGTTCTCTTGTCTGGGGAGGGGAGAAATGCTCTACAACCAACCTAATTTTGATTCTGAACTACTGAGAAAGTATATTCCCGCAATTCCTGTGGCGGGTTTTTTCTGTAATGGGGAAATCGGCCCTGTGGGAGGGAGGACTTTTTTACACGGCTATACTTCAGCTTTTGCCCTTTTTCGTGCCGCTACTGCCTAGGAGAAATCCCCAATTGGTGGCATTGTATATGTTACAATCGTAGGCTGTTAATTATTTCTGCCCCTATGCTCAAAGCTGGAATTGTAGGTCTTCCCAACGTCGGCAAGTCTACCCTATTTAATGCCCTCGTCGCTAATGCCAAAGCAGAAGCCGCTAATTTTCCCTTTTGTACCATTGAGCCGAATGTGGGGGTGGTATCAGTCCCCGATGAACGCTTAGATGTCCTAGCTAAGATTTCCCAATCTCAAAAAACCGTACCAACTCGGATGGAGTTTGTCGATATTGCGGGGTTAGTCAAGGGAGCCAGTCAAGGAGAAGGATTAGGCAACCAGTTTTTGGCCAATATCCGCGAAGTGGATGCTATAGTCCATGTGGTGCGCTGTTTTGAGGATGATGATATTATTCATGTGTCTGGTTCTGTAGACCCGATTAGAGATATTGAAGTAATTAACTTAGAATTAGCCCTTGCTGACTTATCCCAAGTCGAAAAACGCTTAGATAGGGCGCGGAAACAGGCTAAAGGCAATAAAGACCTCCAAATTGAAGTAACAGCCCTAGAAAAGATTTTAACCCGTCTTAATGAAGGCCAGGCGGCCCGTTATGTGGAATTAGAAGAAGAAGAAGAGATTTTAATTAAACCCCTAGGATTACTTACCCGTAAACCGATTATCTATGGTGCTAATGTATCGGAAGAGGATTTAGCGACGGGAAATGAATGGGTAGAGTCGGTACGCCAGATTGCGGAAAAGGACGGCGCCAAGGTGGTAATTATTTCCGCCCAAGTAGAAGCGGAATTAGTGGAATTGTCCGAGGAAGAATGCCTTGACTTTTTAGCCAGTCTGGGGGTCAAAGAAGGGGGTTTAAAATCCTTAATTAGAGCCACATATCAGCTTTTAGGCTTGCGAACCTATTTAACCACAGGACCCCAGGAAACCAGAGCTTGGACAATTAATGCTGGTATGAAAGCACCCCAAGCCGCAGGGGTAATTCACACCGATTTTGAACGGGGTTTTATTCGGGCGGAAACTATTGGTTATGAGGATTTGGTAACGGTGGGGAATATGACGAGCGCTAAGGAAAAGGGCTTAATTCGCAGTGAGGGTAAAGAGTACGTCGTTCAAGAAGGGGATGTGTTATTATTTCGGTTTAATGTTTAAATACTTTGCATTAGTCCTAGGCGGATTACGATTCTTGTTAGGTTGCGTCGGGCTGTTCGTCGTCGAGTTCTTCGCCAATCGTTTGCTGTGATGTATGGCGGATGTGGAGAATACGAATCGTTGACATATCCTGCCCCTCCACAATAGTAAAAAGGACTCGGTATGAATTACGCCCAGAACCGTAGAGTAATTGGCGGATTTCCTGGCTAAAATACTCATTCTCTCCCGCCAATGAGCAGCGTTTAGGCATTTGAGACAAGGACTCAATTGCTTTTAGTAGCCCTGAATACCATTGGCTTGCCTTTGTAGGAGAGGTAACTTGAGATAACCGTAGAAATGCACCATCTGCTTCTGTCTCTGCTACGCTTGAAATTTCGATACTATACTTCATGAATCGGCTGATAGATTGTACTTGCTGCGCTGCTCTTCAGCAAAATTTTGAAAAGATCTGAATTGTCCTGCTTCAAAATCGTCTAACCCTTGCTGGATGACCTTAATAGCCTCTTCTAAATCTTGCTTTTCCCACTCTAAGACACTAGATAATAATTCGGATGCAACAAGGTTTACATCTTGACCCTGCCGAGCAGCATGTCTACGCAGCAGGGCCTCTAATTCGGGGATAAGGGTGACAACTATTGCCATTTGGCGATCTCCTTGGGCATAAAGCCTTTATGTTGTATTCTAGCAAAAGCAATGAGCTTCGCTATAAGCTCACAAATTCTCTACTGTTTTCAGCTTGTTGTCTTTCGTCAACCCAACGTAAGGATTCAGGTGCCTCAAACACAGTCACAGAGCGGATTCTAAAATCTCATAACTCGCTAAACTAATAGTTTCATTCTCAATAACCACGAAAATTAAAGCTTTCAGAGTTTCTTAATGAGAACGAGGATTTTTCCATAATCCGCGCAAATGCCTACACAGCAAAGGTTTAACCAATTTTTGTATGACCTGAATCCTACCAACCCAACCTACAGGCGATCGCACTGATAAAGACTAATTTTTTTCTGGAATTACATAAGCTTTAATTTTATAGCTGTTACTACTCCCTTTTGGACTAAACCAATTGCCAGTTGCACCAAATTGGAAGACTTCTCCTTTATCAAATCGATAAGTAAGAGATGTACCTGAATCAGGGGAAATATCATAGGAGCCAGCTAGACTTTGTTTTGGTCTACCTGCGATAGGAATAACTGCATCCTCTGCAAATAGATCAAAAGAGGCACTACTTTGACCAGAACCAACCTGAATATCTATTCTTAAAGTTCCGCCTTCAATGAAATCAATTGTATCTATGCGAATAATTTTATAATTTTGATTGCCCGATCCTGGTGCAATAAGTTGACCTTCATATTCTACATATTTTTTATTTCTAGTTAAGACTAATTTAGGTTCTTTTGATTGTCAGTGGTAGTGGGGACAACACAGTGAGGTTGTGGAAGCTAGATGGCACCCCCCTTGGGCAACCCCTTCACCGGGCATACATCTTATGATACTAAATCCTGTTTTAATACTATAGTGATCCTCCTCCTGCCTCCTGCCCCCTGCCGACCGCCTAGCCTTCACGATTATCTGGTAACATAAGCGGATTTAGTATCAATCAAAATACCCTTTGGCACAATTCGTGACTCTATTAAAAGCAATTTCGTTACATTGGCTACACCAAGCCCCTGGTCTTTAACGTAATCTAGAACACAAGACATAAAGTCAATATCACCCTCCGATTGCGATAATACCGCCTGACACTTTGGGGCGGTTTCTTCTTGTCTGGGGTCCTGGTGTGTTAGAATCACTCCCAGATGATTTTCATTCTTGAGTGAATCCATGTCTTTCGTTGGGCTACACATTCATAGCGATTACAGCTTATTAGATGGAGCATCTCAACTCCCTGCTTTGGTAGATAGAGCCGTGGATCTAGGTATGCCGGCGATCGCCCTTACGGATCACGGAGTCATGTATGGTGGAATCGAGCTCATTAAAATCTGCCGAAATAAGAATATTAAACCCATTATCGGCAATGAAATGTATGTGGTTAATGGGGATATAGAGTCTAAACAGAGACTAAAAAGATTTCATCAGGTGGTTTTAGCCAAGAATACCCAAGGTTATAAGAATCTAGTCAAATTAACCACTATTTCCCACCTGAAGGGAGTGCAAGGAAAAGGTATTTTTTCCCGTCCCTGCATCAACAAGGAACTCCTAGAACAATACCACGAAGGACTAATTGTTACCAGTGCATGCCTGGGGGGAGAAGTACCCCAAAGTATTCTCGCAGGGGACAATAAACGGGCGAAAGAGGTTGCTAAATGGTATCAGAAACTGTTCAAAGATGATTATTATCTAGAAATCCAAGATCACGGCTCCATGGAAGATCGAGTTGTGAATGTAGAAATAGTCAAAATTGCCAGGGACTTGGGTATTAAAATTGTGGCTACTAACGATTCCCATTTTATCTCCTGTTATGATGTAGAAGCCCATGACGCACTGCTTTGTATCCAAACAGGCAAACTAATCAGTGAAGACAAACGATTGCGCTACAGTGGGACAGAATACCTAAAATCTGCTGAAGAGATGCGGCTTTTATTTCGAGATCACCTATCGGAAGATATCATTGATGATGCTATTGATAATACCCTAGAAGTTGCCGACAAAGTTGAACCCTATAATATTATGGGAGAGCCAAGGATTCCTAAATATCCTCTTCCTGTGGGACATACAGCCGATAGTTATGTAGAGGAATTATCTTGGTTAGGGTTAATGGAACGCCTCAAATGTCATACCCGTGGGGAAATCGCCGCAGATTATAAACAAAGGCTAGAATATGAGCTAAAGATGTTACAAAAAATGGGATTTTCTACCTATTTTTTAGTAGTTTGGGACTATATAAAATACGCGAGAGATAATAATATTCCCGTGGGTCCTGGTAGAGGTTCTGCTGCGGGTTCATTGGTTGCTTATGCCTTAAAAATTACTAATATTGATCCCGTTTATCATGGGCTTTTATTTGAGCGCTTTCTCAATCCTGAACGTAAATCTATGCCCGATATTGATACGGATTTTTGTATCGAAAGACGGGATGAAATGATTGAATACGTCACCGCAAAATATGGAGAGGCTAACGTTGCTCAGATTATTACCTTTAACCGTCTTACCTCAAAAGCAGTATTAAAAGATGTGGCTAGGGTATTAGATATTCCCTACGCAGAATCCGACAAAATGGCCAAGTTAATTCCTGTTTCTCGCGGAAAACCGACTCCCTTAAAAGTCATGATTTCAGCACAAACTCCCGAACCGCAATTTAAGGAGAAATATGACAATGAGCCCCATGTTAGAAAATGGTTAGATATGGCCATTCGTATCGAAGGAACTAATAAAAATTTTGGAGTCCATGCAGCAGGAGTGGTAATTTCCTCCGAACCCTTAGATGAAGTAGTTCCCCTGCAAAAAAATAATGATGGGGCAGTTATCACCCAATACTTCATGGAAGATTTGGAGTCCCTTGGGCTTCTTAAAATGGACTTTTTAGGACTAAAAAATCTGACAACCCTCAAAAAAACCGCAGAGCTAATCAAACTAAATAAAGGCCACGATATTGATTTAGATCAGCTACCTCTAGAAGAAAGAAAAGCAAAGCAAATTATTAGTAAAGGAACGGTTAAAAAGCTACCTCCAGATATTCAGAGAACCCATGCTCTCCTAGAAGAAGGAGACTTAGAAGGTATATTTCAACTAGAGTCGGCGGGAATGAAACAGATTGTTAAGGACTTAAAACCTTCAGGAATTGAAGATATATCTTCTATCTTAGCCCTCTATCGTCCAGGACCTTTAGATGCAGGGCTGATTCCTAAATTTATTGACCGCAAACACGGACGAGAGCCGATTATCTACGAGCATCAATTATTAGAACCAATTTTAAAAGAAACCTATGCAGTTCTAGTGTACCAAGAACAAATTATGAAAATGGCTCAGGATTTAGCCGGGTATTCCCTGGGGGAAGCCGACTTGTTGCGTAGAGCTATGGGTAAGAAAAAAGCCTCGGAGATGCAGAAGCATCGGGAAGTGTTTATTGACGGAGCTACCAAAAACGGAGTCAATCGTCGGATTGCCGAAGGACTATTTGAGCAGATGATTAACTTCGCCGAATATTGTCTCGGCGCTGAAACAGAGATTTTAACCGTTGAGTATGGACCCATACCCCTAGGTAAACTGGTAGAGGAAGCCATAGATTGCCATGTCTATAGCGTCGATTCCCAAGGCTTTGTCTATACCCAACCCCTGGCCCAATGGCATCGGCGGGGGGAACAAGAACTATGTGAATACTGTCTAGAAGATGGGAGCGCAATTCGAGCTACAAAAGACCATAAATTTATGATCCAAGGGGGAGAGATGCTACCCATTGAGCAAATTTTTAAGGAAGGCTTGGACTTAAGACGAATTGAGCTAAATTCCTGACTTTTAGCGGATTTATGACTTTTATTGGGGTAGATTGTGACATTACTTTATAATTAACATTGAATTTTATCCTAAAGTTTCGTATGATGGATATTAAAAACTATTTTTTTAAGCAAGGAGCATCGGCATGGGTATTTTCGATTACTTAATTCGAGAAGTGGATCAAGAATTTAACTTGGATAGCAAGGCTAGACCACTTTTATCCCGACTACTAGGTGAAATCACCGACGAAACCACGGGGGGATTAGCGGGCTTTTTAGATAAGTTTAAAAATGTTGGACTCGGGAATCTTGTCAACTCTTGGATTAGTTCAGGGGACCCCGCGCCTCTCGCGGAGAGTCAACTACAATCCGCCGTTGGTAATTCTTGGATTAGTCGTTTAGGCTCATTGGTGGGACTTGCTCCTGCGGTAACGGGACCGGCCCTATCCTACCTTATCCCTAAAGTTGTCAGCGCGCTAACTCCCGATGGCATTATTCCCCGTTTTTTACCAGACTCCGTGCGAGAGTACCTAGGAGGAGTACAACGACGGGACGGCGCTACGGCTGTATCTATAGTTGATGCTCCTGAAGTCGTGGAAGACCCTGGTTTACGCAATCCCCTAGGATTATTAGGATTAGCGGCTCTCCTTGGTTCCTTGGTTTGGGCTCTTTTTGCGCCAAAACCCCCTGCTCCCGTAGCAATTACCCGCCCTCCTGCAGTAGTGGGACGAGCAATAGCTCCCGACTATACCGCAGTTATTGCCGAGTCTCGCCAGAAAACTCTACAGGCCCTTGTTTCCCTAAAGCCAGGTACCTATAAAATTGTTGATATCACCAATATCTTGAATGGTTTGATTATCAACTTTGCCACCAATAGCGCGGAAATTCCTGCTGAATACACTGATGTTTTGCAAAAGTCCGCAGCAGCAATTAAAAGTCTCCCCGCAGGTTCTGTTATTGACGTTATTGGTCATACCGATAGCGAAGGAGATGATGCTTCTAATATGGATTTATCCAAGCGTCGGGCGGAAGCGGTTGCGAAAAAACTCACCGAGTACGGGGTAGATGCTAAAAGCCTTAAACCGATTGGCTACGGAGAAACTAAACCCAAAGGCGATAATAGCACCGACCAAGGACGCTTTGAAAATCGTCGCATCGAGTTCCTAGTGATTAAGTAAATCTTTTAACTCTTCTCTTGCTTCTCACACTTTTTTTAGGGGTTAATCAGGGTTGACTAAATTATCCCTGAAAATTCCCCTCCAGATAAACCTTTTTTCAGGATTAGTATAAGATTGGCATTAAAAAATAAAAACTTAGTATGTTCGAGGGTTATATCATCTTGACCTTGACTGGCTTTCTTCGCTAAATAGGTCAATTCTTTCCCGGTTAAGAGATTCAGATTTTCTTCATTGGAGTAGAAGGTTTTGCCCAGTAGTTGATAAATTTTACGATACCAATTATGGGGCAAATAGTGAAACAAGGGAATAGCTGTATGAAATTCTATCGGATGGAGACGGTTGGGAGTGGTGATAAAAATTCCTTTTCTGGCAACGCGCCGGGCTTCCGCTAAAAACTGGGTTTGTAAACGCCTAGAACCCGTATGTTCAATAACTGCATGGGAATAAACATAATCAAAGGAGTTATCAGCAAAGGGTAAGTGTCTCCCATCGGCTTGCACAAACTTTAAACCAGGATATATATCTTCTAAGTGCTGAAAATTATCCACCCCGACTGCGGTAATATTTTCCGTATAGGGATAATATTTTTCAAAAAGGTTAGAAGAGGTATGTTCTTCATCCGATACACCTATATCCAGTACCTTATCTAGACTTGTCGGTGAGAATTGCCCCATGAAGCAGTTAAAGATTTCCTTTCTTTTTTGAAACAGAACCTTGTCAATAAAGTTCCCTTGACCGAAACTAAAGTATTGAAAGTAAGTCTGGTGAGGTTGCATAGCTTGTTTATACTTTAAGACCCTCCCATAATATATCATAAACATGAAGACTGATCTCACAGATACTGGTACTCCTACTAGAATAGGTGGCAATTTCTATGCTTAAACAATTTTACTCTCGAATTATTGCGGTTTTGCTTGCCATAGCGATTTTAGGCTTGTCTATTACCAAACACTACGGAGCAACCTGGGATGAGTGGGTAGAAGATGCCATGGTTGAATGGAATATTGACTATATCACCGAAAGGAAACCTATTCCTAATGATTCTCAATATTATGGATTTATATATAATTATGTTGCCCAGTTTGTTTTCGATCCTAGAACAAGCCTACAGGAAATTTTCGGCAAGGAAAGAAAGTTTGCTGATACTGAACCAGGAAGAATGGCAGAACTCAAAAAAAGATTAGAGGTAAAACATTTTTTTACTTTTATATTTTCCCTTCTTACTTACTTAGCAGTTGCTGGTATTGTTGGTATCTTAGCAGGGTGGGATTTTGCCTGGCTAGGGGCTTTGATGTTAGTATTTTTTCCGAGATTTTGGGGACATAGTTTCTTTAATCCTAAAGATATTCCCTTTGCAACCGTTTTTACTGTCAGCACTTTTTTAGGCGCTTATTTAATTAATTATTATACTAACAATAGTAAAAACAACAAAATTGGGTTTAATAAAATTACCTTTTATTCCCTTGGATACGGATCTTTACTAGGATTACTTACAGGTATTAGAATCGGTGGTTTCGTTACCTTATTTTTCCTAATTATAGCCCATGCTTTAACTCAGCATCAAAAAATCTTAGAAAACCTGCTCAGATTTAGCAAGTTTTATCTGTTAATGATCCTGGGTTGGATGCTGACAACTATTTTACTATATCCCTCTGCTTGGTTTCATCCATCGGGTCCCGTGGCTTGGTTTTTGGAAACGATTAATTATTTTTCTAAGAACCATATTTTCAATAACTCAATCCTCTTTAATGGTCAGTCAATTCCCGCAAAATCTATGCCTTGGACTTATATAGTCCAGAATTTCTTGGTGAGTATTCCTGAAGTATTTTTGTTTTTTCTTTTCCTAGGAATAGGTCTGTTATTTTATTACTATAAATCCTTAAGTTATCTACAAAGAGCCTCTGCTATATTGGTTATTTCACAAACTTTTATACTGCCAATAATGGCAATGTTTTCTAAGGCAAGTTTGTCCGATGGAATGCGACATTTTTTGTTTGTTATGCCTAGCACTTGTGCCATTGCTACCTTTGCTATTATCGAAGTTTACAAAAAATTAAAAGCTAAGACTTTCAGGCTAATTTTTATCTCATTTATGGCTGTTAGTCTTCTGGCTATTGCTATGGATATGATTAGTCTACATCCCTATGAATATGTTTATTTTAATCGCCTTTCGGGAGGATTAGCTAGGGCTAATGGACAACAGGAGATTGAGTATTATGGGTTAAGTATTCGAGAAGCATCGGAGTGGATAAACGCCCATGCTTCCCCTAACTCTAAAATTGTCACCAGTGGACCTTCCTTTGTTTACAAACTATTTATAGATCCTCAAAAGAACCTAACTTTAGTTCATCTTGATAACTTTAAAGAAGGAGCAGAACCCAATCCAGATTATTATATAGGTCTGCATCGTTATGGCTACGAGACTGTTTTTTCTAGTTGTCCAGTTGTTTATCAAGTTAAGCGTCAGGATGTCCCTTTTAGCAGTATTAAAAAATGTTGATAACAGTCCTCCTCATACCTACTTTAAAGGTTGTTGCAGTTGGGGAGCGAGGGACTCGTTGAGGTTAATCATAATTCCGAGGGATTCTTTTCTCATGGGAGCGGGCAAATTCTGGGGATGGGAAAAAAATAGCCAGCGACTATACGCATGCAAAGATTCCAAGGTGGCTAGATTTTGGGTTAGCCAAATTAAAGGAGTATCTGGTAAGGTAGCACTGACTAAACTTTCCTCGGTTTCAACTCCTGCTAGGGTTTCTAGTACGACTCGATTACCCGCGACAATTCCCGTCTTGGCAGTCCAAAGTTGTACATTCATCTGGGATTTACTAGCATAAAAATAAAGAGAAGCTGCGGCAATTACCGCTTGCTCAAAGGATTCTTTTTCCCAGGCGAAGGAGCTATCTAAACAGATAATAATATCTTGGCTACCCGTAATGACTTCCAACTCCCTTACCTTAAAATCTCCCAAACGAGCGCTAGTACGCCAGTGGATTAAACGGGTAGGATCTCCATAGCGATAGGAGCGTAGGGTACGGGTAACGCCTTCGGTAGCCTTGGAATAGCGGTGATTGCTTTGTAGTCGGGTACTGTCTTCTTGCCCAATAGTATCAATTAAAGGACATTGGGGTAAGGGTAATACCTGGGGATAGACGATCGCCTTTGCGGGTACTATTCTTGTTCTACTACACCAAAATAATCCGAAGGGATTTCCCGTCCTTAGTTCCACTTCCTCCCAATGATAAATTCCTCGCCTTTGGGTAGGAAGGTAGTAAACCCATTTTTGGGAAGTCTGCGGGGGAATAGCTTCTATCGCCATTGTTTGGGGTTTTTGCAGGACGTAGGGCAAAATGTCCCTTATTTCTAGTAATAACTTAGCTTTTGGGGTCTTATTTTGGATTTCTAAGTCAATAATGAGGTCGTCTCCCGCACTAACAGGGGTGATGGGTAAACGCTGGACTTGGAGATGATTTAGCGATCGCAGGGCGCTCCAAGCACTGACAATAAGGAGGGCTGCCATAATACCACTAAGTACATAGAGCCATCCTGCCATAGTATTGGTTGCTGCTCCAAAAAAACAGAGCCCAATGCCGATTAAAACCCATCCACTATAGGAAGGAGTCGCCCAGTGGGTTTCGAGCCAGTGCATAAAGTGGAAAAGACTTTTCATAAATGAGTGTTTCTAAGTATGACTTCCTTTAGTATTCCCATTATTTATGTTTTAATGGGGCTTGCCCGCGATCGCCATCAACTTTCTCTATCTCTATCAATTTTTAGTATATTAGTTGAGAGTAGCTATTTTATCTGCCGATTATCAACATCAGCCCGTTAGTGTTGGATCAGGGAGACTGGGGGATTGACAACCCTAGAAGTAGAAGGGCAATATCTTTTTTCCGAAGCTACGGTTAGGAGGGTGCGTTCATGAATAGTTTTAAGAAAGCTGTTGAAGCAAAGTTTAATGAAACTATTTTTGGCTAATCTCAAATGCCGATTCGGATCTGTAAAAACACACATCGAATGCAAGAAAGAAGTTCATCTGTCCCAATATTAGCGGTGCATATTTATCTTGAGTCCAAGCAAAAGCTAAATCAACATCAGGAAATTCTTCAACAGTAGCATTAATAACCAATGCACGAGCTTCAAATCTAGCTAAATTACCTCCTAACGGTAAGGATAACCTTTGATTTTCCCAGACCGCACCTAATGCTAGACCGATTTCATAAGGCAAGACATTAACACTAGAGCCAGTATCCAACAAACCCGAAACATTCAAGGATTGACTTTGATAAGTTAATGTCAATGGTAAATAAGGAAGCGTACTTAATGCCCCAAGACTAGGATCTACCTCAGTGAAAGCAAATCTTACTTTATTAGCCATGAGTCAATTCTTGTTTCTCTTTTAATGCTTGAGCAAGAACAGCAGCAGCCTCAAAAGAATCATGCAAACCTTGTCTAGGCAAATCATCTTGGATAGATAACGGTACAATACCATACTCTCTGAGCAACTCGGCTGCAAGAAAGTTAAGTAATAAAAGCTTATCGGAGGGAGACAATTCCCTGAGCATGGGAACAAATTGAGTAGTTGTCAGCATAGATTTAAGAAAGCTTCAGATATTGATTTCTTGCACTCTATCCCAGTATAACACCACGGTGATGTCCACATAATGAGTCCCGAACTTCACACAGGCATCAACGGTCGCATTTCCATAGAGAGCAAAGGAACCCGCCGTGTTGAGTAGTAACCTTGTCTGAGACACTATAGGTTCTGATCTTAGCTTTTGAGAAGGATTATCGGATAAGAGTCATGATATTCGCAATCTTTCTTAAGAAAATCCGCATTTTGGGTGATATACGGAATTTTTCCGTACAATACATAGTGATTCACAAGCAATTGAACCACAATTTTCCTAATGACGAGTACCCAACAACGCGCCGCCCTGCAACGCCAAATCTGGCAAATCGCCAATGATGTTCGCGGTTCAGTCGATGGCTGGGATTTCAAACAATATGTACTCGGCACTCTGTTTTACCGCTTTATCAGTGAGAACTTTACCAGCTACATCGAGGCTGGCGATGACAGCATCCACTATGCCAAGCTGTCCGATCGCGTTATTACCGACGACATCAAAGACGATGCCATTAAAACCAAAGGCTACTTTATTTACCCTAGCCAGTTGTTTGCCACCCTCGTCGCCAGTGCCAATACTAACGAAAGTCTGAATACTGACCTAGCTGCGATTTTTACGGCGATCGAAAGCTCTGCCAATGGCTACCCCTCGGAGATGGACATCAAAGGGCTGTTTGCCGACTTTGACACCACCAGCAACCGCCTCGGCAACACGGTTAAAGACAAAAACCTGCGCTTGGCTGCGGTACTAAAAGGCGTGGCAGGGTTGGATTTTGGTGACTTTGATGCCAGCCATATCGATCTGTTTGGCGATGCCTATGAGTTTCTGATCTCCAACTATGCCGCCAATGCGGGTAAATCGGGCGGTGAGTTTTTTACCCCGCAGCACGTCTCTCGGCTGATTGCCCAGCTTGCCATGCACCAGCAAACCAGCGTTAATAAAATTTATGACCCCGCCTGTGGTTCTGGTTCCCTGCTCTTACAAGCTAAAAAGCACTTTGATGCTCACCTGATTGAAGACGGTTTTTATGGGCAGGAGATTAACCACACTACCTATAACTTGGCGCGGATGAATATGTTTTTGCATAACATCAACTACGACAAGTTTAATATGCAGTTGGGCAACACTCTGACCGACCCGCATTTTGCTGATGACAAGCCCTTTGATGCGATCGTCTCCAACCCGCCCTATTCGGTGAACTGGATTGGTAGTGATGACCCTACGCTGATTAATGACGATCGCTTTGCCCCGGCAGGTGTACTAGCGCCTAAATCTAAAGCTGACTTTGCTTTTGTGCTGCATTGCTTGAGCTATTTATCTAGCAAGGGTCGTGCGGCGATCGTGTGCTTCCCCGGTATTTTTTACCGTGGCGGTGCGGAAGCCAAAATCAGAAAGTATCTGGTGGATAACAACTACGTGGAAACGGTGATTGCCCTCGCGCCTAATCTGTTTTTTGGCACTACCATCGCCGTGACAATTTTGGTGCTATCTAAACACAAGCCCGACCCTGCCACCCAGTTTATTGATGCTAGTGGCTTGTTTAAAAAAGAAACCAACACTAACACCCTGACTGATGACCATATTGCTAAAATTATGGGGGTGTTTGAGAGCAAGGAAAACCTTGCCCACTTTGCGCGATCGGTGCCTTTTGAAGAGATTGCTGCTAATGATTACAATCTGTCGGTTAGTAGCTATGTAGAAGCCAAGGATACCCGCGAAATCACGGATATCACCGCGCTTAATGCTGAACTAAAAACCACTGTTGCCAAGATCGATCGCCTGCGGGCTGAGATTGATGCGATCGTTGCCGAGATTGAGGGTTGAATTTTAAAATGAAAAATAAACTTTAAATCTAAGATCATGCAAAAAGACATAATCAACTCCCTAACTGAAAACTTTGAAGCCCATGCCCAACAAACCGATAACGGCATTGAATATTGGCTTGCCCGTGACATTCAACACCTTTTAGGCTATACAAAATGGGATAACTTTCTAAATGTTGTTTCTAAAGCAAAAACTGCTTGCGAAATTTCAGATCATGACGTTGCTGACCATTTTGCTAACGTCGGGAAAATGGTTGATCTTGGCTCTGGCAGCCAAAGAGAGGTTGATGACATCATGCTTACCCGCTATGCCTGTTACCTGATTGCTCAAAATGGCGATCCGCGCAAACAAGAAATTGCCTTTGCCCAGACCTATTTTGCAGTTCAAACTAGAAAAGCCGAACTCATTGAGCAACGACTGCTAGAAGTTGAGCGGGTTTCTGCAAGAAAGAAACTATCAGAAACTGAAAAGGAACTTTCGAGAGTTATTTACGAACAAACGGGTAGCGATCGCAATTTTGCCTCAATTCGCAGTAAGGGAGATACTGCACTATTCGGCGGTAAATCCACCCAAGCCATGAAAGCCCAATGGAAAATACCCGATAGCAGACCCCTTGCGGACTTTGCACCAACTATTATTTTAAAGGCTAAAGATTTTGCTGCCGAAATTACGATCTTTAATGCACAGCAAAATCAAATGAAGACAGAGCCAGAAATTTCTAGCGAACATATCACGAATAACCAAGCAGTTCGCAAGACATTATTAGAACGAGGCATTCGTCCCGAATCTTTGCCCCCTGCTGAAGATGTCAAAAAAGTCGAACGCCGACTTGCCTCAGATGATAAAAAATCTCTTAAAAATCCCGATATTCTAGACAATTGATCTATGCAGAACAAAGCCGACATGACCCATTACGCCAAAGATGGAGTACCAGCTATTCACTATGGTCAGATTTATGAGGTGTCCCCAGAGATTCTTGGGGCGAAAACCCAAGAATTGATCCGCAAATCGAGTATCCAGGAAGAGTTGAAAGGGTGTAGTTATGAGTAAATCAGAACAGCCTATTGCTTTGATAAATGTGCCTGATGGCTATAACATCTGGTTGAGGGAACTCAAAGAACGTATACATACAGCCCAACAACGAGCTACATTGGCTGTCAA
This sequence comes from Microcystaceae cyanobacterium, assembly GCA_040398185.1. Taxonomy (GTDB): domain Bacteria; phylum Cyanobacteriota; class Cyanobacteriia; order Cyanobacteriales; family Microcystaceae; genus JBBAUO01. Next base: position 15,482 of record JBBAUO010000003.1, on the reverse strand, counting down.
TCGTGAATTGGTTCTGCTCTATTGGCAAATTGGGCGTGATATTTTGGATCGGCAAGCTGAACAGGGCTGGGGAGCCAAGGTTATCGATCGCCTTGCCCATGATTTGCGTAGTGCATTCCCGCAGATGAAAGGTTTTTCGCCACGCAATCTCAAATATATGCGAACCTTTGCCCATACATGGACAGATGTTGAATTTGTGCAAGAGGTGCTTGCACAATTGCCGTGGTATCATCAATTGGCACTTTTAGATAAATTAGACAACAACGAAAAGCGTATTTGGTATGCTCAAAAAGCCATAGAAAACAACTGGTCGCGTAATGTGCTGGTGATGCAGATTGAAACGCGCTTAATTGAGCGGCAAGGCAATGCGGTTTCTAATTTTGACCAGCGCTTGCCTAAACCAGATTCCGATCTTGCCCGTGAATCCATTAAAGATCCCTATCGTTTTGATTTTTTAGGTCTGACTGAGGAAGCTCAAGAGCGTGAAATAGAAGGCGCATTGGTTAAGCATGTCACGCAATTTTTGTTGGAGTTGGGCGCAGGATTTGCCTTTGTGGGTCGTCAGGTGTTGCTTCAAGTGGGTGAGGAGGAGTTTTTTATTGATCTACTGTTTTATCACCTGAAATTGCGCTGTTATGTTGTGATTGAACTCAAAGCCGACAAGTTTAAGCCTGAGCATTTGGGTCAGTTAGGGTTTTATATGACGGCTGTGGATAGGCAAATGAAAGCTAAAGAGGATGGGGTCACGATCGGTTTGTTGTTGTGCAAAAGTAAGGATAAGGTGGTTGCTGAGTATGCTTTGGGCGATAAAAGCCAGCCGATGGGTATTGCTGAATATAAGTTATTGGAATCTCTGCCTGTTCCTTTACAAACTCAATTACCGAGTATTGAAAAGATTGAGCGGGAATTGATGGGATTTGATGGAGGTGATGTATGAGGGGGATGAGTTTTCTGGAAAGGCTGTTGGATGGGGTGGCGGTGGAGTGGAAGGTAAGGAGGATTAACCCATGAGCATTACCCCGACCGAGCAGCGTTTTTTTGCAGATATTGCCCAGATTTTGCAAACGGGGCGCAGTCAATCTTACCGTGCAGTCAATACGGCAATGCTGCAAACCTATTGGCGATTAGGTCAGCGCATTGTGAAAGAAGAGCAACATGGACTGGCGCGTGCTGAGTATGGTCAATCCATATTATCTAAACTCTCGCGCTACTTAGGAACCCAGTTTGGACAGGGCTTTTCGGTTGCCAACCTTAGAAATTTTCGTCAGTTTTATTTGACTTTTCCCAACTTTGATGAATTCGTTACGCACTGCGTAGCGAATCTGTCTTGGACTCATGTGCGTTTGATCATGCGTCTGGACAATGATGCCGAGCGCAACTACTACCTGCAAGAAGCCAGTAGTCAAAATTGGAGTTCTCGTCTGTTGGAGCGCCATATCAAAAGCGGCTACTACCGCCGTATATTGGCACATCAAAGCCCACTTGCTGAAAAATCGCCTGCCAGTAGTGCCGCCCCGTTCATCAAAGATCCCTATGTGCTTGAGTTTTTGGGCTTGACTGAGAGTTTTAGCGGTAAAGAAAGCCTGTTGGAACAAAGTTTAATTAATCACTTGCAAAAATTTTTGCTGGAGCTGGGTAAAGGTTTTTCTTTTGTAGCTCGGCAAATGCGTATCAGCACCGAAACTTCTCATTTTTATGTGGACTTGGTGTTTTACAATTATTTGCTCAAATGCTTTGTTGTGATAGACCTGAAAACAGGAAAATTGACGCACCAAGATATCGGTCAATTGGATATGTATGTTCGTATGTTTGACGACCTCAAGCGCGGCGTGGACGACAATCCTACTCTAGGTATCATTTTGTGTGCTGATAAGGATGAAACTTTGGTGCATTATTCGGTACTCAGCGAAAGCCAACAACTGTTTGCCTCTAAATACCAAACCCTCTTGCCCACTGAAGCAGAGTTGGCGGCTATGCTAGAGCAAGAAGCGGCTAAATGTATCAGAAATGCTGAAGAGAATGCAACGGAAGGTGATGTATGAGTGGTATGAGTTTTCTGGAAAAGCTGTTGGATGGCGTGGCGGTGGAATGGAAGAGTTTTGGCGAAGTTGCTAAAGTTCAAAGAGGTGCTTCACCTCGGCCTATCTCTAAATTTATTACTGATGATGAGAATGGTATACCTTGGATCAAAATTGGCGACACTTCTCCTAACTCGAAATATGTTGATAATACAGAACAAAAAATCACTCCTGAAGGTGCTACGAAATCAAGGATTTTGAAAAAAGGTGATTTTATCATGTCCAACTCCATGAGCTTTGGACGGCCTTATATTCTCAATATTGACGGTGCTATTCATGATGGATGGGCTTCAATTAGTGGTTTTGGCGATAGATTAAATGCAGATTACTTATATCATTACCTTTCATCCGACCTTGTTCAAAACTATTGGATTAGTAAAATCAATAGCGGTTCCGTTAGTAATCTAAATTCTGACATTATAAAATCTTTAAAAATCCCCATCCCACCCCTCAAAGTTCAAGCCGAAATCGTGCGGATCTTGGACACTTTTACAGCGCTAACCACCGAGCTAACCGCCGAGCTAACCGATCGCAAAAAACAATATAACTACTACCGCGATCGCCTGTTGACTTTTGAAGAAGGTGAAGTGGAGTGGAAGACACTGGGGGAGGTGGCTAAGGTACAGCGAGGAGCATCACCCAGACCAATTGCTAAATACATAACTGATAATGAAAATGGAGTGCCTTGGATCAAGATAGGCGACACTTCGCTTGGCTCAAAATATGTCAATGGTACCGCGCAAAGGGTTACGTTAGAGGGCGCTAAAAAATCACGTATTTTGAATGAGGGTGATTTTATTATCTCCAATTCTATGAGTTTTGGACGACCTTACATTCTTGGCATAAGAGGAGCCATTCATGACGGATGGGCTTCTATCAGCGACTTCGGGGAAAAACTCAATTCTGATTATCTGTACCACTATCTTTCATCCGACAGCGTACAAAACTACTGGACAGGCAAAATCAACAGTGGTTCTGTTAGCAATTTGAATGCAGATATTATTAAGACCTTACAGATACCTATCCCTGCTCTTTCTGAACAAGTCAGAATTGCTTCCCTTCTCGACAAATTCGACACCCTCACCACCTCTATCAGCGAAGGCTTGCCCCGTGAAATCGCCTTGCGGCAACAGCAATACGAATACTACCGCGATTTGTTGTTAAGTTTTCCCAAAACTAAGGAGAAACAATGAGCAAACAGCCGCAAAAATTGCAGAATATGCAAAGCGAGTTTTCTGATGTCCTCAAACAGACAAAACTCTCACCACTGGCGAGAGAATTACCTATCAGTCATACATATATCAGACGGCGCGAGCGTATCAAGCAACTCAGCAACAACTTCTGCCTGTCCTTGCCCTAATAAACGTTCTAGCCAAACATTCGTATCCAGAAGAAACACTAGCCATTTCTCCATTCAACTGCGAGATGCTGTAACTCAACTGATGTGTAACTATCTGCTTTTAGCATTCCCGCCCAATCTTGCCGTAATTTAGTCTTGCCATTTTTGGCAACCTGTTTTAGCAAAATACTAATAAATGTTTGTACCTCGGCTCTCAAATCTGGTGATAGTTCACGAATTACTTCTTCTAAGGGCTTTGTAGATATATCCATAATATTTACCAAAGTAATTTCTCAAGTCATTTTCATTAAGTAGGTAGGTGTTAAAAACTGTCAGATCCCCCCGCCTATCGGCACCCCCCTTATTAAGGGGGGCAGGGGGGATCGAAGGCGCAATAATCACTTCGATTTAATTATAACCAGTTACTTAGTATAACAAGGATTTAATTATCTGGGGAAGCATTCGTTATAAGGTATGTTCAATAGTGATACAAAACTTAAACGAACTGAATTGCTGAAACCCTTATGGGGCAAGGATTTTAAGTCTTATAAGTCTAAGGTATGACCCTAGATCCAGCAGAGCCATTTATTTTAAGTGCCAAGTTTGAATTTGTCTCGCAGCCTGTGGGACAATATTCCCTTATCGGTGCCATCACGCCGACAGTGCACGCGAACCCGCACAAAGATACAGAGCATCAAATCAATGACCGACTACAAGGCGATCGCCGAATCCAATAACTTTATCGTACTGGATCAATTTTCGTCTCTTTGAAAAGAAAGAATTTGTTCTAGAAAATTTACGCTTGGCGTTTAACACGATTCGTTATATGATCTTTGTGTTCCACCCGCCAACCGCCTAGAACGCTTGGTAGGCAATAGAGTCGGTCAGTATAGTATCCGAATTAATGACCAATAGAGAATTTGCTTTGGGTGGAAAGATGGGGATGCAACAGATGTAGAAATTGTTGACTATCACTGAGGTTGAATAATGACAAAAGATAAATTAGATAAATTGACACCTGTACATCCTGGCGAAGTCCTTTCAGAAGAATTTCTCAAGCCAATGAATCTGAGCCAAAATCAGGTCGCTCTAGCCTTACGTGTACCTGCACGTCGAATTAATGAAATTATTCAAGGTAAACGTAGAATTACGGCGGATACAGCGCTACGTTTAGCCTATTATTTCAATATGTCCGCCAGGTTTTGGTTGGGTCTGCAAATGGATTATGATCTAGACGTAGCTGAAGATGCACTAGGAGAACAATTAAAAGTGGAGGTTTGTTCCCTTGAATAAAATCAGCCAAGTAAAACAGCTTGTTAGCGAGATTAATCGTTTACATTGTGATTTTTCAAAGGATTATTTTGAAACAGGGCGGGTCGAAAAAATCAACCTTTCTAGAACCATTACGCATATACCTGTCCCTCATATCTACAAATATCGCCTAACCTTACACGAGAGCGTCAACGATTACCTGATGACGGCAGACATCGACATAAGATATTTTTACCGAGTCAAAACCCGCGAAAGTATCGACGACAAAATTGAACGCTTCTCAACGCAAGAAGATCAATACCCCGTTAATAACTGGCTCAATGATATTTTTGGCGCGCGCATTATTTTAACAGCCGAAGAAATAACAGCCATTATGGATTTGCTCGATGACTGGCAAGATGAACTAAGCCTAAAAAACTGGTACTTGCGTAGCAAAGAAGGCTATAGAGGTTTACATATTTACTTTAAAAATAAAAGCAACTTTTACTTCCCTTGGGAACTACAAATTTGGGATGCAGAGGACATTCAAAGCAATATTAAAAACCACGAAAAATTTAAACGAAACTTTATCTAAAAAGCGACTACAAAAAAAGGAAGCCAAATCATGACCAACTACAACACGATCGCCGAATCCAATAACTTTATCGTACTGGATCAATACAGCAAGAAACTGAAAGTTAGCGAAAGCTACCAAAGCGAATATGATTTAGAGAGCGAGTTTATTCAGGATTTAACCCGGCAAGGCTATGAATACCTGCCAAGCGTCACCAACCCCCAAACCATGCTAGACAACGTGCGCGAGCAGTTGCAGACGCTGAATAACGTGCAGTTTAGCGAAGGCGAATGGCAGCGCTTTGTAGAAACCTTTTTAGATAAACCTAGCGACGGCATTACCGATAAAACCCGCAAGATCCATGATGACTATATCCATGATTTTGTCTTTGATGATGGTCGCATTCAAAACATCTACCTCCTCGATAAAAAGAACCTTGCCCGCAACAAAGTACAAGTAATCAAGCAATTTGAACAAAAGGGTACCCAAGCCAACCGCTACGATGTGACCATTTTGGTCAACGGCTTACCGATAGTGCAAATAGAGCTAAAAAAGCGCGGCGTGGCAATTCGTGAAGCCTTTAACCAAGTGCATCGCTACAGCAAAGAAAGCTTTAATGCCGAACACTCGCTGTATAAGTATTTACAACTGTTTGTCATTTCCAACGGCACTGATACCCGCTACTTTGCCAACACCACCAGGCGCGATAAAAATAGCTTTGACTTCACCATGAACTGGGCGAAAGCCGATAACAAGCTGATCAAAGATCTGAAAGACTTTACCGCCACCTTTTTTCAGAAAAATACCCTGCTCAGTGTGCTGTTGCATTATTCAGTGTTTGATGTAAGTGACACCTTGCTGGTGATGCGCCCTTACCAGATTGCTGCCACCGAGCGCATTTTATGGAAAATCAACAGTGCCTACCAAGCTAAACACTGGAGCCGTATTGAGGGCGGCGGCTACATCTGGCATACCACTGGCTCCGGCAAAACCTTAACCAGCTTTAAAGCGGCGCGGCTGGCGACGGAGCTAGATTTTATCGACAAAGTGTTTTTTGTGGTCGATCGCAAAGACCTGGATTACCAGACAATGAGAGAATATAAACGCTTTTCCCCCGATAGCGTCAATGGCTCTGAGAACACTGCGGGGCTGAAGGGTAATCTGGATAAAGATGACAACAAAATCATCGTCACCACCATTCAGAAACTCAATAACCTGATGAAAACCGAAAGTGACCTAGCCATCTACAACAAGCAGGTAGTGTTTATTTTTGATGAATGCCACCGCAGCCAGTTTGGTGAGGCGCAGAAGAACTTACAGAAAAAATTTAAGCGGTTTTATCAGTTTGGATTCACCGGCACACCCATTTTTCCGCAAAACGCCCTGGGCGCAGACACCACCGCCAGCGTATTCGGTCGTGAGCTACATTCCTATGTAATCACCGACGCAATCCGTGATGAAAAAGTGCTGAAGTTCAAGGTAGACTACAACGATGTCCGTCCGCAGTTCAAAGCCATTGAAACCGAGCAGGATGAGCAAAAACTCAGCGCCGCCGAAAACAAACAAGCCCTGTTACACCCCGATCGCATTCGCCAGATTTCCCAATACATCTTAAATAATTTCCGCCAAAAAACCCACCGCTTGCAAGGGGGCGGTAAAGGCTTTAATGCCCTGTTTGCCGTGAGCAGTGTGGACGCTGCCAAGCTGTATTACGAAACGTTTAAGCAGTTGCAAAAAGATAGCGATAAACCCCTGAAAGTCGCTACCATTTTCTCCTTTGCGGCTAATGAAGAACAAGCAACTGTAGGGGAAATTTTGGATGAAGGCTTTGATGTATCAGCCATGAACAGCAGCGCCAAGGAATTTTTAGGCGTGGCGATCGCTGACTACAACGCTCTGTTTACAACCAACTTCAGCGTCGATAGCAACGGTTTTCAAAACTACTACCGCGATCTGGCCAAGCAAGTAAAAGCCAAAGAAATCGACCTGCTGATCGTGGTGGGCATGTTCCTGACGGGATTTGATGCGCCTACACTCAATACCCTGTTTGTGGACAAAAACCTGCGCTATCACGGTTTACTGCAAGCCTATTCCCGCACCAACCGCATTTATGATGCCACCAAAACCTTTGGCAATATCGTCAGCTTCCGCGATTTGGAACAAGCCACCATTGATGCCCTTACCCTGTTTGGCGATAAAAACACCAAAAACGTGGTGCTAGAAAAAAGCTACAAGGAATACATGGGCGGCTTTACCGATGGGGTGACGGGTGAAGCGCGGCGCGGCTTTTTGGAGGTGGTGACGGAATTAGAGCAGCGTTTCCCCAACCCTGACGAGATTGTTTTAGAAAAAGACAAAAAAGACTTTGCCAAGCTCTTTGGTGAATACTTGCGCGTTGAAAATGTGCTGCAAAACTACGATGAATTTGCCAGCCTGAAAGCTTTGCAACAGGTGGATATGAATGAGATGGCGGCGGTAGAAGCATTTAAAGCGGAACACCATTTAAGTGATGAAGACCTGACGGCACTGCAAGGAATCAAGGTTCCTAGCGATCGCACCATTCAAGATTACCGCTCTACCTACAACGATATCCGCGACTGGTTGCGCCAGGAAAAAGGGGGCAGTGACAAAGAAAAATCCACCATCAATTGGGACGATGTAGTGTTTGAAGTGGAATTGCTGAAATCCCAAGAGATCAATCTAGATTACATTCTGGAGCTAATTTTTGAGCAGAATAAGAAGAATAAAAGTAAGGGTGAATTGATCGAAGAAGTGCGTCGCTTGATTCGAGCCAGCCTAGGCAATCGAGCCAAAGAAAGCCTGATTGTGGATTTCATTAATCAAACCAATCTCGATGAGATGGTAGATAAGGCCAGCATCATTGATACGTTCTTTGAATTTGCTCAAGCCGAGCAAGCCCGCGAAGCAGAGGAGTTGATTCGTTCAGAAGGCTTGAATGAACAAGCGGCCAAACGCTATATCAGTGCCTCACTAAAACGTGAGTTCGCCAGCGAGAATGGGACTGAGTTAAATTCAACACTGCCGACAATGAGTCCGCTTAATCCACAGTACAAAGCCAAGAAGCAGAGCGTTTTCCAGAAAATCTCTGCGTTTGTTGAGAAGTTTAAAGGCGTAGGCGGGCAGATTTAGGGGGAATTACTCTTCTTTTAAAATGCCTTTTGATAATAGACAGGCTATACTGAAAACAGCAAGAAACACTAAGGCAAATGATGCAGCCTCAGCCAGGGGCACATCAGGATTGGGGTTTAGGGCATACCTTGTATGTTGCTAATGGTATTGATGAGTATGTTGTAGGTCATGATGGGGGGAATTTGCCTTTCGTTCAACGCCAAACACAGAGCCGACTCACAGACGAACTTAACCGTGGCACGATTCCCCGGATCTCCGCGTTCGGCGACCGCATCATGATCTGAAAGTCTGAAGGTTCTCTGCGGTCAGCGTTCCAGCCAGCTAACAAGATCCGATAGGCTCTGAAAATCAAGGAGGGCTTCCCCTAGGCTTTCCATATCGTTTAGGGGCAGTTCCTGAATCCTCTCTGTTATATTTTGGGGAATTTCTCCTATTCTTCGGTTAATTTGCTTCAAAACTAGCTTTTCTGCTTCCTTGGTTTCTCCTTCAGCTAACGCTTCCTGATAAACTCTGGTTTGCTTCAAATCGCTTAATTCAAACATGGCTTCAATTTCCTCTCTGCTTTTTTGGGGGAATTTATAGACAACGATCCTCTCCACAAGGTCAATCAGTTGTTGTTGGAGTTGGGAATCGCTTAATTGGTTTCGGGTCTGCTCGATAAGAGCTTTGGCTTGGGGTACGGCTTGCTGTTCTGATTCTACAACCAGTTTGATGACCCCGACACCTAAAGAACGCTTGCTCTCTTCCCCTAACTCATCAAGGTAGATCCTTCTGACACTTGGGATGGAACTGAACCTCTACCAAGTAAAGGGCTAGGCTGCTATCCTCCTCTGTGGGAAGAAATAAACCATCTAATCGGAAAGACAGTTGTTTGACCTCGCGGGAGGTAAATTGATAGTTTTGACCTTTGGATGGGGATTCGCCGATCAGGTCAAAAAAGCTCTGAGGGAGTGTCAGAAAAATTTGATAGAAAATGCTGTCAGTCTTCACGGTAATCTTTTAGGTGATACTTTGACATGGCTGATATTATTGGCTTTTATCCTAGATTTGTTATAACTAATTTCTGCATTAATTGCAATAACATATCTAAGATAAATATAATATAATTAGATCCTTTTGGCTATAGTAATATTATTTCAAGTGGACCTTCAGGCATGGCCAAGTGCGATAACCCAGAAATTGTTAATGATGAGGCTACAGGGAAAAAGTATTATAAGCGATGCAGATAATACCTTACTCGAAAAACCCTGCGCTACTATTAGAATTGGAGAGGATCATTTTGAGAGCAACCGAGCCACCGTATAATACCAAATCCTCTTTTAATAATAGAGCTATTCTCCTCCTGCCTCCTGCCCCCTGCCTCCTGCCTAGCCTTCACGATAAGAGGTTTACCTAAGCGGATTTAGTATAACGTTCAAATTCCTATGGAGTCCTAACTCATGCAAGCGAAACTTTCAGAGCAAATCTCGTCCACTGATGCAGAAATTATTTTAAGACGCTTACCAAATTGGATTCAGGATGCCTTGATTGCTCGTGCTACTGAAATTGATTATCCCGTTGAAGCAGTCATTGAGATGGCGATAGCCAGTTTTCTAGACACAGAGGCATTAAGTTTTGCAGACTGTAAGCCAGGGCGAGGCCAACAAGTCACTTTCCCGTGAGTCAATATAGCGATAATGCCAGGTGAGTCGATTCAATCCCTTGAAATCATACCATCTTAACCTCAACTTCCATTCCCGCCCTACGCAACCGTTGTGCCAAAACTGTCCCTAACCCGGTTGAAGGAGTTAAAATTCCCCCGCGCTTAGGTAAATCACCTTCGTTTAACGCCAAACACAGAGCCGACTCACAAACAAATTTAACCGTGGCACGATTCCCCGGATCGCCGCTATCACAAATCAATCCCCGCACCTGCTCCCCGCCTTCCCCCGTTCCCAGTAGCTCGCAGCGAAACCAACCCGAGTCCATTGTTACTTCCGATGGTCCAGCACCGGGCTGAATCGCCAAGGATTTGAGGAATTGACGTACAAGTGATTGTTCCATGGCTGCCCCCATCAAAGCCATTCCCGCAGTTACCCCTGCTGCCTGTAACCAACCAAGCGGAGGGTCAAATTTCAGGTACTCTTGATAGGCGAAATCTTGCCCATAGGATTCTCCCCACTCATCAAATAATGCTGCACTCCGCCGTACCACACGAGTATTCACTTGTCCCATAAAGAAGGGAGCGACCCAATCCCCTATTTCCACAGCGTATTGGGGGGAAACGGGATCTCGGTTCAGTTCTATTTCTTGAGGGCTATGCTCTTGAGTAGGGTTGAGCAGAAAAGGATCACTAACTTGGTCAATTTGCCCAGAATCGTAGAGATTAAACCCAGAGGCAAGAGTTCCGCCATTAAATCCTCCAAACGCCTGAAAATAAGCTTTTACTTGTCCACAAGCTACCCCTAGTTCTTCCTTGAGGTAGCGCACCACCAGATAAGTTCCTAAGTCCGAGGGGATGGAATCAAAGCCGCAACAGGGGATAATCCGAGTTCCCTCACTCGCTGCTTGTGCGTGATAGCGATCAATTAAGCCTTTTACCCAAGGGGTTTCCCCAGTGATGTCCACATAATGAGTCCCGAACCTCACACAGGCATCAACGATCGCATTCCCATAGAGAGCAAAGGGACCCGCCGTGTTGAGTAGTACCCTTGTCTGAGACACCAAAGAGGCAAGTGCTTCTAGGTCATTCGCCTCGGCGGGGATAATATCCACGTCTACCCCTACCTCTTGCCTGACTTTTTCTAGTTTTGCTTGGTTACGACCTGCGATTGCCCAGTGAATCTGGGGAGAGTCGGTATGCTTGGCAAAATAGGCAACCGTTTGCTTACCGACAAAGCCGCTGGCACCGTAGAGAATGACATCGTAGGGGCGTTGAGTCATAGGTAGAGGTTTCCGTTTTAGGGCGATTACAGATTATGCACCCACAGCTTCCTTGGCCGCGTACATTACCTCTAGGGTAATCTCGTTAAAACCGCGCTCCCGGGCAAATTTTTCGGTATTGCGCTTGACTTTCCCCCGGACAAAACCAGGAACTTTATTTAACTCTGCTTGGGCTTCCCGATGCCAATTTAAGTCAGAATTAGCCGAGATGGATTTAGTGATCACTTCCTTAGTATCGTGGCCGCCAAAGATTTCTAGGAGATGATCCTCCATTCCCAGGGTAAAGGAGTTGTAAATCAAATCGGTGATCTGATTTGTCCCTTCATAGCCCAAAAAGGGTTTATAACCGATGGGAAAGTTTTGGATATGAATAGGCGCCGCAATGACTCCACAGGGAATATCCAGACGTTTACCTACATGACGCTCCATCTGTGTACCAAAAATGGCCGAGGGCTCCAAACGGGCGATCGCATTGCCAATCTCGGCATTATCCTCACTAATCAGGATTTCATCACAGTAGTCCGCTACCTGTTCCCGAAACCAATCCCCATCGTACTTACAATAGGTACCTGCTAGGACTACCCGAATCCCCATTTCTCGGGAGAGAATTTTTGTCAGAGCGGCGGCGTGGGTATTGTCCCCAAAAACGACGGCTTTTTTACCTGTGAGATTTTGACAGTCAATGGAACGGGAAAACCAAGCAGCTTGGGAAATATAGAGGGTTTGATTATTAATATAGTCCTCAAAATTAACTGTTGCTCCCTTGTCTCGGAGAATTTTTTCGATAGCTCTTAGACAACGGGCTGTTTCTACCACTCCCATCGGGGTAATATCTACGAAGGGCATAGAAAACTCTTTTTCTAGATAGCGAGCCGCCATTAGCCCCACTTCTCGATAGGGTACTAAGTTAAACCAAGCCCTGGGTAGGTTTTTAATCTCATGGACAGAAGCGCCTTCGGGAATAACTGCGTTGACTTCGATACCTAAGTCCGCCATTAAGCGTTTTAATTCGGTGCAGTCGTGATGGTTATGGAAACCCAGGGTGGTTGTACCGATAATATTAACAGAGGGTTTTTCGGTCTTAGTTTCCTGAATTTCTCCCTTTTTACGGGCTTTTTCGAGGTAAAACTCCACAATCTGTGACAGGGTGCGATCGCTGGCTTGGAGTTCATTGACCCGATAATGGTTAACATCTGCTAAGAGTACATCCCCCTTGGCTTCCTGTTGCGATCGCTCGACAAAATTTTCTAAGTCTTCTTGGAGGATACTAGAAGTACAGGTGGGAGTGAGCACTATTAAGTCTGGGGATTCTTCCCTATCTTTGCGGAGGATATTATCGACGACTTTTTCCTGGGAGCCCCGAGCTAAGACATTGCGATCGACAATACTGGCGGTTACGGGGGTAAAATCCCTTTCTCGTTCTAGCATGGAGCGCATGACGTTAAAATAATCATCTCCTAGGGGAGCGTGCATAATCGCGTGTACATTCTTAAAGGAACTGGCAATCCGTAGGGTGCCAATGTGGGCGGGACCTGCATACATCCAATAAGCTAATTTCATTAATTTCTCCTATCCATACTCCTTATTGATTGTCCCAGTAGGCTTTCTTTTTGTGATTAGGTATTATTAATCTGTTACATAGCGGTGTTAATGGCTCAAGACTTTATCTTGTCTAGATTCTAGGGCAATTTAAACAACTTTTTTGTAGTTTAAGTGAGACAAATCTTTACATTAGGGGGATAGGGCAGAACAAACTATCTTACTTTTCCCGTTAAGTCCTTCTAGCAAGCTGCCAGCCTTCACAGAGTCTCAACTGCCCAAGCAACTGTTCAAATAGAGGGAAGTTTTTGGGGTCTTTACCCATCATTTGAAGAAATGCTCAACAATACTGAATGTCAGTTTGAGAAAAGTCGTTACCTTTAAACAATAAGGGTTCTCCAGTTTGCTTGGCTAAAGCGTAGGAAAAGCAGTCCCCATAGTTGAGACTAGCCCGATGCCGTCCTTTGCCGTATTGCCGATAAGCGCGGCGGGCAATCTCCATTTGTTCTGTGTCAAAAGGGCAAATATCAATCCCTGCTTTGAGGAGAAAAAAGTCTAGTTCTCGGTACGCTTCTTCCCCGTAACGGTTTTCTAAAACGATGCTGGTTTCGAGAACTGAAGCAGTGGAAATAAGACGGCGCGAATCGGCTTCAATCTTGCGATTAAAATCATATCGTTCGGGTTCATCGCACAAAATCGCTATCAGTGCCGAAGAGTCGATTACCATTACTTGGGCAATCCCTGTTCATCATAACCGATTAACTCTTCTGGTAAGCGAGAATCCTGTACACTTCGAGAAGCACAACGCCGGGCAATGGCATCGAGTTCTTGAGCCAAAGAATAGGAGGAATTTTTGGGTTTCAGACGCTCTAGCCGTTCTTTTACGGAAATGAAGACCGCTTCAGTGATGGATTCACCAGTTAATTCAGCAAGCTGACGGACAAGGGCATCGGTTTGGCTATCTTTGATACTAAGGGACATTTTTCTACCTTCTACCTTAATTTCTAGAATATAGAAAATTCCCAAGCAAGTCAAGCCACATTCGGGTCTTTCTTTGTTGACAAAATCAACCCCTAAAACTAAATAAGATCACCGACCTTACGCTTATGGCGGTGGTTGTGGTGAGGAAGGGGAGGTAGTCGTGGGCGATCGCATGGTTGAGCCAAGAGCAGTGAAGGTGAAGAGAAATTACCCGGCGTTGCCAAATGCCAGGCCGGAGCATTAGCTTTTTCTGTCCAGTCTTGGGTTCGGCCCACGAACACCTGCCCATCGGCGGCAGACCATACTTGAGAACCGCTATAGTATTTAGTAGGTTTTAGATTGTCTATAACCTCAGTTTTTTCATCCACAACTACACAAACTCAAACTATGAATGATGATCCTATGGTCAATAAGAGCGGGGAGTCCCCTACAGATAAAGGTAAAAAAAAGCTGAAAAAAGCTAAACTCACCCATTCCAAGCAACATATACACGGCTACACCTCCGAAGGAGAGGGCAGTTCCAAGCTTTCCGACAGTAAGTACGAGAAGGAACTAGCTCGTCTACAAGTAGAATTGGTAAAAATGCAATACTGGGTAAAACATACAGATACGCGGATTGTGATCATCTTTGAAGGGCGTGACGCAGCAGGGAAAGGTGGCACGATTAAACGCATTACTGAACCCCTTAACCCCCGTGGTTGCAGAGTTGTAGCCTTGGGAACACCTAGCGATCGAGAAAAAACGGAATGGTATTTTCAACGCTATGTCCCCCATCTACCCGCAGCAGGTGAAATTGTCTGTTTTGACCGCAGTTGGTACAATCGGGCTGGAGTGGAGAAAGTCATGGGCTTTTGTACGGATTCCCAGTATGACGAATTTATGCAGACTTGCCCACAATTCGAGCAGATGTTAGTAAGATCCGGGATTATCCTGATCAAGTATTGGTTCTCCGTCAGTGATGATGAGCAGGAGCGTCGTTTTCAGTCCCGTCTTACAGATCCCGCCCGTCGTTGGAAACTAAGCCCAATGGATTTGGAATCGCGCGATCGCTGGGTGGAGTTTTCCCAAGCTAAGGATACCATGTTTTCCCATACTAATATCCCCGAAGCGCCCTGGTTTACCGTTGAAGCAGATGACAAAAAACGCGCCAGGCTCAATTGCATCAGCCATTTTTTGAGTAAAATACCCTACGTCGATATGACCCCGGAACCTCTAGAATTGCCTCCGCGCAAGGCCGCACCTGAATATGTACGTCCACCGCGTAACGAACAGTTCTTTGTACCACAGTTGTACTAAATTCTGTAGGATTAAAATGGGATAAACTTAGCCATTGTCTAGGCGATGGCTTCCCCCCCCTAATAGAAGTTGGAATTACTGGCTTTTTAGCTTACTCTAAGTTAGCACTAGGAGCGTGAATTTATGAAATCTGAACTAGATAATTGGCGCAGAAAATTAGGACTTCTTGAATATCAAAGGACTGTTTCCGCAGATATGGCTACTCAACTTCAACTAGACGTAATGATTGCCGTATGTAAAAAAAAGATTCAGGAACTAGAAAATACCTTGAAAACTATCCAAAATCATAGTTTTTTAGTAACCGTTCAGGGGGGGTAGGAGTATGGTAGCATGAAAGCTATGGATGAGAAGC
>JBBAUO010000002.1:157742-160183 GCA_040398185.1 Microcystaceae cyanobacterium | reverse complement strand
CCGCAATTCACCCCGCCGATAAATCGGGGGTCTTCTTGCGGAAGAAAGATAAAAACAAGGCGACACCCAGATTCGAACTGGGGGATGGAGGTTTTGCAGACCTCTGCCTTACCACTTGGCTATGTCGCCGTTTTCGCACCTCCCATTATAACCTGAAGGATCGGGATTTGCAAAAATTATGCCAAAATTGATTAGCCCTCTCAATTACTCCCTATGACCATATCCCTGGCCCAACTAGAAACCGAACTGCAAGACCTGCAAGAGTCAGCCCAAAGCGCGATCGCCGCCATCAACGATCTAGGGGAACTAGAACAGTTACGTCTGCAATATTTCGGTAAAAAAGGGCAGTTATCCCAGATTTTAAGAAATATGGGCAAGCTTACCCCCGAGGAACGCCCTCGGATTGGAGCTTTGTCTAACAATGTCAAGGAAATCCTACAAAGCCAACTAGATCAGCAAAAAGCAACCCTACAATCGGACCTAATTCAAGCCCAATTAGCCTCGGAAACCCTCGATGTGACGATGCCGGGGGTGGGTCGTTCTTTGGGGCGGATTCATCCCCTCAATAGTACCATTGATCGAATGATTGATATTTTCCTAGGCTTAGGTTATAACCTAGCCACAGGTCCCCAGGTAGAAACCGACTATTACAACTTTGAAGCCCTCAACATCCCTGCGGATCATCCCGCGCGAGATATGCAGGATACTTTTTTCCTCGCCGATGGTAGACTGCTAAGAACCCATACCTCCCCCGTACAAATTCGCTACATGGAAACCCACGAACCCCCCATCCGTGTCGTGGCCCCGGGGCGAGTTTATCGTCGTGATAGTGTCGATGCTACCCATTCCGCCGTTTTTCATCAAGTAGAACTACTGGCGATCGAGGAAGGCTTAACCTTCACCGATCTCAAAGGAACGATTAAAGAGTTTTTACGGCAAATATTTGGGGAAGAGTTACCCATTAAGTTCCGAGCCAGCTATTTTCCCTTTACCGAACCCTCCGCCGAGGTGGATGTACAATGGAAGGGTAAATGGTTAGAAGTCATGGGTTGTGGTATGGTTGACCCTAACGTCATGAAAGCCGTAGGTTATGATCCAGAAAGATATACTGGATTTGCCGCCGGTTTTGGGGTCGAACGCTTTGCTATGGTTTTACATCAAATCGACGACATTCGCCGTTGTTATAATAGTGATATACGCTTCTTAAAACAATTTTAAAGGAATCAATCTCATTATGATGACCGATGATGCCATCTCTAAAAGAAAACTTTTGTCGCTAGTCTGTCATGGGACTAATTTATTCAGTGTCACCCTTGTCTCGGTAGCCATTCCTCTAATTATTTTCTTCGTCTCCGATGACTCTGTAGTCAAGGAAAATGCCAAAGAAGCCTTAAACTTTCACCTCAATATGTGGGTATATGGTTTTATCGTCGGTATATTGAGCTTTGTCTTAATTGGCTATCTTTTCTGGCCAATCTTGATACTTGTCTCTATTATCTTTCCCATCCTCGCCACTGTGCAAACCTTTAAGAATCCTGATAGTGTTTTCCGTTATCCTTTTATTTTCCGAGTCTTATAGCGTTTCCTGAGGTACATCTAACACCTGCCTCCTGCCTCCTGCAACCTCGACCCTAGAGTGTTACTATAAATATAGTTCATTTGTCCTTGATTAGACTATGACCATATCTCCCCGTCCACTAAAAACGGCTATAGTATATCCCGACAGCGATGGTGCCCCCATGGCGGAAAGCGATCCTACCCGAGATTACCTAATTTATGGTGTCGAAACCCTAAAACAGCATTTTCAAAATCGTGAAGATGTCTACGTTTCGGGGAATTTATTTATTTACTATCAACAGGGTGTCCCTTCGGCGGTTGTTGCTCCCGATGTCTTTGTGATTTTTGGAGTACCCAACCACCCGCGCATGAGCTACAAAGCTTGGAAAGAGCAAGATAAGCTCCCCGATTTTATTTTAGAAATAACTTCCAAGACGACCCAAGCTCAAGACGAACAGGACAAGCCCATTAAATATGCTCACCTAGGGGTTAAGGAATACTTTCAGTATGACCCATCATCGGATTATCTCAAACCTTGTTTGAAAGGACGACGTTTAGTTGAAGGTAAGTACCAAGAGATTGAAAGTACATTACTAGAAGACGAAACTGTGTCTATTTATTCCGCAGTTTTGGGCTTGGAATTAAGGATAATGGCTGGCGAACTCAGATTTTATGACCCCAGTACAGACACTTTATATCCTAATTACACGGAAATGGCAGTCAGATTAAAGCAGATGGGTATAAAGCTCGGAGTTACTGAAAATGCTCTCCTTCAGTCCGAAAATGCTCTCCTTCAGTCCGAAAATGCTCTCCTTCAGTCCGAAAACGCCCGTAATGAAGCCGAAAATGCCCGTATTGAAGCCGAAAACGCCCGTATTGAAGCC
>JBBAUO010000002.1:105492-157642 GCA_040398185.1 Microcystaceae cyanobacterium | reverse complement strand
GAAAATGCCCGTATTGAAGCCGAAAATGCCCGTATTGAAGCCGAAAATGCCCGTATTGAAGCCGAAAATGCCCGTAATGAGGCTGACAACGCCCGTAATGAGGCCGAAAATGCTCGTATTGAAGCTGAAAACGAAAAGCAAGAAATCCGAGAAAGGTTAAATCAAGCTATTAAAACCTTACAAAACCTAGGACTAAGCCAGGAGGAAATTGCAACGACTTTGAATTTACCTCTAGCTCAAGTACAAGAGTATTGTACCCAAGGCTAGGAACTTTTTTCTTGGGCTACAGCTTCTTTGATATGAGTGTAGCCCTCGGCTTCTAACTTGTCTAACATTTCTTTTAAAATCTTGGCTACTACCCAAGGACCCTCATAAAGCCATCCCGTATACATTTGTAGTAAACTGGCTCCTGCGGTAATTTTTTCCCAAGCATCCTCACCATTAAAAATCCCTCCGACTCCAATGATAGGGAGCTTTCCCTCCGTTTGTTGGGATATAAAGCGAATCACTTCTGTAGACCGTTTCTTTAGGGGAAGTCCACTAATTCCTCCCATTTCTTCGGTGATGGGATTACCCGTTTGCTCTAAAATCTCCGTTTTTAGTCCGTCGCGGCGAATAGTGGTATTTGTCGCCACAATCCCAGAAATCTGATAAATTTGTGCAAGATTTAGAACTTCTTGGATCTCCTCAAACTCTAAATCTGGGGCAATTTTAATCAATAATGGTTGTTTTCCTTGATTTTCTGTCTGTAGAAGCGACAAAATTTTATCTAATTGTTCCCCACTTTGTAAGCATCTCAAACCAGGGGTATTGGGAGAGCTTACATTAATGACAAAATAATCGGCTTGCTCTTTTAGATAACGAAAACTCCCTAGATAATCCTCTGGCGCTGCTTCTAGGGGTGTTATTTTGGACTTACACAAATTTATTCCCATGGGGATAGTGCGCGGTGCAATCTGCCAACTCTGGGCTAAGGTTTGGGCTAAAATCTCGGCTCCTTCATTATTCGCTCCCATACGATTAAGCGCGGCGAAATCTTGGGGTAAACGAAAAAGTCGCGGTTGCGGATTGCCTGGTTGAGCATGGAGAGTGACGGCCCCCACCTCCGCAAAACCGAAGCCAAAATTAGCCCAGACTCCTGATCCTAAGCCATTTTTATCAAATCCTGCGGCTAATCCCAAGGGGTTAGGAAATTTTAGCCCCCAGAGGGTTTGTTCCAAGCGAGAATCTGCAAGGCAAAAAGACTGGGCTAATTCCCAGAGTAACCAACGACTTAAGGGACTATTGCGGGAATTATTCAGATAATTAAGGGTTTTTAGGAGTTGATAGTGGGATTCCTCTAGCCTACCCTTGAGGGCAGAAAAGACTAAGGGATAAAAGGGTTTAGTAAAATCCAAGAACATGGGGCAATAGGCTCTCTATTTAGTGCAAAATTAGGCATTTTCCCAGAGATGAAATCCTCCCAAAAACGCATTGCTGTTATTTCCAGCGCGACAACTATTAGGTAATTGCTGCAAGTGTTTAACATTACCACCACCAATAACCACCTCGTCAAGCTCTAGGACAGAAATCATCAGATTTACTATCTCTTCCACATTCTCTAACCATTTCTTTTTACCTAGCCGAGCTAACCCACCTTTACCTAGATATTGCTCAAAGGTTCCCTTTTTGTAGGCAAGATGACCCAGTTCCATGGGGACGACAACGCCATTAACTACCAAAGCCGAGCCTAGTCCCGTTCCTAAAGAGAGAAAGAGCATGGTACCATCCCGATAACTACCCAATGCTTGCATGGCTGCATCGTTAATGATCTTGACGGGACGACCAAGGGCTGCTTCAAAGTCAAAGCCAATCCAACCCGGAGCGAGGTTATTAGGATCTTTGACAATGTGCCCCTTGAGAACTAATCCAGGATAGCCAATGGCCACGACATCATAATGCCAATCCTGGGTAAGTTCTTGCAATTGGGAAACCATCGCGGACGGAGTTAGCGATCGCCCGGAGGGAAATTTACGAGATTCCTCCTGTCCTGTGGCTAAAAATTTAATATTCGTTCCACCGATATCAATCACCAGTACATTCATAATTAACGCTAAATCCGCTTATCGCAAAGGCTAGGCAGGAGGCAGGGGGCAGAAGGCAGGAGAATGATAACGTAAACTATCTAACTCTCACCCATAACCGAAGAAGTTCGCTAGATTATACCAAATCCCTATCTTGAAAACTATATCCTATTTTCTGTTCTAGGGATCAAGATAGAATAGACTGATATATACTTAATCCTCTTATACCAAATCCTGTTTTAATACTATAGTTATTCTCCTCCTGCCTCCTGCCCCCTGCCCCCTGCCTCCTGCCTAGCCCTCATGATTATCTAGTAACTTAAGCGGATTTAGTATTACCGATGGATACCCTCCGACTCCATCCCGAAACCATTGAAGAAGTCAAACAACGTCTGGACATTGTAGAAATCGTCTCAGATTTTGTCGTCTTAAAAAAACGTGGTAAGGATTACCTCGGTTTATGTCCTTTCCATGACGAGAAATCCCCTAGCTTCAGTGTCAGCCCCACCAAACAGATGTACTATTGCTTTGGCTGTAGTGCCGGGGGAAATGGCATCAAATTCCTGATGGAGTTGGGAAAACAGTCCTTTAGTGACGTGGTTTTTGACTTAGCCCGAAGGTATCAAATACCCTTAAAAACCCTTAATCCTGAGCAAAAACAGGAATTACAGCGTCAAATCTCGGAAAAAGAACATTTATATGAGATTATGGCCGTCACGGGTAGTTTTTATCACCACGCTTTACACCAATCCCAAGGGGAAAAGGCCCTAAACTATCTCAAAAAAGAACGTCAGTTAACAGAAGCAACTATCGAGGCCTTTCAGTTAGGCTATTCTCCCCCTGGGTGGGAAACTCTTTACCGGTATTTAGTTGAGCAAAAACGCTATCCCCTTACCCTAGTCGAAAGCGCGGGTTTAATTAAAAAGCGACAAAATGGAGCTAGTGGCTATTACGATCAATTCCGCGATCGCCTGATGATTCCTATCTGTGATAGTCAAGGGCGTATAATTGCCTTTGGTAGTCGCACACTGACGGGAGAAGAACCCAAATATCTTAACTCCCCAGAAACTCCTTTATTTGATAAAGGAAAAACTCTTTTTGCCCTAGATAAGGCTCGTTCTAGTATTATTAAAAAAGATCAAGCAGTAGTAGTAGAGGGCTATTTTGATGCGATCGCTCTCCATGGTGTCGGTATTGAAAATGTGGTAGCCTCCCTGGGAACTGCTTTTAGTCAAAATCAATTAAAGCAACTCCTCCGTTACAGTGAATCTAAACAGGTAGTTTTTAACTTCGATGCCGACAAAGCTGGAGTACAAGCTACCCAACGAGCTATCGAAGAAATTGCCCCTTTAGTGTATTCTGGACAAGTGCAGTTAAAAATATTAAATATTCCCGATGGTAAGGATGCAGATGAATTTTTAAAATCCAGTTCTACGGCTATAGAAACCTACAAATCCTTGCTAGAAACTGCCCCATTATGGTTAGATTGGCAGATAAAACAATTATTAATTAATAAGGATCTAAAACTTGGAGATCAGTTTCAAAAAGTAGCTAAGGGTATGGTTTCGCTGTTACAAAAACTAGAAGATCGTAACCAAAGAGCCCATTATACTCGCCACTGTGCTGAAATTTTAGCCCAGGGGGATAGCCGTAGTATACCCATGCAAATAGAAAGTATCGGGCGACAATTAAAGAAACCTTTGTCAAAGAAAAATAATACCCAAACTCTGACTCCTAATTCCGATAAACAACTCCTAGAAGAAGCAGAGAAGTTGATTTTACTAATTTATTTACATTGTCCCGAATATCGTCAAGAAATCCATGAAAATTTAGAAACAAAAGATTTATTTTTTAGCCTAAGTGATCACCGATTTTTGTGGCAGCAACTAAGTAATTTATCCCAAGATATTAACAACGAAAATACTCTCCTGTCTCGCCTACAAAACCAATTATTTCTATTTCCAGATAAACTAGACAATCTTAATCATTTTTTCCATCTCAATGAAATTGAAACCGAAGATATCTACCGAACTTCCATGCGCTTACAAAATGCCATCGCTACTATAGAAAGAGAAAGTCGTCAATATTATTGTGATTATTGTTTACAAAAATCCCATAACCTTGCAAAGGATGATACCCCCCAGGCAATGTATTATTATGAAGAGTATTTACAAACGAGAACTTATATTAAAGAATTAGATCAATTAAGACTAACTGAACCAGAAAATATTAATTAATTTACTATGAGACTAAATGCTCCTACCTTAGAATCTTTACGAGAAAGTCTATTAGAAGAAACTACCTTCGATACGAGCTTTTTAGTATTAACGATAAGTTCTTGTATTATTGCCACCCTAGGGCTATTGATGAATAGTAGCGGTGTTATTATCGGGGCTATGATTATCGCACCTTTAATGTTACCTCTGAGGGGATTGGCTCTAGCTAATTTAGATACGGATGTGGTGCTATTTAAAGAGAGTCTTATCACCCTAGGATTAGGATCTATTGTTTCCATTCTTATCTCGGCTTTGATTGGGTTATTATTTGGCTTACCCGCAGAATCCTTTGGCTCAGAAATTTTAGCCCGTACTCAACCCAATTTAGCAGATTTAGGAGTAGCTTTAACCGCCGGTGCTATTAGTGGGTATGCCAAAGTTCGTCCTAAAATTAGTGATGCTTTAGCGGGAACAGCGATCGCTGTAGCTTTAATGCCACCTCTTTGTACTGTGGGAATTGCCTTCGCCCAAAAATCGTGGCTCTTTGGAGGGGGAGCTTTTTTACTATTTCTTACTAACCTATTGGGTATTACTTTAGCCTGTATTCTTGTATTTATTTGGGGAGGTTATTATCGAAATCCTGAGCGAATGCGGCAGGGGTTAACATTTTTTCTGTTAATGAATTTATTACTTGGCATTCCCCTACTAATTAGTCTTATGAATCTTGTTTCCCATGCCCGAACGGAAGGATTAATTAGACAGCTTTTAGCCCGAGGAACGGTAACTTTTGGGCAGAAGTCAGAACTGGTGGACATGAAGGTAGACTGGAATAATATACCCTGGAGTGCCGAACCCTCTAAAATTATCCTGTCCGTGCGTACTACCCCTGATCGCCCCATTGTAACTCCCTATCAGATCGGCTTAGTGGAAAAGTTATTAGAAGAACGATTAGGACGACAGTTCAAAATCATCGTCCATGTCAGTCAATTTATTGAAGTTAACAGCGATTAAACCACCTCGTAGGTAGAACCAACCAAGGTACCCACGGCTTCCCCTTGGATAGCGCGAGTAATATTCCCCCGCACCGAGAGATCAAAAACCATAATGGGAATGTTGTTCTCCTTACAGAGGGCGATCGCCGTGCTATCCATGACCTTAAGATCATGGGCGAGGACATGGCCATAATTAAGACTACTATAGCGTCGGGCATCGGGATTAACCTCAGGATCGCAGTCATACACCCCATCCACCTTAGTCGCTTTAAAAACCACCTCCGCCTCAATCTCTGCGGCTCTTAGGGCTGCGGTGGTGTCGGTGGTAAAGAAAGGATTTCCCGAACCCGCACCAAAAACCACTACCCGTCCTTTTTCCAAATGTCTAATCGCCCGTCTGCGGATATAGGGCTCCGCCACTTCCTGCATAGCTATAGCCGTTAATACCCTAGTGGGAACTCCCATGCGCTCTAGGGCATCCTGTAGGGTAATAGCATTCATTACCGTGGCAATCATACCCACATAATCCGCCGTTGCCCTATCCATACCTGCGGAGGCAGCTTTTACCCCCCGGAAGATATTACCACCACCGACGACGATGGCGATTTGGACTCCAGACTTGACCACCTCTGCAATTTCCTGGGCAATATCTCCAACTACGGTAGGATCGATCCCATAGCCTAGATTTCCCATGAGAGCTTCGCCGCTCAGTTTCAGTAATACCCGCCGATAAGTCATGCTAGTTGAGACACAAAATTTTCTCCCCATACCATAGCAGGTTTTTGGCATTAATCAAGTATTTTTTTAAAAATCCCCCAACGACAAAGAACACAGAGAAGTAATTTTTTTACTCCCCTATGTTCTTTAGATAGAGGTTGAGAAACCCCTACCACTTTTCCTAGAATTTGAAGGTGCTACGAATAACCCCAACAAACTGGGTATCGTTGCTAGATCTGCCCTCTGGGTTAAAGACAGCATAGGCGCCGGGAGTTAGCAGAATGTTGTCGGTAATAGGTAGACGGAATTGGATTTCAGCTATATAAGAAGTCTCATGACGGTTCGAACCCTGGGGAGGCATACCACCACCGACACCAAAACCATAACCTTCACCAAAGACATCAGCAAAGAATATCTGACCATTCCAAGTCCAGAGTTCAGCCTCTTCAGAAGTTCCCGACTCGTAAGCTTGGGCATAACCACCCCAACCAGAGAGGTTGAGGAAGCCAAACAGACGCACATTCGCTTCTAGACCGAATCTGTCGGAACTGAAGGAACTATCATTGCCGAAGGGAAACTCAGCATCTAGGGAGCTTACGCCTCCCAACAAACCAGAACCATTGTTGAAATTTTGAGTAGAAACGTTTTGATAGGAGCGGATATAGGTAGCAGCAAAGGTAGTTCCCCAGAATCCAAAGCCTAACTGAGCACCCGCACTGTAGCCACCATCAAATAAACCTTGTCCTGAGACAGGATTACTCGCACTGTTGGCCAGGTAAGCTGCGGTGAAGTTCAGCCCTTTGATATCTCCAAATCTTACACCAATACCCGCGCCATCGGGACCGCGATAAACTAAGCTGTTGTAGCGTTGTAGACGTTGTAATGCACCCGTACTGCTAGGATCCCAAAGGGGGTTATTGGTGTAGAAAACGTCATCTAAGTTCAGAGAGTTTGCACCTATCCAGAAGGTAACGCCACCCAGGGAAGAACGATACCATAAGTCATCAATGGTGACGTTGTTGTTGGTACCATCGTCAAACGCCAGACGGGTCAAGTTAGTTTCCGTGGTACCAGGATAATTGTATCTGGTATTAAAATTACCCGCCTGTAAACGAGTTCTCAGTAAATCTTTACCCGTGAAACTGGTCTCAAAGTTCAACCGCACCCGGTAGTTAAAAGCAGTTTCCGTGAAGTTTTCACTGGAGAAGGCTGCATCTCCCCAAACATCGGAGATAGCAAAAACCACTTCTCCTCTTAGTTTGGTGGTGGTAGAGAACTGATGATCTTCTAGGAAA
The DNA here is from genome assembly GCA_040398185.1 of Microcystaceae cyanobacterium. Lineage (GTDB taxonomy): Bacteria > Cyanobacteriota > Cyanobacteriia > Cyanobacteriales > Microcystaceae > JBBAUO01. The sequence continues at coordinate 150,359 of JBBAUO010000002.1, read as the reverse complement.
GATACCCGCTCTTCTAGGTTGTCTACCCGAGCACCGAGGGCGGCTAATTCGGATTCAAATTCTTTAGCTAGTCTTTTTAGCTTGTCGATGTCTTCTCTGAGGACGGCGACATTCTCTTGGATTAAACTCTCGATTTTATTCAAGCAAGCGTTTAAACCTGCGGCAAATTCCCAACGGGTTAAAGCGCGATCGCCTCGGAAGGTTCGATCAGGATAACCAACGATACAACCGTAACGCTCTACCAAGCTTCTGAGAGCTTCAAAAGCCCAAGCTGTAGGTTCTACGTCTCTGAGTTGGTTAACACTTGTCACCTGAGACATGGGCTGGTTGTACATCCCTGTATTGAACTGTTTGCTCTCTACAGAGGGGAGGGCTTGGGCGATTAAGTTACTATCGAAGGTTCCTTCTTTTACGCCATCCTTGGGAGCAGCTAGGGAGGCCTGCGCTGTTAAAACAGTGGCTCCTAGAACAAGGGGAGTAGCTTTGAGCAGATTTAATAATGGATTTGACATTGTATCAATCCTCACACCTAATATTATGGACTTACTGGACTTAGCATATTGTTATAACCCACATTATAAGTTATAACCCTATTCTAATTTCTTAACCTGAGAAATTTTGGATCAGTACTTTCTGAACATAACCCGATTCTATTTTACTGTAGGGTTTTAGGTTTATCCCGACAGACACCTAAATTAGTGTCACTTACCCCACCCTCTTTAAACCCTACTAAGTATTAATGCTCAAATATCCCTGTGTACTGCATTAAGTCAAGGGAAACAAAGACGGGTACACAGTTAAAGCAAGATTGCGCTAGTTCCCAACGCTCCTCTCTTTCTAGCATGGCCTTGAGCTTTTCTCGAACCTGAATTAGATAACGGACATCATTGGCCGCATAGCTTAATTGTTCTTCCTTAAGATTTTTGGCATTCCCCCAGTCCGAACTTTGGGCTGTTTTGTCTAACTCTACCCCCTCCAACTCCTGCACCACACTTTTGAGTCCATGGCTACTGGTATAGGTTCGGGCTAACTTGCTGGCGATTTTTGTACAAAAGATAGGATGGGTTTCAATCCCCAATTGATACCGCAGTTGCGCCACATCAAAACGGGCAAAATGAAAGACCTTGACAAGATGTTCCGCTTCCATTAACTGCTTTAGATGGGGAGCTTGGGTTTGTCCCTTACTAATGCGAATAGCACTTACATAACCCTCGGCATCGCATAATTGTACCAAACAAAGGCGATCGCGTCCAGGAACGAGTCCCATGGTTTCCGTATCTACCGCCAAGGCTGCTGATTCTAAATATTTTTCTAGGGTAGCTTCGGAAATATCTTCGTCCAAAATCTGAAAGTTCTTTATCATAATTGTGCTTTTTTGTCAACGCTTTTTAATAAAAAGTTGTGTAAAATAATATTCACCTTGGTCATTTTGGGCGATACCAATACCCGTCGTCTCAAAATCTCCCTCCATATTTTCCCGATGGCCAGGGCTTTCTATCCAGCCTTTAACTGCTACACCCACGGGATCAGTATACCCCTTGCTGTAGGCCAAATTCTCCCCAAATTTTTGCCAAGGGATGGATTTACCGACGGCTTTCCCCCGTTCATCAAAACCATCGTGACTAAATTTAGCGGCTTTGCGGGACATTTTCCGACTAAATAGACGAGCTTCATAACTAACCCGCTCATCTAACTGTAGTAGGGGTAAATTTTGGGAAAGACGATACTGATTAACTTGGCGATGGGTTTCCCGTTCCAAAAAGCCGATACCATCAGCCCGTACCTGGGGAACGGTGGCGGAGTTAGGAGCGCGCTGTTTTAGAAAAATCTGGGTAAAGTAGTATTTCCCTTCCCCATCCTGGGAGACACCTATACCCGTGAGATTAAAATCCCCTTGGATATTTTGCAAATGACCGGGGCTTTCTAACCAACCTTTAACCGCAACGGTAGCAGGATCTTGATAACCCTGATTGATCGCCACATTTTCCGCTATATTCTGGTAAGGAAGCACTAAACCAATAGTCTCAGCCCTTTCCTGGAAGCCTTGATGGCCAAAGGGAGTTACTTGACTCGCCATGCGCTGGCTATGGAGACGAGCTTGTTGGCTAATTTGGCGGTGGAGTTTGAGGGGAGGAAGTCGGCGGGATTGACGGTATTGATTAATCTCTTTATAGATGCTTTGTTCTATCTGAGCTAACTGGGTTTCATTGGCAAAGGCAATGGGGGGTAAAGAAGGGGCGATAATAGGGATAGATGGAGATTGTAGGGAAGAACAGCCCGTTAACCCCATCAATAACCCTAGGACAAATATAGCTTTCTTGCCCATTTTTTAGCTTAAATACTGAGCTACAGCCTGTACATCCTTATCCCCACGTCCTGAACAGTTAATGACAATACGAGGACTCCCTACTAACTGGGGACAGAGAACATCTAAATAGGCGAAGGCGTGGGAGGTTTCCAAGGCGGGAATAATACCTTCTAGTTGGGAAACCATCTGAAAAGAAACTAGGGCTTCCTTGTCGGTTATACTGTAGTATTCTGCCCGTCCTGTATCCTTAAGGAAACTATGCTCCGGCCCGACTCCAGGGTAATCTAAACCCGCACTGATGGAATGGGCTTCAATTACCTGTCCCTCTGTGTCTTGGAGTAGGTAGCTCATAGCTCCGTGGAGTACCCCAGGGCGGCCTTGAGTCAAGGTAGCGGCGTGTTTTCCGGAGAAAATGCTCTCCCCTGCGGCTTCTACCCCAATTAAACGCACCGAGGGCTCCTTAATAAATTCAAAAAATAAGCCCATAGCATTGGAACCTCCCCCAATACAAGCTAGGAGAATATCCGGTAATCCGCCCCATTTTTCTAAGGCCTGATAACGGGTTTCTTGGCCAATAATGGCATGGAAATCTCTTACCATCATCGGATAGGGATGGGGGCCTGCTACGGAGCCGAGGATATAGTGGGTACTTTCTACATTAGTTACCCAATCTCTAATCGCTTCTGAGGTAGCATCCTTGAGGGTGCCGGTACCCGCAGATACGGGTTGTACGGTGGCACCGAGGAGTTTCATGCGGAAGACATTTAATTTTTGTCGTTCCATATCATGAACACCCATATAAATGACACAATCTAAGCCAAAACGAGCGCAGACGGTGGCCGTTGCGACTCCATGCTGTCCTGCTCCTGTTTCGGCGATAATACGGCGTTTTCCCATGCGTTTAGCTAGGAGAACCTGGGCAAGGGCGTTGTTGATTTTATGGGCACCTGTATGGTTAAGGTCTTCCCTTTTTAAATAAATCTCGGGACCCGTGCCATCGGGTTTAGTATAGCGATCGCTGAGTCTTTCGGCAAAGTACAAAGGACTGGGACGACCGACATAATCCTTTAAAAGTTGTCCTAATTCAGCTTGGAAGTCGGCATCTGTTTTGTAGCGATTATAAGCGGATTCTAGCTCACTTAGAGCGGGCATGAGGGTTTCGGGAACATATTTCCCCCCATAAATACCAAAGCGTCCCAGAGCGTCAGGGTACTGGGTTTGCGGGTCAAAAAGGACAGGTGTAGTGGTCATAGGGGAATTGGGAATTAGGAGTTAGGAGTTAATTTAGTCCATACCGCCGAACTGAAAGCGGAGTAACCAAAACGGGATTAGTAGGACTAAGATAAGCCAGTCTTTCCATTTTAAGCTTAATTGATTCCATTGCACTTGATGTTCATTCGGACTGGTAAAACCGCGAATATCCATAGCCACGGCAATCTGTTCGGCTCTCAGGAGCAAATTGTCTAGAAGTCTTTCCACCACCAGTAGCCAAATTTTAGCAGTTTGCTTAATTCCCAGCTTTTTCCAGTTAATAGCCCGAGTTCGTAGGGAACGAGCTAAATTTTGTATTTCTTCTAGTACCAGGGGAATAAAGCGCAAAGATAGGGTTAAAGTCAGGGTTACTTCCGTTACAGGAAAGCGAAAACGTCTCAGGGGGTGCATTAAACGCTCTAACCCTGCGGTGATTTCCTCTGGTGCCGTGGTTAGTAGATAGAGATTGGTACTATAAATTAAAGTAAAAACTAAGGTACTTACCCTTACCGCTAAATCCAAACCCCGACGAGTAATCATCAAGCTTTTTTGCCCAAAAAAATTATATTTACTTTTCCAGACGACAAAGTTATAGTCCGTGGGTTGGGGGAAAGACTCTCCAGCAGGAAGCCTCGGTTGGGAATCTATACCCATACCATCCGGAGAAAGACAGGTAATTACAAAAACCAGCAACGAGAGCAGCAATAACCATCCCATCTGTTGTTTCCAAACTCGCCAAGGAATCCCTGTACTCAGGCTTATTAGCATCAAAAACCCTACTATTGCCAAGCGCCACCAAGCATTGCCCAAAAGAGGGGCCGCCAAAAAGGTCATTAACCATCCTAGTTTAACCCTAGGATCAATAGAGTGTAGCCAGGTAATTGGTTTTTCTAAGTATAATCCGATGGGGAGCGATCGCAATAAATCCATAACAAAATGACGGATCGTGTTCTAACCATATCATCCTACATTCCGCACTTCTATTTGTAACATAAAAAGTTACAAACTCAGTTTAGCCAATCTCCCTGACTCTTTTGCAGACGTGCATTCATATCGGCGAACATCCCTTCTAGGGCATTTCCTGCCCTATTTTGGTGGGGAAAGGGTAAGCTAGGCTGAGGTTTTCCGAAAAAAGAGCAGAGGACATCCCAGCCTTGACCTGTAGTTAAATCAATCATAAGTAAATCTTCCGGTCGATTACTAAAATATTTTTTAATGGTTTCTAGGTGTCTGTAGTAGGTCTTTTGAAAAAGCTGCTGCTCGTAGGTTACTGTTCCAAAAGCCAAAAGTCTTTGGGTTAGTAAAAACTCTCTTAGTTGAGGAGTAATTGAGCAAGTGTTGACTTTATTTTGGAAATGATATTGACATGATTGTAGCCATTTATTTACGTTTCTTACTGTTAAAATAAATTTAGAATTGGGATATAAAAAGTCTAACTTAGCAAATCTACAAGCTACAGAAATATCACTTGCCACTTCATGGGTTTCGATTTCCTGCCAACTCACTGGATAATGAATACTTTTATAGCCCAATATTTCTAGGGCCGTGTGTAAACTGGTTGTTCCAGTTTTTGGTAAGCCGATGCCGAAAATTTTTCCTTTCATAGTTTTAGTATTCAAAACTAAAGCGAATAGCACTAACAATAACACCAGGATTACGAGCATCATGGTTAGGTGCTGTTAACCAAAAAATTCCTGGGGTGATGCTGATATTATCAGTCAATCGATGGGTATAGAAAGTCTCGATGTGCCACCCGGTACTGAGATCATGTCTTTGCCCGTCCTGAAAACCCAAAGCTTCAGCCAAGGCACTGTTACTTGTACCCGTTAATCTGGGCTGAATCCCGACTACGAAGCCGGCTAAGTTACCTTTTTTGAGTACATCGTAGAAAATCCCATTGAGTCGATAGTCCCAAACCTCGGCCTCTCCTTTCGTTTGGTTTCCGCGAGTGCGGGCTTTGATATAACCTACTGAACCCCCTAACTCAAACAGGGGAGAAAAACGATAAAAAGCTCCAGCAACGTAGGTATTTCCGATCACCGGACCTGCCCCAATAACCGCCGAGGCATTACTCCCTGAAGAAGTATTGACACCAAAACGGGGGGAGTAGGAATTACCGTAAGAAAAACCCAATTTTAATGCTCCAAAGTTAAAAGCTGTGCGAATTGAAGCACCATAACCACCAGCAAAAAGACCTATTTTAGGATTGTCCGCCGAACCAAACTCACTTCCTAGGTAAAAGTCCATATCTAGCCAAGGGGTAGCTTCCCATGCGAAGCCTAGACCACTTTGTAAATTAATAGGATAAAGGATAGTATTAAGTCTCCCATATTCGGAAATCGGTCCAGTTGCCGCGCTAGATAGCGGTGTAATCACATCAGATAAAATCCTATCCCCAGAAAAAATGTCAAGGATGACGCGCAAATTTTTAGCGGGCGCAAAGGTGTATTTGATTTGATTAAGCCTGACTTGGCTTCTGGTGTTGCCATACAAAAGCCGGGGTTCGTTAGTAGGCCCACTTAATCTACCTTGGGGAAATTCTGTAGCTGTATCAAACAAAGGTACTTCTCCAGCTCTTAGTCTGATTCGTAGACGATCCCGACTTGTAAAGCTGGTAGTGAAAATTAATTCACTGCGGTAGTTGACGGCTGTTTCATTGGCTGGGCTGGCAGTTTTTCCAAAGGCATCGCCTAGATAAGTAATTAAGCGGGTTCTTAGCTTAGTTGTAGGAGAAAACTGCTGATTTTCTAAAGTAGCAAGAGAATTTTCTAGCTTACTAATAGAGGAGTTAATCGCAGGAAGCTCGGTGGCAAAATCGGCTTGTAATCTTTGCAGTTGTAATAAGGCATCTGTATTAACTGCTTTCTTTGTGTCTTCAATGAGGATAGTAAGGCTATCGGAGCATTGCTTTAAAGCCGCAGCAAATTCATAGCGTGTCATCGGTTGATCGCCAGCAAAAATATGTTGCGGATACCCTTGCAAACAGCCATAGTTTTCTACCAGATTTTTTAGGGCTGCAAAGGCCCAGTCGTTAGTTTGTATGTCGCGCAGTTGTGAGACGGAGGTAAGCTGCTCTAAGGAATCTTCCGGAGGGACGGCGATCGCCTGTGAGCTAATCCCTAGCAGACAGGCTAAGGAAATTCCTAATATTTGCCCGATATTGCCCACAAGTTTTTTCATCTCTAGTTGTCTTCTCTTTCCGTTCGCAGAATTAACTCAGACAGCTCAGATTTGGCAATTTTGTCGCCATGATGAACTAGATGTTGGCGTAGAGATAGTTCTAAGCCGGCAGCCTTGAATTTTTTTTGAATGAGACGGCGTAATTCTGAAGAAAAGCGAAGATTTGGTTGGTTGGTATAGGCTTTAAGCAAGTAAACTGAACCCTGGTTATTAAGAGAAGTATGGAAAACCTTAGGTTCAGGATTTTCTAAAACTCCTGAGATTTCCCGCGCTGCTTCTAATAGCATCTGATAAGCAATGTCTTCATCTACATCGTAGGGTAATTCTACCTTAATACCAACGGCAGGAGCCGGATATTGAGAATCTTTAGGATTTGGTTTCGACCTAAAGTTGACAATGTTACTGTTGAGGATTTTGGAGTTAGGAATGGTAACAAAACGATTATCATAATCTAGCACACGAGTTGTTAAAAATCCCTTGTCGACAATAATGCCACAGATACCATCTATTTGCACATCATCTCCTTGGCGAAAAGCTCGGGTATAGGTCAAAAGGATTCCTGCAATCACATTGCTAATCAAGGAGCTAGAACCGATAGAAAAAAGAATGCCTAGGAAAATAGAGATACCTTTAAAAGCATCACTACCTGAACCGGGTAGGTAGGGAAACGCAATGATTACAAAGAGAAAAAATAAAGCGATACTAGCGATTCTTAGGGTGGGAACTGACCACTCTGGGTCAAATCCAGGCACACTAATAAAACCTTTTTCTATCTCCTCAAAAACAAAACGCACTAACTTGATTAGGTAGTATAGGATAAAGCTGAGAACCACTAGAAAAATTAATTTCGGCAGATAGCCTATCAACCCTTGAAATATTTGTCCAAAATTAGTAGTAACAAACGAAAAAACTTGTGCCGAGATAGTTTGCGTCCAAGAAAAATAGGACAGTGCCAGATATAGGTAAAACAACGTAAATACCGCTAAAATAGCGAATTTGACGAATCTTAGGGTATTGTCTATGATCTTGTCTATTTCTGCATCTGCAATAACTTCCCGACTACCAATTTTAAGTGAATCATCGCGCCTATCTTGAAATTTCTGAATTTTTTGCCCAAGCAAAAGAAAAATACGATTAATAATGAACCAAGTAAAAATGAACCCCACAGTTACCATCGCTAGCCTAAGTAGTCCAGGGAGCGTCGAGCCAGTATTAAAGTTGACACCCTGACTAGCTCTAGCTACTTCTTGCGTCAGTCCCAGGGTTAGAATGGATACAATAATTAAGGGAATGGAAGATAACCCTCTTTCAGAAAGCAGTTTTCCTATAAAATTGAACATCTTGGCAGAAAGTTTAACTATAGCTATACTTATACGTGACAATATTGGACTAATAATCTTAAGGAGAGACTAACATCCAGTTAAATTTATCTTAACAAATCGCCATTATAGCGCAACATATCAATCTCTTCATTGATGGAAGCCGTTTTTTCAATATGGGAATATAGGCTTCGGTTGATAGTAGTCGTAGTAACTGATGAAGTATTCCACGGCGTTATGGGGAAAAATGTACTATATCACTAAAACTACTCCAAGGCTATAATGCCCTTACAGACTGCATTTTGAACTTAGCGGGAAAAGTAAGACCGACCAACCTGATACGGTCGGTGTGCGACGGGATTGTTAGACCGTAGCTCACAGATCGCTTATGATCGATTTATTCTCGCATATCTAGAAGTTTAAGCCATGTCACTCGCTGAGTTAATTCCTCTGGTCAACAATCTGAGTCAGTCAGACAAATTATCACTCTTCAAACTCCTAGCCACACAAATCCCGGATGCTGAACTACAAGTTATCTTTTCTGCATCAGAGTACCCGACTTGGTCGCCCTACGACGCAAAGGAAGCTGCAAACATCCTGATGCAGATGATTCAAGACGACCAAGAAGTATCTACCCATGCCTAGTACGGTTGAGTTTCCCTTTTCTGACGATGAAGCATTACCCACGATTCCCATCACTCTGAGTCATGCAGGCTCTTCTGTTTCTGCGAATGCCCTGCTAGATAGTGGATCTACACTCAATCTATTACCTTACCACATCGGGCTGCAATTAGGTGCAATTTGGGATGAACAAACTGTCCGCTTGCCGTTGGCTGGAAATCTTGCAACAGTTGAAGCGCGGGGGTTATTTGTGTATGTTCAAATTGGGAATCTGGAACCCGTTCGTCTAGCCTTTGCTTGGGCAAAAACCTCTCAGATACCCTTAATCCTTGGGCAAACGAACTTTTTTCGAGAATTTGATCTCTGTTTTCAACGATCGCGATGCACGATTGAAATTATCCGATTCTAATAAGGGTCGATGTGTCGATTTGTTTTGGGTGAGATCGCGCTTTTCGTCAATGTTGATAGAGAACATTAATTCTGCTTTTCCTGCCGTCAACCCAACCTACGGCGATCTGACTTTTCTCGCTATCTTTTTGATTGAGTGATCGCTCATTTTCGCACTATCTCAAAGCTCTATTCTCTCCTGTATTGTCATTAAGATTAGCTTATTGATAATACAGGAGAGGCTGAAACCATTATTCTGCAGTTATTTTCAGACTTAACGGGAAAAGTCAGTATAGCTATCAACTCCTTTTTAATAACACTAATGCCCTAATAGTTTATCTCTAAGGGTTTTAATTTTATCTCGATATTTAGCCGCTTCCTCAAATTGTAAGTTCTTAGCAGCTTCCTTCATTTTCTCTTCCAATTGCTGAATAAACTCTGGTAACTTTTCTAGTGGTAATTCATTATAACTTTCATAAATTTCTTCAATTTGTTGAGGATTAAGACGACGAGAAACATCCAAAAAGCTCAGGATAGAATTGCCAGAACGCTTAACTATTGGCTGAGGAGTTAGCCCGTGTTTTTCATTGTATTCCCTTTGAATTTTACGTCTTCTTTCGGTTTCTCCTATTGCTTTAATCATACTATCAGTTAAATTATCTGCGTACAAAATTGCTTGTCCGCGAATATGGCGAGCCGCTCTACCGATGGTTTGAATTAAAGCCCTTTCTGCCCGGAGAAATCCTTCCTTATCTGCATCTAAAATAGCTACTAGGGAAACCTCGGGCAAGTCTAAGCCTTCTCTGAGTAGGTTAACCCCAATTAAAACATCAAACTCTCCATCCCGAAGAGATTGCAAAATTTCTATCCGTTGAATAGATTGAATTTCTGAGTGTAAATACTGTACTTTTACGCCCTTCTCTTGGAAGTATTCCGTTAAATCCTCTGCCATACGTTTAGTTAAGGTGGTAATCAAAGTTCTTTCTTGAAGTTTAACTCGGGCTTTTATTTCTCCTAATAAATCATCCACTTGTCCTGTGGTAGGACGTACAAATATCTCGGGATCTAAAACCCATGTAGGCCTGATAATTTGTTGAACAACCCTATCTTCAGACTTTTCTATTTCCCAATTCCCAGGGGTAGCAGAAACAAAAATACATTGATTAACTTTATCCCAAAATTCCTCAGATTTTAAAGGGCGATTGTCCGCCGCACTCGGTAGACGAAAACCATGATCAATTAAAACCTTCTTCCGAGATTGATCGCCATTATACATGCCCCTTAATTGGGGAACAGTCACATGGGATTCATCCACTACTAAGAGCCAATCCTTGGGAAAATAATCAATCAAACATTCGGGAGGAGAGCCAGCTTTTCTACCCGCTAAATGGCGAGAATAATTTTCAACCCCATTACAATAACCAACTTCTTGCAAGAGTTCTAAATCGTAGCGTGTTCGCTGGTTTAGCCGTTGGGACTCTAATAGCTTGGCATTTTTTTCGAGATTTTCTAACTGTAAGTTCAACTCCTGGGCAATATCCCGACAGGCTCTTTCTACTTGCTCTTTGGGGGTAACAAAGTGACGAGCGGGATAGATATTAAGCTGTTCTAATTGTTGTAAAACTTCTCCTGTGAGGGGATCTTGGTAACGAATAGTCTCAATTTCATCCCCAAAAAACTCTAGCCGAATAACCCTATCTTCGTAGGCGGGAACAATTTCTAAAACATCTCCTTTGATCCGAAATCTCCCCCGGGAAAGTTCTAAATCATTACGGGTATATTGAATAGAGACTAAATCTCGTAATAGTTCCCGAGGATTGTAATCTTTACCAACTTGGAGGGCGATCGAGGCCTTAAGATATTCTGAGGGCATTCCCAACCCATAAATACAGCTAATGGAGGCGACAACAATCACATCCTGGCGTTCAAATAGGGTACGGGTAGCAGAGTGGCGCAACATATCAATCTCTTCATTGATAGAAGCCGTTTTTTCAATATAGGTATCACTGACGGGAATATAGGCTTCCGGTTGGTAGTAGTCGTAGTAACTGATGAAGTATTCCACGGCGTTATGGGGAAAAAATTGCCGCAGTTCATTACATAGTTGCGCCGCCAGGGTTTTATTATGGGCCAAGACAAGGGTAGGTTTACCGATTTTTTCAATTACTGCAGCGACAGAAAAGGTTTTTCCCGTTCCCGTCGCCCCGAGGAGAGTCTGGAAAGTATGACCCATTGAAAGGGATTGTATCAGTTCGGCGATCGCCTGGGGTTGATCTCCCGTGGGTTGAAAGGGAGCTTCTAGCTGAAATTGCTTCATCTTGATAGAAAATATTAAAAAGACTTATAGGTAATGGGTAGAGAAGGTAGTATCTTGGGGATAGGTAGATTCTTAAAAGAAACCAAATAGCTTTTGGGAATAACTCTATAGTAATCTCTATAATCCCAGACGGGCCATAAAACAATGACAGTTGAAAAACTTGAAACTAACGACAATCCTACCCCCGAGGCAGAAAAGCCACCCGCTACCCCGACTCGCGCTAAAACCACGACTAGAGCAGGGGCGAAAGAAAAAGAAGTTGTCGCTTTGTCGGTAAAGGAACATGACGCAGAAACCCATAAGGAATTAAAGTTAATCCATCCCCAGGATGCACTTCCTAATAATCGTCCCATTGAAGCCGGTCATCTCAAAGTCGTGAGTACCTATACTTCCCTGGGGGGACAGCGCCCCGTAACGGCAAGTGGAATGGAAGTAAGTGGAACTCTGACTATATCTGGAAATCGTCCCATTGCGGTCAGTCATCTTAATATTAGTGAAACCTATACAGTCATGGGTAATCGTCCCGTTGCATCCAACGAAATTGATGATGCTGAAGCTTTAATGGGATTTTTAGATTAATTTACCTTCCCCGTCAGTCCCTGCCCTAATGCGGGGATTATTTCCTCAAGAATCGGTGTTTCTATGAAGATAAGTCAATTTATTAGTATTTTAGCGATCGCTAGTTTCAGTTTATCGGGAATGAATCCAGCCATGGCCCAGGAGAAAGTCTTACGGACTGTGACGGTAACGGGAGAGGGAGTAGAAAGAATCCCCACTACCCTTACCCAAGTACAGCTAGGGGTAGAAATTCAAGGAAAAACAGCCACAGAAGTGCAAGAGCAGGTAGCTAAACGCACCACCGCCGTTGTGGAGTTTCTGCGCTCTCGCCGGGTAGAAAAATTACAAACTACAGGCATTAGCCTACAACAGAACTATCAATTTACCAATAACGAAAGGCGATTAGTCGGTTATATCGGCACAAATACCGTCAATTTTCGCCTAAAAACTGAAGAAGTAGGTTCTCTACTAGATGAAGCAGTCAAGGCCGGTGCTACCCGCATTGACGGGGTAAGTTTTGCCGCTACTGAGGAAGCCATTGCGAGCGCCCAAAAACAAGCTCTCCGCAGGGCGACTGAAGACGCACAGCAACAGGGTAATGCGGTTTTAGATGCTCTGAATTTCACCCCCAAGGAGGTGGTTAGTATTGCCATTAACGGAGCCAATGTACCCCAACCGAGAATGTTACAAGCAGACGGGGTATCTAGAGCTGCTGCTGCTCCTTTTGCTTCCCCAGTTATTGGCGGTGAGCAAACGGTTCAAGCTAGTGTCACCCTGCAAATAAGTTATTAATCTAGGAAAGAAATCAGTATGGAGATAGGTGTTCCCAAGGAAATCAAAGACCAAGAATTTCGTGTTGGCCTAACCCCTAGTAGTGCTAGGGTACTGATTGCCCAAGGTCATAGCGTCTTTGTCCAAACCCAAGCGGGGGTAGGAGCAGGTTTTACCGATGAAGATTATCTACAAGTGGGGTCAAACATAGTTGCAGGTGCGGCCAAAGCTTGGGAGCGGGAACTGGTTATTAAAGTCAAAGAGCCTTTACCCCCAGAGTATGGCTTTTTACAAAAAGGCAAGCTACTTTTTACCTATCTCCACTTAGCCGCAGATCGTCATTTAACCGAAAATTTGATGGATTCAGGGGTAACAGCCCTGGCTTACGAAACCGTAGAATTACCAGATGGGCGTTTACCCCTACTTACCCCCATGAGCATCATTGCTGGACGCTTATCCGTACAATTTGGGGCGAAATACCTCGAAAAACAACAAGGAGGTAGGGGAGTGCTACTGGGGGGATTTCCAGGGGTTCAACCGGGGCAGGTGGTGATTTTAGGCGGTGGTGTTGTCGGTACTGAAGCCGCCCGTATTGCTGTAGGTATGGGAGCGCAGGTTAAAATCCTAGATGTCAATGTCGAACGTCTGGCTTACCTCGAAACCATCTTTGGCTCACGGGTAGAGCTACTGATTAGTAATGCTAGTCAAATAGAGTCCGTAGTTCCTGGGGCGGATTTACTGATTGGGGCTGTTTTAATTATGGGTAAACGCGCTCCGATTCTGGTTTCTCGGGATCTGGTGAAAAAGATGCGCCCTGGCTCAGTGATTATTGATGTCGCGGTAGATCAAGGGGGATGTATAGAAACCTTGCGCCCTACTTCCCATAGTAACCCTACCTATATTGAGGAAGGAGTAGTTCATTTTGGGGTGCCGAATATGCCAGGGGCTGTACCTTGGACCGCTACCCAGGCGTTAAATAATAGCACCCTAGCCTACGTCCTGAAATTGGCTAATTTTGGCTTCCATGCCCTAGAAAAGGATGAGTCCCTAGCTCGGGGATTAAATGTTAACGAGAATCGCCTGGTGCACCCTGCGGTACTGTCGGTTTTTCCGGATCTGATTTAAAGTGTTCCTCTAAAGCATCCTTGACTTGACGAACCTGTTGGGCATCTTCTTTTCTCCCTTGTTTTTCTAGCAATTCGGCAGCTTTATCTAGGTCTGCAAGTCCTGCGGTATTGTTTTTTAGTTCCAGAAAAGCCAAGCCTCGATTGAGATAGGCTTCCGCGTAGGTGGGATTGATTTCTATGGCTTTGTCATAGTCTTGGAGCGAACCCTCGGCATCTCCCGATTGGCGGCGAATATTGCCCCGGTTATTATAGGCGTTGAAGTGGGTAGGATCTAGTTTTAGGGTTTGGTTATAGTCCAAGAGGGCTTTTTCATTATTACCAGCGCGTCGGTAAACAATACCCCGATTGTAGTAAAGACTGGCTTCTTGGGGATCTAGAAGAATAGCTTGGTCAAAATCCTTCAGTGCCTGGGGAAAGTTTCCCGATTCACTATAGATAATTCCCCGTTTGGCATAGCCACTAGCATCCTTGGGATTGAGACGCAAAACCTGATCACAATCGGCGATCGCGGCGGGTAAGTCTCCCATAACATATTTGACAAAGCAGCGACTACTATAGGCTTCAGCAAAATTAGGATCTAAGGCGATCGCCTGATCGTAGGCTTCCAGGGCCTTGGGCAAATCTCCTTTATCTAAAAACGCTTCTCCCTGGGCCAGCCATTCCTTAGCCGTCGGAGTTGCTGCATATAAACTCACCTGGGCGTGAACGGTAATGGGCGGCACCAAAGCACAAAAAGAAAGACTTAGACAGGTAAATAGGAGGTTTAAGGACTTATTCATCAAAATACTTCTCGATAGTGTTTCCTAACTTATCTGCTATCCCTGCGATCCAACTTTCATCCTTTTGGGTATAACTGCGGGGAGCATTTGCCCCCAAAATTAAAACCCCTTGACTATTGAGGGGATAACAGATGAGCCCCTGGGTATTTTCTGGCAGATAATCGAATTGTATACTCCCAGGATAGAGTTTGAGAGCTACTAAATAGACAGGCTTTTGCGTCGCCATCACCCGCTCTACAATCTCCCCTAGTTTAAACTCGGCGGAGACTTTTAATATACCCCTGCGTAATAAAACCCGTCCTTGATAATAAACCAGTAGGGTTTTAGTTGCCGTATTACCCAAGAGTAAATGACTAGCCCATGCTAATTCAGTGCGGACAAGCTCCGGTAGATCAGGGGCTAATTCAAAGCCCTCCGTACCGATGAGATCCACCACTTCCGGTGAGCGCGGTTGTACCTGTTGCCAGAGCAAGCCGACTAAAATCAAAACACTGCTCAGGATTACCCCCAAGACATCGGAACGAGCTTGACTGGGATTTAATAACTCCGTGGAAAAGCGATTAATGACCAAAAGAATCCCCCCCAATCCCCCTGAAATCAGAGGGATTAGCCGTATAATACGATTAGGGTCAGATTTGCTCAAAATTTCCTAGTCTTCCTTGGGATCTTGGATGCGTTGGAAAGAATACCCCGTACCCCTAGCCGTAATGATTAATTCTGGGTTACTGGGATCATCTTCTAATTTAGCTCTTAGTCTGGAAATATGCACATCCACAACTCTAGTATCTACATGACGTTCGGGAGTGTATCCCCAAACTTCCTGGAGAATTTCAGAGCGGGAAAACGCTTCCCCTGAGCGACTAACTAGGAGTTCTAGCAAACTAAACTCCATACCCGTTAGGCGAATCCGTTCATCTCCCTTGTATACCTGTCTTTTGTTGGTGTCGATTCTAATCGTGGCGACTTGAATGACTCCAGAACTCGGAATACCAGGAGCTCCCGTTTTTTCCACTCGTCTGAGGACGGAACGAATACGGGCTTCTAATTCCTTGGGGGAGAAGGGCTTAACTACATAATCATCCGCACCTAACTCCAAACCTGTAATGCGATCGGCCACATCTCCGAGGGCTGTTAACATGATGATGGGTATATCAGACTCTTTTCGCAGTTCTTGACAAACTCCGTAACCGTCTAATTTGGGCATCATCACATCCAAGACTACGAGATCCGGATCGGTATTGCGGAAGGTTTCTAAAGCTTCCTCTCCATCGGCTGCGGTGACGACATCATAGCCAATCATAGACAAACGGGTTTCTAAAATCCGTCTGATGCTGGCCTCATCGTCTACTACGAGAATTTTTTCCTTGTGGTTTTCCAAATTGCTTAACACCCCTTAGAGAATGACGAATTTTTAAGTTAAGTTATGAGTATTCCTGTCTCTAGAATAGTCTTTTGTCGCTATGATCAAGCCTAAATTTACTATTTTATCGGCATTGGCACTCTACTATTTAATATTTACTTAATTATGATCCCTTAATCATCTTTTGGTACTTTTAGCAAGTTCCTTAATCTTTTCTTTATATTTGTAAACCTAGCAAAATGGCAAAACCTCGAACTGTTTATATTTGTAGTGCTTGCGGGGCTGAATCTTCCCAATGGTTTGGTAAATGTCCCAGTTGTAATACCTACGGAACCCTAGAGGAGCAAGTCGTGGCGACTAATGCACCCCTAGTCAATCGCACGGGTTGGCAGTCTAACAACCGTACTAATGGAAGTGCCAAGGGACCTGCCCAACCGAGAATTTCTGTCAAGTTTTCCGAAATTACCCAAGGGGAACAGGCTCGTTTTCCCTCGGGTTATGGGGAGTTTGATCGGGTTTTAGGCGGGGGAATTGTACCAGGCTCTTTGGTGTTGATTGGGGGAGATCCGGGGATTGGTAAATCAACCCTGATGTTGCAGGTAGCCCACGAACTCGCCCAACGTCTACCGAGGATTTTGTATGTATCCGCCGAAGAGTCGGGCCAACAGATTAAGTTACGCGCTTCCCGTCTGGGGGTGGGGGTAGTTTCCGATCAGGAAAAAAGTCTGGGCCAGGCGCCGGAAATAGATAATCATCTTTATGTGTTGCCAGAAACAGATTTAGAGGAAATTTTACGAGAATTGGAGTCTTTAAAGCCCCAAGCTGCTATTATTGATAGTATTCAAACTCTTTATTTTGCCGCCCTCACCTCCGCCCCTGGTTCTGTAGCTCAGGTAAGGGAATGTACCTCGGCTTTAATGCAGGTGGCGAAACGGGAAAATATTTCCCTACTGATAGTAGGTCATGTAACCAAGGAAGGGGCGATCGCCGGTCCGAGGGTTTTAGAGCATTTGGTAGATACAGTACTCTACTTTGAGGGAGATCGCTATGCTTCCCATCGCTTACTGCGATCGGTAAAAAATCGTTTTGGGGCTACCCATGAGATCGGGATTTTTGAAATGGTGGATCGGGGTTTAGTGGAAGTATCTAACCCCTCGGAATTGTTTTTGGGTAGTCGAGATGAATTTAGTCCAGGAACCGCTACAGTAGTTGCTTGTGAGGGTACACGCCCTCTAGTTGTGGAATTACAAGCTTTAGTTAGTCCCACTAGCTACCCCTCCCCCCGACGCTCTACCACGGGGATAGACTATAACCGTCTACAACAAATTTTAGCCGTACTAGAAAAACGAGTCGGGATTCCTTTGTCCAAACTAGATGCCTATGTCGCCTCCGTGGGGGGTTTAGGGGTAGAGGAACCAGCGGCGGATTTAGGGGTGGCCATTGCCGTGGTAGCGAGTTTCCGCGATCGCGTGGTGGATTCCCGTACAGTTATGATCGGAGAAGTCGGATTAGGAGGGCAGGTGCGCCTGGTTTCGCAGATGGAACTGAGACTGAAAGAAGCAGCTAAACTAGGATTTAAAAGGGCGATCGTTCCGAAAGGTCAAGTATATCCCGAAGATATCGGCTTAGAAGTTGTTCCAGTGGGTAAAGTAATTGATGCGATTATTGCTGCTATTCCTCCCCAAAAACAGTTTGGTGAGGAGATGGAACCTCTGTCTATGGATATAGAATCCTTTGAGGACGAGGAATAAAACCAAAATGGTCAAAAAGATGTCCCAGGAATTAAATCAAGGTCAAGGAGAAAAAGAGCCTTGGTTGGCTGTTAACCTATCGCTATTTTTCCCTGGTATTGGGCAATTTTATGCCCAAAAATTCACTAAGGCTTTTCTCTGGGCTATCGGGCAGCTTGGGGTACTAATTTTCTCTATGTGGTCGATATTTAGCCCCCAGGGAAATGTTCGCAGTGGATTAATTGCTTTAGTGATAGCGGTTCTTATTTATCTATTTAATATCCTCGATGCCCATCTCAGTGTACACCAAGATTTAAAAGATACAAGCTTAGAAAAAATTCCCCGTCGCCATAAAAATCCTTGGTTTGCCGTGTTTGTCTCCCGCATTATGCCAGGGCTTGGGCATTTATACGGGAATCAATCAGTTTTAGGCCTAATCTTTCTAACCATTTCCTTAATATTGTTGAGTTTAGCTAATTATTTTCCTCCTTTATGGGTTTTTCCGCCTCTGATTGCTGCCCTTGTCACCTATCATATTTATTTAACCTTTCCCCATCAATATCATCCCCATAAACACACCCATCGCAATACCCTTACCATAATGGTAGGAGCAATCTTTGCCTGGGGAGTGATTTGTAATTATTTTCCCCGTTGGTTAGATTACAAGTTAGGTGTTTTTAGCATTCCCAGTGAGTCAATGTTACCAACTCTCCATGTGGGCGATCGCATTTTTGTCAAAAAATCAGCCAATCACTCCCTAAAAAGGGGAGCCATTGTGGTATTCCATCCTTCCCAAACTGCCAGAAAGATGATTCCGGATGGGGGGGAATATTTTGTTAAACGGATTATTGGTCAACCCCAGGAAACGGTCGAAATTAAAGATGGAAGAGTATATATTAACAATCAACCCATCTCAGAAAGCTACATTACCGAACCACCTCAGTACCAATGGGGTCCGGCGATCGTTCCTAATGATTCCTATGTAGTGTTAGGAGATAATCGCAATAATAGTTTTGACTCCCACGAATGGGGATTTTTACCTCAAGAAAATCTCGTCGGACAAGCCTATAAGGTTTTCTGGCCCTTAGAGAGAGTTAAATCCTTACTCTGAAAATATTTCTGTTAAAAAGTAATCATGATAGGATGGGATGGTCTATTAGTTGCACAGTAGATTAAAGAAATTAAGTAAACTATTCTTCTATTTGAACACTCATTATTAAGGCGCAATGTGTTTTATGCAGAATCTCAGTTCCAGACAGCGCGAAACTGTGGGCTTGGCTCCCCTAAACCGAGATCCTTCATCCCAGGAAATGGATCAGTCTATTCGCAACGCCATTTTTGCCGTTGATACCCTTGACTGGCTTCAGCCCGGGGATACCGTATTTATTAAACCCGTAATTAACTCAGGTAAGCCTTACCCTTCTACCACCAGTCCCCTCGCTTTGGTAAGCATGATCCGCTTGCTTAGGGAAAAAGGAGCGAGGCGCGTCGTAGTGGGGGATATGAGTGGGGTTGGGCATCTGGATCAGCGTCCTGAGGGTTGTAAAGGCAGTAGTCGCAGTTTGGCGAAGAGTGCCGGGCTGTTGAAGCCTGTTCTAGACGCTGGTGCAGAGTGGGCTTTTTTTGAAGAAGCAGGTTGGGAAAGCTTCTATGCAGAGCAACCCGCCCCAAGTTCCCACTGGCAGGGGAGCATCATGCTACCTAACGTGCTTCAGTTCGTGGATCACATAGTATCAATGCCACGCTGTAGCCGCCACGCCCTACTGGGGAATACCCTCGGACTTAAATCTGTGGTTGGTTATATGCGTTACGATACTCGCCTGGAGTACCATCATGCCGCCAAGAGCATCCAAGAAAAAACTGCCGAGGCTAACACCGTTCCCACCCTTTTGCAAAAGCAACGCCTAGTCGTCACAGCAGCAGACAAAGTGCTGGCAACTTTTGGTCCAGATCTGGGTCATGTGATTGCACCACCACAGGGGTTGGTCATCGCCTCCCCTTCACTTGTAGCCCACGATTTGATATCTCTGGCATGGTTGATCATCCATTGGCGTGAGGCGCCGTGGCTCAACAAACAGTTTTTAACCGACCCCAGTAGCAACAAGTTCGTGAGTAATATGGCGAACCGCGTAGTTGCTGGCATTTTGGGTGGTTGGAAATGGGGCATCAGCGCCGAGAATATGGAAAATTCTCCTCTACCGAATATCTGGAGAGATCGGACTCTTATACGGGCTTTTGAACTTATGGGAGGGATACCAGATATCCAATTGCAGTCAACAAGGCCTGGTATTTCGCCACAGCTATTAGCCGAGTTGGCCGCGATGGTGGCTTTGCCCGTAGCTAGAAGGGCTGCGTAAGGGATTAACAAAGCCGAGTCAGGAAGTTTTTTCTGGATCGGAGAACAGGGGCTGCGGCTCGATCTCCGGATCGGGGAACATGGATCTCTGCTCGATCCAGTACAGGATCGTCCATACCGTAACGATGGTATCTACAATCAAAACCGGGAAGTAGCCGTGGGTGCTTTTATTGGCAAACCCGCCCGAGGCCACATACAGAACAACCATCCAGCTTTTTTCTGCTAGGGAGTAGAATACCACTGGGGGGCGCCAGGATTTTTTGAAGGCAGCAACTACCATCATCACGCCCATAAAACCGACCATCACACCCCAATGGTAATAGAAGAAATAGTGGCCTTGATCGAAATAGTTGGCTGCGTAGTTTTCGTCGTAGGGTAGTCCCAATATGTTCACAATACCCCACTCAGGCGCGATCACGTAGAGAAAGCAAGCAGACGTAGCCAATCCCATGACTAAGAGCATCTTTGATAGGTGACGGGTAAAAAACATATTGGCTGATCTCTCGGTTAAACTTGACAATTTTAGCATGCTAAAATGACTCAACGCGCCAAAAATGTATAAGTACGGTTCAAACCCTTGCCAATCAAGCTTTTGGGCTAGGTAGCTAAAAGATTTTGTATATGTTGGTGAGTTCGAGAATCCCTTAGTATACCATTGTGATCTGTATTTTTAATAATGATAATAGGTTGTCTGTCTATCGAATATGATTCGGGGGGAGGGGCAATAGGGTCTGATTGAGCGTATAAATGGCGAATATTAGTGTGTTCTAGGTTTTCTATTACAAAATTTACCCATCTTCTATTTAATTCTGTTATAAATTGACTGTTGAATCCTAGTTGTCGGAACTGCGTCGTCAGGATTTCCTCAAAAAAACTAATTAACCAATCTGGTATAACCGGACTCCCTTCTGAAGGAGAAGCAATTAAAATTATATTTTTAAGAGATGTTATGATATCATTATCAAGCTCAATTTCATTATCATCAATTACTAAAGCGTATCTTATGACAATTCCACCAGCACTATGCCCTATTAATGCAATTCTAAGATCGTTTATGCGTTCATCTACTATATATTCAGATATTTTGTTCTTAAACTCTCTAGCACTGTAATTAAAATTTAAAGTCTCTTTTGTTGGTTTCATTTCTTGAGGAATATTATCCCTTTGTCTGAATAGCCCTGTGGGATACTCATAATACTCAAACCTATAACTTCCCCATTCTCTTTCTAAATACGGTTGTAAATACTCTGATAAATTCTCAAACGTATCTTCACAAGACGGAGATGAAGACGGCGAAATGTTAGCTTGCCATCGGAATCCATGAACGAATACAACTAAAAGCATAAAATCAAGATTTTTCACACTTACTTAAGGTTTGCTGAAAAAGGACTGGGTAGCGGGCAAGAGGAAAAAGCTTTCTCGGACTTAACTGGTTTTTATTAGAGATTAACGCTTAATTTAAAAGGTTTTCACCATTATTCAACAATCCCTACTTAAACCTATTATCATAAGCAAGAGGATAGGTACCTTAAACGTAGTCATAGATAGGCTTCGTCTAATGGTCGTTATATAATTCTAATTATACGCACAGCGTTAGTTTTCGTCCCATCGCTACATAATGTCCGTTTAGAATTAACTGCCTAGAATAGCACAGTGATATCACGATTTCAATGCTTGACTGATTTTAAGGATTAATTTTTCTCTAGGCAATTTTTAAAACCTAGGGTTAAGATTAGTTGGGGTCGACTAACCTCAGCAAGAAGGGGTTAATCAAGGGTTAGGTACCCACCGATTGTCAAAACTCTTGTATAATCCTGACTTATCATATGTTTCAAAATCAGGACTTTTAATAGATGTTATCTTAAAAGCATCTTTAAATTTTTGAATAATATTTTCTTTTTCTTTACCTTCTTTAAGCTTGTCATTTTTTTGCAATAGTCGCAATGCAGGAACTGTAGGTGATACTATTTTTACTTCTACAGAATCTTTCGAGCTATCGTCTTTATCAAGAAAATATACGTCTTTATCGGCCATGGCAAACCTGAGTGAATCGAGAAACACGTCTTCTTTAAACTCACCAATTTTTTTATCCATGAGAATAATGAGCGTTACGAAGGTTTGACTGGGTTTAATATCTTTTGATTCGCCTTCCTTTGATTTTCCCAACATCGGGAGGCTGTCTAAATTTATTTCTTTTGATTCTCCCAAGATCGGAGGGCCATCTAATTTTGTTGGCATACGATAAAATCCTGCAAGTAAACAAATTAGGAACTGAACAAACTATATGTATATTTACATTAATATGGGATGTTCGTTCTCTAAGAGGTTATATGTTTGCCTTTGCAAACACAATGTCCCCAATCATAACCTGATTATAACCTTTATGTCAAGAACTACCTGCTAAAGCCAGCAATTCTCAGTATGAAATTTCAACTGGTGTTTTTTGGGATTGCTAAAGCTTGGGGGTTTCTCCCTTTTTTCGGCTTTTCCCTAGCCTTTGGGGTTATTTAGTTTTGGTTTGGTTAGGCTGTGTTGGTAACACCCCCCTATATATAAATCATCATCGCAGGGGATGTGTCACTGGTTAGCATTATCCCGATCAAACCACCGCCTAAAAACTTCCCCCCTGTTATCGGGGTCAAAAGATTCTAGTCGGGGGTCATCTCAGAAAAAGTAAAAGGTGCAAGGGTAGCCAGCACCGAATCAGCCAGAGCCTTGAGATCATATCCTCCTTCCAAACCAAAAAGGATCGGACATCCTAGGGTTAAAATCCTTTCCGTAAATACTTGGTAATCCTGCGGATGAAGATTCATATTCGCCAAGGGATCATCCTCATTAGCATCATAACCCGCACTGACAATTAAAAGATCCGGTTCAACTTGCTTTAAAAAAGGTATTACCTGAGTAGTAAAAGCCTCATCATAAACTGCAAAGTCACTACCCGATCGCAGGGGAATGCAAACTATTTTGCTCTAATTGCGTGTTACCCCATCTTGGTAGTAAACTAAACATTACAAACACCATGAACTTATTCTTATTCCTTTATCCCCCTATGAATAACTCACCAAATGACGACAATCTGCTAAACCTGGCGAGACAAAAGTTTGGTCAGTTAAGCGATGCGGATGAAAAACTTTTTCGTGCTGTAGCTCAACATGAGAAGGCAAATTTTAAGCCAGACACGGAGGAATTAAATCAGCCTAAAAATTGGGAACAGTGGGAGCCCCAGCGCATATTAAAAGCCGATCGACTTGTATGGTTGTTAACTGCACCCGAAGTTGCTACTTTTTTGAGTTTCCGAGGGTTGCGAATTACAGGAGCAAAAATTGAGGGCATACTAAATTTAGAGTTTGCCACCATTTCGATACCCTTGATTATTGAAGCCTGTGTTTTTATCGAAATGCTAAATCTGGAACAGTGCAAACTTAGGGCTTTGAGCCTCAAGGACACTCTTGTTCTTCAAGGAATCTCCGCAATTGAAATGGAAGTTGAGAAATCTGTTTTACTAAGTTATGGCTTTCGGGCAGAGGGAGAGGTCAATTTGCTCGGAGTCTCGATCGGGGGGCTAATCGACTGTGGTGGTGGTAAGTTCATCAATCCCGATAAGATCGCCATCCAAGCGGATAGCGCAAAAATCACTGCCCATGTTTTTCTCCGCGATGGCTTTCGGGCAGAGGGAGAGGTCAATTTAATCGGAGCCTCGATCGGGGGGCAACTCGACTGTATTGGTGGTCAGTTCATCAATCCTGATAAAATCGCCATCCAAGCGGATAGCGCAAAAATTGCTAGCAGCGTTTTTCTCCGCGATGGCTTTCGGGCAGAGGGCGAGGTTAATTTGCTCGGAGTCTCGATCGGGGGGCAACTCGACTGTATTGGTGGTCAGTTCATCAATCCCGAGGGGACTGCTATTCAAGCGAATGGCGCAAGCATTGCTGGGTCGGTTTTTTTAGGAGGAAAGTTTACGTCTAATAAGTTCCGAGCTGAAGGGACTTTGGATTTTTGCAATGCCATCATTAGGTCTGAGCTTAAATTAATCAGCACAGAAGAACCAGATGATCTTGAAAAAGTAATGCTGAATTTGCGTTTTGCTGAGGTGAATACATTTAGCATTGAAAGTTATGAGGATACTTCTAAAAAAAATTGGGCTGAATGTATAAAATCAGATAAATTGTTGTTGAATGGGTTTGTTTATAAGACATTTATTTATGGTAGTCCTGAAAAAGCTCTTGATAGTAACGCCCTTTTAAACTGGTTGAGGCTCCAGCCTAAAAATAGGTTCTCGCTACAACCCTATGAACAATTGGCTGCCGTGTTAAACGCAAGAGGGCATCAGGGAGAAGCCACAGATATTTTGATTAACAAAGAGAATGATCGTCGGATGCGTAGTGGACTAAAAGGCTGGGAATGGTTTTGGAACTGGTTTCTGGGATTAACAATAGATCATGGTTATCATCCACAAAAAGCATTGCTTTACTCGATGGGGATGATCGTGATAGGATCGTTCATTTTCTTCTCAGGTAAAGGCTTAATGACTCAAACCAGTGATCCGCCTAAACCTTATGCTCCCTTTAATCCATTTATGTACTCTGTCTCTACTTTTACACCAATTATTGATTTTCAACAGAAAAATGTATGGATTCCCGATCCTAGTAAGGGGAGTAAAGTTTCTTTACTATTCTTCAAAGCTAATCAGGGACAGTTACTTTTATATTACTTCTGGATTCAAATTGCTATCGGATGGGTGCTGACTTCACTCTGGGTGGCAGGCTTTACAGGGTTAGTACAAAGTAAGAAATAGAAACCTCAAGCTGTAGCTGTAGTGGCTCGCAACAGAAAAGCTCTGGCTTGTAAATAGAGCATTTTCCGTCTCACATTATGGTTCTTCACCAAAAGCTGACAAGAACCCTAATCTGGTCGCAAACTTGCGATGATTGTGGTGCCAAGCATTTAGTATTGTGGGTCGCTACAATTACCCTTAATTTACTTTTTTTGTCAAATATTTTCAATGTTTTTGAGTTTTTTTGCTTAATCTCTAGCTATTGGGAATATTCACACTTATCGTATCTTTGACTAATATCAATGGTAATCATTGATAACAGTCTCATTTAAGGTTTCGATAATGGGAATTTCTGTAATCTTGGCTTGGTTATGTTAACAAACAGTATCAGTAAGGGTTTAAAACGTACTTATACATTTTTGGCGCTTTGGGGCCATTTTAGCCTAGTAAACGGTTCGAGGGTAGCCAGCACCGAATCAGCCAGAGCCTTGAGATCATATCCTCCTTCTAAACCAAAAAGGAGCGGACACCCTAGGGTTAAAATTCTTTCCGTAAATACTTGGTAATCCTGCGGATGAAGATTCATATTCGCCAAGGGATCATCCTCATTAGCATCATAACCCGCACTGACAATTAAAAGATCCGGTTCAACTTGCTTTAAAAAAGGTATTACCTGAGTAGTAAAAGCCTCGTCATAAACTGCAAAGTCACTACCCGATCGCAGGGGAATATTTAAGACATTATGAAAATGACCGCGATCGCTGGCTTTTCCCGTACCAGGATAACAGGGAGATTGATGGAGAGAGCAGTAGGCGATCTGGGGATGAGCTTCGATAATCGCCTCGGTACCATTGCCATGGTGTACATCCCAATCTAAAATGGCTACCTTACGGATATTAGCTTGTTGTAGGGCAAAGAAAGCCGCGATCGCCGCATTAGAAAACAGACAAAAACCCATAGCTTGGCTTTGGGTAGCGTGATGGCCTGGGGGACGGGCTAAAATAAAAGCAGGTTCTGAGTTTTTTAAGACCCAATCTACCCCAGAAGAAATAGTGACCTTGATCGAAATAGTTGGATGCGTAGTTTTCGTCGTAGGGTAGTCCCAATATGTTCACAATACCCCACTCAGGCGCGATCACGTAGAGAAAGCAAGCAGACGTAGCCAATCCCATGACTAAGAGCATCTTTGATAGGTGTCGGGTAAAAAACATATTGGCTCATCTCTCGGTTAAACTTGACAATTTTAGCATGCTAAAATGACCCAACGCGCCAAAAGTGTATAAGTACGTTTTGAATGACCGGTTTGACTCACTTGTGTATTGGTCCCCATGGAGGTGTGTAATCTCCCTTTAAATTTTCTACAACCCCATTAAAATCCTTAATCTGGCCTCAACTTGATTCATCGTCTCGGCGGAAACCGAGCCCAAACGTTTAATCAATCGCTCGCTGCTCAAAGAACGGACATCCTCGCACTTAATAAAGCTCTTGGCAGTTAAGCCGCCCTCTGGAGGGTCGATGCTGACGTGAAAGGGAATTTTTTTGTCCTTAGAGGTAATGGGAAGACAGATCGCCAACGCCGCAGCACTTTGATTGAACCTATCGACGGAAACGATCAAACTTGGTCGGGTTCCGGCCTGTTCCCGTCCTCTGACCGGGCTTAAATCCACTAACCAAACCTCCCCCCTTAATATCTGCGCCATTTTTTAATCCTCATTCCCATCGAGTAAGGTTCCTTCCCAGAGTTGTCTTTCTGCTAATTCCTCCTGCCAGGCGCTGGGGTCATTGCGTAGGGCACTAAAGGCTCTCGATGCTTCTTCTAAAAACTGTTCAACCTCTTTTTTCAGCTCGTTCATCGGTTTTTCCTCATCCAGAATCTGGATTTGATAGCGTTTATTGGGTTCTAAATCTAACCGGCTTTCTGGGTAAAAGGCCTCTCCGTCAAAGGTCACGGTTAAGGTTTGAGACATGGTAACTCCTCCTCATTTATCTTTTATATAAAACCCACCGCTATCGCTCGGACGAGCATGGGCGTAACCGAGTGGTGGTGTATCTAAACTCTTATGCCCCAAGGTCTCTAAGGCTATTTAATCACTAATAAGACTACTTATACATTTTTGGCGCTTTGGGTCATTTTAGTCTAGTAAAAGGTTCGAGGGTAGCCAGCACCGAATCAGCCAGAGCCTTGAGATCGTACCCCCCCTCTAAACCAAAAAGGATCGGACATCCTAGGGTTAAAATCCTTTTTGATTACCTAGGTTATCGCCAGGGCTAGGCAGGAGGCGGTCGGCAGGGGGCAGCAGGGTTTGAGAGAAAAGGGATGAATAATTGATCATCGATTCTAGATAAAACGGATTTGGTATAACAAAGCCGAGTCAGGAAGTTTTTTCTGGATCGGAGAACAGGGGCTGCGGCTCGATCTCCGGATCGGGGAACATGGATCTCTGCTCGATCCAGTACAGGATCGTCCATACCGTAACGATGGTATCTACAATCAAAACCGGGAAGTAGCCGTGGGTGCTTTTATTGGCAAACCCGCCCGAGGCCACATACAGAACAACCATCCAGCTTTTTTCTGCTAGGGAGTAGAATACCACTGGGGGGCGCCAGGATTTTTTGAAGGCAGCAACTACCATCATCACGCCCATAAAACCGACCATCACACCCCAATGGTAATAGAACCTACATTCCGCACTTCAGTTTGTAACATAAAAAGTTACAAACAAGGATAAGGACTAACTGAGTATTTATACTCAGAAGCCTATCAACAGTTTATCATCCAAAACGTGAGATAATGAGAAGGTTATTAATTATTGAAAAAAAACAAAAGATGTCTGCTTTAGAAGAAATACAAATTAAAAATATAGATCATTTAGGAATAGTAGCAGGACTAATTGATGAAATAGGAATAGTCGAAGTAATCAATGAAAAATTAGGTATTGATAAAAGAGAAAAAATTAGTTCAGGACAAGTCTTAAAAGCCATGATTCTCAATGGGCTAGGAATGGTGTCACGCCCTCTATACTTATTTAGTCAATTTTTTGAAGACAAAGCTGTACAAAAATTATTAGGAGATGAGATCAAAAGTGAATATTTAAACGATGATAAAATTGGTAGAGTTATGGATGAAATGTATAAAATAGGATTGAATGGCTTATTTATAGAAATAGTATTATCGGTAATTAAGAAATTTCAAATAGAAACAAAATATTCTCATTTAGATTCCACATCATTTCATCTAGATGGAGAGTATAAAAATGAAATAGTGAAAGAAGAAAATGAAGAAATAATAAAAGAAAGACCGATATTAATAACAAAAGGATATTCTCGTGACCACAGACCTGACCTAGAACAATGTGTATTAGATTTGATAGTAAGTAATGACGGAGATATACCATTGTTTATGAGAGCGGGAGATGGAAATGAATCAGATAAAGCCGTATTTGGTAAGATATTAGTAGAGTTCAGAAGACGAATAAATTTAGACAGACAGTATAATGGTAGCTGATAGTGCCTTATATAGTCAAGAAAACCTAAAAATAATGGAGGACTTAAACTGGATAACCAGGGTACCATTAATTGTCAAGAAGGCAAAAGAGTTAATTCAATCTGTGTCAATAGAATCAATAGAAGACTTAGAAAATATAAAGCCTGAAGAAAGAGAACTAGAGGAGTATTTTGATTCCTCTATTTTCTCGCGTCTAAATACACTAATATTGCGATTTTCTAATCCGTACTACAAAAAGTATTGTCTGAAAAATACTGATTTTTATTGCCAAATTGAGTACTCTTGGCTATAAATTTACATACTACTACTATGCTACTTGTTGAAGTGCGGAATGTGGGATAGAAGAAATAGTGGCCCTGATCGAAATAGTTGGCTGCGTAGTTTTCGTCGTAGGGTAGTCCCAATATGTTCACAATACCCCACTCAGGCGCGATCACGTAGAGAAAGCAAGCAGACGTAGCCAATCCCATGACTAAGAGCATCTTTGATAGGTGACGGGTAAAAAACATATTGGCTTATCTCTCGGTTAGACTTGACAATTTTAGCATGCTAAAATGACCCAACGCGCCAAAAATGTATAAGTACGGTTCAAACCCTTGCCAATCATGCTTTTGGGCTAGGTAAGCAAAGAACACCCGCCCTACACCTGCGACTTGACAAACCTCAGAACCGTGCTTTTTGCCATTTTTGTACTACTCTCCTAACCCTATTTTCTGTACTATTTTGGTGAAATTTACCATTGTTATAACATGAAAAAGTCTGAAACCTATACACATAGATAATTGGGGCAATCGGACTAAGCAAAGAGTATTTTTTATACTCTGCCATAAAGAAAAGTCGATGATTGTTATCTATAAAAATCTAGCTATGTTAGTTACATAGTAGTGTAAAATCAGGTTTAAAGCTGCTAGTCCTTAGAAGACAGAAGAGAAATGCTATGAAATCTGCCAAAAACCTCTTGATCACCTTGCCTGCCGAAAAGTTTCTAACAGCGATCATTCATAAAGCATTGCGGGGCTGGATGGAACTTGAACGCTATTTAGGGCTGCTTGACGCAGCAATGATCCGACGCGTTGCAGACTCTTAATCTTGAAATTTCCTATTTTGTTTGGGAACTACTCGAACTCACATAAACCGTATATTTTTAGGTATTGTGATGGAACTACTCTTATTTCTAATTATTATTGCGACAGTATTTTTTGCTGTATTAGTCAAACTATTTTATACAAAATTATCTATATTAATAAGTAGAGAGCTAAAACATTTAATGAGGGAACTGCGAAAAGCTTTTACGATTTTTTCTACAAGGGAATTAATTGTTAAATCTCCTATGATGGAAGTTTCTATAAGCAGAGCTAGAGAACGCTCTAAAAAGATTGACGAGTTTTTAGGCAAAAACAGTGGAATTGGTCAAAAATATTTTATAGAACAACCTCCCGGATACTCAAGAGCAGTCCGATCACATAGCAAAGTAGCGGAAGATTCCTTCGCAAGACTATCGGCAAATCTCGAGCACGAAAAGACAGATGAAGGGCTTTTACTTATTGGGAGAGTGAGAGATGCCTTAATATATATAGATAATATACATCAGCTGAAATTTTTTGAAAAAAATAAAGATACTCTTCTCATAACACTTGAAAAAGGAAAGATTCAAGGAGAAAATAATTTTCCTCAAAAGGTTGTTATACGGGCTGATTATTTTCCACGAGACTTGTATGAAAAACTAGAAGAGATTCAAGATTGGTTAGGGATAGGTGTTGAATATGTTCAATGCAAAACAAAAACTAGATTGCTTAACAAAAAGTTGAGAGCAAAAGCGAAAGTTAGATCACTTGGTAAATGTAGGATCGAGCAATTAGTATCTGGAGTGATTGGTGGAGCTATACGTACTCTTGATGGTCGAATACTACAGGTAACTTGTGGTCATGTTATTCCTAATACGTGTCCCTTCAAAATGGAAGAAAACTCATTACAATATAATATTAATAATACAATAGATGTTTCTCTACTAGAACCTTTTAGTGTTGGCAAATCTTGTTCTTTAAATGACACTTTTTGTTTTTCATACTTAGATCCTAGTTTAAAAGGGTGTCGAGTTTTTCCTAAAACAGATGTAGCAGATTTAAAGTATTTACAAGATTTGATTAATTCATCAGGTCTTGTCAGAAAAAAGCATCCAAAAGTAAACAAAGTTAGTGGTTTAATAGTTTCTTATACTGCTACTTTCACCATAGGAGATATTATCTATAAGGATCACATTTTTATTGAACCTTTTTCTAAATCTCGTTTTATTCAATTTTTTTACAGGTTATTTAACTTGGCTTTTTCTAAACCAGGGCATTCAGGTAGTTGGGTTTTTGATGAGTATGGTAAATGGATTGGCATGGTAGTTGCAGGTCGAGGAAGCAATTCTATAGTTTTACCTAGTTGGACTATATTAGAGTATTTAGCTAATTTAGGGATAAATTTTTCAACCCAAGACTTACAAGATTTAATTGTGTGGTACTAGTATTATAACTGTAACGAGGATTTAACAAATGCCTGAACAATTGCGGGAATTTATCACACCCGAATCAATAACTACCTTTGGAGGCGCATCTATGGTAGTCTGGGTACTATCAAATGCTGTAAGAACACTTACTAATCACAGTTCAAAATGGATTGTATTTGTTGTATCTACACTCGTCTCTTTTGCTATTACTTATATAAATAATCGTCAAATTTCAAATAACTTGTATGTGATTTTTTTGGGAGAACCCTTAAATACAATGTTTTCAATTATCAATGCTTGTTTGCTTTTTCTAAATTCTTTGGGATTGCAAACAACATTAACTAATCCACCTCCAAGAAGTGAACAGCACGGTGAAAAGAAAAGAAAGGTTAGGTGGTTTGATCCTTGGTAATGGGGGTTTAGTAGCAATGGAACGAGTGCGATTTGTTCTAGCAAGCGCGACCTGAAATGGTTGTTTTAAAAGGAGAGCCGACTCTCCTAGAGGATTTTCACCCTCTACCCCCACATCAAACAACTCTCCGAGTTGGGTTCAGTAACGAGTAGGTAACGAAAGTGAAATAAGCAGAACCATGAATGTAGCTGTATCTGGTAGGGTCAAACTGGCTACGGAGCTAGGGGGAAAAGATGGAAGGATGAACACAGTCTAAGATACCGATTAAACTGCGTTATACGAAAAACAGCCAAACGACCCTGATAGGTTGTGACCAAAATGGTAAGTGGGTAGGTTTGAATGTTTTGCTTTCATTCAAACGTGAAAACGATAAATCCCACCGCAGAATAGGTATCCATCCTCATCATCTTGATAACTTAAAACTACACAACAGGGTAAGCCCCACAAGGTCTAATGAAGGTCGAAACATTAGTAAGTCCGAGGCAACAAAGACCGAACTCCTTGGGGGGTAAAGGATGAAGGAGAAAGCGAAGGTCTGGGGTAACGCCCAGAATAGAGGTTCAAAATTTGCCTCTGAGCGAAAGCAATAGCAGACTTCCTTTGGGTCATATACGAAATAAGAAAACGAACTAGAAATCGAACCAAATGAGAAGTTTGATACTCAAAAGAGTAAATGGACAGGCGGAACAACTAACCAATTGGAGCCAAATCAATTGGCAACAAATACACAAGTTGATTAGAAATCTACAGCGTCGGATATTTCGTACCCGAAAACTTGGTCGGTTTAAGCAGTTAAGAAGACTGCAAAAACTGTTAATAAAAAGCTACGCAAACCTCTTAATCTCTGTAAGACAAATTACTCAATTGAATCAAGGAAAACATACACCTGGAGTTGATAAGGAGGTAATAAAAACTCCAGCAGAACGAGTAAAACTTGTCAACGAATGGATGATGCCAAAGGCAAAACCCACTCGTCGGGTACTCATACCTAAATCGAACGGCAAGAAACGTCCCCTCGGCATTACAACCATAAGGGATAGAGTCGCACAGAATATAGTTAAAAACCTTCTCGAACCCGAATGGGAGGCAGTCTTTGAACCCAATTCATACGGTTTTAGGGCTGGCAGAAGTTGCCATGATGCTATCGAACAAGTCTTCAACAGATTTAGAGACAATCATTCAGGGCTCTTCGATAGTTACGATGCTAATAAGCAAGTAAAAATGAAATTTAATCAAGACAATATTTGAAAAAGATAGGTCAAACCCATACGGGAAAAGATATAAGGTATATTCAAGTATTTAATAAAGATGGCGAAAACAGTTACTATTTGATATAATTGAGGAAAGCATTGGTATTATGATTACGATGATCGACAAGTTTTTGAACCTAGAAGGAGTCGTTATTAACGGCTATCGACATTTAGAGAATATCGGTATAGTCTTTGAGATTGAATCTAAAAGCAAAAAAGCGATCTGCCCTAGCTGTGGTAGAGTGAGCGATAAACTGCACCAAAATCATCGGTATCTAGTCAAGGACTTACCGATGTCTGGTCAGGAAGTGTATTTGAAAATTAATCGCCGTCAATTTAAGTGCGATAATTGCCAAAAAGCCTTTAGTGAGAAGCTAGATTTTGTTGCCAATAAAAGAACTTATACGAAGAGATTAGCTCTCAATATCTTAGGGCAATTAAAAGAGGGAGATATCTTAAATACTAGCAGAAGAAATGGCGTGACAGAAGAAGAAATTCAACGAATGCTAGAGGATGTAGCTAAAGCAATAATTCATCAAGATGTATCTGGTTTAAAAAGATTAGGCTTAGATGAGATTGCCTTGGTGAAAGGACAAAAGAATTACTGTGCAGTTTTAGTCGATTTGGATTTAGGAAAACCGATAGCAATACTTGAAAAGCGCACACAAGAAGAATTAAGGAAAACGTTTATGGGATGGGGAGTAGAGGTGTTAGCTCAAATTGAAAAGGTCAGTATAGATCTATGGGAAGCATATAGAAGCTTAGTGCAAGAATTGATGCCATCAGCCGAAGTAGTTGCAGATAGATTTCATGTTATGAAACAAGTCAATGAAGAATTAGACAAACAAAGAAGAGTCGAAAAAAGAGCCGTAGATAAAATAAAAAATGAGGCGAAAAAAAAGGCAAAACTAGAAATTTTAAAAAAGAGTAAATATAGCTTGCTAAAGAATGAAGAAAATTTAACAGAAGAGCAAAAAAATAAATTAGCTGCTCTTAAAGAAACCTTTCCAAAATTGAAAGAAATGCACGAACTCAAAGAGAGCCTGAGAATTATTTATGAAAAATTAGAAAATTGGCGAGAAGGAATGTTTGCGATGCAGGATTGGTGGGAAAAGTCTGCCGAAACATTTACGGAAAGTCGTCAAACTATTCGGAGATGGTTTGGAGAAATCATTAGTTATTTTGATCGCCGAACAACTAATGGAATGGTAGAGGGTATCAACAATAAACTTAAGCTGATAAAACGAAGAGGTTATGGCTTTAGGAACTTTCGGAACTTCTTCGTTAGAAGTATGCTTTGCTGGCATTTTGAAAGCTGATCTAGCATAAAAAGTACCGAAGAACCTCATTCAGGCAGAGATAAATGGGTTTTAGATGCTGATATTTCAGGATGTTTTGATAACCTCGCCCACGAATCTATTCTTAATAGTATCAAAAGCACTCCATGTGAAAATTTGATAGGAGAATGGATGAAAGCTGGATATATCTATGAAGGGATATTCTACCCCACCGAAATGGGGACACCCCAAGGCGGAGTGATTAGCCCATTATTATCCAATATTGGATTACATGGATTAGAAATAATGGTCAAATCCTTAAATAAAAAATTAGGAATTGTCCGTTATGCTGACGACTTTTTAATAACTTCTAAAACCAAGAAGGGACTGGAAGAAGTCTTACCCAGAGTCAAGCAATGGCTATCCGAACGAGGACTGGAATTAAGTACGGAGAAAACCAAAATAGTTCACATAGATGATGGCTTCAACTATCTAGGTTTCAACATCAGATGCTACAAAGGGAAACTCTTAATTAAACCCCAAAAGGAAAAGGTCTTATCCTTCTGTAAAAAGGTTGGGAAAATAATTAAGAGTAACAAATCAGTGAAGCAAGAAACCATAATTAAGAAGCTCAATCCCATTCTCCGAGGTTTTGCTAACTACTACCAGAGAGTAGTAAGCAAAGAAACCTTTCAATACATATCTCACCGAGTATGGAAGTACCTCTGGGACTGGTGTAAGCGTAGGCACCTTAAAAAAAGAATAAGATGGATTAAAAACAAATACTTCCACTTCATTAAAGGAAGAGACTGGACATTCTGCTGTATGACAGAGGATAGAAAAGGGAAAGAAAAACCCCTCTATCTTTATAACGTAGCAAAAACGCCAATCGTTCGTCATATAAAAGTCACTGGCACTAACAGCCCCTTTGACACAGAATTACAGGAATACTGGGAAAAACGCAGCATCAAAGAAGGCAAAACAAAATGGGCAGAAGGTAGCACCTACTACCGCGTAGCCAAAAACCAAAAGTATAAATGCCCCAACTGCGGACAATCCCTGACTAATGGAGAACAGGTAGAAATCCATCATATTATCCCTGTTAAAGAAGGTGGCTCAGACGACACTGAGAATCTAATCTTTTTACACAAATCGTGTCATAAACAGGAACATTGGAAAACCAAGTTTAAGGTTGGAAGTATGGCTTGAGCCGTGTAATGCGAAGAGTGTTAAGCACGGTTCTTAGGGGAGGGAGATACGGCGACGTATGCTCTCTTACCCGACAAGTTGAGGGCAACAGCCTAAAACGTAAGCTAGGTAAGGAAGAAGGCTAAGGCTTATTCCTTGATAACTTAATTACCATGAAGGTGTAAGTCCCGCTCTCCTGATGCTGGAGTAACAGCGTAACCCTTAGCGTAAAGAATCAGTAAGGGTTTTAAACGTACTTATACATTTTTGGCACGTTGGGTCATTTTAGCCTAGTAAACGGTTCGAGGGTAGCCAGCACCGAATCGGCCAGAGCCTTGAGATCATATCCTCCTTCCAAACCAAAAAGGAGCGGACATCCTAGGGTTAAAATCCTTTCCGTAAATACTTGGTAATCCTGCGGATGAAGATTCATATTCGCCAAGGGATCATCCTCATTAGCATCATAACCCGCACTGACAATTAAAAGATCCGGTTCAACTTGCTTTAAAAAAGGTATTACCTGAGTAGTAAAAGCCTCGTCATAAACTGCAAAGTCACTACCCGATCGCAGGGGAATATTTAAGACATTATGAAAATGACCGCGATCGCTGGCTTTTCCCGTACCAGGATAACAGGGAGATTGATGGAGAGAGCAGTAGGCGATCTGGGGATGAGCTTCGATAATCGCCTCGGTACCATTGCCATGGTGTACATCCCAATCTAAAATGGCTACCTTACGGATATTAGCTTGTTGTAGGGCAAAGAAAGCCGCGATCGCCGCATTAGAAAACAGACAAAAACCCATAGCTTGGCTTTGGATAGCGTGATGGCCTGGGGGACGGGCTAAAATAAAAGCAGGTTCTGGGTTTTTTAAGACCCAATCTACCCCATCTAGCCAAGCACTTACAGCTAGTAAAGCCACCCTATAACTATCTTCGCCAACCCTAGTATCCCCATCAATATTTCCCCCACCCTGAGCCGATAGACGGCGAATTAGTTGGATATGATCTTCTGTATGCACTGCGCGAACAAAGGGTAAAACATCTCTTTTGTCAAGGGGTGTGGGCAATTGCCAACGCAGTTGATGGACCCAAGAAACTGTTTTTAGAGCTTCTACAATAGCACTTAAGCGAGCCGGTTTTTCGGGGTGCCAGGAACCGACATCATGCTTAAGAAATTCCTCGGAATAAACAATAGAAATCATAGATATTTATGCCAGAAAAAATAGAAGTTAATGGAGTTACAATCAACTATACCAAAGCTGGTCAAGGATTCCCCCTTTTGCTGCTCCACGGCTACCCAGAAAACCACCAGATGTGGCATAAAATAGCTCCCCAAT
Source organism: Microcystaceae cyanobacterium (assembly GCA_040398185.1). Lineage (GTDB taxonomy): Bacteria > Cyanobacteriota > Cyanobacteriia > Cyanobacteriales > Microcystaceae > JBBAUO01. The sequence goes on along the minus strand of JBBAUO010000002.1, from coordinate 114,056 downwards.
TGGCTCTGGAATGGACGGTTATAATGCCCGATTTAAGGGGTTATGGAGACAGTTCTAAACCCGTGGCAAAGGTAGATAGTAGTAACTATTCTAAACGAGTTATGGCAGAGGATATGGTACAACTTATGGATATATTAGGTTATGGGCAATTCTATCTAATTGGTCACGATCGCGGGGCCAGGGTTGCCCACCGTTTAACCTTAGATTATCCCGCTAGGGTCAAAAAGTTAGGGGTTTTAGATATTGTTCCCACCTACGATATGTATTCTAGAACAGATCAAGAGTTCGCTAGGGTTTATTTCCATTGGTTTTTTTTAATTCAGCCCTATCCTTTCCCTGAAACCTTAATTGGCTCAAATCCCGACTATTTCCTAGAATACTGCCTAAAAAGTTGGAGCCAAGACTTTAGTTCCTTTACTCCCCAAGTTTTAGAACAATATCGGCGTTGCTTTCGAGATCCTCTTACCATTGGGGGAACTTGTGCCGATTATCGGGCGGCGGCTACCATAGATTTAGAACACGATCGCCAAGATTTAGACCGAAAAATCACCTGTCCCGTCCTCGTCCTCTGGGGAAATCAGGGCTTAATGGAGCGAAAATATGATGTATTAGAGCTTTGGCGAGATAGGGCGCACGATGTTCGCGGCTATAGTCTGCCCTGTGGTCATTTTCTCCCTGAAGAAGCCCCCGAAGCTACATATTGCTATATTCGGTCATTTCTAATGGACAATTCGGTTTCAACCCCTATCAATTTTGGGGTTTAATTGCCTATCCTAATAGGTAGGTACAAATTGAGTGGAGCAATTGCAGTTATGGCCGGTTTAGGAGATATGGTACAAAAAGCCTTTTATTTAGGGGTGGGTTTAGCCTCCCTAGCCAAGGAAAAGGCGACGGGGCTCAGTTTAACAGAGCTTATGAGCCAAGCCCAAAGATTAGCTGATGATATGGTAACGCGGGGGGAAATGACCGCCGAAGAAGCTCGTAAGTACGTCGATGATTTGATTCAACAAGCCCAACAACCAACCTCACCTGAATATATACCCCAAGATAATAGCCCCAAAGAACCTCGCCCTATCGAAATTCTCGATGAAAACGAAGATCCCACCGCCGAAAAAACCGATCAACTAAAAAAACAAGTGGAGGCTTTAGAGGAAGAATTAAGAAGATTAAAGCGACAATAGACGTTTTTAGGGATTTGCCCTACAGTGGTAATTATCCCTTGTTGGCTTTTGGTTTTAAGGATCTTTATATTGGGGAGTTATTGAATTAGACTATGGATGACTGGAACAAGGAAATTTGGTCAATGATAGAAGGTATTGCCACGGAGGTCGAAAACTTTTTTCAAGAAGTGGGTATAGCGATTGAAGAAATTCATACCGAAGTGACCAATGAGTTAGAACAAGTGTTCGCCGAAATAATTCCCCCAGAGCTAGAAGAGTTCATGGGTATTAGAGAGTTGCGGGAGTTGTTTTCGGAGGATTTTGATACTTTAGTTAATCCCAAGGTGGAGCCCGATTCTACCCATCACCCTGCTTGTATTGGTTGTCAACACTACCACGGGCGTATCTATGGGGGAAATCTTTTAGTCTGTGGAATGCACCCCCACGGATGCTCCGGCGATCGCTGTCCTGATTGGGAAAGTAGTTAAAAAGGTGTGTGCGGGGAGTAATCATCTCCCCATTTAGCCGTGTAAGGGAAAGTATTTATGGAGAACCCCCCTTTTGAGCAAATAATCCAACTTTGTCACAATAGCCCCATCGGGAAACATTTACCCTCTGCTCTCTATGTCCATTGTCATTGCCTAGAGCATCTTGATCCGATTTTACAAGCTTACGAACAACAGGGAAGAAGAGTTACGCCGAAAAGTCAGGAAGCTACCCTAGTAAAATTCAGTACAGATAAACCCAAAATTTCCTATCTCTTTTATCCCGACTTTCAAGAAAATCCCCATCCTGTCCTCAAATTAAGCATTGTGGTAGACATGCAAACAGGACAGTTTAGCGAATGGAATTATCAAGACTCTGAGAATCCCCCCATCCTCCACCGCAAGGAAACCTTTGTTACTAACGATTATCCCCAGTACCAAGAATTTGCCACCCTTACTCAGTTTGAGGAAGCCCTGGGGTTATTACAGGAATCCCGCACCATTGGTACCCGCCAAGGTTGGTTAACGCGCTTAAATGCCCATCATCTAGAGTTTATCGGTCATTGTCTAGCTTGTCCTCTAAAACACTCTCAACCCGTTACTATTGCTCGCCATAAAGCCGCTATTGTCCGCAATAGTCTTTCTCGTCCTGTGCGTTTAGCCCTAGATGCGGGCATATTTACCCTAGGAACTAGCACTTTTTTTGATTATGGTTGTGGTTATGGGGGAGATGTACAACGTCTAAGGGAACAGGGTTATGAGAGTGCGGGGTGGGACCCCTATTATGCCAGGGATCAGTCTATTTTCAACGCTGATGTGGTTAATTTGGGCTATGTTATTAACGTGGTAGAGGATCTAGCCGAGCGACGAGAAGCACTTCTCAAGGCTTGGGAAATAACGAATCAAGTTTTAATTGTTTCCGCCCAGGTATTAGTTAATGATAACGGTTATGGTTTTATGGCCTATGGGGATGGCATTATAACCCGTCGGAATACTTTCCAAAAATACTATGAACAAGAAGAGTTAAAAGTTTATATTGATCAAGTTCTACAGGTAGATTCTATTCCCATTGCCCTAGGGGTTTATTTAGTATTTCGAGATGAAACTAAAGGGGAGGCTTTTCGTCTTTCTTGTTTTCGTTCTCGGGCTACTACTCCCAGAATCCAGCGACAGGTTAAACGCTTTGAAGACTATGCCTATTTATTAACACCCTTGATGGAATTTTATACAAAAAGGGGGCGTTTACCCGTCAGGGGAGAAATAGAAAATGAAGGGGCTTTAAAGGATGAGTTTAGAACCTTTCACCAAGCTTTTAAAATAGTTTTACAGGTAACAGAGCCTGAAGAATGGGAAGCCATAGCCTATCAAAGAAGTCAGGATCTTTTACTGTATTTTGCCCTAAGCCGCTTTGAGCATCGTCCCAAAAATCGGGAGCTTTCTGCCGTCATTCGGGAAGATATTAAGGCTTTATTTGGTAGTTATAACGAGATTTGCTATCTAAGCGATCGCATGCTATTAAGTCTCAGAAATTTAGATGTTCTGGCTGAATGGGCTGAAAAAAGTTTAGTTGGTAAAAAATTCAAAAAGTCCCTATTAGTTCACGTTAGCGCCCTAGATAGCTTACCACCATTATTAAGGCTTTATGAAGGTTGTGCCAGTCGAACAGTGGGAAGATTAGAAGAAGTTAATGTCATTAAGTTTTCCTTTAAACATCCCAAGATATCCTATTTATATTATCCTGATTTTGATACTGATCCCCATCCCCATCTACAGGTTAATATGGAGGTTTATCTGAATCCTTTAAATGTTCATTACCAAGAATATGTTAGGGAAGAAAACCCGCCAATACTCCATGAAAAAGAGCAATTAGTAGCAGTCGATTATCCCCATTATGAAAAGTTTGCCCGACTAACTCAACAGGAAAAAGACTGGGGACTCTTAGAAGATTTTCAGAAAATTAGTAAACTTCAGGGCTGGCTACAGTGCCTAAATGATCATTGTGCTACCCTAAAAGGACACCGAGTTCATTGGCAGAAAAATGCCGATCCCTATCAAATTAAACTGCAAAGGTCTAGGATAAAGGCTCAGAAAAAACTGTCTCATTAAATACAATTTTTGGGGAATTTGTCCCCTAGAATGTATAAACGTCCTCAGTAGCGATAAATGCTCTGGTATTAATTTGATGCAATGGCTCAAGAGGCTTAGTATCGCCTCCAAACTAATTATCATGCTTCTGGGCGTTAGCGGTTTGTCAATTTTGCTTACCGCTTATCTGGGCTATAGGAGCGGAAAATCTAACCTGACTGAGCGGGTATTCAATCAGTTAACCAGTGTTAGGGCTTCTAAGTCCTACCAGATTGAATCCTATTTTAAAAATATCCGCAGCCATATAGAAACCCTAAGTGAAACTCCCTCTGTAATTCAAGCCATGGAGGATTTTACTCTGGCCTATCATCAGTTAGACAAGGCAAACCTAGATCCCCAAGCCCAAGCCAAACTGAGGCAATATTATCAAAAAGATTTTCTTCCCCGACTGGCAAAAACTAAAGAGGGGACACCGGTTTTAGAAAGCTTTTTACCACAAACCTTGGCATCTAACTATCTACAATATTATTATATTGCCGATAACCCCAATCAGGTAGGCAAAAAAGAGGTTTTAACAGCAGCGAAAGATGGGAGTGAGTACAGCAATGTCCACGCTCGCAACCATCCTATTTTTCGGAATTTAATCCAAAAGTTTGGTTACTACGATCTGTTTTTGATTGATCCCGAGGGAAATATAGTTTATACGGTTTACAAAGAGACAGATTTTACCAGCAATCTACACCATGGTACCTATAGCAATAGCAATCTAGCCCGATTGGTAAGGGAAGTCAAAGAAGCCAAAGATAAAAATTATGCCAGAATTATTGATTTTGAAGCCTATAGCCCCTCCTACGGTGCTCCTGCGGCTTTTATCGCCGCTCCTATCTTTGATGGTTCTCGTTTTCTCGGGGTTTTAGCGGTACAGTTACCTGTTGATGAGATTAATAACGTCATGACAGGTAATGGACAATGGACAGGAGATGGCTTAGGGAAAACAGGGGAAAGCTATATTGTCGGGGAAGATTACCTAATGCGCTCGGTTTCCCGCTTTTGGTTAGAAACTCCAGAAACCTATTTAAAAACCCTGCGATCGCTCGGCGTTAGTCCCCTAATTTTAGAGCGGATTCGTCAATACAAGACTTCTATCCTCGAGCAAAAAGTGCAAACCGTGGGGGTAGAGCAGGCCCTGGCGGGTAAACAGGGAACAGAAATTATTAAAGACTATCGGGATGTCCCTGTGTTAAGCTCCTTTGCTCCCCTAAAAATTGAGGGTTTAAACTGGGTAATTTTATCAGAAATGGATCTAGCGGAAGCCTACGCCCCCATTGATGCTGTAGCCCGACAGTTATTAATTTGGGCAACTTTACTAATGTTGTTGGTGACATTACTGGCTATGGCTTTAGCGGGTTTATTTGTCAAACCGATCAAGCGTTTAATTAGCATGGCTCGTTTAGTAAAGGGAGGGCAATTAGACGCAATCACACCCCTAGATACTGAGGATGAATTGGGAGAGCTATCGGTATCTTTTCAGGAAATGGTCGGGAGTTTACGCCATCAAACCCATCTCATTGAGGCCAAAAACCACGAAAATGAGCAACTGTTATTGAGTGTTTTTCCTGCCTCTATTGCCAAACGTCTACAACGGGGGGAGAAGAATATTGCCGAGAGTATGTCGAATATATCGGTATTATTTGCTGATTTAACCGGATTTTCTGCCCTTACAGAAACCCTGAGCGCCTACGAAGCAGTAAGTATTCTCAATGATATTGTCACGGCCTTTGACGAAGTTTCCGAGCGTTATGGAATTGAAAAAATCAAAACCATTGGAGATAGTTATATGGCAGTTTGTGGGCTATCGGTTCCCTATTTAGATCCCGATCGCCGGGCTGTAGATTTTGCCAAGGAGATGCAAAGTATTGTCCGTCGTTTCCAGCAGGAAAGGGGATTACCCTTGAGTATTGCCATTGGTATTAATTCTGGAGATATTGTTGCGGGTATTGTTGGCAGAAATCGCTTTATCTATGATGTTTGGGGAGAGACAATTAACCAAGCCAGTGATTTAAAATCCGCCTGTTTAGCGGGGGAAATTTTGGTTAGTGAAACTGTCCATGCTAGGTTACAGGATCTCTACGAGTTTGAGTTAGTGGTAATTGCTGCCGAAAATGCCAAAAAACCCCTCAAGGCTTGGCGATTAAATTCCCTACGTTTGGAGGTAGCGAAAAAATCTTGAAGGATTTAATTCTCTGGTCCATGATTTTGATCGTCGGTTTTCCCCTGTTTATTCTGATTTTGGGGGAATTGAGCGATCGCTTTTTACATAAAGGCAAACCCCTGGCCCTAACCTTAAAAATTGTCCGCAATCTGGTTTTACCCGTATTTGTGGTACTCCTGTTCATGCAGAAGGTTTTACAACTCCCTAATGACAATGAGTGGGTAAAAACCATGGAGACGCTTTTCTGGATTTGTGTAATCCATGCGGCTCTCTCCCTATTAAATAGCCTTTTGTTTGAAGGAGTAAAAGCGGATACTTGGCGGGCCCGGGTACCGAAGCTATTGCTAGATTTAGCCCGCTTGTTTTTAGTATTGTTGGGAGCGGCTATTGTCCTCGCCACGGTATGGGAAGCAGATTTAGCGGGTTTAGTCACCGCCCTGGGTTTAAGCTCTTTAGTCATCGGTTTAGCCCTACAAGATACCCTAGGGAGTGTCATGTCGGGAATTGCTCTCCTGTTTGAGCGTCCCTTTTCCGTCGGGGATTGGTTAAGGGTAGGGGATTTAGTTGGTCAGGTTATTGATATTAACTGGCGATCGGTCCGTTTGCAAACCCTAGAAAGGGAAATGGTAATTATTCCCCATAAACTCATTGGCAGTGACATAATTCGTAATTTTAGCCGCCCCCTACCCCTCCACGCCGAGCGGATTCGGGTTAGTTTTTCCTACCAAGATGCTCCGAATATGGCGAAACAAGTGCTCAGTGCTACTGCCCTAGAAACCCCTGGAATTTTGACGGTTCCTCCCCCAGAAATTTTTACCATTTCCTATGATGATTTTGCTATTACCTACGAGGTGAAATTTTTTATCGAAGACTATGGACAATTAGAAGATATCCGCGATCGCTTTGTGACTCGTATCTGGTACGCAGCCCAACGCAATAACCTGAATATTCCCTTTCCCATTCGTACCCTCTATCATTTCCATGGTCCCACTTCCCTAGCCCAGGGAACGGAGAAAAAATTCGCCGCCGGCTTGCAATCTATCCCAACTAATTTTCCCCTAGATAGTGACGGTATTACCCTACAACATTTTGGCTATGGTGAGACGGTGGTGCACCAAGGCTCTGTTAATAATGCCCTTTACGTCTTAATTTCTGGACAAGCTGCCATGAGAACTATAGATAAACAAGGAAAACTACAGGAGCTTTTGATCCTTAAAAATGGGGAGTTTTTTGGAGAAATGAGTCTTTTTTCTAACGAGCCGAGTCCTGTTTCTATTACTTCCATTACCGATTTAGAGGTGATGAAAATGTCCCCTACCATTGTCAATCAGATGCTAGAACGCCAGCCGAGTTTTGCCCGGGAACTGAGCCAAATTTTTGAATCTCGCCGCAAGGCAGTACAGGAAATGCAGGGCTAATCTTGCTATACCAAATCCGTTTTATCTCAGTGTGACAAATTGACTTGCTTATGGTATGCTTTAGATAAGTATGATTTCCCGCCACCCTGAAATTCCGAAATAAGCTCTATTTGCGCGTTTTATTTCCCTATTTTAGACTGGTTCTGATTTTACATAGTTCCTCTTTTAATTATTCACGATTTCTACTGGTGAGCAACCAGATAGACTCTTTGGGGATACTTTGGGCGTTTTTTCATTGTTTAACACTAATTGGCAACTAAGTAGGTGGTCATAAGTAAACGCACATAAAATTTATTTTGTTGTTGGGCTTTAGCCCAGCTAGGACGCGCTAAAGCGCAACAACGAGCTATCTTTTATATGTTACTTTATTTTTGAGCACTTACTTATCTGGATTAAAACTTTTGTATTTTGGACTTTTTCTATATGTTAAACCTAATTGCTGATTTATCTTCCGATTTTCTCAATTTAACTGCCCTAGAAGCAGCTTTCTTGCTGGTACAGCAACGACTACAAAATTTTGCCCTTGATACTGAATTTACCCAAAAAATGGCTTTAGCGTTTGGGGAAGACTTCAACGGAGAGACTTGGCTAAATCTGGATTCTGGACTTCTCCCTGTACAGGTTTTAACTAGGGACGAATTAAATGGGGCTAATGGGGCTTTTTCTTCGACGACAAATAGAATTTATCTTGCTAGAGAATTTTTACAAGCAAATGAGATAGAGGCGATCGCGCGGTTACTTTTAGAGGAGATTGGGCATAAAATTGATAGTTTAGTAAATGATGTCGATAGTGCGGGGGATGAAGGGGCGATTTTCGCGGCGTTGGTGTTGGGGGAAAGTTTGTCTGATGTTGAGTTGGAGCAGTTGAAAGCGGAGGACGATCAAGGGGTTATTAACGCCAATGGGGTGGATATTGCGGTTGAGCAGCAGAATTTTACGGGTACGGCGGGGAATGACACGATTGTTGGAACTTCCGGAGATGATGTAATTAATGGATTAGGGGGCAATGATAGCCTCAGTGGTTTAGAGGGAAATGATACGATAAATAGTGGCTTAGGATACGATACTGTAAATGGCGGTGAAGGCAATGATTTATTAATTATTGATTATTCATCTTACACATCATTTTATCCTACCACTTCCGAATCTTGGCGATGGGGAGGACCTTCTGGACTATACACAAGCATACAACAAAATGGAGGCA
>JBBAUO010000002.1:0-105392 GCA_040398185.1 Microcystaceae cyanobacterium | reverse complement strand
TTTAGTGATATTGAAAGATTTAATGTAACTGGTTCAAGAACTAATGACTCTATTAGAACAGGCAATAATGACGATACTATCAATGGGCATGGAGGCAATGATCTAATTTATGGTGGTGGTGGTAATGATGTCATAGAAGGAGGGGCAGGAAATGACAATATTAATGGAGAAGATGGCAATGATACTATTAATGGGGGTGATGGCAACGATATTATTAATGGAGGAAATGGCAGCGATATTATTAATGGGGGTTTAGGAGATGACTATATCACCCAAGGACTAGGAGTTAATCAAATTGATGGTGGTGCCGGATTAGACACTTTAGTGGATGCTGATTTTAGTAGTTTAACAGGTGATCGTATTTATAAAGATGATGGTACGACCTATCCATTAATTACCTTGGTTGATTCTACTCAAATCCAGAATATTGAGTATTTCATTAACTTCAAAACTGGTAATGGCAATGATACTATTAACTTTACTCTTGATGTAGGTAATATAATTGATACGGGCGCAGGAAATGACGTAATCAATAGTGGCTTAGGATACGACACTGTAAATGGCGGTGAAGGCAATGATTTATTGATTATTGATTATTCATCTTACACATCATTTTATCCTACCGATTCCGAATCCTGGCGATGGGGAGGACCTTCTGGACTATACACAAGCATACAACAAAATGGAGGCAGCCACAGTGGTAGTTTTTTGATGAGAGTAGATCCTTGGTCATCAGATCAAGTTCAGTTTAGTGATATTGAAAGATTTAATGTAACTGGTTCAAGAACTAATGACTCTATTACAACAGGTAATAATAACGATACTATCAATGGTGCTGGAGGAATTGATACCATTAACGCAGGTGGTGGTGCGGATAAAATCATTCTTGCCGATGCCATTAAACAATACTACGATGACCTCAATACCGCTACTGCTGGAACAACTGACTACGCCAACATCATCGGGTTTGAAACTCAAGATATTATTCAACTCGCTGGCAATCCCACACTTTACCGTCTGAATGTTGTTAGTGGTAGTACAGGACTTTATCTAGACAAACCAGGCAGCGAACCAGACGAACTCATCGGATTGATCCGAGGCATTACTAACCTATCCCTAACTTCTGATAACTTTGTCTACGTCCAACCCGTTAACCTCTCCGTCAGTACCACAACTGGAACAGAAGTAGGAACAACCCTAATCACCGTAACTGCCACCACCCTCAGCCCCGTATTACGCAACCAAAGCGTTGACCTAACAGTTTCAGGAACAGTCACCTCAGCAGACTATACCCTAAGTAGCAATACTATCATCATTCCTAACGGTTCAAACACAGGTACAGTCAACTTTACCGTCGTCAATGACACCCTAATCGAGCCCACCGAAACCGCCACCTTAACCATCAGTAACCCCTCATCAGGATTAGTATTAGGCAGCACCACCTCCCAAAACATTACCCTAATCAACGATGACTTCCCCTTTGTTAACTTATCCGTTAGCACCAACGCCGCAACAGAAGCAGGAACAACTGTAGTTACCGTCACCGCCACTGCCTCTAGTCCAGTTCTAAGCGCTCAAAATGTCAACCTAACAGTCACAGGAACAGGCATTACCACAGGAGATTACACCCTCAGTAGCAGCATCATCAACATTCCCAACGGAGGAACAACCGGTACAAGAACTTTCACCATCGTCAACGACACACTGGTAGAAGGAACAGAAACCGCCACGATCGCCATCAGCAGCATCTCCTCCGGCTTACTCTTAGGCAGCACCACATCCCAAACCGTCACCATCACCGATAACGACTTCCCCCGTGTCAATCTCTCGGTTAGCACCAATACAGGCTCGGAAGCAGGGACAACTATAGTTACAGTCACGGCTAGTGCTTCTGATCCAGTCATCGGCAACCAGACTGTTGACCTAGCCATTACGGGAACGGGAATCACATCGGAAGACTACAATCTCAGCAATAGTACAATCACCTTCTTAAATGGACAAACCACAGGAGCAGTCACATTCACCGTCGTCAATGACACCCTAATTGAGCCAACCGAAACCGCTACCTTAACCATCAGTAACCCCTCATCAGGATTAGTATTGGGTAGCACAACCTCCCAAAACATTACCCTAATCAACGATGACTTCCCCTTCGTTAACTTATCCGTTAGCACCAACGCCGCAACAGAAGCAGGAACAACTGTAGTTACCGTCACCGCCACTGCCTCTAGTCCAGTTCTAAGCGCTCAAAATGTCAACCTAACAGTCACAGGAACAGGCATTACCACAGGAGATTACACCCTCAGTAGCAGCATCATCAACATTCCCAACGGAGGAACAACCGGTACAAGAACTTTCACCATCGTCAACGACACACTGGTAGAAGGAACAGAAACCGCCACGATCGCCATCAGCAGCATCTCCTCCGGCTTACTCTTAGGCAGCACCACATCCCAAACCGTCACCATCACCGATAACGACTTCCCCCGTGTCAATCTCTCGGTTAGCACCAATACAGGCTCGGAAGCAGGGACAACTATAGTTACAGTCACGGCTAGTGCTTCTGATCCGGTCATCGGCAACCAGACTGTTGACTTAGCCATTACGGGAACAGGCATCACCCCCAATGATTATGACCTGAGCAACAGTACAATCACCTTCTTAAATGGACAAACTACAGGTACAGTAACCTTTACCGTCATTAATGATGATTTAATTGAGGGAACAGAAACCGCCATATTAACCCTAACTAACCCCTCATCAGGATTAGTATTAGGTAGCACAACCTCCCAAAACATAATCCTTACCGATAATGATTTCCCTAGCGTTAATCTCTCGGTTAGCTCCAATTCAGGTTCAGAAGCAGGAACAACGATAGTCACAGTCACCGCCACCGCCTCTAGCATCGTTTTGGGCAATCAAACCATTGGCGTAGAGATTGCAGGAACAGGTATTACCACCGAAGATTACAGCCTCAGCAATAGCATTATCACCATTCCCAACGGACAAACCACAGGAACAATTACCTTCACAATCGTTGATGATGCTCTGGTGGAAGGAACGGAAACCGCTACCTTAACCTTAACTAACCCCTCATCGGGTCTGGTTTTAGGAAGTACGATTTCTCAAAACATAATCCTCACCGATAATGATTTTGCCCCTCCCGTAGATGGAAATTTTGATGGCATCCCCGATAACCAACAAGATAACGTCGTTTCTATCCAAGCACCTAACAACGAATATGTCACCTTTACCGCACCCCAAGGGCAGCCCTCAGCCAATGTTCAGGCAATTTCTAATCCTGACCCTGCCACGGCGCCCCCTAATGTAGATTTTCCCCTAGGATTCTTTGACTTCAGCATTCCGCAGGTTCCTCTAGGAAGTTCAACTACCCTCACCCTATTCTTGCCCCAAGGCACTACTGCCAACAGTTATTGGAAATATGGGGCAACCCCCGACAACACCATCCCCCATTGGTATAACTTCACCTTCGATTTGCTCACTAATACCGGTGCAACCTTCCAAGACATCAATAACGATGGTCAAAGCGAAATAATCCTTAATTTCGTCGATGGTCAGCGCGGAGACGACGACTTAACCGCCAATGGACAAATTAGCGACCCCGGTGCTCCGGCTTTTGTTCCCAACTCCTCACCTACTGCCGTTGACGACACCACCATCACCGATGAAGATACCCCTATTACCATCAACGTCCTTGCCAATGACAGTAACACCCAAGCAAATCCCCTGACTCTTAGTCTCGCTACCCCTCCCACTCAGGGTACAGCTACCCTAAATGGTGACGACACTTTTACCTATACCCCCAACCCCAACTTTAACGGGACAGACACCTTTACCTACAACCTCAGCGATGGGACAGAAACCACTACCGCCACTGTTACTGTTACTGTTCGACCTGTAGATGATTTACCTGTAGTTCAAAATGCGATCGCCCCTGTTACGGTTAGCGAAGATGCAGCCAACACTCTTATCGACTTAACTAACGTCTTTAGTGATGTGGATGGAGACGCGATTATTAAATCTCTCTTTGCTAATACAAATCCAGGATTAGTTACCGCTACTGTCGTTAACAACCAATTAACCCTCGATTATCTCGATAATCAATTTGGTACAGCTAATATTACCCTTCGAGGCAATTCTAACGGTCAATTTATTGATAATAGCTTCACCTTAACCGTTAATGCTGTTAACGATGCTCCTACTTTAAATAAACCCATCAAACCACAAATCCTGATAACCAATACAGCTTTTAGCTTCCCCATACCTCCCGACACCTTTGCCGATGTAGATGCGGGAGATACCCTAAGCTATGCCATTAATAACTCAATCTTTGGGATTGCAGGATCTACTATTATAGGAACTCCTACAGTAGCAGGTGCTAATACAGTTACTTTAATAGCGACAGATAGCCAAGGTTTATACGCTTCAGCCCAGATCCAACTAAATATCTTTAATCCTGTTACTGGTGCTACCAATGGCGATAATACCTTAACAGGAACTAATACAGATGACCTAATAGATGCCAGGGATGGACGGGATAACGTCACAGGTGGTAAAGGAAATGACCGTATTGTTGGGGGCAGTGGTGCGGATGTTCTAGGAGGTGGAGAAGGGCGTGATACCTTTGTTTATAACAGTATCCGTGATTCGGGCGATCGCATAACCGACTTTGACATCAACCAGGATTACCTAGATTTCAGTTCTTTACTAAACAGCTTTAACTACACTGGCTCAAATCCAGTCACCGATGGTTATGTATTATGGGGAACTTTAGGGACGGGGACATTAATTTCTGTTGATAGTGATGGTACGGCAGGACGAGGAGTAGCCAGACCATTTATCACCTTAGATGGGGTAATCTCTTCTTCATTGAGTATCAATAATTTTGTCTTCTAGCTTAAACTGAATCCTGCCGACCGCCTAGCCCTCATGATTATCTAGTAACTTAAGCGAATTTGATATCAGGTTAATCTAAGCTAATCTGAGATCCCCAACGGTCCTGGGGAATAAAGGTCTGTTTTTGGGAAATACTAGCCACTGGTTCCGTCAGGGTAAACTCCCCGGACTCTATCCATTGTTTTAACTCAATTGCCACCTGCCGAGATAGATAAATACTCGCTAGGGGTGCTGTTCTCACACTTTTTCCCTCAATATTAATCTTGCCGCTTTTGAGTTGGGCATAGGTTACGAGGCCAAAGGTTGGGCGCACTCGTCGGGGAATCGAAAAATCTACCACGGGAGCGACAATATCCTTATCCGTAATCGCGCAATGACGAATTACCTCCTCCGTCAAAACTGGTAAAGGAATACCTACCCCTAACATTAAAGAAGCTCCGTAATTGCGAAAATAACAACCCCGCACCCAACGGGGACTCATTTGTTTGGCATCCCCAATCAGGGCCAAAGTTGCCGCAGGACCGATGGGAGTGCCATTAGGGAGGCGTTTTTGTAGGGGAAAATGTTGGGTTCCTTCCCAACTGATATAACCGATTCCCCCCCCTAGAAAAATTTTGGTACCAATACCAATTACTTCTAAATGGGGATCATTAAACAGGGGAGAAATTGCCCCAGGGTTGGAATAAACCGCATTGCCTAAACGGGGGTGCAAGGGACCAAGATAAGTGTACAACAGGCGATCGCCGCCATTGATCCCGACAATAAAATTTTGATAGAGATTCCGAGGATTAAATAAATAAAACTGATTAATAGTTTCTTTACTCAAATTTGTCTCAAAGGCAGACCTCGGATAGCAGTCTGTTACCTGGCCAATAGCCTTTAAATTGATACTTTTGCCCGCAATTAGGTCTTCAATAATGTGACCCCCTCCCCGTTCAAAGGTATCGTTTCCCTCTGCGGCTGTTTCCCCCATAGAGCTTGCTCCCAGATAAATATCCACTGCTCCAAACCCGGAATAGGCAGGGACACCATCGAGCCAAACGGAGCGAATTTTAATTGGCGGGTCCGTATGGCCTAAATTAATTAAAGCTCCTGAAGATTCCATCGGTTCAAAGGTACCCGTACAGACGACATCCACCAGTTCAAAAGTTTTTTCAACTCCGATTTCTGCGACTTTAGCCTTTAACTCTTCCACCGTCTTGATAACGGCTTGGCCCTTACGAATTTTTTCATTGATTTCGGCTATAGTTCTCATCTTGTTTCCAGTCATTTAGGATATCTCGAATAACTACTTCTCTAAACCAAATGTAGCCCACAATTAGCAAAGGTACTGCTAAAAAAAGTCCTGTAAATCCAAAAAGATAGGCGCAGATAATTTGACCTAAAATTGTAAAGGCAGGTAAAAGCCGCACAAATCTAGTTCTAAATAGAGAAAGGGGCGGATTTTGATCAAACCTTTGAATAATTAGATAAATCCCCCAAAAGAGAATCAATACAGACCAAAACTTCCATGGTTCCTGGGAAAGTAGAGCTAAGGCAAGGGGGGGAATGATGCCGAGCAGAGGTCCGAGATAGGGAATAAAAGTCAATAAACCAGCCATCAAAGCTTGGGCTAAACAGAGGGGAATCCCAATTATAGCTAGTCCTAGCAAACTTAGGCAGGTCATTAATACCATGTGGGTAATAATTCTTAAGAGCCATTCCCTTAACCCTTCTTCGCAAATAATTAAAATCCGATCCACGTTAGAACGGTAAAAAGCAGGAAAAAATCTAATAAAACCTTGGCGGTAGGGGTGGGGATTAGTCACAATCATCATCGTCAGAGCAAATAGCAATAGAAATCCTAATAATCCTCCTAAGGAACTATAAAAAACCGTTAGCCCTTGACTGGCAATTTTATTGACAATTGGTTGAATTTGTGCTAGTAATTCTTGGGGTTTAGGCCAGTATTTGACTAGATTAGGATCTAAGCCATTGGCTAGGTCATTGTAGCTAGTAACAGAGCGCTCAATACCCCGGGGAACGAGTTGGGATAGTTCCCTAAACTGAACGGTAAAGGGAGGAATTAGTAAGAAAAAAATCACGACTAAGCTGATTAGTAAAACACCTAAGCAAAGCAGGATTGATTTACCCCTACTCAGTCCCTTTTCCTGTAGTTTTTCTAGAACTAAATTAAAGCAAACTGCTAGAATTACCGCCGTAAAAACGAGTAAAAATAGCTGTCTTACTTGCCAGAGAATACCAAGGCAAATTATAAAAATAACTAGACCAATCCATTTACCAAGGTTCATGATTTTCTAATGGCTAAAGCTATCCCCATACCCAAGGGAAAGATTAAAACTCCTATTAAAGCATTAACCTCCGTTGGGGCCAAGTCAAGCCCTGGTGCTACATATTTAATGATAAGTGACCCCAATAAAGACCAAAGCACAATTTTAATGATATAACCAATCCATGTATTCATAAATGACTAACAATAAAACTATGGCGATTTCTGGGCAAACAGTCGCAGATATCGGCGAAAAAGGTTTACTTAAGCTAATTTTCCCCTTTTGTCACCCCGACATGGTGGGGGATGATGCCGCTATTGTGCCATTATCGCCTGACTTGGATCTAGTTGTTACCACAGATATTCTAGTCGATGGCGTACATTTTAGCGATCGCACTACTTCCCCTTTTGATGTGGGCTGGCGTGCCGCTACTGCTAACCTCTCTGATTTAGCTGCCATGGGAGCAAAGCCCTTGGGTATAACCGTAGGCTTGAGTTTGCCGAAAAATCTGCCCGTTGAGTGGGTAGAGCATCTTTATCAGGGGTTGACAGCCTGTTTAGAAAGGTATAACACCCCTATTGTGGGGGGAGATATTTGCCGCTCTGGAATAATTACTGTGAGTATTACGGCTTTTGGGCAAGTTAAACCCCAGCAGGTGATTCGGCGAAATTTGGCTAAACCTGAGGATAGGATCGTGATCACGGGCTTTCATGGTTTATCGAAGGCGGGGTTAGAATTATTGCTCAATTCCCGAGGGGGGGATTTTCCTGCATTAATTCGAGCGCATCAACGCCCTAATCCTCGTTTGGAGCTACTACCCTTGCTTTGGGAAATTATGGGAGAAACCAACCTAGCAGGAATGGATAGTAGTGATGGGTTAGCGGATGCAGTTATCCAAATTTGTAGCTCTAGTGGGGTAGGAGCGCAAATAGATCGGCGTTTGCTACCCCTTGCTCCTGATTTAACGAAAATGGTTGCCCCAGAGACAGCCCTAGAATGGGCTTTGTTTGGCGGGGAGGATTTTGAATTGGTTTTATGTCTTCCCCTACCCCAAGCCGATCTACTGGTTAAAAATTTAGGGGCAGGGGCGGCAATTGTTGGTAAAATTACCCCGAATAGGTCTGTAGAATTGGTAGATAGTCAAGGAATCTACGAGTCTAGGGTGTTATCCTTGGAGGCGGGTTTTCAACATTTTTAGGGGTTGAGTATGACACCAAATCCTGTTTTAATAATATAGTTATTCTTCGACCACCTCCTGCCCCCTGCCTCCTGCCTCCTGCCTAGCCTTTGCGATAATATATCTATCTAAGCGGATTTGGTATGACCATAATTTTAACTAATGATGACGGCATTGATGCCCCTGGTATTCGCGCACTACAACTGGCGGTACAGGGAAAAGGTATTATTGTCGCCCCCAAGGAACAATTTTCTGGCTGCGGCCACCAAATAACTACCCAGAAACCTATTCATCTGGAAAAACGCTCTACCCAAGAATACGCTGTCGGGGGTACTCCTGCTGATTGTACTCGTTTGGCTCTTACCCATCTTGTGCCCCTGGGGGAATGGGTTTTATCGGGGATCAATGCGGGGGGAAATTTAGGCGTAGATGTTTATATTTCAGGTACCGTCGCCGCAGTTAGGGAGGCCGCCATCCACGGAGTTAAAGGAATTGCCCTTTCCCATTGGATTAAACGCCCTCTAGTCATTGATTGGGAAAGAGCGGCGTTGTTAACGGCTCAGGTTTTACCGATTTTGTTTGAGAAGGGCTTACCTGCGGCTAGTTTTTGGAATGTTAATTTACCCCATCTCGCCCCAGATTCCCCAGATCCTGAAATTGTCTTCTGTGAGCCGAGTCGAGATCCTTTACCCGTGGATTATCAAGTGGAAGGGGAACTGTATCATTATCAGGGACAATATATCCAACGCGATCGCACCCCCGGCACTGATGTGGATGTTTGTTTTTCAGGGAATATTGCGGTAACTTTAATTAGTTTGTAGCACTAAGCGGGCTAAACCAACCCCAGGATAGTAATTTCCGAGGATTTGCTCGTAATTATAACCAGTTTTAGCGAGATCATAAGCTCCCGTTTGACTCATCCCTCGGCCTCCGTGGGCCCTGGCAACAATCTCATCCGTAGCTGCATAGAGAGATTCTACAACTCCCCCCTTATAGCTCAAAATCTGCCCAGAGGTTTGATTAACAGCAAAATGCCCCGTATTTGACTCACTTTGTAATCCTTTATATACCTGCCAACGCTGGGTATTTCCTAAATTAAACCAAGCACTAGCGGGGCGTATCATATGTACTAGGGCGTAGGAGCGAGCGGCGATCGCCTGGGCTTTTAGGGCTTCGGTGGGGGCGTTGTGGTGCATTTCACTACCAACAACACTATATAAATATTTTTCTAAATCTAAATAATTAACCGCCAAGATAGTATTTCCCTGGGACACTAATAACATTCGTCCCCGATACCAGCGATCATTAATATATACAAGTCCCCCTTGACTGGGTTCGATAAAAACCACCCCAGGCAGATTAAACCCATCCATACTTAAGGATTCCCCCGTTGGTATGATTCGGGCTCCTTGATTTGCCCTTAGGGTTTTGATGGGAGTACCCTGACGATCCGTTACTACTCCTATAGTTGATGTGCCTAGGGAAATATTACTAGCATCCTGGGCGATCGCCACCTTAATTTCTAACTGAGGCGGTTGATAATGCTCAGGTGCGGGGGGAAGGCGCTTGGAAACCACATTTTTAGTCGGTTTAGCTTTTGGAGTGGGTGCTACGGTTTTTTTAGGCGGTAAAGCCTGGGGTTTAGGGGTAGGAATAACGGGATCAGGGGTGATTACTGGTGGAGACAGTTGACTTGGCGGGGGAAGAATTGAGTGAGCAACAGGAGGGGGTGGCGAAGGCGGAGGTGGCGAGGAGGCGAAGAAAAACGCTAGGGGGACAAAGGAAGCCACGGAAATGAGGGGAACAGTCCAAGATCCCAAGTTTTTGTAGATAGATTGTAAATAGGGCTGTTCTTTCATGGTTTCGGCATAATCGGACAGTGAAAATTATAGCCTTTCCCATCGCCACTTCAGGAACTGGACTAGGTATATTAAAAAACATTGCAGGATCTTGATTTATGTGCTAACTTGTGTTTAACGGGGTCGTAATAGCCCTAGGCTAAATAATTTAGGAGGCGTAAGACAATGCGACCTAGCCATCAAATCATTTCCATCACCACAATCCAAGATTGATAAAAGCTTTCTTCTAATTTAGATAACCCTAACCCTTACTGAGTTGCTCGCCAAAAAGTTAATAACTTAGAGGTACGGGTTTGATCTAGATTATCGCCTTCGCCCTTTTGACATTCTGATCTGTTCAGTCTGTCTCATTAGCCTCAACCAGAGGAGGTTTAAACAATGAAATTACACGGAAAAACAGCCTTAGTAACCGGTGCTTCTCGGGGAATTGGTCGGGCTATTTCCCTAGAACTCGCCAAATCTGGGCTGAAAAGCTTAATTATTGTCGCTCGCACCCAAGAAGATTTAGACGCATTAGCCAGGGAGATTAACCAGCGCAATGCAGACATCTCTGTAGTGGTTTTACCCCTTGATCTTACCGATCCCGTGGCTGTTAATACAGCTATTGCCAAAACTTGGCGAGATTATGGAGCCATCCATCTTCTGGTTAACTGTGCAGGGGTTGCCTACCAGACTCCCTTTTTAAAAGCCAGACTTCCAGATGTTTATCAAGAAATATCCTTGAATCTCATCGGACTCTATAGCATGACACGCTGTATGGCTCGGCGCATGGTTTCCCAGGGAGAAGGTACTATTGTCAATGTTTCCAGTCTCATGGGTAAAGTGGCAGCACCGAGTATGTCTACCTACTCAGCTACAAAATTCGCTATCTTGGGTTTTAGTCAAGCCCTGCGCTGTGAACTTGCTCCCCGCAATGTTAAGGTAGTTACACTGTTACCGACTTTAACCGATACGGATATGATTCGGAACTTCCAGCGTTTTCGTGGGGTAAAAGCCATGACTCCCCAACGGGTAGCCCAGTCCTTAATGCAGGGATTAGAGCATAATAGCTCAGAAATCCTCGTCGGTTGGCAAAGTCATCTAGCGGTCTGGTGTCAGCGTTTTGCACCTTGGTTACTCGATCGCATTCTACAGTGGTCAATGCCTTAAGATAAAACTCCCTTCCCCCCCTATGTCTGCATACCAAGATATTTATGAGATAGTACGTCAGATTCCAGCAGGCCAAGTAGCAACCTACGGACAGATTGCCCAACTAGCCCAACGTCCGAGACAAGCCCGCTTAGTTGGTTATGCTCTGCACCAAGTTGATCTGCAAGAATCTGATGTACCTTGGCATCGAGTGGTTAATGCCCGGGGGGAAGTGTCCTATTCTATCCTGCGCCGAGGGACTGACTACCTGCAACGCTCTCTCCTAGAAGCCGAGGGTATTGAGTTTAATCAAGAGGGAAAGATTAGTCTATCTCGGTATCAATGGTCAAAAATTGCCGATAATTGATCTCATCGTCATGTAAAGAAGGAGATTAAACCCAATGGATGGCATGGAATTTTTTCAACGCAGTGCTGGTCAATGGACATCCCAACGCACTACCCACCATTTAGCCTTTAGACGTGCCGAAAGCGGCGATTCTGATATCTTTGTGGAAGCATTGCAGGCCGATCACCCCAAAATTGTCGAAATTTGCGAAATGCACAATTATGACCCCAATTTAGCCATTGGTGGAGCTTTTGTCAGTTGGGATGGCTCCATGGCTTGGGATAAAGAAGACGAAACCCATGCTGGAAATACAGTTTTTGCCCTAATTCCCGATACAGACAATCCAAAATCTGGAGTTTTGCTCAGGGAAAGAGGTTATGCGGAAATTGTGCCAATAGCGGGGCGTTACCACATTGACGAGCTAGATGGTTTGGTTTTAGCCACAGAATACGATACCATGCTTACTCTAGAGCGGTTTTGGTTTGCGAATCCTAACCTGCGCCTACGCACCAGCACAGTACAACGTTTTGGGGGCTTTAATACGGCTACCTTTTGTACAGAAAGCCGCATGGAGAGTCAAGGTGTTGTTTCCCCTGCCCTTACGAAACCTACCTATTCCCTGAGTGGGTGGTAACTAACCAGCTTTTTGGTAAGAAATCTTAACATTTCTCAGGATCATGCCCTAACTCTCGTATGATCATGAGGAAAGTTTTTCAGACGCTATAAAAAAATGCGGAGGTTTTCAACTTGGCTATTCCTCTTTTAGAATACGCGCCAATTAGCCGAAATGTGCGCGTCGAGGGTTACGAAGTCCCAGGAGATGAGCAACCCAGAATCTACAACACCGAAAATCAACTCTCTCCCTCGGAATACACGACGTTGATTGAATCAGCCTATCGTCAAATCTTCTTCCATGCCTTTAAATGGGATCGGGAACCATTCCTAGAATCCCAACTACGCAATGGACAGATTACCGTCAGGGACTTTGTACGCGGTTTGCTGTTATCGAAGACATTCAGAAACAGCTTTTATGAGAAAAATAGTAACTATCGTTTTGTAGAACAAGTTGTACAGAAAGTACTCGGACGCGATGTGTATAGCGAGCGGGAAAAAATTGCTTGGTCTATCGTCGTCGCCACCAAAGGCATTCAAGGGTTTGTAGATGAACTCTTAAATAGCCAAGAGTATCTAGAAAACTTTGGTTACGATACGCTACCTTACCAACGTCGTCGTAATCTACCAGGACGAGCCGTGGGTGAACGGCCCTTCAATATCAAGTCCCCCCGTTACGATGCTTACTATCGTCGTATTTTGGGCTTCCCGAAATTTGTTTACCAAAACCAAGTCCGTAGCTACGTTCCCCAGGAACAAAAAGCCAAAGCAGGAGATCCTTCCGTTTTCTTGGCTATGGCTCGTAATATCGGCAGTGCTAAAGGAAATGCCGCTCCTACGATTTCTGCTATGAATATCAACATCGAGGCTTCGGTTCCTCGTCGTTAGTTTCCCCAGTCCTAGGGATAGTTGGGAATTAGCAAGATGATTAGACAGTTGATTATTTTGTTACTTTCTGGCTATTCCAAGGCTACGGAAATCCCTACCCCGCGCTGGCAATAAAGTCTTTAGAATAAAGGGTAGATGTGAGACATTAGAGTAGGAAGAAACTGTGACCTCAGCCCCTTCGCAGCAGGACAACCACTACAATCAAGCCCGTGCCAGCTTACAACAAGCAGTATCCTGGTATTCTAGCTTTCGCCGCCATTGGAACTATCCCCCTAATGTAGACCTCCAATCGGCTGTCAGAAAAGATTTACAAGCCCTCAAGGGCGCTTTGGATAAGTTAGAGGAAAGAGTTATCCGCATTGCCGCCTTTGGCTTAGTTAGTAGGGGTAAGTCTTCGGTAGTTAATGCCCTAGTCGGACAAAAAATTTTAAAAACAGGCCCAATCAATGGAGTTACCCAGTGGCCTAGGGCGGTTCATTGGGATGCTCCTAGTGGTAAGGTGCAGGTTGAATTTATTGATACCCCAGGCCTCGATGAAATTTCAGGGGAATCCAGGGCAACCATGGCGCGGGATGTCGCCCGTCAAGCGGATCTAATTCTCTTTGTGGTGTCGGGAGATATTACCCGTACCGAGTATGAGGCTTTATGTGAATTAAGGCAAAGTCATAAGCCCTTGTTATTAGTGTTTAATAAGATTGATCTCTATCCCGAAAAAGATCGCTTTGAGATTTATCAACAATTACAAAAATTAGGGGTAGGTAATCGCCACGGAGGGAACTTAGACACCCTATCTACCGAGGAAATAGTCATGGTAGCGGCGGAACCCCAGGCTATACCCGTCCGCACGGAATGGGGTGATGGTAAGATTACCGAGGAATGGGAGTCCCCTCCGCCCCAGGTAGATGAGTTGCGGGAGAAAATTTTAACCATTTTGAATCGGGAAGGGCGATCGCTTTTAGCCCTCAATGCCCTCTTTCAAGCCAGGGAAGCAGAGGTAAGTATTGCCAAAAAAACCCTAGAAATTCGCGCCGAAGAAGCAGAAAACATCATTTGGACCTATGCCAAGTACAAAGCCCTAGCCGTAGCGGTTAATCCCATTGGCGTACTGGATGTTTTGGGGGGGTTGATTGCGGATTTAACCCTCATTCGTTCCCTCGCTCGTTTGTATGGTTTACCGATTACTAGCTTCGAGGCGGGCAAACTCTGGCAAACTATACTGATTAGTTCGGGGGGTTTATTTTTAGGGGAACTGCTGACAACCTTAGTTTTAGGTTTAGGAAAAAGTGCCGCCGCTATTTCCGGAATGTTTGAAAGTCCCGCGGCTTTTACCCTCTACGGTACTACAGCCCTAGCCCAGGGTAGTATGGCGGGCTATGGAAGTTATGCCATAGGCAAGGCGGCCCAGGTTTATTTAGAGCAGGGATGTAGTTGGGGATCAACAGGTCCGAGTACAGTGATTGCCGAAATTCTCTCGCAAATAGATAGTGAAACCATCATCTATAGATTAAAACAAGAATTGCTGATTTGACAATTACGGTTATAATTCTCCTAAACCTGCCATCTCATTCTGTTTATGGGGAATCAATTATGTCCATTGCTCATCAAAATCCTCCGCGCCCCGGCAATACCCAGGCAAAAGTTAAAACCCTCAATGCTAAAAAGCCCCGATTTCCCAACCATGTCATTGTGCTCATGGCTCTGGAGAAAGCAATGTCCGGGGTAGCTTTGACTTTATTGGCCAGTAGCTTAGGATTCTACGCTTGGACGGTTTATCTACCCAAACTCTGGAGCAGGGAATACCAAAAACTCGAAACTTTACAGCGCCATGAGCGTCAGATAATAGCAACCAATGAGAGCTTAAAGCATCAACTCGCCCAACAAGCGGAAAAACCGGAAACAGGATTAACCAATCCCCAACCTACCCAATCTATCTTTATTCCCTCTGCTAAGACGGAAAAGTCCTCGGTAATTAAACCCGATACCAAGACAGAAGAAAAGCCACCCGCACCGATGGTTTCTCAGCCGATAGGTTACTAAATTCCTTAGTACCTAAACCCAATTACTTACAAATAAATCAATGGTTGATAACCCTTCCAGAATTACTCCCCATCGAGTTAAAAAAAAACCCAACTCTAAACCGACTGCCGCCAAAATCGTCAAAAAAGCTCCTAAGGCTCGCCTAATAAAGCTGAGAATGGTCTTGGTTTGGATGTTTTTGGTACTGGGGATGGGTGGGTTAGTTTCTAGGCTCTATCAGTTGCAAATTGTCCAATCACAAAAATTACAAAGCCAAGCGCGATCGCAACAAACCGTTAACCTACGTCCTTACATTCCCCGTCGTTCGGTCGTCGATAGTCAGTTAAATATCCTCGCCACAGATCGCTTGGTTTATACGATTTATGCCCATCCTCAGCTTTTTGATAAAAATACAACCTTTGCGGAAATTGCCCAAAAAATTGCCCCGATTCTGGGGAAATCACCCCAGGAGTTAATAGAGCGTTTCCAAAAACAGTCCACGGGAATCCAATTAGCCTATAGTCTGGAAGAAACTAAAGCTAATCAACTTAAGAAATTGGAGTTAGGGGGCGGGATTGATTTTGTAGAACACTACGACCGTTTTTATCCTCAAAATGAAATGGCAGCCGATATTTTAGGCTATGTGGATCGAGAGCATCAAGGTCAAGCAGGAATAGAAATGAGTCAACGGCGTATTTTGGAACGGGATCTGTTTGACATCTCTACAAAACGCACCCGTGATGGCTTAATTTTGCCTGGATATCTACCTGAAAAGATGTTCAATTTTGATGATTTGCAATTACAATTAACCATAGATACCCGCCTCCAACGCGCTGCTAGAAATGCCCTGAAACAACAGTTAAAGAAATTCCATGCCAAACGGGGTTGCGTGATTGTTATGGATTCTCAAGACGGTTCCTTATTAACTTTAGTCACTGAGCCGACTTTTAATCCTAATGAGTATTATAAATCTAATATAGCTCTTTTTAAAAATTGGTCGGTTGCCGATCTCTACGAACCAGGCTCTACTTTTAAACCTTTAAATATTGCGATCGCTCTCCAGGAAGGAGTGATTCAACCCAATACTATTATTAATGATTCGGGACGCATTATTGTCGATAGTTGGCCAATTGCTAATGCCACCTACAAAGCCTTTGGACCGATGACTATTGCCGAAGTTTTACAAAACTCTAGTAATGTGGCTATGGTACAAATTATGCAAAGGGTTAATCGCAAAACCTACTACCAAAATTTACTAAAACTAGAATTAGGGAAGGAATTGGGTATTGATTTACCAGGGGAAGTGACGGGCCATCTGAAATCGGAAGCAGAATTTACCTCTAAGGCGATCGAATCAGCTACGGCTTCCTTTGGTCAAGGTTTATCCCTAACTCCCATGAAACTTGTACAATTAAATGGTGCTTTGGCCAATGGTGGAACTTTGGTTACTCCCCATCTGGTGAAGGGTTTAGTGGATGATCATGGGCAATTACACTGGCAACCCAAGCACCCCAC
Organism: Microcystaceae cyanobacterium; assembly: GCA_040398185.1. GTDB lineage: Bacteria > Cyanobacteriota > Cyanobacteriia > Cyanobacteriales > Microcystaceae > JBBAUO01. The sequence continues at coordinate 88,664 of JBBAUO010000002.1, read as the reverse complement.
CAAAACCATTTTTTCTCCCGAAATAACTAAAAAAGTGATCGCCATGATGGAAACCGTAGTTAGTGAAGGAACGGGGGGATCTGCCCAGATTGATCGCTATCGGATCGCGGGGAAGACGGGAACAGCCCAAAAAGCTAGTCCTCGGGGTGGTTATTTAGCTAATGCCAAAATTACCAGTTTTGTCGGCATTTTACCTGTAGAATCACCTAGATATGTGATTTTAGCCGTAGTTGATGAGCCCCAGGGGGCTAATACCTATGGTTCAACGGTGGCCGCCCCTGTGGTTAAGTCGGTGATGGAAGCTTTAATTTCCATAAAAGGAATCCCTCCGAGTCAGGTTGCTCCCACTAATAAAATTCATCAGCCAACAGCCAAACCAGATTAGCCGTACACCATTAGACATCGACCACATTTAAGATTTTGTCTTGGTAGTTCAGGCTTCCAGCCTGATTTCTGGAGAGGTCTATTAGAGTCAAGGATATAATGGGATAAAAAAATGAAAATATTTCTATGGAACAACGATTAACTAAAACCCAATTAGAAAGGATTGTGGCAGAAGTACAGAAACTGTCCGATCGCCGGGAATCGGAACTAAATGCTACGGAAGTTAGGGAGATTCTCCAGGAGTTGAACTTACCTCCAGAACTTTTGGATGAGGCAATGGTACAATTGTCCCGTAGTGATGCTTTAGTCGCCCAACAGAGACGCAATCGTTGGCTCATCGGCGGTGCAGCCGGTGTCGGTGCCCTAGTTTTGTCGGGGATTCTATTCTTTACCCAATATCGACAAGATAACCTTTCCCGTGTTACCGCAGGACGCGATCGCCTGACGCTTACCCAAGATCGGGGGGACAACCTCAGTAGTGTATCTCGGCAAGCAGGAGAGCAGGTTTTTTATCGGATAACCCTAGCCGATGCACCCGTGGGGGAGAGACTTTCCTTGTCTTGTAAGTGGATAGATCCTAATGGGCAGATTGTCCATGAAAATCAATACCAGACGAAGGAGATCACTAAATCTAACTGGGATACCTTTTGTCGGCATACAATCGGAGCAGGAGATCCTATCGGACAATGGAGAGTAGAATCCTTTCTAGGCGATCGCCGACTCAGTGATGCTACCTTTGATGTCAAATAAATGGATCAAGAAGTTAATCTAGGGATAGCCACCTCTGGCCACCAATGTATGGGTTATTGGGGCTATGGCAACCCCGGCACCTTGGCACAATTGCTCAAAACCAGTCTTAGGGAAATCACAAACTGGGAGTTATCATTTCAATTTCCGGATGATGGTGTGTTAGCAACAATCTCCGCTTCAGGATTGGTTTATAGTGCAGATATTTGGGTAAAAGTCGCCCGTGACAGTTTAATTCTGGGGAGAGAAAGCTTTGGACGAGTACCTTTTTACTGGACACAAATAGACCAAGTGATCTGGTTTGCCTCTCGCTTACAACTCCTATTACCCCTGCTCCCATCTCCTGAGGTTAGTTTAGAAGGACTATACGGATATAGTTGTTTTTCCTACATACCCACTCCCCTAAGCCCAGTTCAAGGTATTATTGCTCTGGCCGCAGGAAGGGAACAATTATGGAATATTGAGCCATCGGGAAATCTTTTCCGGACCCAATCCCATCAGCTTTTAGAGTGGCAAGAAGAAACCGCTCCCATCACCGATGAACAAGAAGCGATCGCCGGGTTACAAACACTCTTAAAAAATGCCGTAGAAAGACAAATTACGGATATAAAAGGGAAAACCGTGGGAGTATTACTGTCAGGGGGCTTAGATTCTTCGATTGTTGCCGCTTTACTGGTGCATTTTGGCATTAAAGTCCAAGCCTATACCCTAGACTTTGGAGATAGTGGTATTCCCGAATATCCCTACGCCGAACAAGTAGCCCAACATCTGGGTATTCCCCTCGTTAAAGTGGATGCTACCCCAAAAACAATTAGAGCTAATCTGATCCCCACCATCAAAGCCTTGGATTTACCCTTTGGGGATGGGGTGACAGTCCCCTTGTTTTTACTCCATCGGGCCGCCAGTCAAGACACCCGCATTATTTTCAATGGCGAAGGAGGGGATCAATTGTTTGCTGGTTGGACAAATAAACCTCTAATTGCCGCTAGTGTCTATCAAACCGAGCATCCTGAAAATAACCAGTCCTTTGTCGATCTCTATCTACAAACCTTCCATCGGCTTTGGGGTTTTGAGACGCAGATATTTCAGCCCCCTATCTATGCCCAAATTAAAGATATAAATCCCCGAGAATGGCTCTCTAGAGAGCTAGATGAGACTTTTACCCCCTCACTTTTGCACCGATTACGCCGAGCTTCCCTCATGCTCAAAGGAGCGCAAAACATTCATCCCCGGGCTACTAACTTGGCTTTTGCCCACGGTTTACAAGTGCGATCGCCTTTTTGTGATTTACCCCTGGCTCAATGGACTTTTTCCCTATCGGGGGATTTATTTCTCCAAGGAGCTTGTGAAAAATATATCCTCAAACGAGCCGTGGATTCTTGGTTGCCTACCGAGATTGTCTGGCGACAAAAACGGGGGATGGGTGTTCCCTTAACCTCCTGGTGTCTCAAGGAATGGTGGCATTTGTTAGGTATTTGGTTAAATTCGGGTACTCTAGAGGCGGAGGGACGTTGGCAGTCGGATCTCCCTACCCGCATTGCTCGGGGTAACTTGGGTGGTACAATCTGGGGCAGGAGAATTGGCGAGATTCTTTGGTTACTGATTGTCTGGCAGGTATGGCGATCGCAGGTTTTAGGTGAACCGATGGAAAACCGTTCTTGGAATCAACCTTTTTGGATACCCTATCCCCTTTGGAAATACCTTCAACAATAGACCTCTCCAGAAATCAGGCTAGAAGCCTGAACTACCAGGACAAAATCTTAAATGTGGTCGATGTCTAATATATGTCTAATTGACGATATTCAGCCATCGCTCAAACCATCCAACACAGTCGAGTCCCAAATTTTAAACTCTTCTCGATACTCTTGATCTTCTGCCTCTTCTAGATTGGCAGACACAATCTCCTCCTCAAGTACCTTTTGGCGGTTTTGGTCAAGGAGGACATTGATATAAGCGCTTCTCTTTCGCCGGGGTAGTTTAGCAAGAAAGGCCTGATTTTCGTCAGTTATCGTGAAGGTAGCTCTGTGCGTCATAATACTAAATCCGCTTAGGTAAATATATTATCGTAAAGGCTAGGCAGGAGGCAGGGGGCAGGAGGCGGTCGGAGAATAACTATAGTATTAAAACAGGATTTGGTATAGTATTGTTATTTTAATATTCTATCCTTGTTTGTCCTTCGCCCCAAAACTTCTCGATATTTATGGTTCTCCTCTATCCAAAACTTCTCAATATTTATGGTTCTCCTCTATATGTTTATGATAGGGAGATTTTTCGGCAGACTATTAGGCAGATTACCCAAGCTATTACCTATCCTGGAACCCAGTTTTGTTTTGCCACTGTCACCAACGGCAATATCTCCCTGTTGCGTATTGTTCAAGATTCCCATTGGGGACTTCATGCCAATACTCCGGGGGATATTTACCTAGGACTAAAAGCAGGATTTACTCCCCAGGAAATTGTCTACAGTGGTAGTAATCTCAACCGCGAAGAAATGATCCAGGTATTGAATTGGGGAATCCCCAGGCTCAACCTAGATAGTTTGGCTCAACTACAGTTGTGTTGTGATGTTTATCAATCCTTACCTAGATCATCTTCTCCCCCTTACTTAGGGTTACGGTTAAATGAGCCCACTATAACTGGAGATAGTCGCATCGGCGTTCAGCCCCAAGAGTTTCCAGAGGCGGTTAGGATAGCCAATTCGGTAAACCTAAAAGTCAAAGGATTGCATTTTTATCGGGGGACGGGGACCAATGCTACCTCCGCTTTTACTCAAGTGATTGATAGTCTTCTGGCGATCGCCCAACAGTTACCCGATTGGGAATACCTAGATTTTGGGGGTGGGTTTGGTTATCCCTACCATGAAAAGGATGTGGCTTTTAATTGGCATCAGTTTGGGAAAATTTTAAGCGAAAAACTGCAACGACTAGGAACTAAAATCCATCTCATTATCGAACCAGGTAGAGCGGCGATCGCCCGTTGTGCGGTTCTTCTCACTACCGTTGTTTCAGTAAAGTGGCAAAAGGATAAACAGATTATTGGGGTAGATACTACTGTTGCTAATCTTTCTGTTCCTTCTGTCCATGGAGGTTATCGTCAAATTGTCCCTCTAAGCGCTCCTGAAACCGAGGAAAAAAGTATCACCGATGTTTGTGGTAATACTACCTATTCCCGTGATTATTTAGGGCGCAATTGTCAATTACCTAAATTATCCGTAGGGGATGTTTTAGCAATTTTAGATGTGGGAGGTTATGGGTATGCTATGTCATCTCATTTTTTACATCGTCCTCGGCCAGCCGAGGTGCTCTTAGATGATAATGATCACCGTCTAATTCGTCAACGGGAAGATTATCAAGTGTTATTAGCTAATCAGATTTTTTAACCCACAATAGAAAAATTTATGAAATGTATTCAATGCGGTACAGATAACAAACTCAAGGATCGTACAGCCAATCAAGGGCAGTGTAGTAAATGTAACCATGCTTTTGTTTTTGAACCGACTGCCATGGGAGCAGTTAAGATTACCGATCCATTTTTTGCTAAAGCAATTGCAGATATTTCAGTCAATAATACTCTCTTTTTTACCCCTAAGCAGTTATTGTATCTACTAGACGAACGACTTAAGGGAAAAGAATTTATTGCCTCCTTTTTGGCATTTATAATACCCTATGTTTTTTTTGGTGTATGGTGTACGGGTTTTTTTGGAGGATTTTTATCTATGTTTTTACGAATAAATGTCTTTATATTTGTGTCGGCTGGCTTCAACTTATGGGTTATTTATTATTTGTATACAAACAGCAATTCTCCAACATCAAGTCGTCGAGTTCGCCGCTCTTGGATTAATGTGTTAATGATCCTAGGGATTTCTATCTCAATTGCTGGCTCTTTCATCCTAGGGATTTTTATCTCAATTGCTGGCTTCCGTAACTTGCCTGTCGATTCTACTTTAGGTTTTATTTTAACTGCTGCGTTGGGTTTATCTGCTATTTGGTTAAGTTTTTTCCAAAGACGCAGGGCTAGGGCTAATCAAATTGCTGAAACTCTTTTAATTAATGCTTCCCAGGTGGAAGGTTGGCTAGAAAATTGGCAAAGAGTAAATGGGACAATAACTAAAATGTTACCATCACCCTCGAATCTTCTATCTACTACCACCCCAGAAGCTTTACCGAATGTTGAGGTTAGTGCCTATAGTTTTGATCGCCTAGTAGTTTGCCAAAGTGATGAAATAGCCCAGATGTTGATTTCCAATAATTTTCACTTTGAAAATAACTGCGCTATTTTGAGTATTTCTGGTTATCCCCAACGGATTTTTGCTACAACCATGGAAATGCTCCGACGTAATCCTGAATTAAAAGTCTATGCTTTCCACGATTGTAGTCCTGAAGGGATGGAATTAGTTAATCAATTACGGACAAATCCTCGCTGGTTTCCAGATAGTAATATAGTTGTTATAGATGTGGGGTTATTACCTCGCCAAATTCTTGCATCCAAACGAGGAGTATTTGTCCAAAGCTCACAAATATCGGCAACGGCAGCCGAAAACCTAACGCCTTTGATTCGACAAAATTTGTCCGATATTGAGATAAAATGGCTAAACAAGGGAAACTTTGTGGATTTAGAGTCTTTTACTCCCCGAAAGTTAATTCAGGTACTTCAGAGAAGTATTGCTAATAGCCAACAATTATATAGAGTTGATGAGAGTGACTCAATTTTAGTTGGGGGTGGGAGCAGCTTTTTCTCTGCTTCTGATAGTTTTGGTTGAGCGCCTGAGGATGGACTTAGATTAGTCTAAAGTATTAAGCCATAATTTTGTGTTATTATCCAGTCAGATTTTTTAACCCACAATAGAAAAATGTATGAAATGTATTCAATGCGGAACAGATAACAATCTCAAGGAGCGTACAGCAAATCAAGGGCGGTGTAGTAAATGTAACCATACTGTTGTCTTTGAACCGACTGCCATGGGAAAAGTTAAGATTACCGATCCATTTTTCGCTAAGGCGATTACGGATATTTCAGTCAACAATACTCTCTTCTTTACTCCCAAACAATTATTATATCTACTAGATGAACGACTTAAGGGCAAGGAAAAAGAATTTCCTGGACTCTTAATAACATTGTACATAGTTTTTAGTGTATGGCTTCCGGGTTTTTTGGGCACTCTTTACGTTTTTTTAATAGGAAAAAATTCCTATTTGTTCGTGTTAGTAGGCTTCAATTTATTCTGTATTTATTCTTTGTATATAACCAGCAATTCTCCAACATCAAGTCGTCGAGTTCGCCGCTCTAGTATCAATTCATTAATGAACCTAGGGATTTTTATCTCAATTGCTGGCTCTTTCTTTAGCTTTACTTTTGATTCTACTTTAGGTTTTGTTTTAACTGCTGTATTGGGTTTATCTGCTATTTGGTTAAGTTTTTTCCAAAGACTAAGGGCTAATCAAATTGCTGAAACTCTTTTAATTAATACTTCCCAGATGGAAGGTTGGCTAGAAAATTGGCAAAGAGTAAATGGTACAGTAACTAAAATGTTGCCATCACCCTCGAGTTTTCTATCTGCTACCAACCCAGAAGCTTTATCAAATTCTGAAGTTAGTGCCTATAGTTTTGATCGCCTAGTAGTTTGCCAAAGTGATGAAATAGCCCAGATGTTGATTTCCAATAATTTTCACTTTGAAAATAACTGCGCTATTTTGAGTATTTCTGGTTATCCCCAACGGATTTTTGCTACAACCATGGAAATGCTCCGACGTAATCCTGAATTAAAAGTCTATGCTTTCCACGATTGTAGTCCTGAAGGGATGGAATTAGTTAATCAATTACGGACAAATCCTCGCTGGTTTCCAGATGGTAATATAGTTGTTATAGATGTGGGGTTATTACCTCGTCAAATTCTTGCATCTAAACGGGGAGTATTTGTCCAAAACTCACAAATATCGGCAACGGCAGCCCAAAACCTAGGGCTTCAGCTTCGACAAAACTTGTCTGATTCTGAGATAAAATGGCTAAACAAGGGGAACTTTGTGGATTTAGAGTCTTTTACTCCTCAAAAGTTAATTCAGGTACTTCAGAGAAGTATTGCCAATAGCCAACAATTAGATAGAGTTGATGGGAGTGACTCAATTTTAGTTGGGGGTGGGAGCAGCTTTTTCTATACTTCTGATAGTTTTGGTTGATTGCCCCTCTGTTATTCAAATAAAATTAGGAATCCCATAAAGATAATGATCGTGTTCTTCTGCACCGTCACAAGGAAGCTGAGAGAGTTCTTTTTCCGTGAAATCGCTCGTCAAATTATCAACTATCTTTAAAATTGACTCTCCGCATTCAACAGGGTTTTGTCCTAAGTCCCAAATAGAGAGAGTTTTCTTCTCGGTAGTAATAATAATTTTTTCTGCCTCTTGAATAACCTCGACTTCTTGACTATCTCCTAACAGTTCTTTAGGAATTAGTACGCCTTGCTCAGTGACTTTTATTTTCATAGTAATGTCCTCATGTACTGGGGTAAACACATTCTAAGTTTAGCACCAAATACCGCCGTCATTTTTTCTTGACTAAATTGTTGCAAGACTAGCGCTTTTTCTATGCTTCTGGGAGTTTTGGTTGATTGCCCGAGGATGGACTAAACTGTAACTATTGCTACAATTTACTAATTCCCAGAGTAGATAGAATGACAAGGACTGTCTTAAACTCCTACTAATTCGTGCAATCCCCTGAAAATGTCTAGCTATACTGTAACGCCATCGACTCCCCTATTGAGTACGGGTGAACTTGAAGACCTCAACCAGAAATCTAACCTGCAAGGGCTACTACAACTAGGATCACACTTAACCATAATGGCGGGGAGTGGTATTTTGTGGGCGAGTATGGGTCATATCTGGTGGCTAGGATTACCCGCTCTGATAGTCTATGGCTTCAGTTTAGCTTCTATGTTTGCCACAGTCCATGAGGGAACCCATCGGACAGCCTTTGCTAATAATCGGCTCAACGATACCGTGGCTTGGTTGGCGGGGTTATTGTGCTTCTACAACAGTACCTTTTATCGACGTTATCATAAATGGCATCATCGCTATACCCAAATTCCAGGGCAAGATCCAGAATTAGAAGATCCTACACCCACTAACTGGGGGGAATATCTCTGGCAGATTAGTGGGATTCCCTGGTGGATTGGCAAGGTAAAGATTCATGGGAAGATGGCTCTGGGTAAAACCGAGGGTATGCCCTATTTATCCGAAACAGCCCGTTTAGAGGTAATGCGCTCAACCTGGGGACAATTAGCAGTATATGGGAGCGCGATCGCCCTTTCATTAATTTTTGGTAAGCCTTGGTTTCTTCTCTATTGGGTATTACCTTTAGCCGTGGGCCAGCCAATTCTACGGATGATTCTACTGGCAGAGCATACGGGCTGTACAGAAGATAATAATCCCCTCACCAATACCCGCACTACCCTAACTATCTGGCCGATACGTTTATTAATGTGGAACATGCCATTCCACGGGGAGCATCATCTCTACCAATCAATTCCCTTTTACCAATTGCCCAAGGCGCATCAATTACTTTCTCAGCATTTAACTAGGGTAGATGCTGGTTATTTAAGGGTTAATCAAGCCATTATTGCCAGTTTTACAAAATCTCCATGAGCGCCCGCAGTTTCACCCTCAGCAATTTTCAACTCCAGTGCGGGGTAGTCTTAAAGTCGGCACAATTAGTTTACCAAACCTACGGGGAGTTAAAGAGCGATCGCCGTAATGCCATTATCTATCCCACCTCCTACGGGGCACAACACCATGATATTGAATGGTTAATCAGTCCCTCTAGTATCCTCGATCCAACGGATTGGTTTATTATTATCCCTAACCAATTTGGCAACGGACTCTCTAGCTCCCCTAGTAACGATTCTGCCTGTGGTTTAGCAGAAGATGGCTTTTGGTTTACCCATGAGGATAATGTACGCGCCCAGGAGCAGTTATTACGGGAGGTGTTTGGGATAGAAACCTTGGCACTGGCCTATGGTTGGTCGATGGGGGCACAACAGGCCTACTATTGGGGAGTATTATATCCTGAGCGGGTGGCAAGAATTGCGGCGATCTGTGGTACAGCCCGCACTACTGAACACAATAGCATTTTTCTAAAGAGTCTACGAGCCGCACTTACTGCTGATCCTGCCTGGAATGGGCGACGCTTTGAAACGTTACCGGAGCGAGGTTATCGGGCTTTTGCTTTGATCTATGCTAGTTGGGCTGCATCCTGTGCCTATTACCGCCAAAAATGTTACCTAACACTGGGTTACAACTCCCTAGAAGACTACCTACTACGGGGATGGGAGATGGGTTATCGGAAACGAGATCCCCACAATCTCCTAGGAATGATTGATACTTGGTTACGCTGTGACGTGGGTAATACTTCTCCCCATCTGGGGAATTATTTGCAAGCCTTGGCAAGTATTCAAGCCCATACCTTAGTAATGCCCTCTCTAACAGACTTGTACTTCACCCCTGAAGATTGTAATCTAGAAGCCAAGCTGATTCCCAACGCTAATTATCTACCGATTCCTTCTATTTGGGGACACCGAGCAGGAAACCCCTACCAAAACCCCGAAGATGAAGCCTTTATTCGCCAAGCCGTCTGCGACTTGCTTAACCCATGACTCAAGCCCTATCTGATATTGCCCGCGATCGCGGTATCCGTTACTTTTTAATTTCCTTTACCGATTTACTGGGTGTGCAAAGGGCAAAATTAGTACCCGCCCAAAGTATCGACGAAATGGCCGCAGCTAGGGCTGGTTTTGCTGGTTTTGCGGCTTGGTTGGATATGACTCCTGCTGATCCCGATATTGTCGCTGTACCTGATCCTGATACCCTTTACCAATTGCCTTGGCGGGGAGAAGTCGCTTGGATGAGTTCGGATCTCTATGGGGTGGATGGACAGCCAATCATGCAAACACCCCGATTAGTCCTCAAACGAGTCTTAGAAGCTGCCCAAAACCTAGGTTATCGGGTAAAAACTGGGGTAGAGTGTGAGTATTTTTTGTTGAATCCCCAGGGGGATGAGATTTCTGATCCGGGCGATCGCTCCTCCAAACCCTGTTATGATCAACAGGTGATAATGCGTCGCTTCGATATTATCAGTGAAATTTGTGATGGGATGTTAGACCTAGGTTGGGTTCCCTATCAGAATGACCATGAGGATGCTAACGGTCAGTTTGAGATGAATTGGACCTACGATGATGCTCTGGTAACAGCGGATCGCCACGCCTTTTTTAAGTATATGGTCAAAAGTATCGCTGAAAAGCATGGTTTTCGGGCGACTTTTATGCCTAAGCCCTTTGCCCACCTCACGGGGAACGGTTGTCATACCCATTTGTCAGTTTGGGACACTGAAGGTAAGACTAACCTTTTTCACGATCCAGAAGGGGAGTTAGGACTTTCAACTCTGGGTTATCAGTTTATTGCGGGAGTATTACATTCGGCGGAGTCTCTCTGTGCCTATAGTAATCCTACGGTGAACTCCTACAAACGCATTAACTCTCCCCCCACCAACTCCGGAGCAACTTGGTCGCCAAAAACCATTAGTTATAGTGGTAACAATCGCACCCATACTATTCGCATTCCCGATGCGGGACGTTTTGAGTTGCGTTTACCCGATGGAGCGGCTAATCCTTACCTACTTCCTGCGGCTATTATTGCTGCGGGATTAGATGGTATTACCCAAAAGCGAGATCCAGGTCCTCGTTACGACAATAACACCTATACAGATCCCTTACCTACAGAGGTGGTTAAACTATTACCCGCGAATCTAGCTGAAGCCTTGGATAATTTGGCGAAAGATACCGTATTACCTAGGGCAATGGGTGAGGCTTTTACCGCATCTTATCTTAAGTTTAAGCGTCAAGAGTGGCAAGATTACAGTAATCAAATTACCCCTTGGGAAAGGGATTACACCCTTGATTGTTGATATTAAGTATGGGTTAGAATATACGAAGAGAGCTATTATCCAACTAGGAGTGTAGAAAATGTCAGAAGATAGACTCAGCCAAGGGCAGAACCGATTAGAGAGAATAGAAGAGATACTGCTAACTACAGTCAGTATGACCCAACAATCTAGGGAAGATATTGTTACCTTAACCCAAGCAATAAAGACTAATACAGGTAACATTAACCGACTCTCGGAAAGATTAAATCAATTCGTTACCCAAGCTGAACTAGATAGAGAATTACTCCGTTCCGAAATAAGAGGTGTTAGAACCGAAATAACCAGAATAGTTGAGTATCTTTTCGGGCAACAAAACCCCTAGTCTATTCTCGTAAACAAGTTTACAACTCAAAGGCGATCGCTCTTGTATTTTTCAGGAATTGATGTTATGAAAGCAAGTAAATACAATACCTCTTTGTACGAAACTGACTATTTAAAATGGTTAAATCATACTATTCAACAAATTCAGGATCAAGATTATGATCATGTTGATTGGCAAAATTTAATTGAAGAAATTGAGGATATGGGAAGAAATGAACGCCGAGCATTGGAAAGTAATTTAATCATTGTATTTCTGCATTTGCTAAAATGGCAATATCAACCCCAAAAAAGAAGTGGAAGTTGGGAAAGGAGTATTATAGAGCATCGTAGACGTATCAGAAAAGCTCTAAAAGAGTCCCCTAGTCTAAATTCTTATCTTGAAGAAATCCTACTCGAAAGCTATACGGAAGCAGTTAAGCAAGCCAAGGCCGAAACAAAACTTCCCACTACGACTTTTCCCTCTGAATGTCCCTATCAATTGTCAGCAATTATTGATGATGATTTTTTGCCTAAGTAGGTGGTCAAAAATAAAGTAATAATAGGAAAATAACTAAAAACCCTGAAACCCTCCTGCCTCAATCGAAGGGTTTATCACTTTAATTATGACTAGGTACTTAGTTAGTCTTTAAGCATTGTTTAAACAATATTTATAAGCAGCATAAGCCAAGGTGACAACCCCCGTCATAATCGCTGCTTCATTAACCTCAAACTCAGGATGGTGTAGAGGGGGATTATTGCGATCGCCAAAACCCACCCCTAGACGAAACATACTCCCAGGAGCGTGTTCAAGATAGAGGGAAAAATCCTCAGCCCCTAGGGAAGGTTCAGTTAAAATCAAAACCCGTTCACTACCCCAAGCTTCTCGGCTGGCTTCTTCTAAAATTTGGGTTAGAGCCGGGTCATTTTGTACCGAGGGAACACCGCGACGATAATTCATCTCATAACCAGCCCCGTAGGTATGACAAACACTTTTAACAATACCTTCAATCCAGTCGGGTAAATTAGCATGGGTTTCTGGGTGAAGAGAGCGAACCGTTCCCGCCATGCGTACTTGATCCGCTATGACATTAGGAGCTCTACCACCATTAATCTGCCCAATACTCAAGACAATAGGACGCAGAGGATTCTGGGTGCGGCTAATGGCCTGTTGGAGGGTTGTAATTACCTGGGAAGCAATCCAGATAGCATCCTTGGCTTCATGGGGACGCGCACCGTGGCCAGATTCCCCTTGGATAAATATTTCCAAATCATCCGCAGCAGCAGTTAAAGCCCCATAACGAATCCCTACAAATTCCGCCGAGATAGAGGGAAAAACATGAACACCAAAGATAGCCTGAACATCCCGCATTACCCCATCCTGTACCATCCAACTAGCACCCTGGGCAATTTCTTCGGCGGGTTGAAAGATAAAGCGTATAGTCTGGGGTAAGGGTTTAGATAGACGGGATAAAACCATAGCCACCCCTAGGCCAAGGGTTGTATGGACATCGTGGCCACAGGCGTGCATGATCCCCGGTTTACGGGAAGCAAAGTCTAAATCTGTCTTTTCTTGGATGGGGAGAGCATCCATATCCGTGCGAATTGCTAAAATCTTTTCCTGGTTCTTTTCTCCATTCAAATCCCCAACTACCCCGGTTTTACCGACGGCTTCTTGAACCCTTAACCCACAGGAGGAAAGTACCCCTGCTACATAGGCCGCAGTTTGGTATTCTTGTCCGCTCAATTCAGGATGGGCATGGATATGACGGCGAATTTCAATTAATCTAGGGGCAAGGGATTTGGTAATCTCTTGAATTTCAGAGAGCATGAATTAAATCTGTTGAGAGCTTTTAGTATCAATATAGCACTAGAAATATTCTCAATTACTTTCCCTTGTTGCAAATTGACCCACCCACCCTTTATCATGGTCAATAAAACTAGGTTTCTTGAGAAACAACTAAACCATGCCTGCTTATACGGCCGCATCCCTTAAAGCTGAACTAAATGCCCGTGGTTGGCGACTTACACCGCAAAGAGAAAAAATACTCCTTATTTTCCAAAATCTACCCAGGGGCAATCATCTTAGTGCGGAAGAACTCCATGAGGTGCTAGACAAGGACAATGAGGGGATTAGTCTGTCTACTATTTATCGAAGCGTTAAGCTTATGTCCCGTATGGGCATCCTGCGGGAGTTGGAACTGGCGGAAGGTCATAAACACTATGAACTAAATCAACCATTTCCACACCATCATCATCATCTTGTCTGTATTCAATGTAACAAAACCCTAGAATTTAATAACGACTCTATCCTTAAGCACAGTTTAAAACAATCGGAAAAAGAAGGATTTCAACTTATTGACTGTCAACTCACGGTGATGGCTATATGTCCCGAAGCCCTACGCATGGGTTGGCCGTCGGCCCTACCGAGTAATTGGTCTTGTACTAGGGCTATTTCCCAGAGTAATGTGAGCTAACTTATATGATTTTCAGAATCTATACCCAATGGTTCAATATATTGGCGCTCTAGTAAAAAAGCCCCCTTAGAAAATCTTATTCCCCAATAACCCCCAGGGCGACGATCCAAAACAATTCCCTCCTCCCCCAATTCTAAAATATCCGCAGGACGAAGCATCGGCATAATATCCGCCGTTTTCAGGTAGGGAGGACGGGCGACGAGGCGAACCTTGCTACCAATGGAGATTTCCGACTCACTCATAGAGATTTACCCCCAGGGGCAACTTTCGGGACAAAAGTAGAAGCCACTTGCAACTCCTTTAACTGTTTACTATCTACCCCCGCAGGAGCATCGGTAAGTAAACAACTGGCCTGTTGGGTTTTCGGGAAAGCAATCACATCTCGAATGGACTGCTCCTGGGCGAGTAACATCACCAAACGATCTAAACCGTAGGCAATACCTCCATGGGGTGGGGTACCATACTCAAAGGCTTCTAATAAAAACCCGAACTTATTACGGGCTTCCTCTGGGGTTAGGCCAATGGTGGCAAAAACCTTTTCTTGGATTTCCCTTTGATAAATTCTCAAACTCCCGCCACCGATTTCTATACCGTTGTAGATCATATCGTAGGCTAGAGCTCGGGCTTTAGCTAGATATCCATCCTCGGGATTAGGGGCGGTAAAGGGGTGGTGTAGGGCTTCTAGACGCTTTTCCTCGGCATTCCATTCAAACATAGGAAAATCCGTCACCCAGAGTAGATTAATTTGCTCTTTGTCAATTAACTGCATTTCTTCCCCCACCACTAAACGCAGACGAGAAAGGGACTTATTCACCGTGTCCGTATCTCCTGCCCCAAATAAAAGCAGATGGCCAGGTTGGGCGTTGGTTTTGGCGATAATTTCCTGTTTCTGCTGTTGGGAGAGGTTATCCTTAATTGCGCCAATGGTATCCAATTCCATACCTTCCCGGACACGAATATAGGCAATTCCCTTAGCTCCGGCATCGGTGGCTTCCTTAAAAATATCTCCCCCCGGTTTGATGCGAACATTAGAAAAAACCTCATTACCCTGGGGAATTGGTAAAATTTTGACACTACCACCGTCTCTTACCGCTCCAGAAAAGACCTGGAAGCCACAATCAGCCAAGGTATCGGAGACATCTACTAATTCTAGTCCAAAACGAGTATCCGGGCGATCGCATCCATACTTAGCCATGGATTCTTGATAGGTTAGACGGGGAAAAGGACGGGGTAAGTCGACATTTTTCACGGTTTTGAAGATATGGGATACTAGGGCTTCATTGAGATGGAGAATTTCGTCTAAATCCATAAAGCTCATTTCCATATCTAATTGGGTAAATTCGGGCTGTCTATCGGCACGAAGATCCTCATCTCGGAAACAGCGAGCAATCTGATAATATCTATCCATGCCAGATACCATCAATAATTGTTTAAATAATTGGGGAGACTGGGGTAAGGCGTACCATTCCCCTGGATTTACCCGTGAGGGCACTAAATAATCCCTAGCACCCTCTGGGGTAGAGCGGGTGAGGATGGGTGTCTCTACCTCGATAAAATGTTCTTGGTCCTCTAAAAAACGGCGAGCGGCTTTAATGACTTGATGGCGCAATTGTAAATTGTTACTCATGCGCTCTCGTCTCAAGTCTAAATAACGATACTTCAGACGTACTTCTTCCCGTACTAATTCCGCTTCCTCACTGGAAACCACAAAGGGTAATTGTTTATGGACTCCATTGAGGACTTCGATACTTTCTGCATAAATTTCGATTTCCCCCGTGGCGATCCTATTATTGAGGGATGCTTCCGGCCTTTGCGATACTGTCCCCGTGACTTTGATTACATATTCATTTCTTACACTCTGGGCTTCCCCGTAGGAATCGGGGGTTCTTTGGGGATCACTCACTATCTGTACTGTTCCTGTGCGATCCCTTAAATCAATAAAAATTACGCCGCCATGATCTCTCTGGCGATCTACCCATCCAAACAAAACTACTGTCTTGTCCATTGCTTCTGCTCTCAGTTCACCGCAATAATGAGTTCTCATAATTTTTACTGTAATACTCTTCGTAATATAATTGTAGTATGTGATTAGGGATTTAGACCACGCCTTGCCTATTATCTAGTATTTTAGGGGAATAGAGTCTCTGAATTTTTAAATAAAAAAAAGGGTAGGTAAACCCACCCCCGAATTGTATAGCTCCCCAAGGGATTAAGCTAAAGTAGCCATTTTTACATCATTACTAGCCAAAATACTCTGTAATTCTTCCGAATCTACCGTTTCTTTTTCGGTGAGCATTTGCGCTAGTTGATCTAAAACCTGACGATTATTTCCCAGAACCTGTTGAGCACGCTCATGGGCCTGTTCCACTAAGTTATGGACTTCCTCATCAATGGCGGCGGCGGTTTCGTCAGAGAAATCTCGATCGGAGGCAATATCACGCCCTAGGAAAACCCCTCCCCCTTGTCGCCCTAAAGCCACAGGTCCCAGGCGATCGCTCATACCAAAACGAGTTACCATTTGCCGAGCGACCCGGGTTACTTGTTGTAAATCATTAGAAGCACCCGTTGTCACCTCCTCTTTCCCAAAGATAATCTCTTCGGCAACGCGCCCCCCTAGGGCTACCGCCATCTGATTTTGCAGATAGGAGCGAGAATATAAACCAGACTCCATGCGATCTTCACTAGGAGTAAACCAAGTTAAACCGCCGGCGCGGCCGCGGGGAATGATGCTAACCTTCTGAACGGGGTCATAATCCGGCATCAAAGCCCCCACTAAAGCATGACCTGCCTCATGGTAGGCTACTAGGGACTTACGTTTTTCGCTCATGACCCGATTTTTCTTCTCAGGACCTGCTAAAACCCGATCTATGGCGTCATTGACCTCATCCATGGAGATTTCCGTGAGATTGCGACGAGCGGCGAGGATAGCTGCTTCATTGAGCAAGTTAGCCAAATCTGCACCCGTAAAACCAGGGGTACGACGGGCAATTTTATCTAAATCCACATCCTGGGCTAGGGTTTTACCACGGGCGTGGACGGAGAGAATTTCCTTTCTTCCCGCATAATCAGGACGATCTACGACTACCTGACGGTCAAAACGACCAGGACGTAGGAGTGCGGGATCTAAAACATCGGGGCGGTTAGTGGCAGCAATGATAATAATGCCATTATTTCCTTCAAAACCGTCCATTTCTGTGAGTAATTGGTTTAGGGTTTGTTCCCGTTCATCATTACCCCCGCCTAAACCCGCACCCCGTTGACGACCGACGGCATCAATTTCATCAATGAAGACAATACAGGGAGCATTGGCTTTGGCTTGCTCGAATAAATCCCGAACGCGGGAAGCACCTACACCGACAAACATTTCCACAAACTCGGAACCAGAGATAGAAAAGAAGGGAACCCCTGCTTCTCCCGCAACCGCTCGCGCTAGGAGGGTTTTTCCTGTTCCAGGGGGACCAACCAGTAGAACTCCCTTGGGAATTTTGGCCCCAATGGCGGTAAAGCGATCGGCGTTTTTGAGAAAGTCTACCACCTCCGCTAGTTCTAACTTGGCCTGTTCTATACCCGCTACATCCCCAAAGGTAACTTGGGTTTGGGGTTCCATTTGTACTCGGGCTTTGGATTTACCAAAGTTCATAGCTTGGGACCCTGGACCATTTTGAGCTCGCCGCAGTAGGAAAAATAGGCCGAGTAGGATCAGAAGAGGTATTAAAAGATTACTTAGGGCTCTGATTAAAAGACCATCATTATTCTGTGGTCTGACGACAATGTCTACACCATTTTCCGATAGGGTTTTGATCAGTTCTGGATCGTCAAGTAGATTGACTTCGTACTGGCTACCATCTTGGGCGGTGGCGATCGCCATGCTCCGATCTGCGCTCAACTGTACTCTTTCTACCCGGTTGGTTCTGACTTCTTCTAAGAATTTACTATACTTCCAAGTCGACTGCAGCGCAGGTGGTCGATCAAAAAAGGCTGAGGCTAAGGCCAGGACAACGATGAGGAGTATGGCATATAGTCCGACATTACGCCATTTTTTGTTATTACTATTTTTATTCACGCGATAGGCCTCCTAGGCTTGATGGTCAGGCTTGAGAATTTACGATAGCAGCTGCGCCCTGTTAACTTATGTTAACGTTTCTCAGGAAGGATAGGCAAGGGGGACAGGGAAACGAAAAAAAAAAGAGAGAAGCTAGTGAGCCCCCCCTTCTATCATTGTTTCTCCGTAAAAATGCTGAGAGGAAAAACACACTCAACATTCACACGACTATTCTAATCGGGATTTTCTTTTTTGTCATTAATTTTTTGCATTTTTTTGTAGCTGGCTTCTACTTCCTTGGTAAAAGCCCTAGTATTCCATAGGGGTGCGCGTTGTTTCCCTAATCTCAATTTCCAAGCAATCTCTTGTCTTAGCTCTGGCTCTTTGCCTAGACGTATCCCCCAATCAATATATTCTTGATCCGTCTGGGCGATCGCTTCGGTTATACCCGCATTGATCATAAACGTATAGCTATTGCGGGCGGAAAACTGCTGTCCGACTTTGGTAACGATCGGAATCTCCATCCATAACACTTCGAGCGTTGTAGTTGCTCCATTGTAGGGATAGGTATCCAAAACTACATCCGCTAGGGATAAGTTAGCTCGGTGGGTAACTTCATCCTCATCTTGGGGTAAAAAGTACAACCTTTCAGGGTTCACTCCTTCCTCTCTGGCGATTTGCTGAAAAAGTTGGCAGATTTTTTCCCTGTCTGCTACACCTTTAATCAAAAAGTAACTATTTTCCACCCCCTTCAGAATTTTCATTTGTAGGCGAATCATCCCAGGATGACGCTTGAGCCCACTTTGGACACTTAAATAAATAGTTGCGGTTTCAGGAATTTTTAAATCTTTTCTACTGTTTGTGGCAATCCCTACTTCAAACCCATCCACTGCTACATAGGTTGTGGGTAAACGCCAGATTTTTTCTCGGTAGTAGTCTTGGGCATTTTCAGGTAGGACGTAGGGATCGGCGAGATAATAGTCAATTGTAGGTAAACCTGAGGCATCTGAACCTAACCAAGTTACTTGTATCGGGGCTGGTTTTAGGGCTAATACTTGGTAAGTTATGGGACAGGTTAAACTATCTAAATCCACAAGAATATCTAGTTTATCATTTCTGATTTGGGCAACGATTTCTTCTACATTCGCGCCTAAATTACGATAGAAGCTACTATATGGTTTAAATTCTGTTTCGGTTATTTCATCTTCAGTATTAGCAATTAAATAGATACCAATTTCAAACTCATTTAGATCATGATATCTGATTAACCAACGGCTCAACCACCCCACAGAATGCCGTCTTAGGGTATGGGCAATGTAACCAATTCTCAGTTTCCCTTGACTCTTAGGATGTTCAGGAATATAGTAGGATTCAATGAAATTTTTATAGAATAATCCCGAAATTAAGTTGGTAAATCTCCGATTTTCTAGGGGTTTATCTGCCAAGTAGGGCAAGACGGCTGAAACAATCGGTAGTCCCCTCAGAACAAATGGTTGAATTACTGGATTTTCCTCCTGAATTAATTCTTGTAATAATTGCTCATTTCTGTCAATAAAATCCTGGGCATCTTGCCATATTCCCCACCTAAGCAGGGCAAATAAGATTAGATAGTTTCCGTATAGCTTAGTAGTTAGAATAGAGCTTTCATTGTAGAATTTTTGCGCCATTTCTACAGATTTTTGTAGATTTTCAGCCTCGGAATAAAAAGCCAAAGCTTGATTGATTAAAACTAAATTTTTAACTCTTTTTTCTAGGAAAATTTTAATTACTTCCGCAGAAAAGGCAGGACATTTTTGCTGATAGGCGACTGTGTTTAAAACAGATAAGGACAAAGAAATTAGCTGATCAAGGTCCTCCACATAGTTGAGTCCATCCCTGATAAATTTGAGAGTCTCCTGTGCCGGGTAATACATTAAATTAAGTAGCACAGTCTCTAGGAGATGTTGATCTACTAACTTATCCCAGTTGTCCCAACCTTCTAAACCTTCGGGCGTAAATTGATTTTGTTGAATTTCTAAATTAATAATGTTGAGGATATTATTCGTAAGCTGGGGCGATAATTCCCGCAAATGAATCCTGACGAGCCAAGCTAGGGATAAATTACCTAAACCTTGCTGGCGTTGGGCTTCTGTCTCCAAAATTTCCGTTAACTGTGCGGATAGACGATCGATCTGCTCAGGATTACAATTAGTTAGCGCGTAAATCCATGTCCCCTGGGCTTCTTCTTCCCTCTCTACCAGTAAATAGGCTAATCCTAAGTAAAAATAACTCGAAATTTCTTCAGGATTTCCTTCCACGGTTGTTTCATAAATATCAACCACTTGAGGATAGTCATTTTCTTCGATCGCCAACATTGCTGAGGGTAGCCAGTCCATAATAAACCTCTTGTTTGCCTTAGGTTAGGTCGAATTTACAGGAAAAATTAGATATAATGGGAAGGATAATCAATTTTTATGGAAATTATCCCGCCATGGTAGCAGCGATCGCCCTGCAAAACGTCTATAAGGTCTATAATAATGTCCCTGTGGTCAATGATCTATCTTTTTCCATTGCCCGGGGGGAAATATTTGGCCTACTAGGTCCGAATGGGGCGGGAAAATCAACGACGATTCGGATGCTAATTACCCTAACGCAACCCACCCAGGGGTCGATAGCAGTTGCAGGTTATGATCTTCGCCAGCAGGGGGAGCAAGTCAAGCAAAACATTGGCGTGGTACTACAACAGATTAGTATTGATGGGGAGCTAACTGTCTGGGAGAATATGGAGTTCCACGGGCGAATGCACCATATACCCGCGAATAAACGCCAGCAACTTATCGAACAATGGCTAGACTATGTGAGTTTAACAGAACGTCGGGATTCTTTAGCCAAAACCCTATCCGGGGGGATGAAACGACGCTTACAAATAGCGCGAGCTTTACTCCATCAACCCCAAATTCTCTTCCTAGACGAGCCAACAGTTGGGTTAGATCCTCAAAATCGTCGCCGTCTTTGGGAAGTAATTAAAGACTTAAACCGTCAGGGGATGACGATTCTACTTACTAGCCATTATATGGAGGAGGTGGAGTTTCTCTGTGGTACCCAGGGACGCATTGGCATTATGGATGGGGGTAAATTGATAGAACTCGGAACCTTAGAAGAGCTTAAGGCCAAATATGGCTCAGGATTGCTAATTAAACCCACGGGCGATCGCCTGAAATATGAGTTTTTTCCCACCCTAGATGCAGCTAATACCCATCTGGATTCTTTACCCAATAAAACGGGGGTTATCTGTCGTCTGGCCAATCTAGAGGATATTTTTGTAGAATTGACGGGTCATCAATTGGACTAAATGGTAGAAATTCGACTAGCAACACAAATAGAAGCTATACTCTATCTGAAAGGACAGCCAGTCACTATGGCAGAAATCGCCGAATGTGCTAGATGCGATCGAGGTTCGGTTGAAGATGCTTTAATTGAGTTAATGGCTGACTATGCCCACCGAGATAGTGCCCTGGAAGTTACGGAAAGTCCTATGGGTTACAGCTTACAGTTAAGACCAGTTTTTCAAAAACTGATTCAGGATTTAGTACCGGCAGAATTGGGTATAGGCTGCTTGAGAACCCTAGCCGCGATCGCCCTGAAAAACCCGATTTTACAAACGGATTTAATTAATCTCAGGGGAAGTACGGCCTATCAGCAAGTACAGGAGTTAGCAGAATTAGGCTTTATTCGTAAGCGTCGTCAGGAAAATGGGCGTTCCTACTGGTTGGAAGTTACCGATAAATTTCATCAGTATTTTGAGGTAGATGAGCAGCAAATTAACCTAAAATCAGATTAGTACCCATGGTTTCTACCCACCACTCTTGGTACTTTTCTATTACTGAGTATGATTCTCTATGACCAATTCTCAGAGGTTAGCTAATTTGGAAAGACATTTGCAACTTCTCTACGAGAAACTAGGGGTCTTGGAAAGACAGACAATTATTGATGCAGATCCAAGTCGAAAATTTCAACTTAACAACGAAATACAAGGGGCTATACTCGAAATTTGTAAGTATGAGCAGGAATACTGGGAAATTTACCCACTAGAGTTGTTTATTATCCCTGAAGATACCGCAGAGGAGGAATTAAGAAAGTTTCAAAAAGCATTTACATCTTGGAATAATATGCTAGACTCGGTGTGTCCACCTCAGTTATCTCACCTGTTAGGTGAAATTAACGCTAGGCTGGATAATTCTGAGCAAGGTGCTTCTGCTAGGTTGAAATTAGTTCTTCCTTTGATCCCTATGCTGGCTTCCTATGAACTAGAAACAGATAGGAGTGGTGTAGTTTATATAACTTGGCGATCGATCAGAAGTTTTTTGGTAAAACTACTCGATTCCCCTGATAGCCTTCGATCTCAGGAAAATTCAAAGGGTATATCATCTCAAACTAGGCTCGATATTAGTCGAAGCACTAACTATAGTAATCGTAGTCTATCATTGCTTAAGGGTAGATTCTATGACCTTCTCATTAGGATAGACGAGCAGAATAGACCCATTTCAATCACCACAGAGGATATTGAAGAATGGTTAGAGTGTATCGAAATAATAGAAAAGCAGATACAGGAAATCAAACAGAGTGTCAACAAAAAATGGGAATAAATTAAATGAATACGACCCAAATATTACAATTCAAAAAAACAGAAATTGATCGTTATCAAAAGCATCTAGAAATAGCTTCTCGCCTTCAAGACAATCGAAGCAAAGGTGATGTGTTAGGAAATCTAGGCCTTGCTTATCATGAGTTAGGTGAATATCAAAAAGCTAGGGACTGCTTTCAACAGCAATTAGAAATTAGCAGGGAGATAAACGATCCGTATTCTCAAGGGAATGCTTTGGGTAATCTAGGACTGGTTTTCCAAGTTCTAGGAGAATACGAAACAGCTATTGGCTATTTGGAAAAGCAATTGGAAATTACTCAAGAAATTATTGATAGACAAGGTGAAAGTAACGCCCTGGGAAATTTGGGGGCTACTTATCAAGAATTAGGAGAATACGAAAAATCCATTCTTTATCTAACAAAACAATTAGAAATTACTCAAGAAATTGGCGATGAAAAAGGTGAAAGCAGTGCTTTAGAAAATCTGGGAATTGCTTATCATAGTCAAGAAAATTATCCCGAGGCAGAATGTTTGTTTTTAAAAGTACTAGAGATCAGAAAAAGATTACTAGGGGATAATCACCCCAATATTGCACAATCTCTGAATAATTTAGCTAATCTCTACTTATCTCAGGGAAGATACGAAGAAGCAGAACCCTTCTATTTACAAGCATTAGAGATGAAGAAGCGGATGTTAGGAGAAAATCACCCTGATGTCGCTAGTTCTCTCAATAATTTAGCCGTATTCTATCAATCCCAAGGAAAGTATGAGGAAGTAGAAACCCTGTATTTACAAGCATTAGAACTTACAAGAGAGACTTTAGGGGAACACCACCCTGCTACCGAACAGGTTCGTAATAATCTCGATTTACTTTACTTCTCAGGCCATGGGAAATATTTTGAGGTAGATGAGCAGCAAATTAACCTAAAATCAGATTAATACTAGACCTCTTGCAAAAGTAATGTTTGTGGGGAGTATGTAAAGAGACAAATACGCCTGAAAACCATGGAAACCATAGAAATTGAACAGGCTTTGCTAAAAATAAGAGAAATCCTCGAACTTGCCTCTAGTGGAGTGGATATCGTCATTACCCGTGAGCGACAACCGTTGGTTAAACTCACTTCTCTTACCACTCCTCCTGGGCGCCCTACTCTCTTCGGTAGCGATCGCTCGATCCTTTCCCTCGGTGAAGATTTTGATGAGCCTCTAACTGAATTTCTAGATGATCCCTAATGCGATTTCTTCTCGATACCCACAGCCTACTCTGGTTCTTTTCTGGGGATACCCAGTTGAGCGATCGTACTCGTGCCATTATGGAAGACATCAACCAAACTAAATTGATTAGTCTTGCTAGTGTTTGGGAAATGGCTATTAAACTCAGTAAAAATAAATTCCTAAAATCAGATTAAACCCTAGATTTTACCCTATGCTCTCCCCCCACGGCTCTTGGAAATCCCCGATTAGTTCTGACCTGATTGTCGCTCAAACCATTGGCATCTCAAGTGTTACCAGCGACGGCGAAGACATATACTGGTTAGAAGCACGACCTCAGGAAAAGGGGCGCAACGTTTTAGTCAGACTGCAACCCGACGGTAGCACCCAAGACATTACCCCATCTCCCTTTAATGTGCGTACCCGTGTCCATGAATACGGAGGGGGAGCGTATCTAATCACTGAGGGAATTATTTATTTTTCTAACTACGAAGATCAACGTCTTTATCAACAAACCCCCCATTCCCAACCGATTCCCCTTACCCCCAAAGATACTAGGCGTTACGCAGATTTTATTTTAGATGCCAAAAGAAACCGTTTAATCGCTGTTGCCGAAGATCATGCTACTCAAACTGAACCCGAAAATAGCCTAGTTACCATAGACCTTACCACGGGATCTGTGCAAACTTTAGTTAAGGGGCATGATTTCTATTCCTCACCCCGTTTAAGTGCCGATGGTTCTACCTTAGCATGGCTAACTTGGGATCATCCCTATATGCCTTGGGATAGTAGTCAACTTTCCCTCGCTCATTTTAACCCCGATGGCTCCCTCGGAGAAATAACCCCTATAGCAGGAGGGGGATCAGAATCCATTTGTGAACCGAGATGGTCCCCTGAGGGTAAATTATACTTTTCTAGTGATAGGAACGATTGGTGGAATCTTTATGGCTACTCCCAAGGTAATATTACTCCCCTGTACGAGTATGGGGCAGAATTTGCCTACCCCCATTGGGTTTTTGGCCTATCTAACTATGGTTTTGTCTCGGAATCTCTTTTAATTTGCTCCTATACCCAAAACGGACGCTGGTATTTAGCTCGTTTGGATACGGAAACTAAACAACTACAAGAAATAGATACGAACTACACGGATATCGGTTCCCTATCTGTAAGCGATAACCAAGTTCTTTTTATTGGTGGTTCCCCTCTCCATCCTACCTCCGTCGTGCGCTTAGATTTATCCACGCACACCTTCAAGGAACTTAAAAAATCTAGTGATTTAGAGATTGATAAGGGCTATCTATCTACCCCCGAAGCCCTCAGCTTCCCCACAGAAAACGGACTAACCGCCCATGCTTGGTATTATCCACCCCAAAATAAGGACTATACAGGCTCCGATTTACCCCCCCTGTTGGTAAAAAGTCACGGGGGACCAACCGCCAGTGCCTCTTCTAGTTTCAATTTAAGAATACAGTATTGGACCAGTCGCGGTTTTGCTTATCTCGATGTTAACTATGGGGGAAGTACGGGTTATGGGAGAGCTTACCGCCAGAGATTACAGAAAAATTGGGGAATAGTTGATGTTCAAGACTGCATTAATGGGGCTAAATATCTAGTTAAAGCGGGAAAAGTCGCCTCCGAACATCTGGCTATTTCTGGGGGAAGTGCCGGGGGTTATACAACTCTAGCTGCTTTGACTTTTTATGATACCTTTAAAGCAGGAGCTAGTTACTATGGTATTAGTGATTTAGAAGCCTTGGCTCAAGATACCCATAAGTTTGAATCCAGATACCTAGATGGATTAATTGGTTTATATCCCCAGGAGCAAGAACTTTATTACCAGCGATCGCCAATTAATTTTACCGACAGTCTATCCTGTCCTGTCATTTTTTTCCAAGGTCTAGAGGATGCGGTAGTCCCCCCCAATCAAGCCCAAAGAATGGTAGATGTATTGCAAAAAAAAGGTCTACCCGTTGCCTATCTTGCCTTTGAGGGAGAACAGCACGGTTTTAGAAAGGCAGAAAATATTAAACGAGCGCTCGACGGAGAGTTTTATTTTTACTCGCGTATTTTTGGGTTTCCCAGGGGCTCGGAGATTAAACCCGTGGAAATTTTCAATTTATCAACGGAGAGATAGGGATTTGAACCCTAGAATAAGTTACCCCATTACAGCATTTCCAGTGCTGCGCCTTAAACCACTCGGCCATCTCTCCTTTACGGGTCACGATCTATAATCGTACAATGAACTCACATATAAGTCAATAAAAAAGTTGCCATGCCCCACTACTATCAGATCACCATAGGCGATCGCCAAAAAGGAGAAACTTATAGAGCATCGGTTCCGGAGGATCAATATATCCTCAAAAGCCTAGAAATCCAAGGTTATAACCTCCCCTTCTCCTGTCGCAATGGAGCCTGTACCACTTGTGCGGTTAGGGTTTTGTCCGGGGAAATTTACCAGCCCGAAGCCATGGGGCTTTCCCCCCAACTGAGGGAAAAAGGTTATGGGTTGCTCTGTGTAAGCTATCCGCGCTCTGATCTCGAAGTGGAAACCCAGGATGAAGACGAAGTTTATGAGCTTCAGTTTGGGCAGTATTTCGGGCGAGGAAAAGTCCGTTTTGGTTTACCCTTAGATGAAGAATAGAGGATCAGCGTTTAAACTTAAATAGTAGTAAAACCCCTAAAAAACCCCCAATGCCATCTGAAACTGCCGATCAACTCTTGCTCTACCTCGATATTGCCACCGAGGCCGCCCTGGCCGCCGGGGCGATTTTGCTCGACCATTGGGGTAAATTAGAAAATATTACCGAAAAAGGAATTTCAGGAGATTTAGTCACCGAAGCCGATCACCTAGCCGAAGCAGAAATTCTCACAATTGTTCAACGTCATTTCCCAAATCATGCAATTTTGGCAGAAGAATCGGGCAAAATAGAGAAGACAGACCAAGATTATCTCTGGGCGATCGATCCCCTAGATGGTACTACCAACTATGCCCATGGCTATCCCGTGGCGGCCGTTTCCATCGGATTATTGATCCAAAATATACCCCGAATCGGGGTGGTGTATAACCCCTTTAGAAACGAGCTTTTTCGCGCCGCCAGTGGACAAGGGGCCAGCCTTAATCGTCGTCCTATTCATGTCTCTAAGACACAAAGCCTCAACCAAAGTCTTTTGGTGACTGGATTTGCCTACGATCGCCGCCAAACCCCAGACAACAACTATGCCGAGTTTTGTTATCTCACCCATCTTACCCAAGGAGTGCGCCGCAGTGGTTCTGCTTCTTTGGATTTAGTAGATGTAGCCTGTTCAAGACTTGACGGTTATTGGGAAAGGGGACTCCGTCCTTGGGACATAGCTGCGGGTATCGTTATTTTAGAAGAAGCAGGAGGTAAAGTCAGCGCCTATGATGGTAGTTCCTTGATCTTAGAATCGGGGAGAATCCTAGCTACCAATGGCCTAATCCATCAACCCCTAAGCCAAGCCTTGGAGATAGCCCGTCAATGGCATCCTTGGTCTACTATTCCCAACGATCCGCCCTAATTTTCCGCCTTCTAACTAAAAATCCGCTTTTCATAATTTATTAACGGGATGGCTCCGTGCTATGGTTTGTCCAATTCAGCAAGGACTTTTTAAATTTGATGTAATTGATCACTACGCGATTTTGGGCGTGTCCGTTGAATCCGACATAGCAACCATTCGCCAACGCTATCTAAAGATTGCCTATCGTCTGCACCCAGACACCTGTAAAGCGGAAACCCAAGTTGAGAAGCAAAGAGCTAATGAGTTACTCTCCAAACTGGTTAACCCCGCCTACGAGCATCTATCTCGGGAAGAATCCCGCCACGAGTTTCGCTTGATTATTGGTCAAATAGGTAAGGATTTTCGGAAACAATTTGCCGAAATCACCTTAGTTAGTGAACAGGCTCAAAAGCTGGCTCAGTCGAATAACATTGATTTAGCCTACAATAAGTTCCTCCAGTCCCTAACGGTGGATCAGTACAATACCTTGGATTTGATTTTCCAGAAGATAGCTCAAATCAGCGAACTAAATCTAGTCTATCTGGTACTCGCCCCAGAACAAACTCGCAAAAAAGTTGCCCAATCAGCGACGGTAATGGCTTCCCTTAACCCCACCCCGGTTAAACAGCCAACCCCTCCTGTTGAAAAGGTGGAGGAGTCGCCGATAGAAGTTTATATTCGTCGTGCCCAGGATGGTATAAGTCGGAATAACCCCAGTCAGGTTATCTTAGAAATGAAGGACGCATTAAAGATCGACCCTAACAACATGACCTGTCATGCCCTACTGGGTTTAGCTTATCTCCAACAATATCAAACCTCCATGGCTCGGGTGCATATTAACCGCGCTTGGAATGCTAAACCGAATGATCCCATTGTCTTACAAAGCAAACAGGCGTTAGATATAGTTATTCCTCCCCAGGATAAAAACTCCCCCAAGGATATACCCGCATCAGGTGGTAGTTTTTGGTCGAGGTTAGGAGGTAAAAAGAAATCCTCTAATTGATCTCTTTTATAAATGTTCTAAATATTCCAGTAAATCCGCCATTTCTTGAGCTTCTGGCTGAAATTTAGGCATAGGAGGCGTTTTTCCACTAACAACTTGTTGAATTAAGTTAATTTTAGATTTTCGCTGGGGGACATGGTGTAGTGATGGGCCGACACTGCCATCGGCGTATTTTCCGTGACAAGCTGCACAGTTGATCTCAAAGATGGCATACCCCCTTTCCCTATCTCCTGCTAGAGATAAAACTTTCTGCGTATAGGGATCAGAAATTTGCGTAAAGTATAGGGCAAAAAGTAGGGCGAAGATCAGCAAAATTCCCCCAAAGGCGGCGAGAATGAAGCGATAAACAAGAATTTTTGGTTTGGTCAGTTGGATATCCACTGGATTAATTCAACCCGCAGCGATTACTTCACACTTGGTAATGTCTTTAGGTGATCCTAACACTGATTTTAACTTGATATGGCACCAAGGAGAGGATTGGCTTCCCAGTCGTTTACAATGGAACTGTTAGAGCAATTTTATTTAAGGAGAAACAACGTGATTGAACCCTTGGTTTTAGGTATTACTATCGGCTTAATCTTTATCACCCTGACAGGATTGTTTTTTGCTGCCTACAGACAGTACAAGCGCGGCGATCAATTAGGGCTATAGTACGTCAAGGGGAAGCACTTCGGCTACACTCATTACCAGTCGTTTAGTCTCCCCTCCTATTCCCTCCATAATGGCTTCTCGGCTATGATCGGTTAAATAAACCAACTCTAAATCTAGGTAGGTAGGGGGATTATAGGTGAGACGCTCTGGCCATTCAATCACCGTAATTCCTAATTCTACCTCTATCCCTTCCCAATAATTTTCTAAGTACAAATTGTCTACTTCCGCCCCCTCCAGACGGTATAGATCGAGATGATACAGGGGTACTCTTCCCCCTAGATACTCACAAATAAGGCTAAAAGTCGGACTGAGAATCGACTCCTTAATGCCAAGTCCCCACCCCATCCCTTGTACTAAGGTGGTTTTTCCCGCTCCCAAATCTCCCTTTAACAAAATCACCGTGCCCGCAGGTAGGATTTCTCCTAGTTTTTGTCCTAGGTACCCGGTGGCTAAGGCATCTGGTAAAAATATTCTCATTTGCGACTATACCAACGCATCAAAACCCGCCCCAGTTTGGCCGGGGAATGGCGTACATAACCCGTATTTGGATCTTCGTCCATCACATTAGCCACAATCAGACGATAGCCCAATTTAGCCACCTCTTCTCTGTCGACAAAAACAGGATGACAGTTTTCTAAAGCGTATTGTTTTAAAGCCAGAGGTGAAGGAGGGGTACGTTGCACTAAAACGGCATCGAATATCCTACCCTCAGACACTTGGTTAAAGGCTCGTAAATGATCCGCCACCGTATAGCCATCCGTCTCCCCCGGTTCGGTCATAATATTGCAAATATACACCCGGGGAACATCCACCGCCATAATTGCCTCGCGGATCTCCGGTACCAATAGGTTCGGCATGACACTGGTATACAAGCTACCAGGTCCGAGAATAATATAATCGGCTTCCTCAATTGCCCTCAAAGCAGCAGGTAAAGCGGGGGGGTGTTCAGGGGAGCAACCAATTTGGCGCACCTTTCCCTGGGCTTCGGCAATTTTTGATTCTCCCGTAATCATACGTCCATCCTCCAATCTCGCCCACAGCCTCACATCGGTTAGGGTAGCCGGTAACACCTTACCGCGAACGGCTAAAACCTTGGCACTAGCCGCGATCGCCTGTTCTAAATCCCCTGTTACCTCCGTCATGGCGGTGAGAAATAAATTGCCAAAACTATGCCCCGTCAAACCATCCCCGGCTTTAAAACGATACTGGAATAATTCCGTCAAAAGTTTTTCTTCATCGGCTAGGGCGGCAATACAGTTGCGAATATCCCCTGGGGGTAAAACCCCAATTTCTCGCCGCAGTCTGCCACTAGAGCCGCCATCATCTGCCACCGTGACAATAGCCGTAATATTGGCACTATATTGTTTAATCCCTCGCAGGAGGCTAGAAAGTCCCGTTCCGCCTCCCACCGCCACTATTTTCGGTCCCCGATTGAGACGACGATGAGCGAGCAATCTATCGACTAACTCCTCATCCGCTTCTGGTTGTAAAACCTCGGCAATTGAACCGACAGTACGACTTTGTCCCCAGAGCAGAAAAAACACCCCTACCACCACCGCCAAGGGACCGCTAATGGAACTCGGCAGCAGACGGGTTAAGGTTTCTAGAAAATTAGAAAGTAATTCGATTAGACGATAAATCGGGGTCAGTTTTAGGGAAATGGCCAATCCCAACAGGGTGAGAATCGCCCCCGCTAAACTAATAAAGAGCCAGCGCTTGACCAATAGGCCTGGAGATAGCCATTTAAACCAAAGGTTAAACTTTTTTCTGGTTCTTTTGGGCACGGAAGCTAAATTTCCTCGCTCTAACTTGATTTTATGGCTTGCCTGTTTCAAGGGGCTCCTGGATATTAGGGAACCTGGGAATAGGCAGCCTCAGAAATGGTCGGGATTTCGGCATACTTACCCAAACCTGATTGAATCATGCCATAGACACAGACTGCTAGGGTTCCGAGGAAAATGACGTTGTTTAAGGTTGTCAATAACAGGCTCCCTCCTAAACCAGGGGAGAGGATGTTTACTATTAAGCTTATCAACATCAAGAGGATATCAATGAGAATGGCCTGCATGACATTAAATCGCAGCAAGTGGTTGATATTGGTATTCCTAACAACCCCGGCATAAAGAGCAAAGAAGATCAGCAAACCCCCCAAACCAAAGGGAACAGCACTATAAACCAAGCCCAAGGGGAGCATGGGTATAGCGAGGAGATTGAGGAGAGGAAATTGTTGTATCAAAGACACACCAAAGGGAAAAGCCGATGCCAGGGGCAGTATATAGACAAGAATAGAAAATAACCGATCTTTAATATCCGTTGACCCGCGCAATGTCATTTTGGGTTGACTCCTTGAGTAATTAACCTTCCTCTATTTTAAAGAAATTTCCAAGAACTTCCCTGCTACCTCACAACTTGCTCCCTCTCCTCTATCCCCATCCACCAACACATAGGCTTTGTCTCCGGAAATCGCTAATCCTTCACTAGAGGGAGGAATCTTCTCTTCTAGTCGTTTGGGAGTGACCATAGCATCGGCTTTTAGTCCGGATAGGGGCGTTTTCCAGAGGAAGAAGTTATCTTTATTATCCTCGGGTCCCCCGGCAATTCCCCATAGCTGATTATCATGCTGGGTTAAATCCCGAATCCCTCTCCCTTCCAAGTTCAGCAAAACCACCTGATCAAACTGTATTTTGTTTAGGTTTTTCAGCCTGGCTAACACAGCCCATTCCTTACCCCCCATCGACACTAAGGGCGAGCGTAAACCGAGCCAAACCGAGTCCTTATCCTTTAGGTATACAGCCCCCTCTATATTAAAGGCCTGGGCGCGATCGCAAGCCATCTGATTGTCCGTGGCTTGATTGGCCGCTAGTTCTGCTTGGTCGATCGCCTTGGCCAACTTCTGTAACGGCTTACTTTTTGCTAAAGCCTCGCCATCTATCAACAGTTGGGAACTAATTGCTTTTGTTTGTCCGAGGGAGTCTAGGGGGATAATGTCTTTTTCTTTGACCTGAGCTCGTAAAAAACGCTGACGGTTTGGCTTCACCTCACAGCTTTTATTGCGACTATGGGAACCTACCATAAAAACTTCATCTTTCCTCAGGGCTGTCAGTGCCTCTACATCACTAATTTCTTCCTGCTGTATCTTTAAAATCTGGGGATCTTTCGCCCCCAAGCTTCCATCTTTAATGGGAAAGCTAAATAAAGAATTTTTAGTTTCATTATCCCCGACAAGTAAGCATTTTCCCTGAGAGTTAGGGCAACTGATCTCAGTGACAGCCGAGGGTTCACAGACGGGAAATTTTCCCAACTCTACTAACTGTGACTGTGCCATCACCCCGGGGGGATGAATCCATCTCACGACGCACATTACCAGCATTATGGCAATAGCAAATTTTAAAAACTTCATCAATTTTGGGCTTCTAATACATAAATAGATCACCACACTACCATATTGTAGCCATCCCAAATCAGAAGCCAGCTATCCACAACTCCCAAATTCCTGAGCGGCCATGTTAGTTTATCCCAATTTGAGTGCTTGGAAATAGAGAAGTTGATAGGGTTAGCACTCAATCTGCTTGAGCCCAACTCCATCTAATTAATTAAGCTCTAGCCAAGTAAAGGTACTATCTAGTTGATTGAGGCTAATTAGTCCCAATTGCCAGAGAATCATCGGTAAAGAGCCCAAAGATTTTTCTTGCTGACGGAGAGCAACAGTAATGGAATCCCAGGAAATTCCGAGGTCTTTTTGTAAAAAATTGATCAGTTGGGTTTGATGGAAGTAGTCGATGCTCATAGTTCGCGGATAGGTTATAAACTTAATGACATACCTTAAGGGAGTGGTATGACATTCCTGTGACAAAACCGTGAAGCTCCGATGATAAATTCTAAAAGTCATCTCAGAAAGCAACTGCTACAACAAAGACGCTCTTTAACCACATCCCAATGGCGAGAAAAAAGCGATCGCCTTGGTCAAAGACTGCAAAATCTCCCTAAATTCTCACAAAAGGGGTGTATTTTAGCCTACTTTAGCCTTCACAAGGAACCGGATTTAAGTACCACTTTTGACTTGTCGGGATATAGTTGGGGTTTTCCTCGAATCCAAGGAGAATCCCTATCTTGGCATAGTTGGCAAAGAGGAGAGCGCTTAGAAAAAAACAATTATGGAATTTTAGAGCCCTTAGCCGATGCGCCCGCCATTTTAGCCAAGGATGTAGATTTAATTTTAGTACCTGGGGTAGCCTGTGATCCTCGGGGGTATCGTTTGGGCTATGGCGGAGGATTTTATGATCGCATGCTAGGCTCTAAGGAATGGCAAAAAATCCCGACTATAGGCATTATCTTTGATTTTGCCCTGGTGGAAGAGTTGCCAATTGAACCCTGGGATCAGTGCTTAGGGGGAATCTGCACCGAAGAGAGGTTAATATTGTTGTAAAGCCCTGAGAGTTGTGGAGATACCTTTACCTTGAATTAATACCCCAAAATTGCCTAGCCCTGCGGGGTCAATAAGTTGGTGTAGGGCATCTCGGCGTTGTAGAATCTTGGGTAGGTCATACTTTCGGGTTGACAGTTCCGCTAA
Organism: Microcystaceae cyanobacterium; assembly: GCA_040398185.1. GTDB lineage: Bacteria > Cyanobacteriota > Cyanobacteriia > Cyanobacteriales > Microcystaceae > JBBAUO01. Next base: position 55,175 of record JBBAUO010000002.1, on the reverse strand, counting down.
TTGATCACCTAATCCCAAAGCCATTAACGCCATTCCTTGTTTTGTAAATCCTAGGGTTTCTAATCCCAGTTGTAGTCCTTGTTTTTCTAGGGCGGTAAAGTTTACATGGGTAGTTATATCTTGATATCCTAAATATCTATAGGGATCATTATGTCTTTGGTGTTGCCAATAGCATTGTAGAGTTCCTTGATAGCGTTGGGGATGATAATATTTTTCGGCACTATAACCATAGTCAACGGTTATCACATAACCTTTTTTTAGTTTATTAGCAACATTTTCTAGCCAATCTAATGCTGCTAAATTAACTTCAGTACGATAGTTCTCAGAAGATATATTAATAGATAAAAATTCAAAGTATTCAAGGATTTTATCTGTAGAAAGGGGTGCAATAACTTCCTGTAGCTGATTGTTTAGGTAAATTTCCTTTAACTTTCCTTGACAAAAGACAACCTGATGAACTGGAAAAGCATCTATTAATTCATTGCTAAAAATACATCCCGTCAGAGAGTTATCTTCTATTTCCTGCCAAGTTTTCCAAGCAATTACATGATGGTGATTTTCTAAAAAAGACTTCTGCTTTTCTGCTAAAATTTGACAATTCTCAATAACTATATAAGCGAGGGAATTATATAAAGTAGGACTTTTTTCCTGTAAGTAATTAAGTACATCGTTGGCAAAGTACCCCAATCCTGCCCCTACTTCGACTAAATAAAAGGGTTGGGGAAATCCTAAAATCTCTGCTATTTCTAGAAATTGTTCAGCCCACAACTGTCCGAAATCTGCTCCTAGGGAAGAAGAAGTAAAAAAATCTCCCTCGGCTCCTATGGCTACCTGGCCTGAGCTATAGTAACCATACTGGGGATGGTAGAGAACTAAATCCATATATTGGGCGAAGGTTATCCGTTGTTGAGGGCTCAGGGAAATCTGCTCAGAAATAATCCCTCGAAGAGGTTCAGAATGGGGAAAATTAGACATACCGCAAATAGTTTGTAGTTTTTAAGAGGCGGATTCGGTTTTATAAGCATAGGCGACAATTTCAAAGGGACGAAGGACAACCTCTACCCGACTAAATCCTGCTGCGACTAATCTCGGTTGGAGACTGGCTGCCGTAAAGCCAGTTTTGTGAGCCATATAGGGAAGACCAGGTACAGAGGTTCCCATACCATAAAACATCCATAATGCTTTAACGGGTCCTCCTGGAGACAGATACAGGGGTTCATCGTCCATATCGCCCCTAGCTACCCATTGGGCCGCACTCTGCATATCGGGAACAACAATCATGACGAAGCCACCGTCGGTTTTTAAGACTCTTAAAAATTCTCCCAGGGCTAGGGGAACTTCATAGTCATAGATATGTTCTAGGTTGTGGGAAGAAAAAACCGCATCTACTGAGTTGTCGGCTACAGCACTTAGATCCGTAATTGTACCAATCATATCAGGTAAAACATGGGGATCAATATCTAGGCGAATTTCCTGCCAATCCGAGTTAGTAAAGTTTTCTGGTAAAGCATCTTGGCGATAGGGACCCGAACCCACATTGAGGACAATCTTTTTCTCTATATGCAGGGGTTGATAGGCGAGATCGGGTTTCCAGGTTAATAAACAAAGATTATTTAAGCCCAGAATACCATGATTACTAACTTGCCAGTGCAGTAGGGGAAAAGCCTCCGCATGGGTCAGCAGAAAGTCAGCCAGCGCCTGTTGTACTGAGTCTTCTTTACTATTAGTAACAATTAATAAAGCAGACTCACTTAAAAAGTTTTTTATACCGAGAAGTCCTAACAAAACCGAGCGATAGTCAGGGATAGCGTCATAATAATAAATACCTATTTTTTCCTGGGGTTGAAGATATTGTAAATCTTGGTAAAATGCTTCTAGACTTTGATCGCACAACAATACCTGTGCGTCTAGGTTGAGTTGGCTTATTTCTTCGGTAAGTGCTGCTAATTTGTCTCCCGTAGGATCAAATCTAGAAAAATTTTCTACTCCATAGGCCATAGCTTCAGGGTGATTCCCTAGGGCAGCAGCAAGGGTATGGGGACGAAAACAGCCAATCTGACAAAAAATCTCTTCAGAGTTTAAACAGTCTACAGACAAATTTAGAAGCTCTAAAAGATTAGTATTAAACTCCGTCTCCACAGGGGCCAATATTTCCTGAAATACCTCTGATTTGGGACGCATTTTCAAGCTTCCCCAGTCTTGATAGAGATGGGGGAGTTGCTCGATAAATTTTTCTAGGTTCATTAGGCAATCTCTAAAAAGTATCTACCGTCATTATCCCCTAACTGAGATCCCAGAAGGAATGATTTTTAGCTTTTCTTTAAAAATGAATGTTAATCTAGATCATGACAGTATCAACCAACCTCATGATGCAAAATCGATTTCATGTTAAATTTTGGGGAGTCCGAGGAAGTATTCCCTGTCCTGGTTCCCACACGGTTCGTTATGGGGGAAATACCTCCTGTGTGGAAATGCAAGTCGGGACAGAAAGATTGATTTTTGACGGCGGAACAGGTATAAGAAATTTAGGAGAGTCCCTCCTGGCTGAATGTCCTCTAAGAGCTCATCTGTTTTTTACCCATTCCCATTGGGATCATATCCAAGGCTTTCCTTTTTTTTCCCCGGCTTTCATCGCGGGAAATCAATTCAAAATCTACGGAGTTCCTTCTCCCAATCAGGCTACCCTCAAGCAGCGACTCAACGACCAGATGCTCCATCCTAACTTTCCCGTACCTTTACAAATTATGCAAGGGGATCTACAGTTCTATGACATTGAGATCGGGGAAACCCTCCAAATCGAAGATATTACCGTAGAAACCGCCCGACTCAATCACCCAGGGGAAGCTGTTGGCTATCGTATTAACTGGAGAGGATTATCTGCGGCCTATATCACTGATACAGAACATTTTAGCGATCGCCTAGATGATAATGTCCTCCGTCTTGCCGACCACACTGATGTTATGATCATTGATGCCACCTACACGGACGAAGAATATTATAATCCCAAGCAGAGCAAAGTCGGTTGGGGTCATTCTACTTGGCAAGAAGCAGTCAAAATCGCTAAAGCGGCCCAGGTTAAGCAGTTAGTTCTCTTTCATCACGAACCATCCCATGATGATGATTTTTTAGACAAAATAGGGGAAGAAGCTTGTTGCTCCTTTGGTCAAACAATTTTAGCAAGAGAAGGGCTATCTATAGAATTAAGGGGGGATAGTTAAATGCTAACTTTACAAAATTTTCTAGTTGTGGATACGGAAGGTAAAGACCAACTTAAGGAAATTGCTGTTCTTGACTCCCAAGGTAGGTTAGTCTACGAAGCTTTTAGTGCCGAGCATAATAGGGATATTAGTAATCAGCAAAATGTTAAGCCACTTCGGGAAATTTTAACTGATTTTGCTAATCTATCCCAATCCCAATTACTGATTTTTCATTATGCAAGCCATGACCTAGAGGTTTTAAAAAATAGTTATCAGGCAGTTGATCTAAAAACTCCCTTGTTTACATCCCTATGTACCCTACAGTTAGCCCAGAGGTATGTAAATAATTTTGAAAGTTATTCCCTAGAATACCTGAGCAAAAAACTGAATTTACAAATTAATAATAAATATTTTAGTCCTCAACAAGCCCATGCAGCAAGGTATGATGCTGAGTTTACCTATCAACTTTATCTCTATCTTCAGGAAAGATATCTGAGAACAATTCTCAAGAATAAACCCAATCCTTTTAGTAGTAGTAGAGTCGATAATCCCTTTCAGAATCATGCGGATTTGTTTGTTATTTATCAGGATCAGTTTAAGATATTAAAATCAGTAATTACAGAAGTCAAACAAGATAAAAATCATCAAAGTCGGGGTGTCGTTGTTATCGGTGAACCTGGTTCGGGGAAAACTCACCTCATGATGCGTTTAGCCAAGGAATTGCTGAGGGTTAATCGCCTACTCTTTGTTCGTTGTCCGAATCATGCTGATTATATTTTGTACCATACCTATAGTCGAATTTTAGAATCCTTAATGACTAAGGTTTCCGAGACTGGCTATAGCCAGTTAGAATACCTACTCGCCCACAGTTTTGTTAAGTTAATTAGCCAAAGTCAATTTATTAAAATCAATCAAAAAGACCAAGACATTGCCGAATTTGTCAAGTCTAATCCTTTAAATTTATACGAGAGTTTAGGCGCGGAAGGTACTGTCAAAAAACGAGATTATTGGCAACATATCGAAAAAAGAACCCGGGATTGGTGGATTGGAGAATATGGAGTAGTTGGTTATGCGGATCGGATTATTAGGGGTATTATTAAATTTTGTAGCTATACCGAGCCTAGCAAAAAACAATTAGTAGCTCGTTGGTTAGCTGCGGAGGAATTGTCCCAGGAAGATACGGAAGAAGTGGGGTTAGATAACTGGACTGAAAGTATGAGTAAGGAAGCTTTTTCCCTAGAGGCTATTTCTGTTTTTAGTCGTCTTTCTTTACTGGATGAACCGATGATCATTATCTTTGATCAATTGGAAGCCCTGGGATATAAATATAATGAAAAGTTACTTTTCAATTTTGGTGAATCTGTCAAAGAAATTTTTACCCATGTACCCAACAGTATAATCATTCTCAATCTTTTCCCTGAACGCTGGCAACAATTTCAAACGGTTTTTGACAGTTCTGTTATTGACAGAATATCCCAGAATAGAGTTAATCTCACCAGACCTAACAATCAGCAATTACAGGAAATTATCTCCTTAAAACTTCGAGAAATTAATCTGGATATTAAACACATATTTTCCTCGACTGAGGTAGATAAAATCCTAACGGGTACTTCTATCCGCAGGGTTCTCAATCTAGCTGCTGATTATTATAACTACAAAGCCTCTAACATACCAATTGTGGAAGATGTTCCAGATAAGCCCGTGGTCACTTCTGAAAACTCATCCCTAGAAAAGCGTTTGGAGAAAGTAGAAAATACCCTAGAAAATCTACAGACTATTTTTTCAAAACTAGCAGAGGTAATCACTTTAAATCGTAATCAGGAGATTTTAGTCAATAAAGAAGTAGAAAATCCTGTAACGACCGAGGTAGATATTAAGGAAAAGGTTTCTTTGAAACAAGATAGTGAAATAGCATTAGAGTATTTAGCAAAAAATCGTTTAATCTTAGCAGAAAATTATAGTCACTTACAAATTGTCACCGATAGTGATGACCTTGGTAAACTAATAGAAATTACTAATGCTTTAGCGACGGTATTACCGATAGAAACTGATTACTTACGCCTAGGAAAGAGTAAAATACCTGAACATTTAGTTATTAAAACAAAACATCACAGCATGGCGATCGCATTTTTAGAAGTAGATGGAGTCAGCTTTACTACAAGGTTAAAAAATTTCAATCAATTAGTCATTCATCATTCCGATATTTTCTTTCAAGTATGGAGAGATGAACGCAATCCACAGATTAAAGGAAAGGTTGGGGTAGAGGAAATAGGTAAACTTAACTATGCACCCAATGGAGAATTTATGATTTTAACTAAAACCGAGAGAATCAACTTAGAATTAATGTATAAGTTAATCACAGATATTCAAAATCAAGACCTAGAGGTAGATTTAAAAGAGACTATTCCCATCATGCTAAACCAGATGAAAGATAGTCAAATTATTCAGGCATTTATTTAAAAAAGTAACTATTTTAAACCAACAAAACCAGCTTTTTCGATTAAATTCTGACCCTCTTGGGTAAGTAGTAAGTTAGTATAGGCAATCCCTGCTTGCTCATCAATTTGTTTATTCTTTTTAATAATGACAAAAATATTCCTAGTAATAGGATAGGTAGCATCTTTAAAAGCAGTTTTGTTGAGGGTATTCCGTTGTTGATCAGAGCATTGATTGGGAGGAATATAGGGTTCTTGATAGGGTGCAATCCAAGTACCTATTTTTTTGCCTAAAGGCAAAGGTTTGATCTCACATTGGGGGACAACTTCCGGTGCAGAAGCATAGTAAATTCCTCCCGCATTTTGGATGACTTTATTCAGCCCAGGAGTGGTACTATAGACGTATTGAACATTTTTCCCAAAATCTTCTTTATCTAAAACATGCTCTTGGAAAAACTCTACCGTTCCCCCATCTTTCGGGTCGCGGGAATAGGGAATAATCGGTAAATATGGACCACCTAGTTCTTGCCAATTGATAATTTTGCCCGTATAAATACCCTTAAGTTGGGCAATAGTTATACCAGGGATATTTAATTGGGGATTAACTGCTATAGCAATACCATCAATGGCGACGGGAACTTCTTGGAGATCAAAACCTTTGGCTTGAGCTTTTTGTTGTTCTTTCTCCTTAACAGAGCGAGAAGATTGGGACAAGACAAGTTCATTTTCAATTAACATTTTAATCCCTTTGCCCGAACCAGGAGTACCAGAAATGGGGTCAAGATAAATTAGTTTAAATGTCGGTAAAGCCTTGAGAATTTCCCGATCAACAATATCTCGAATTGGTGCAAAGGTGGTACTTCCCCCATAACGAAAACTGCCATCAGGGATATTGGGTACTTCCTTAAATGTGGGAATTTCCCCTGGGGAGTTGAGGACGGTAGTTTTTGGTTGGGGAAGTTTAGTATCATCTCTTCTTAATTTATTAAAAATCCACCAAGCACCGCCTCCTAATAGGGCTCCGGTGATCATAAAGGTTATGAGTAGGGGGATAGTATCATTTTTTTGCGCCATAAAACTTAAGGATATAAATGCGGTAGGGGAAGATAGCCTTGGATTAAAACATCTGGCTCAATACATTTAATCGTAACATTCTCCAAAGATAGGGCTTGAGTCATATCCTGAAACCCCAAATCACCCACAGGATTAGGAGCGCTTTCACCCCCAATAATTTTAGGAGCGATAAAAGCCACTACCTTTTGGATCATACCCTCGGCGATCGCCTTTGCGGCCAATCTTCCACCACATTCATAGAGGACAGAAGACAAACCCCGTTCATAGAGGTACTGCATCACATTGGTAGGAGTAAGACTGGCCAATGCAATCACCTCCACCCCCTGTTGGGAGAGTTGTTTTCCTCGGATAGGATTAGTTGGGGTTTCCGTAAAAACCAGAGTTGGGAATGTAGAGGTTTCCCATAAATGGGCATTGTCAGGCAATTCCAAAGAACGACTCATAACCACCCGTAGGGGATTGTGGGTAGATAGGCCGTGGGTAGTGAGATGGGGGTTATCCTGGCGGACAGTATTACCACCGACGATTACCGCATCGACTTGGGAGCGGAGTTCGTGGACTAAACGCCTAGAAGCTTCCCCCGTCACCCAAGTGCTATGACCAGTAGTGGCGGCGATTTTACCATCTAAGGTCATGGCATATTTAAGAATACCAAAGGGACGACGGTGGGAAACACGATGAATAAAAGCTTCATTTAGTTGCCGAGCAGATTCCGACTCTACCCCCAGGATAATTTCCAGGCCTGCTTTCTGGAGTCGTTCTATCCCTTGACCGGAAACCCGCTCATCCGGGTCAATCATCGCCACTACCACAGTTTTAATTCCTGCGGCAATTATAGCTTCCGTACAGGGTGGAGTGCGTCCATAGTGATTACAGGGCTCTAAATTAACATAAAGAGTTGCACCCCTAGCCCTTGCTCCTGCTTCCCGTAGGGCAAAGATTTCTGCATGGGGTTGACCGGCTTGGGGATGAAATCCTGTGCCGATTATTTCACCATCTTTGACGATAACTGCGCCCACCAGGGGATTGGGGGAAGTTTTTCCCCTCGCTTGACGGGCTAACCGGAGACAATGCCCCATCATCGCCTGATGGAAATCTGGGGTTTGGGATGGGAAATAATTCATGAGATCTGGGTTTTTTTACTAAAGGGTATCAGAACGTACAGAAAACTCCAAGAAAAAAATAGCAAGATATTCAGATCCTAGTTACATTATAACCGGGCTTTTTTCTTGACTTTTGCAGAACCAATACAATTAATCTTCCCTGACCAGCAACATTATATAGACAGATGAACATGAAACAAGCTAGGCAAAAAGAGCCAGATTTTCAACATTTTCTCAGGAATATTGGTAAATATTTCCCTGTTAGTTTAATGGCTTGTATACCCCTCACAGCCATCCTGGTGGTTATTTCCCATAGCGCGGTAACAGCCCAAGAAGTAGCCCCCCTGAGCCTAGAGAAAGTTACCGGGGATGTGGCGACACTCCAAGGCGCCTTAAATACCATCTGGGTATTTATTGCTTCCATTTTGGTGATTTTTATGAATGCGGGCTTTGCCATGTTAGAGGCGGGTTTATGTCGTCAAAAGAATGCCGTCAATATTCTCGCCAAAAATCTGATTGTTTTTGCCCTATCTACTATTTCCTTCTGGGCAATTGGCTACTCCCTAATGTTTGGTGGTACAGATAATGCCTTTATTGGGGTGGGGGGCTGGTTTTTAAGCGGTGATTCCCAAACCTACGGACTTAAGCCCTATCCTGAGGGTTTACCCATTTCCGTGCATTTTCTTTTCCAAGCAGCCTTTGCGGGTACTGCGGCGACTATCGTATCGGGGGCTGTCGCTGAAAGGATTAAATTTATTGATTTTTTAATCTTTAGCTTACTGCTAGTAGGTATTGCCTATCCGATTATGGGTCACTGGGCTTGGCATGGTTCGGGTTGGCTGGTTAAACTTGGTTTCCAAGACTTTGCTGGCTCTACCATCGTCCACTCCGTTGGCGGTTGGGCGGCTCTGATGGGGGCGATTATACTGGGGCCCAGAACGGGTAAATACATTAATGGCAGAATTAGTGCCATTCCTGGGCATAATATGGGCTTGGCCACCCTGGGCTGTTTGATCCTCTGGATTGGCTGGTTTGGCTTCAACCCTGGTTCCGTTTTGGCTGTCAATGAACAGGTGCCCCAAATTGCTGTAATAACCAACTTAGCTGCATCAGCAGGGGGTATTACCGCCACCATTACCTCTTGGGTTAAGCATGGTAAACCCGACCTCACCATGATTATTAATGGCATTCTGGCAGGGCTAGTTTCTATAACTGCCGCTTGTAATACAGTAGATTATGGGAGTGCTGTGGTTATCGGTGCGATCGCAGGTGTCTTGGTTGTGTATGCCATCAGTTTTTTCGACAATATACGCATCGACGACCCTGTGGGCGCGCTTTCGGTACACTTGGTCAATGGTATTTGGGGAACCTTAGCGGTGGGTTTATTTAATACCAAGGGCGGATTATTCTTTGGAGGAGGTATGGCGCAACTCGGCCATCAAATTATTGGCATTGGGGCAGTGGCTGCTTTTAGTGTAGTTTTCAGTGGTGCGGTTTGGACAATCTTGAAGTTGAGCCTAGGACTTCGTGTTAAGCCAGAAGAAGAATGGGAAGGGCTAGATATAGGTGAGCATAGTATGGAAGCCTATAGTGGTTTTGTTAAAGAAACGGATGCCCTAGTGGGCAATCAAGGGGGAAGCTTTAGAGATACGGGTGTATACCGCTCCGAATTGTAAAAGCAAAGGGCCTAGAAATAGCTTCTAGGCCCTTTTTAGGAAGAATTAGTAATTTAGAACAAACCTAAGGTTAAAGACTTGTCGATGGGGAAAGTTGCTCCCGCACCTAACCAGAGGGTAAAGAAAGTTCCAAAGATGAATACAGCAGTCGCCACAGGACGACGGAAGGGATTCTGGAATTTGTTGACGTTCTCAATAAAGGGTATAAGAATTAGCCCCAGGGGTACCCCTGCCATGCAAGCAATCCCTAGGAGTTTATTGGGAAGAACACGGAGAAGTTGGAAAACAGGATAAAGATACCATTCGGGAAGAATTTCCAGAGGTGTAGCAAAGGGATCTGCTGGTTCACCGATGAGAGTAGGATCAAGTACAGCTAAACCAACGCAGAGGCCGATGGTGCCGAGGATAACGATGGGAAAAACATAGAGTAAATCGTTAGGCCAGGCGGGTTCACCGTAGTAGTTATGACCCATGCCTTCGGCTAGTTTAGCGCGAAGTTGTGGATCGCTAAGATCGGGTTTTTTGAGGGTAGACATCAGATATAGTTCTCCTAAATTTATAGAGGACCGGAAATCCCTTGTTTACGGATCATAAGAAAATGGGCCAGCATGAATACGGCGATCGACCAGGGTAGAACAAAGGTATGCAGACTGTAGAAACGAGTCAGGGTGGCTTGCCCTACACTCTCACTACCACGCATCAGTTCAACTACTTGATCTCCAACCACAGGAATGGCCGCAGGAACACCGGAAACGATTTTAACCGCCCAGTAACCCACTTGGTCCCAGGGTAGAGAGTAACCCGTTACCCCAAAGGTGACGGTAATTACTGCCAGAACCACTCCTGTTACCCAAGTTAATTCTCGGGGTTTTTTGAAACCGCCAGTTAAATAAACTCGGAACGTATGGAGAATCATCATCAAAACCATCATGCTGGCGGACCAGCGATGGACAGAACGGATCAACCAGCCAAAGTTGACTTCGTTCATAATATACTGAACCGAAGAGAGGGCTTCTGCAACGGTGGGTTTATAGTAAAAAGTCATGGCAAACCCAGTGGCAAACTGGATCACGAAGCAAACCAAGGTGATACCGCCTAGACAGTAGAAAATATTGACATGGGGCGGTACATACTTACTGGCGATGTCTTCGGAGATCGCTTCTATTTCTAGGCGATCGTTAAACCATTTATAGACTTTCGATTCAGTTACTTCTTTGGTAAACATGAAGCTAGAATATCCTACGCAAGATTTATGGAAAGTGTCTCTCTTAAAAAATGTAACATAACTTTAAGGATCAAGGGAAGCAAGACACCTTAAAAAATACTTGAGAAGACGCAGAGCAAACCCTTACGCCCACTCCACCTCTTCTTTTACAGGGTGTTCAGTTAGCCGACGGACTTGATGCTAAGAATCGTACCACCTTGGCGGGTAATGCGCTGCATTTCTTCATTCATGCGGCTGTAGGGAACTTTGATAAAAACACTACCACTGAGACGGACAGGATAGGTATTTTTATCACTTTGGTCGTTTTGTTTTAATCCCGAAACTTCATAGACAAAGATTCGGCTAGAGGTATCTAATTTACCTAACACGGTTTTGTTTCTCCTGAACTTATAAGCTAGCGGGAGTGATGCTGGCAACTTTACCACCAGACTTATTGATCTGGGTTAGGGTATTGTTGAGTTGCTCGTAGGGCACAATAACAGCACGATTACTGCGACGGACACTAGGATAACCAGGCTTAGAAATAGCAGATATTTCGATGCGATAGAGTTTGCCCACGTTCCCGTAGGCTACGTTACCACCTAGGGCTTTGCTGGGGGTATTGCCGGATTTAGAAGGACTATAGGCCCAACCACTATTAGCTCCCGAAGGTCCAACGATCGCCGAAGGTGCATTTTGGGCTAGATCCGCCGCTAAACGGGAAGCATTACCAGCAATCTGAGAGCGATCGCTATTAGCATAGCCACGGTAAAGACGGAAGATGCGGGTAAAGCCGACGGTTTTCTGTCCCGTTTGGGTATCAAAACCGCGATAATAGGGAACGATATTTTCCCCAAAGTTTTCTAGGTATTCCACCGAATCAATATAGGAGTCAATATCAGCATCGTGGCCTTTATTTTGATAGAGATCGAGATGATAGATCACTTCTGACTCATCGTAGGGAGCGCGTCCGAGGAAATGTTTAATATTGAGTTCGATTACCCTGGTTTGGAAGTTGCTATAAAAGAACTTCTGTTTATAGAGTTCCGATTTACCAACGGAGCGAACAAACTCGCGGACACTGATAGAACCATTAGACAACAAAGATTCAGGACCTTTGAGACGTTCTGATGCCATCACATAATCGTTGCCTAGTACCTGACGATAAACAGCACGGATAATGCCTTTAACCTCGGCTTGGCTCCAATCGGGGCGGAGTTCCTGGGGGGAAGCATCGGCAAAGGCAGATGTCCCTAAACGGGAAGCGGCGACGGTAATAGCCATGAAAAAAAATCTCCTTAATCTATAGAGTTTAAGTAAGGGTAATACTGGTAACTTGACCGCTTTGGCGATTGATTTGCTGTAGACGGTTAGATAACTGCTCGTAGGGTACCAAATACTCAGTGCTACTGCGACGGACTCGGGTTGAGCGTCCCTGGGGGGCGGCTTGGATCACTCGTAGACGATAGATTTGACCCCGTTCGCCTCCGGACAATCCTTTTAAGGTTTGGGCTGTTTCGCCGATATAGACGGGGGAAGCGCTATTACGGGCGACTTCTGTGGTCAGTTTGGCGCGGTTGCCGTTGCTTTGGGCGCGATCGCTGTTAGCATAACCGCGATACATTTGGAACAGACGGCTAAAGCCGACGGTTTTTTGCTGACGTTGGCTAGAAAAGCCACGAAAATAGGGAACTATGGACTCGCCAAAGTTTTCGTCATATTCAGCTGAATCTAGATAGGAATTGATTTCCGCCTCGTAACCACTGCTATGATAGACAGCACCATGGGCGGCTATCTCTGATTGGTCATAAATCGCCCGTCCGAGGAGATGCTTGTAGTTCAACTCAATAAAGCGATTCTGGGGATTGTTTTGGAAAAACTTATCCCGATACAATTCCGACAGAGCGACCGAGCGGACGAAATCTTTGACCGTAATGGAACCATTGCGTAATAGAGATTCGGCACTTCTGAGGCGTTCGCTCTCCATGAGATGGTCATTTCCGAGCACTTGGCGATATACGGCACGGATAACGGTTTCTACTTCATCATCTGTCCGATTGCCCCGAAGTTCCAAGGGTCTTGCAGCTACATAGGGCTCAAAGCCTAAACGAGTTGCTGCTGCTAAACTGGTCATGGTTTTCTCCTGAAGTTTTTTAGATATAAGCAAGGCCTGGAGGAACAGAGATTGCTAACCCATTTGCTAACAACCTTCTGCCCTTCCAGGCACTCGGTACTTTAAAAATGACTAGCTTAAGGCGTTGATCGCATAATCTAGGTAGGAGTTAGCTTCAACGGCTGAATCACCGCTTAAACCGTGGTTAGCTTTGATATATTTGAGCGCTTCTACATACCAGCTAGGAGATAGGTCGAAGGTGCGGTTGATTTCGTCGATACCGGCGATTAGGTACTCATCCATAGGACCTGTTCCACCAGCTACTAGACAATAAGTAACCATGCGGAGGTAGTAACCGATGTCACGGGCGCACTTGTCTTTACCACGTTGATCCGCAGCAAAGTTGTTACCCTGCATTTGGGTGGTGTAAGGATATTTGTCATAGACTGCTTTAGCAGCGCCTTGGATTAAAGTGCTGGCTTTCTCGGTCAGAGTTTTGGCAGCTAGTAAGCTGGCAGAAGCTTGACGAAAACGTCCAAAGGCAACTTGGATTTCGGTGCTGCTCAGGAAACGTCCTTGAGAATCAGCAGCTGATACGGCTTCGGTTAAAGGGGTTTTCATGATTTTGGTATCTCCCGATGGTTTTTTGCAAAGGTTTCCTACATTTAAGGCGTTGGGCTTAAAAAATTAAGCAACTGCGGCGGCAGCTTGATCGAAGTAGCCTGCAACTTCAGACAATAATGCACTGCAATCACCAGAGGTGACTCCACTGCGATCGCCAGCGATAGCAAGGGCTGCATCTTTCATTTTTTGGACACCGGCAGCAACGGAAGCGCCAGGAACACCGAGAGCTACATAGGTTTCACGCAGACCATTGAGGCAGCGATCGTTTAATACACTAGCGTCTCCTGTGAAGACTGCATAGGTAACGTAGCGTAAAACGATTTCCATATCGCGTAAGCAAGCAGCCATGCGACGGCTTGTATAAGCATTTCCGCCTGGTTGGATTAGTTGAGGCTGGTCAGCAAAAAGGGAGCGAGCAGCGTTAGCAACAATAGTGGAGGCGTTGCTAGTGATCCGGTTAACGGTATCCATACGTTTGTTGCTTTCTGCAACCATTGCGCTTAAAGCATCTAGCTGTGAGGTGCTGAGGAATTCTCCACGAGCATCAGCTTGAGAAACAACCCTGGTGAATGCGTCAAACATTGAATCTATCTCCTACTTGACTTTTGGCGTGAATAACAGTTGAGTTCCCTTAAAAACAGTTCTATTCTAAGGAAATCTAAAGCAACCCTCATCGTTTACTTACCCAAGCTTTGAAAACTTGTCTCATAAACCAGTGAGTGGGCATCAGACAGAGAGGCTGGTTAATTCCATCTGTCATTTCAAACCCTACAAGTATTTTTTATACACCGCTATCGGATCTTTGTTTATTACATATTGTTAAATCTCCTGCTGTCTATTTGTAACGAAACATTATAAAAATGATGCAAGCATTAGGCAATAAAGGTTTCACCCCCCTTGATACCCTAGGGTTTTTACCTACGGGAGTAGAATGTACAAAGCCCCTAAATTTTAGATTTTCTTAAGTTTTATCCCCTTTAACTTAATAAACGGTTACATTTCTCTCATGAATCCCCATCCATCTCCCCAAAAGCAGTTCCTGAAAATCTCGGTGGACGCTTCCCATCCCCAACTACTCAACGCCCTGGAATCATGGCTAGAACTAGGTATTATTACCCAAGATCAGGTCAAGTCCTGGGGTCAGCAATATCTAAGTTGCGATTTTATTCCCCCAGTCCCTACTGTACCTACTATCCCTGCTCCCAGGGATTTTGCGGAGGAATCCTTGGCTGTAGCCCAACCTGTATTAAGGGTTCAGCGAGCGCCAGGGTTTTGGAGCGCCTTCAGGGATGAACTTAGTGTTCGCTGGTTACTTTTTTTGGGTTTGTTCTTAGTAGTTATATCTTCGGGAGTGTTAGCCGCAACCCAATGGCATAGAGTTTCATTTTTAGGACAATATTTAATTTTATTTTGTTATACCCTCATGACTTGGGGAATTGGTTTTTGGGCTAAAAGACAAGAACGTCTGCTGATCACCAGTCAATCCTTACAAATCTTGGCTATTCTCTTAATTCCTATTAATTTTTGGGCGATGGATAGCCTACAACTACATCGATCTTTAGGTGGGTTAATATGTTCTGCATTAGCAGGTTTAATTTTAATTGCCATATATGGTTTTTACTCACGGCTAAGGTTTTTTTCTCCTCTTTTTCTCCTATTTGCAGGGTTAAGTTTAGCTCAGGGGGGATGGCGATTGCCTCTATTTCCTTTGATCGCTATTTATGGGGGATTAATTGGATTTGCTGGCTACTTATTTTTCGGAAGAACAATTAGTTTTAATAAAACCAATTTTTTAAGTTTGTACGGAGTAAGTATTTTGTTGTTTAGAGGCATTTTTATTATAAATTTGCCAGGAGAAAATCTAACTCTAGCTATCGGACTTTATGGTTGGATTATTCAATACATGAGTTTAAATTCAGAAACCAATAAGTTAAATAAATTTCTCGAAAATCTGGGTACGGTCATCTTAGTTTCCAATTGGTATATAGCAACTAATTTTAGTTATATTTGGCAAACTATTATATTAGCTGGCTTGTCCCTAAAGCTCCTGTGGAGACGTTTACAAGAAAAAAGTCAGTCCATAGATATAATATTTATTTTTATAATTGGCTTAGTAACTTATTTAAAACTTCCCCAGATTAACTCCCTATCATCCCAAGGAATAATCAGTAATTTCTTTAATAACGTCCTAACGGGTACAACCAACTCACAGTATGCAATTTATGGAATCACCCTCTTTCCTTATCTATGGATTTGGCGTTGGATAAGTAGAAAATTATACCGACAAAATAAACAACAGTTAGCTCAACTAGCAGGGTTAATGACCTTAGCTTTAGGTGTCATTTTAATCAGTTTTACCCTAACCCATCCTCGGGCGCATTCTTTGAATCTATGGCTGACAACTTTAACCATTGCTTACACTACCTATAGAATTAGACCAGTTCGTTATAATCTAGTTTATGGCACTCATATTTTTAGTATTGTAGCTCTTATCTCTACCATTGATTGGTTATTTTCTCCCTTAACTACTTACCAATGGTATACAATCTTTTTGAGCCTAGGTATAGTACAATGGTTAATTAGTGCCTTACAAAAATCTAATCCTACCCTTACCTTTTTCCAAGCATGGTACAAAAGTAGTTGGTCTTTGGCTTTTGTGTTAGCTACTATTAGCTATTACTTTCTCTTAAACACCCTCAACATTATTGAACCCAAATCTTTAATATTAACTTGGTTTGGTGTTCCTATTATTCTTACAATACTTGCTTATTATCGTGGCATTGAAACGAGAAAGTTAGCTGTTTGGGGAAGTACAATTACCGTCGTTTTAGCACAAATTGTGACCTTTTCTTTTCCTAATATTCGGATTATTAGTTTGGGACTTGGTGCAGTTATTTTATTGATTAATAGCCTTGGGTTAGCCGATCTTTTCCTAACTCGTCTACAGGTAGCTTTTAGTGTATTGTGGGGATTAGTCTGGATTGGGGAAATCCTCAAGGGGGAAATTTTCTGGGTATTTATCTTCTCGCAAGCGAATTGGATGTTAGCCCAGGGAGTAGGTGTGGGGATACTTTGGTTTTTTTATCTATTGTCAAAACGTTATCCCAATTATTTGCTCAGTCTATACAGTCAGTCAACCCATGAGTGGGGAACTCTTTTATGTGGGTTTACTTTAGCTCAATTAAGCATCGGTATATTGTCCCATGTTATTTCTCCCGTAGCTCCGCAGATACTGTGGAGATTAGTTTGTTTATTGCTGCTAGGTTTAATTTTAGTACGTTCCTGGCGATCGCTAAATAATCTCAGGGTTTATGGTATCATCTGGGCTGTGGAGCTATTCCTTATAGAAACCGCTCAGTCTCGGTTAATAATTGCCACATTTAATATTATTACAGGCTTGTTTTTAGCAATAACAGTTCCTTGGCTCAACAAAAAGCTTTCTTGGTTAAATAACGCGCCAGTTTTAAAATTATCACCCCTATTTTTTGCAGTTATGGGAATTATGTGGCGCTTGGGTTATTTGACCAACCAGACAGGATGGTTAACCCTTGGAGTGGCGGCTATTTTACTAGGAGTTAGTTACCAAGTTAGAGAACGTAGGGCTTTAAGTTCCCTAGCTGTTTTAAGTTTTTCCGTTGGGATTTATGAATGGGTTATTTATAGATTATTGTTAGTCAGAGGAGGAGACATTTTAAATGGGTTATTAGTTTTAGGTTTAGTGGCTGCGGGCTTAGGAGCTATTTATCGGTTAATAGCTTGGAGAGGTAAATTAAAAGGATACACTTGCATCGGTTCTATTGCATTATCTGACTTAAAAAGTATCGCCCATCTCCATTGGACTATTGGCAGTATTTTTAAGATTTTAACCCTAGCATACAGTTGGGTAGTTTTTGGCATACTTACTGGACAAATTTCCCCGCAACAACCTACCTTAACCCTACTGCTACTGAGCTTATCTTTATCTGTCTATGCTTTTTTGGAAGGTAGAAATTTACAAGGGGGAGAGCGTTGGGTGTATGGAGGATTTTGGGATACTATTGAAACCATAATTGTCGCTCGATTGTTGTGGAAATCCTTAGCCTTTTTAGATCCATTCTATGGTGCAGTAGCGGGAGTAATAGCCATTTTAATCTCCTACGCTCCTTGGACAGATTGGGGTTGGAATATTAAGCCTTGGCGGAGGGTTGTCGTCGTAATTCCCTTAATAGTAGCTTTATTGACCTGTCGGGCAATTTCCGATTTAAGTTTAATTTTGCTGGCTAGTGTTTATCTACAGGTGGGAATCAGTCGAGACAATCTGCGCTGGAGTTATTTAAGCTTAGGATTTATAAATTGGCTAGTCCTCAGATTTTTCTTTAATTATCATTGGCAAGACAATATTTTAATCGCTTTGGTGGTAGGTTTATCAATTCTCTACGTTCCCATGGTAGATCCTTTTTTAAAACAAGCGCATCAACGTTTAGCCCGTCATAACTGGAGAATTTTAGGAAGTGCGGTAATTGCCGTCACAGCTTTGGTGTTTTATCAAAAAACAGGGTTAATTCCCTCGATAATTGGCGTAACGACTTTATTAATAGGATTAGGATGGAGAATCAGGGCTTTTTTATATGTGGGAACTATTACTTTTATTTTGACGGTGTTGTACCAGTTAGTTGTCCTAAATTTTCAGTACAGCTTTGCCAAGTGGGTAATCGGGTTAGCCCTAGGTATTCTGTTTATTTTAGTAGCAGCTAATTTTGAGCAGCGACGGGAACAAATACAAAGACTATGGCAAAATTGCCTAGAGGAGTTGGCCCGATGGGAATAAGTTCACAACTTCCCTAAAATCGCTATAGTATAGGTGATTGAGCCCCCAAAAGGAGAAGGACTAAGCAATGGTTAATACAGAACCTTTTATCATACCTACCCATAGCCTAGACCGAGATTGTACCACCCTTTCTCGTCACGTGTTGCAACAACTACAAAGCTTTGGTGCAGAGGCTCAGGATTTAAGCGCTATTATGAACCGTATCGCCTTAGCGGGTAAATTAATCGCTCGTCGTCTCAGTAGTGCGGGGTTGATGGCGAATGTCTTAGGATTTACTGGGGAAACAAATGTACAGGGTGAATCCGTCAAGAAAATGGATGTCTACGCCAATGAGGTTTTTATCTCCGCATTTAAACAGAGTGGCTTAGTTTGTCGCTTGGCTTCGGAAGAGATGGAAAAACCCTACTATATCCCCGAAAACTGTCCCATAGGACGATATACCCTTCTTTACGACCCCATTGATGGCTCTTCTAACGTAGATATTAATCTAAATGTGGGTTCAATTTTTGCTATTCGTCAGCAGGAAGGCAATGATATTGGGGGAGAAGCCTTAGACTTATTACAGGATGGACATAAGCAAATCGCCGCCGGTTATATTTTGTATGGACCTTCCACTATTTTGGTGTATTCCCTAGGTAATGGAGTTCATTCCTTTGTTTTGGACCCTAGTTTGGGTGAATTTATCCTATCCCAAGAGAATATAAAGATGCCCGAGCATGGTCCGGTTTATAGTACCAATGAAGGAAATTTTTGGCAGTGGGATGAGTCTATTCGTGACTATACCCGTTATGTCCACCGTCATGAGGGTTATACAGCCCGTTATAGCGGAGCTTTGGTGGGAGATATGCACCGAATTTTAATGCAGGGGGGAGTCTTTCTCTATCCTGGTACAACAAAAAACCCCGAAGGTAAGTTAAGACTACTCTACGAAACAGCCCCCTTAGCCTTTTTAGTAGAACAAGCAGGGGGAAAAGCGAGTAATGGAAAACAACGTCTTTTGGATATTGTCCCCACTAAGTTACACCAACGCACCCCCCTAGTGATTGGGAGCAAGGAGGATGTGGAGTTAGTAGAGTCGTTTATTGAAGATTACAGAAGACGTAAGGGGGAGTAAGCTAGAATAGAGACATAGAGACTCTTTACTGTTTGCATATATGTCAACTCCTCCAGATGAACTCCTAAAACGTGATTCTATGCCCCTTCAACGGAGTTTGCAGAGGGTAATGAACAATCTCAACCGTACCCTAGAGCGGGATGAGCTCGTCCAAAAAACCACTAACTTAATCAGAAATCAATTACAAGTGGATCGGGTTTTGCTATATTACTTTTACAATCAGTGGCAGGGACAAGTAACTTTTGAATCCTTAAGTTCTCCCTCCCTTTCTATCCTTGGTTCGACGGGACCCGATAAATGTTTCCAGGATGAATATGCAGTGCTTTATCTGCAAGGGCGAGTTAAGGCAACAAATGATATAGAATTGGAACCAATTCAAGAATGCCATCGGGATTTTTTACGCGGACTGCAAGTTCGGGCTAATTTGGTCGCTCCTGTGTTAACTGCTAAGGGTTTATGGGGGTTACTGATAGCCCATCAATGTCAATCGGTACATTCTTGGTCATCTGTAGATATTGAATGTCTGGAAAGGGGGGCGAAAACTTTAGCAACTGCGGATTCTATTCAAGGAAGTTAGTTTTTGCGCCTAGGATATTTACTCCCAAATCTCAGTTAAATCTAGGATAAAGTCTACTAAAACATTTTCTCCATACAAATATCGAGGGTTCTCTAAAACTTCCTTGGCTTGTCCCTGTCGATAAATTTCCACTATTCTAGTTTTAGGATTAATTAACCAACCTAATTTGACCCCACTATCTAGATATTCCTGCATCTTATCTTGGGTGTCTTTTAAGTTATCTGTCGGTGAAACCAATTCTAGAATAAAATCCGGCGCAATGGGGGGAAATGTTTGCCTTTGTTCTGGGGTAAGTTGTTCCCATCTTTCTAGGGTAATCCAAGCCACATCAGGAGAGCGATTACTACCTATAGGTAATTTAAAACAAGTGGAGGAGTCAAACACTTTCCCTAGCTTCCTTTGCCGATTCCAGATAACAAATTCTGTAGTTAGCTCGGCGTTATAGTTTCCTGTCTCTCCTCCTGTTGGTGACACGATAATTAAATCTCCCTGGGTGTTTAACTCAAACTTTAGCTCAGGATTGTTCTGGCAAATTTGCTGGAAATTTAGAGTATAGGTATTCATGGTATTTACTCCCAAATATCTGTTAAATCTAGGATAAAGTCTACTAAGATATTTTCTCCATACAAATACCGAGGATTCTCTAAAACTTCCTTGGTTTGTCCCTGTCGATAAATTTCTACTATTCTAGTTTTAGGATTAATTAACCAACCTAGTTTAACCCCACTATCTAGATATTCCTGCATCTTATCTTGGACATCTTTTAAGTTATCTGTCGGTGACATCAATTCTAGAACAAAATCCGGCGCAATGGGGGGAAATGTTTGCTTTTGCTCGGGGGTAAGTTGTTCCCATCTTTCTAGTGCAATCCAAGCTACATCAGGGGAGCGATTACTACCTATAGGCAATTTAAAACAAGTGGAAGAATCAAAACATACACCTAACTTTTTTTGTTCGTTCCAAATTCCTATCTTAACAGCTAATTTGAAATTTTTTATTCCTGTTTCTCCTCCTGTTGGTGACATAATAATTAAATCTCCCTGGGTATTTAACTCAAACTTTAACTCAGGATTGTTCTGGCAAATTTGCTGGAAATTTAGAGTATAGGCATTCATGGTATTTGCTCCCAAATATCTGTTAAATCTAGGATAAAATCTACTAAAATATTTTCTCCATACAAATACCGAGGATTCTCTAAAACTTCCTTGGTTTGTCCTTGCCTATAAATTTCCACTATTCTAGTTTTAGGATTAATTAACCAACCTAGTTTAACCCCACTATCTAGATATTCCTGCATCTTATCTTGGACATCTTTTAAGTTATCTGTCGGTGACATCAATTCTAAAACAAAATCCGGCGCAATGGGGGGAAATGTTTGCCTTTGCTCGGGGGTAAGTTGATGCCATCTTTCTAGGGCAATCCAGGCTACATCAGGGGAGCGATTACTGCCTATAGGCAATTTAAAACAAGTGGAAGAGTCAAACACTTTTCCTAGTTTTTTTTGCCGATTCCATAACCAAAGTTGTCCATTAAAATCTGAATTAATACTTCCCGTTTCTCCTCCTGTTGGTGACATAATAATTAAATCTCCCTGGGCATTTAACTCAAACTTTAGCGCAGGATTATTATCACATATTTGCTGAAATTGTTGCTCACTTAAATCAAGATTTAAAGTATAACTATTCACATTCATCTCTCCCTAAAATCCTAAATCTGCCTTGGCCATTTCCGCCGCAGAAAATACATCTTCATCGGGCATTTGTGTCCAATCCGTTTCACCAACTTCAGCATAAAATGTCTGATCGTAGGGACGAGTGCGGACGACAACCGGCATAGGAACCGCATGGCCTAAAACTAAAGCTTGTTGTTTAGAATCTAATTTAGATAAAACTGCTCGTAATCCCCCGGCTCCAGAAACTCCCGTAAAAATTGCATCAATATCTTTGTCGTCATTGAGTAAGCAAGTAATACGGGTACCGACTTGGGACATTACCTCATTATCAATTCCCGAAGGACGTTGATCGACAATTAAAAGAGTAACAAAATATTTTCGCATTTCCCGAGCAATAGTCCCAAAAATGGTTTGACTGACAATCCCAGAATCGAGAAAACGATGGGCTTCTTCGATGGTAATAACCAACTGACGAGGGCGATCGCTCGGATTTTTAGTTTGTAGAAAGTGTTCCGATCTTTTGACATAATTGGCATGAATACGGCGGGTAATCATATTAGTTGCCAACATATAGGAAAGCATATTACTTTGGGAGCCAAACTCAACAACGACGTGCTTCCCTGCATCTAAAGATTGCACCACTTGATCAATATAATTATGGGGACAAACAGCCTTTAAATATTTCAACCCTTCCAAGCGCATAAGCTTACGTTGTAGGGACATAATTGAGCCAGGATGACCTTGTTTTTCTTGGCAGAAGATTTTGATATCTTCATTAGTCATACTCAGGAGTTGTGTAATCCAAAACCTGCCATATTCGGCATACAAAATATTAGCATTGTCTAAACTCGCCTCAGAAATGCCCAATTCCCTACCGATTAAGCGAATATCTTCAATTTCTATCTGATCATAACTAAGATACAATTCCTGAGCATCTCTAACCCCACGACGCTTAGTCGATTCAGTATCTAAGGTATAAATTTCCACTTGTCCTGGAAATAATTGACGCAGGCCCTTAACCGTGGAAACGTTTTTTCCTTCCTGCATGGCTTCCCAACCATACTCTGAGTGCATATCAAACATCAAATTAACGGCGGCTTGCTTGCGAATAATGCCCGAAATCAGTAACCTCGTCAAAAAAGATTTACCCGTTCCCGATTTTCCAAAAACCCCGTTACTGCGTTCGACAAAGCGATCTAGATTCAGGCATATTGGTACATCCATATCCAAAGGTTGCCCGATGGCAAAATTACGCCTAGTGGGATCATCTTCCCAACCGAATACCATGCGAAAATCCTGCTCACTAGCTTCATAAACCTGGCTAAAATGGGCGGGGATGGTTTTAACGGGGAGTAACTCCATTTCGGCACTACTTTGGGGGCTAAAGGAAGCCAAGGAAGTATTCGTAATCGGCGCTTTAGCTGGTGTAAATTCCTCCTCAGAGGTGGGGGTAAACATCAACATGGGGGATAGGGAGATTGTCCCGTAGGTACCGCTGCCGGCTAAAACATCCCGCATAAAACTATCTTCAGCCTGGGGAGGATTAGCCAAAATTCTGGGACTAGAAGTACCTAGGGAAACATCGGTTAAGAGGCAGAAAAAACGCGATCGCACTCCCTGTACTACCAAAAATTTGCCCACGCGCATCTCCTCAACGGAAATATCGGGATGAAGACGGACTTCAATACCTTCGCTTAAGGAGCCTTGAATAACTGAGCCTAGGGGTTTTTGTTCACTCATCCTAATGGGGGGTTATCGAGTAGAGCCAGAGAAGAGGATTGCTTCTTTTACAAGTGTAGTACCGAATTGCTGCTGTATTAGGTAGCCAATTGTGTTAAGTTAACTTTCATGAAGATTAAATATCCTCAGAGGGTAATACAATATGAGTTTCGAGATTCCAGCATCTGTCAAAGTCTGGTCACAATTTGCCCATCCGCTTCTGATGTGGGTGCTTTTAGGGCTAACGATTTACGCCCTCTATTCGGGCATTCAGTATAGGCGCACTCGTAGTGCCGATAAGGAAGTCAGAAAAGAATTAATCCAGAAAGACTTTCGTAATAAACATTATCAAGTTGGTTCTATCTTACTAGCTTTGATGGTTTTAGGGACAATAGGAGCGCTCGGTGTCACCTATATCAATAATGGTAAGTTGTTCCTAGGACCCCATTTACTGGTGGGGTTAGGAATGACAGGATTAATTGCCACCTCTACCGCCCTAGTACCCTCAATGCAGAAGGGCAATGAATTAGCCCGTATCACCCATATTACCTTAAATGTTATTCTATTAGGCTTATTTGGTTGGCAAGCTGTCACAGGGATGGATATTGTCCAGAGGATTATTGCCAAACTATAGCAGTTCTCATTTAAAACAAGATTACTAATTTAGGGAATTTAAAATTTGTGGGACAATAGAACCAACCATTTTCCCCAGTCCCATGACACCAGCCGATTTATTTCCCGCGTTGAGTAACTTGCCTCGTGCCGATAAACTGAAGGTCATGCAATTTCTACTTACGGAACTAGCCAAGGAAGAAGAGCCGACCCTGCTGACAGGCTCAACTTACTCGCTGTGGTCGCCCCTTAATTCCCACTCAGCAGCCCATCAACTTGCCCAGTTACTAGAATCGGAAGAATTACCCCCTAATGCTTAACCCGCAAAGGTTTAACTTTACAGAAAGTCTGGACACCTTTGGAATCCCTGATAACCTGCCTCTCTTGCCCTTCGGCTTGGCCTATCGAGGTTTATCGACACAAGCACTAGGGCTTTTGGATACTGGGGCAAGTGTCAACGTTCTACCTTACAGCATTGGGATAGAGCTTGGAGCAGTCTGGGAAGAACAGACCGAATCGGTATTTCTGGGGGGAAATTTGGCTACAGTAGAAGCAAGGGGTCTATTAGTGTCTGGCACAGTTGGTAACTTTAACGCTGTTCGGTTAGTTTTCGCTTGGGCTAAAACGGATGCCGTGCCTTTGCTGCTTGGACGGATGAATTTCTTCCTAGAGTTTAATGTCTGTTTCTACCGCTCACAGCTTGTTTTTGATGTCAGCCCTAAACCATAGAGCCTTAAGGATGGCCTCTTTTTGGGAAGAATCGTAGGCGAATCTGGTTAAAAAGTCTTGATAACTTCCGTTACCATTTTCTAGGGTGTTTTTGAGTTCCTCTAGTTGTTCATTAATAGGAGCAAGCTTCAACTCGGCAATTAGCTCCAGAACCCTTTTTTGTACTTGTTGTGATCCCGCCAAATTTTCCTCATCTCCATTACGCCCATGCAGAACCTCCATCGCCGTGCACATGGCTAGGTTTTTGGTTAGTAACTGAGCTACAATTTCTGGGGAAGATTTCAAAGCTTCGCTGACAGTTGGCTCTAGATGAATCTTTGTTTGGAAGTCACCGCTTAGTAAAACCACGAAAAAGCCCCTTGCTCCTTCTACTGTCTGTACCAATTCCGTAATTGCCGCCTGTGCTTGTTTTTCGTCATAATTTCCCGTTTCTATGGCATTGAGGAGGGATTGACTGGTATTCAGGGCTGATTCAAAAGACATAGGTATTATCCTCTGATGTAGAATGAAAAGTTAGGCTAATTATCACCTTTATTAATACCATGAGTCAAATCAGTACCCTAGGGGGGAAAGGTCTTCCCTTAATTGGCAATGACATTGATACAGATCGCATCATTCCCGCACGTTTTTTGCGGAGTATAACCTTTGACGGTTTAGGAGAACAGGTTTTTGCCGATGATCGAGTGCAGAAGCAGGGAGAACACCCCTTTGATCTACCCCAGTACCAAGGGGCAAAAATTTTAATCGTCAATGCCAACTTTGGCTGTGGTTCCAGCCGAGAGCACGCACCTCAAGCCATCCTGCGTTGGGGAATTGAAGCTATCATTGGCGAGAGTTTTGCGGAAATCTTTTTTGGTAACTGTATTGCCAATGGTATCCCTTGCTTAACTGCCAATGCTGAAGCGGTTAAGGCCCTACAAACCCTCGTACAAGCTAATCCCTTAGCCCCTCTAGAAATCAACCTAGAAACCCTAGAGGTTCATCACGCTGATTTTGTCGCCCCTTTGACTATAGATGAAGGCTCTCGCCAAATGCTCCTGGGGGGAACCTGGGATAGTTGTGGTCAACTAATCCAAAATTTGCCAGAAATTGAGGAAACTGCGGCAAAGTTGCCCTATTTAGCCTGGGGTTAATTTAACAAAATATTAAGTACAGATAGCGTTTCCTAAGCTACTGAGGTACATCTAAAGACTGGGGGCAGTGGGCTTGGGTTTATTTTAGATTTACAATTTTTTCTAAAGTAGTTACCTTGTTTGACAAAGCTCGTCTACCCAACTTCTTCACGGCTATCCAAAATTGCTCAAACGACAGATTCCAAAAGTAACCATACTGAGGAAATCTTTTAACTAATAATCCATCACTGGGAAGCATTAATCTAAAATCACCCTTTAGAGCTTGATTTACCAATATATAACGAATTTGTTCAGATCCGAGTATCCAATGTCCTACGATTTTATCTTTTACATAAAATTTTGCTTGTAAAAATAAGCCCAATAGACGATCTAAATTCCATTTAGGAATCCATTTAAGATGTCCAAATAAGTGAGTTGTTTCAGATAAATCCCTGAGGGATTCATTCACTAAATCGTTGCGCCAGACCTTGTTATTAAAATTTTCTATATGAATACCATTCATATCCTTTCTTTTATGATAGGGAGATATCAGAAATTGACGATCAAATTTGGTTTCTAAAGGTACAATAGGTAGCTCTAAGAGTTTTTCCTCCTCCGACTCAAACCCATGGGTTTTTCTTCCTTGTCTTGTCCAAACATCCAATTGGTTGATATCGGGAATTTTCTGCCAAGGCGACTTAATTTTTTTTTCTTCTTTGCCATCTATACCAACCTTACCTAGTCTAAGAACCCAACTCTCAGGGAATCGATTGAAGTAGCTTTCTACTAACAAATATAAATCTGGATGAGCAAAGTCGTCATCATCTAAAGCTAGAACGTATTTGCCTTGGGCATTTAGCAATCCTATTAATCGCTGAATAACCTCTCCCTTGTAAGGGCTAACAATAATTTTCACCCTTGAATCAGCAATGTTTACTGGAGTTACATCGGGGGGATACACTAGATTAAATTCTATATTTCCTTTGATATTTAACAACTGCTCTAACCAATAGTCTGAAAAGTTACCCCGAGTTGGCGAAACAATTGATAGAGTAGGAGATTGAGTCATGATAGCTTTTTAGGTTGAGGTTGGCAAATTATAACAAATTGTAGGGGAAAGATGGCTTACAGTCAAACACTACACCATACTCATCTTGAAGATACCCTTGTAGTTCTCCTTCCATTGTAGCCAAGTGGTGACTGCCTGACGCTGACCAGTCTCTAGGGACCCTAACCTTAACCCAGATATCCCCCGCCAGGCAAAGGTCTGTCCTATAGATTCAGGGCTATTAAAAGCTTCGCCCTCTAGGGCGGGGTAGTTTACAAGATTAACGAAAAAGATTCTGGAAATCCTAGGACAAGCTGACCTATTCTAAAGGATAGAGGTTTAGATAGGAGCTTAACTGATGACGATTCAAACCATTGCAACCACACCCTTTAGTGAGCAAAAACCAGGAACCTCCGGGCTGCGGAAATCTGTACCCACGTTCCAACAACCTCACTACCTAGAAAACTTCATTCAATCTATTTTCGATATCTTAGAAGGAACCCAAGGAAAAACCCTAGTCCTAGGGGGAGATGGACGCTACTTCAACCGTGAAGCCATTCAAATCATCCTAAAAATGGCAGCAGCAAACGGTATCGGCAAGGTTTTAGTGGGCCTTGATGGTATTTTGTCCACACCGGCCGCTAGTTGTGTAATCAGAGAAAATCAAGCCCTGGGGGGGATTATTCTTTCTGCGAGCCATAACCCAGGGGGGCCCAAGGCCGACTTTGGGGTTAAGTACAATATTGCCAATGGAGGACCGGCTCCAGAAAAGATTACCGAGGCAATTTTTGCCCGCACGAAGACCATATCTGAGTACAAAATCCTCCAATCTGCCGATATTAATTTAGATCGCGTCGGCTCTTTTAAACTCGGCACAATGGATGTAGAAGTTTTTGACTCCGTTGTTCCCTATCTGAAATTAATGGAGTCTCTTTTTGACTTTACTCGTCTAAAAACTCTCCTTTCTTCAGATTTTCGCCTCTGCATGGACTCTCTCCACGCCGTCACGGGTCCCTATGCCCATGCCATTTTTGAAGGGCGTTTAGGCGCGCCTTTGGGAACGGTACAGAATGGAGTACCCCTAGAAGACTTTGGTGGGGGACATCCCGATCCTAACCTGGTTTATGCCCACGATTTGGTAGAAATACTCTTTGGCCCGAATGCTCCCGATTTTGGGGCGGCCTCAGATGGGGATGGCGATCGCAATATGATTTTGGGTCGTCATTTTTTCGTCAATCCTAGTGATAGTCTGGCGGTTCTCACGGCTAATGCTCATCTGGTTCCGGGTTATCAAAATGGCCTAGCAGGAGTAGCTCGCTCCATGCCCACCAGTGCCGCCGTTGACCGAGTAGCGGCTCAATTGGGTATTGATTGTTATGAAACGCCGACGGGCTGGAAATTCTTTGGCAACCTCTTAGACGCGAACAAAGCTACCCTTTGCGGGGAGGAAAGCTTTGGTACTGGCTCTAACCACATACGAGAAAAAGATGGACTTTGGGCTGTCTTATTTTGGCTGAATATCATAGCGGTAAGGGGTGAATCCGTTGAGCAAATTGTCCGTAGTCACTGGCAAAAATTTGGACGCAATTATTATTCCCGTCATGACTACGAGGAGGTAGATGCGGCCAGGGCGACGGAAATGGTTACTCTTGTGCGCTCCTCCCTTGGACAAATGCCAGGCAAAAAGTATGGTAAATACGAAGTTGCCTACAGTGATGACTTTGCCTATACCGATCCCATTGATGGAAGTGTCAGTGAAAATCAAGGTATCCGCATTGGATTTACCGATGGCTCGCGCATTGTCCTGCGGTTGTCGGGAACGGGGACAAAAGGAGCTACCCTGAGACTGTATGTAGAAAGCTATGAGAGCGATGCTACCCGGCAGGAGATAGAGACACAAGCGGCCCTGCAACCCCTAATCCAATTAGCGGAAGAGATTGCCCAAATTCGTCACTATACCCAACGGGAAAAACCGACGGTTATTACTTAAAATCTGCCCTGGGAGTTGGGACTTTCTTGTAAATTCCCAATTCCTTAAAAATGTCTTAATAATTGGGTGGTAATGTTATAACCAATATATAGATCCTAGAGGGTTAGCCGTATTTGCCCGTGAACTTATCATCTCGGATTAATCATCCCGAAAGAAGCAACTTTGATCGAGCTCTCAGACGTTTAGAACAGGATATCCTCCGCATGGGCGCCCTTGTGGAAGAGTCTTTTCGCCTCAGCCATCAATCTCTTTTTGCGGGCGATTTAGAAGCCGCTCAAAAAATTGGCATTTTGGATAAGGAAGTAGATCGTTACTATCGTCAAATTGAACTAGATTGTACGACTTTAATGGCCCTGCAAGCGCCCGTAGCCCAGGACTTAAGAATTTTAAGTGCTTTTATGCAGTTAGTACGAGATTTAGAAAGAATTGGTGACTATGCCCAAGACTTAGGGGAACTAGCTATCAAATTATTTATCTATTCTCCCCATACCTGTATGGAGGAAATTGCCGCCATGTCAAACCACGCCCAACTCATGTTAGCCACTAGCTTAGTGGCTTTGGGGGATTTAGATGCCGATGCGGGTAATAAGGTTAAAAGCCTAGATGATACGGTAGATGATGCCTATGAGCGTCTTTATCAAATTCTCGCCTATCAAAAGGACATTAAGGGTGTAGTGGAGCCGATTTTACTAATGGGGTTGATTATTCGTCACCTAGAAAGAATGGCAGATCACGCCACTAATATTGCCCAAAGGGTATCTTATATTGTCACGGGCCACCGAGGTTAAATCTTCTAAGTAGGACAGGCAAAAACCTGCCCAAATTATCTACAGTTTCACTTCAATATCTACCCCCGCAGGTAAATCCAACTTCATTAAAGCATCAATGGTTTTATGATTGGGTTGATGGATGTCAATAATCCGCAGATGGGTACGGGTTTCAAAATGCTCCCGAGCATCCTTGTCAACGTGGGGAGAGCGCAAAACACAATAGATCTTTTTGCGAGTTGGTAAGGGAATCGGTCCTACTGCAGTGGCTTCGGTTCTATTGGCTGTATCTACTATCTTTTCACAGGAAGTATCCAGCAGACGACGATCAAAAGCTTTTAAACGGATGCGAATTTTTTGTTGTTCTAGAGTAGCCATAGTTTTTTAGGTTTTCAAGGTACAGAAATAATATTGACAAGCGATAGTTAATAGTGTATAGCGGTATTTTTTGACTAATCACTATTAACTATTAGAGCAAGGGTTCTATTTGATGATTTTAGAAACAACGCCCGCACCAATGGTTCGGCCGCCTTCACGGATAGCGAAACGCATTCCCTGTTCAATGGCAATGGCATTGATCAGTTCCACCGTCATCTTAATGCGATCGCCTGGCATCACCATTTCTATATCCTTGCCTTCATCGGTGGTATAGGCTTGGATAGTCCCAGTCACGTCGGTAGTACGAACGTAGAACTGAGGGCGATAGTTAGAAAAGAAAGGAGTATGGCGGCCGCCTTCTTCCTTGGTCAGCACATAAACTTCTCCCTCAAAGAGAGTATGGGGAGTAATCGAACCTGGTTTAGCGATAACCATACCGCGTTCAATATCTTCTTTTTTCAAACCCCGTAATAGTAGACCAACGTTATCGCCAGCCATACCTTCATCAAGGGTTTTTTGGAACATTTCCACCCCAGTTACGGTAGTGCTGCGGGTATCTCTGATGCCGACAATTTCCACAGTCTCACCGACTTTAACCTTGCCGCGTTCAATCCGACCGGTAGCCACGGTACCACGACCGGAGATGGAGAAGACATCCTCAACCGCCATCAAGAAAGGCTTATCAATTTCCCTTTCTGGGGTGGGGATATAGTCATCCACGGCATCCATCAAATCATAAATCTTATCCACCCATTCATTCTCACCTTTCGCGGTTTTAGGGTTAGCGGTCATAGCTTCGAGGGCTTTGAGTCCGCTGCCTGTGACGATGGGGATTTCGTCGCCTGGGAAGTCGTATTTGCTGAGAAGTTCCCGAACTTCTAGTTCTACGAGTTCCAAAAGCTCATCATCATCTACCATGTCTTTTTTATTAAGAAAGACAACCAGACGAGGTACACCCACCTGTTTAGCGAGGAGAATATGCTCCCGGGTTTGGGGCATAGGGCCATCGGCGGCGGATACGACCAAAATACCGCCATCCATTTGCGCCGCACCGGTGATCATGTTTTTCACATAGTCAGCATGGCCCGGACAGTCAACGTGGGCATAGTGACGGTTTTGGGTTTCGTACTCAACGTGGGCGGTATTGATGGTAATGCCGCGGGCTTTTTCTTCTGGTGCTGCATCAATGTCATCATACTTACGAGCCTTAGCCTGACCCAGAGCCGCGAGGGTCATAGTGATAGCGGCGGTTAGGGTAGTTTTGCCGTGGTCAACGTGGCCAACGGTACCGATGTTAACGTGGGGTTTATTCCGTTCAAATTTAGCGCGTGCCATGAATTACTGGTTCCTTTTTTTTCACACTAAGATTGTTGATGGCAATTGCAGCCAACAGCTACCAGTGTTTTTTACTGATAACTGCCCACTGAAATTTAGGTGTTCCCTTTATTTTTAGCGATAATCGTCTCAGCGACGTTGCGAGGAACTTCTTCATAGTGACTAAACTCCATGGAGAAGATGCCTCGGCCTTGGGTTTTCGAGCGGATGTCGGTGGCATAACCAAACATTTCTGCTAGGGGAACTTTAGCAGTCACCTTGGCAATACCCCCCTCGGAGTTCATCCCTTCAATGCCCCCACGACGGGAGTTTAAATCTCCCATAACGTCTCCGAGGAAGTCTTCAGGGACTTCTACTTCGACTTTCATCTTGGGTTCGAGTAGCACTGGGGAAGCTTTGAGAACGGCTTCTCGCAAAGCCATGGAGCCGGCGATTTTGAAGGCCATTTCCGAGGAGTCTACCTCATGGTAAGAACCATCAATTAAGGAGACTTTCACATCAATGACCGGATAACCTGCTAAGACTCCTGTTTCACAGGCTTCTTTAATCCCCTGTTCAATGGCGGGTACATATTCCTTGGGAACTGTCCCCCCAACGATTTTGGAGACAAATTGAAACCCTGTGGAGGGTTCGCCTGGGTTGAGTTCAATCACCACGTGGCCGTATTGTCCTTTCCCACCACTTTGACGGATGTATTTTCCTTCGACTTTGGAGGGTTTGCGGACTGTTTCCCGATAAGCTACCTGGGGTTTACCCACGTTAGCTTCTACCTTGTATTCCCGTAACATCCGATCCACAAGGATCTCTAAGTGTAACTCACCCATGCCCGCAATTACGGTTTGATTGGTTTCGGGGTCGCTGTTAACTCGGAAGGTAGGATCTTCATCGGATAGAGCTTGCAGAGCTTTCGAGAGTTTTTCGATATCCTGTTTAGTTTTGGGCTCAACGGCTACCGAAATCACAGGCTCTGGGATAAAGAGAGATTCCAGGATAATCGACCTGTTCTCATCACAGAGAGTATCTCCCGTAATGGTATTTTTCAAGCCGATCGCCGCCCCGAGATCTCCGGCTCTTAATTCATCGACCTCAATGCGATCATTAGACTTAAGGATAATCAGGCGAGAGATGCGCTCTTTTTGATCCTTGGTGGAGTTATAGGCATAGGTTCCCTTAGTGAGTACCCCTGAGTAAACCCGCAAGAAGGTCAAACGTCCAAAGGGATCGGCCATAATTTTAAAGGCCAAGGCGGAGAAGGGAGCATTGTCATCAGCTTCCCGCACCTCTTCCGTACCGTCGGGGGTTATTCCCTTAATGGCATTGACTTCTAGGGGCGAGGGTAGATAGTCTACCACGGCATCTAGGAGTAATTGTACCCCTTTGTTTTTAAAGGCCGAGCCACAGAGCATGGGGACAAGGCCACCGTGGACAGTACCTTTTCGCAGACCTCGGAAAATTTCCTCCTCCGTCAGTTCTGTGCCTTCTAGATATTTTTCTAGTAGTTCTTCATCATTGTCGGCTGCTGCTTCTTGTAAGAGCAAGCGAAACTCCGCCGCCTTTTCCTGCAAATCAGCCGGAATGTCCGTTTCTTCTATATCTTTACCTAGATCGTCTTTATAGATATACGCCCGCATCTTCAATAGATCGACGATGCCTCGAAATTCAGTTTCGCTGCCGATGGGAAGTTGAATGGGCACGGCCTTGGCTCTGAGTCGATCCTTGACTTGCTCATACACTTTGTAGAAGTTGGCCCCGGTTCTGTCCATTTTGTTGACAAAGGCAATCCGCGGCACTTTATAGCGATCGGCTTGTCTCCATACGGTTTCGGATTGGGGTTGTACTCCGCCGACGGAACAGAAGACGGCTACCACGCCATCTAGTACCCGCATGGAGCGTTCTACTTCAATGGTAAAGTCAACGTGACCGGGGGTGTCAATGATGTTAATGCGGTAGTCTTGCCAATTGGTGCTAATGGCTGCCGCCGTAATCGTAATACCCCGTTCTCGCTCTTGTTCCATCCAGTCGGTGATAGCCGTTCCTTCGTGAACCTCTCCCAGTTTGTGGGCGACCCCCGTATAATAGAGGATTCGCTCCGTTGTCGTTGTCTTGCCCGCGTCTATATGGGCTGCGATGCCGATATTACGCACTTTCTCTAGGGGAACAGTACGTGCCACAGTGACCTCCTTTCGGCTAATGTTTTTCTGTTGAAGGCGTATACACTCTTTACAATTCTATACTTTTCCTGGGGAAAATCTAGTAACGATAATGGGCAAATGCCTTGTTTGCTTCCGCCATCCGATGGGTTTCTTCCCGTTTTTTGATGGTGGCTCCCGTTTCGTTAGCAGCATCCATAATCTCATTGGCTAATTTGCCCGACATGGTTTTACCCCCTCTACTGCGGGCAAAATGCACTAACCACCGCAGGGCTAGGGTTGTACCCCTTCCTGAGCGGACTTCCATAGGAACCTGGTAGGTGGCACCGCCGACACGACGGGCTTTGACTTCTACTAGGGGTGTAGCATTTTTAATAGCTTTTTCAAAGATATCGAGGGGATCTTGTCCCGTTTTTTCGCCTACGCTTTTGAGGGCATCGTAGACAATGCCTGAAGCAATGGATTTTTTCCCATCTTTCATAACTCGGTGAATAGTCATGTTCACCAAATAGCTATTATAAACGGGATCTGGCGGAACGATACGCTTTTTGATGTTCTTACGACGTGACATTTAGGTTTTCCTGAACAATTAGGTTTATTTAGCGGCGGCGGCTTTGGGTCGTTTTGTACCGTATTTAGAACGCCCTTGCTTGCGATCTTTAACCCCGGTTGCGTCTAAGGTTCCCCGAACGATATGATATCTCACCCCAGGTAAATCTTTGACCCGTCCCCCACGAATGAGGACGACGGAGTGCTCCTGGAGATTATGTCCAATCCCAGGAATGTAGGCGGTTACTTCAAATCCTGAAGTTAAGCGAACCCTGGCCACTTTTCTCAAGGCGGAGTTGGGTTTTTTCGGGGTTGTGGTGTATACTCTCGTACAAACCCCCCGACGTTGTGGGCATTGTTTGAGCGCGGGCGACTTGGTCTTCTTCTGAATTTTTGAACGTTCAGAACTAATTAGCTGTTGGATGGTTGGCATGGATTAACCGATGGGTTTAGTTTTGATAAACTCCCATGGATAAAATTGTTGACAAAAGTTCATTCTACCAAGAACTAGCGAAGTCTGTCAACATCAGGAAAGTTAAATGATAAGCCACAGCTACAGGGATTAATGGCGGCGAGATTTTGAAAGCGAAATCCTCCTCCCATCAAGTCTTCGGCGTAATCTAGTTGCAATTGCTCTAGGTAAGGCCTGCTGGCGGACGCAACTACAATTGTTAACCCCTGACTCTCATAACGGCAGTCGCTCGGCTGGATTTCCTGACTTAACTCCAGGGTATAATACAAACCTGAGCAGCCACCGGGGCCAACTCCCAAGCGTAGGTAGCTATCGAGTTGGCCTCGGCTATTTTGTAGGCGTTTTACTTCCCGAAAGGCGGCGGTTGTAATCTCAATCATGGCGAACTAAGCAAGTTGTAACAATTAATAAACATTCTCACAATTGTGGTCCTTGAGCTTGGTAAACTTGATCCTAGCCTTTGGCTCTATTCCAGAGATGGCAAATCTTTGAAACCCTTAACGACAACAGATAACAACATGGTCACTACGCTCCAAAAACCAGAATTTGAGGAAATTCGCCCAGGGGTTAAAGCCCCCGCCAAAGAAACTATTCTTACCCCTCGCTTCTATACCACCGATTTTGAAGCCATGGGTCAAATGGATATCTCCGTCAATGAAGACGAGTTACAAGCCATCCTAGCAGAGTTTCGGGTAGACTATAACCGCCATCACTTCGTGCGGGATGAGGAATTTGAGCAGTCTTGGGATAATATTGATGGGGAAACCCGCCGTCTTTTTGTGGAATTTTTGGAAAGATCCTGTACCGCAGAATTTTCAGGCTTTTTACTCTACAAGGAATTGGGAAGACGCATTAAAGATAAAAGCCCCGTTCTCGCGGAATGCTTTAATCTTATGTCTAGGGATGAGGCCCGTCATGCAGGGTTCCTCAACAAAGCCCTCTCGGATTTTAATCTGTCTCTAGATTTAGGATTTTTGACCAAAAGCCGCAAATATACCTTTTTTCAACCTAAATTTATCTTCTACGCCACCTATCTCTCGGAAAAAATTGGTTACTGGCGTTATATCGAAATTTATCGCCATTTAGAAAAGCACCCAGAGGATAGAATCTATCCTATTTTCCGTTTCTTTGAAAACTGGTGTCAAGACGAGAATCGTCACGGCGACTTTTTTGATGCGATTATGCGGGCTACCCCCAATATCCTTAATGATTGGAAAGCTCGTCTCTGGTGTCGCTTCTTCCTGCTCTCGGTTTTTGCGACTATGTACCTCAATGACTTACAACGCTCTGACTTTTATGCCTGTATTGGTTTAAATGCGCGGGACTACGATAAGAAGGTGATCGAAAAAACCAATGAAACCGCCGGGCGCGTTTTCCCAGTTATTTTGGATGTTGAGCATCCTGATTTCTACAATTGTTTAGAAACCTGTGTTACCAACAATGCCAAACTGAGAGCTATTGATGCTTCCAACAGCCCGGCTCCCGTTAAATTTATCTCAAAGTTACCCACTTACCTTTCTAATGGGGTGCAGTTTATTAAGCTCTACTTCATTAAACCCATTCGTGTAGATAAATTAGCGGGTACTGTTCGTTAGTTTTCCATAACTATAATCCCCCAGGCGATAATAGACTGGGGGATATTAGCTATTTTCCCATCTTTTTATCCGTAGATTCCCGTCGGCGATCGCGCCATTCCAAGGTAGTCAGGTAAATCATACCCCCGCTGACGGTGACAAGCAAAATAGCGGCGACGAGAAAAAGGGTATTGACAATGACTGTGCTTTCCACGACTAGAAACCGTTACGCCCCCAGATAACCATGGAGATCGACCAAGTAAACAACGCGAGAACACTAACCCAACCCAGTGTTAAAATATCCATATCACTCTTAATAAAAAGATTGCTATCAAATCACTACAGAATCTATCATATCTGATCTAGGGTCAGATTTGAGGAGAACCAGGATATTGGAAATTACGTTAAGCGATCGCATAGAATCTTTAAAAGTCGGACTGTTAGGAGCTTGTAGCTTTACCCTAGCCTATGCCCTTCTAGGAAGGCTATTGGGGCAGGTTTTCCCCGAGGGGATTATAGAGGGACCCAAGCGCATCCAACTAGCTACAGAGCTTTTGAGTGGCTTTCTCTTTGCCGTTACCTATCGCTACGTCATCCGCGATGATGCCAATTCCCATCTCAAGGAAGGAGCGGTTTTCGCCTTTGGGTTAGTTAGGGGTTTCTCCCCTTGGGAAATGGGGGATAACTTTGAGTTACTGAGTCTTTTTCTGGCGCGCAATCTAGTCGCCTTTCTTTTAACTAGGTGGGTTGTAGATTTCGCCTTGAGCCGTAGTTGGATTAAGCCCAAGTCTAGCTGAATCGGGGGAATGATTGAGCAGAATCGTTTGGGGAATACCAACTCGGATCTGATTTTTATCTAGGGCTATCTTGAGGCGACGACGAAACTCCCGTCCTATTAGTGATTGCTTGAGGGGTTGTACTTTAAACCAAACCCGAAGCAACATACCTGAATGATTAACTTCATCGACTCCCAAAACCTCAGGAGCTTCAAGAATGCTACATTAAAAGAAGCCGCCCTCGCACATTGAATTTTATGACCCAGAGACAAACTATAGACTTCCAAGACAAATTTGATGTAATAGTTGTCGGGGCTGGCCATTCGGGGTGTGAGGCCGCCCTGGCTGCGGCGCGTTTAGGTTGTCGTACCCTCATGCTTACCCTGAATCTAGATAAAATCGCTTGGCAACCCTGTAACCCAGCAGTAGGTGGCCCTGCTAAATCCCAACTTACCCACGAAGTAGATGCCTTAGGGGGAGAAATTGGCAAGATGGCCGATCGCACCTATCTACAAAAACGAGTCTTAAACAATTCCCGCGGCCCTGCGGTTTGGGCCCTAAGAGCGCAGACAGATAAACGGGAATACGCCTTAATAATGAAAAGTATTGTCGAAAATCAAGAAAATCTATCCATCCGTGAAGCCATGGTAACGGATTTGGTTTTGGGCAAAAATGAGGAGGTTTTGGGAGTACAAACCTACTTTGGTACCTGCTTTGGGGCAAAAGCGGTTATCCTTACCACGGGGACATTTTTAGGGGGGCGGATTTGGATTGGCGATAAATCCATGGAAGCAGGGAGAGCGGGGGAATTTGCCGCTATAGGCTTAACAGAAACCCTTAATGAATTGGGCTTTGAGACAGGAAGACTAAAAACAGGCACCCCCGCCAGGGTAGACAAACGCTCTGTAGACTATAGCTGTATGGAGCCCCAACCCCCAGATAGGGAAACCCGTTGGTTTAGTTTTGATCCCGAAGTATGGATTGAAAGAGAACAGATGAACTGCTATCTAACCCATACCACCGCAGCTACCCACCAACTAATTCGGGATAACTTACATCTGTCTCCCATTTATGGGGGGTTTATTGACTCTAAGGGACCGCGTTATTGTCCGTCTATTGAGGATAAAATCGTCCGTTTTGCTGATAAGGAAAGTCATCAAATCTTTATAGAGCCAGAGGGGAGAGATATTCCTGAGTTGTATATCCAAGGGTTTAGTACAGGATTACCTGAAAATATCCAATTAGCCATGCTCCGTACCTTACCCGGATTGGAAAACTGTATTATGTTGCGCCCCGCCTACGCGGTGGAGTACGACTATATTCCTGCTACCCAATGTTATCCCACTCTGATGACTAAGAAGATAGAAGGGTTATTTTGCGCCGGGCAAGTTAATGGTACGACGGGTTATGAAGAGGCCGCCGCCCAGGGTATTGTCGCGGGAATAAATGCTGCTCTGTTGGTTAAAGGGCGATCGCTGATGGTTTTTCCGAGGGAAGCTAGTTATATTGGTACCCTAATTGATGATCTTTGTACCAAGGATCTCAGGGAACCCTATAGAATGTTAACCAGCCGCTCGGAATACAGGTTAGTATTGCGCTCAGATAATGCGGATCAACGTTTAACCCCCCTAGGGCGAGAAATTGGCTTAATAGGCGATCGCCGTTGGCAACTATTCCAAAGCAAACAGGCTAATATAATCTCGGAAAAGGAACGCCTTCACGAAACCAGGATTAAGGAAAAAGATGAAATTGGCTTACGGATTGTGGAAGCCAGCCAACAAAAAATCAAAGGGGCTATTTCCTTGGCGGATTTATTACGTCGCCCTGGGTTTCACTATATCGACTTAGAAGGTTACGGTTTAGGAAATGAGAATTTGAGCCTAGGGGAAAAAGAGGGGGCTGAGATTGATATTAAATATTCTGGTTATCTAAAACGCCAACAGAGTCAGATTGACGAGATTAGCCGTTATAGTAACCGCCGATTATCACCAAGTCTAGATTATACGAAAATCGAAACCCTATCTATGGAAGCCAGGGAAAAACTAAATAAGGTTAAACCAGCCACTATTGGGCAAGCTTCTCGGATTGGGGGAGTCAATCCTGCTGATATTAATGCCCTATTAATTTATCTAGAGTCTCGTTATCGTTATCAATCTGTAAGTCAATAGGATTAATCAAAACAAGCTGCTACCTCACGGGGCGTTAATAGGGGATAATCTTCCCCAGATATTTTAGTCAATTCCTGGGCGAGTAAAACCGCTTGGGGTGGGGTGAGGTAGGTAGATTTTAATAAATCTGTCTGATGGTAGGCATTGCGAATGGTCGCATCTAATAAAATAGTTCCCTGTCCCATAATAATCACCCGTTGGGCATAGTCGGGCATTAAATATAAATGGTGGGTAATAACAATGACTGTCTTACCCATTTCGTGTAACTGCTTACTAACCTCTAAAATTGCCTGGGAACCCCGATAATCTTGCCCTGTAGTTGGCTCATCAAAGACAATTATATCCGGTTCCATAGCCAGGATAGCCGCAATAATAATTCTGGCGCGATCGCCTTTTGGTAAAGCTAGAGGATGGGCTTTTCTCTGCCCTAACAACCCCATTAATTCTAAATTTTTTACTGTTCTTGCTTCTATAATCTCAGCACTATAACCCAAATTTTTGAGCGCGAAAGCTACTTCTTTTTCTACCGTAGTATTAAAAATCTGATTATCAGGATTTTGGGCCACATAACCAATGGAACGAGCCAAATCACTAACTGAAAAAGCTTCTATCTCTCGATTGTCAATTAAAACCCTACCGCTAGTTGCCTGTAAAAGATTCAAAAAATGCTTGACTAATGTACTCTTTCCTGCTCCATTTTGCCCGATGATTAAAACATATTCTCCGCGGTGAATATCCAGATTAATATTGTACAAAGCCTCCGTACCATCTGGATAGGTATGCTTAAGATTTTGTGCAGCTAAAAGGGGGGATTGGGTGCGATCTATCAGGGGATTAGATAGCTTAGGAGATGGGTGTAAAAAGTCTTTAATATCTGCTAAAATGGGGAGGGCAGTAGGTAAAGTAACAGGGATATTAGCAACGAGAACAGATTTTTTTCTAATCTCATAAAAAGTTGCTGCTACTTGGGGCGAACGAAGATAATTTTGACCTAACTTTTCTACTTCAGAATAAATTTCATTTGCAGGAGCGATCGCCTGTAAACTCCCCTTAGATAGGACGGCAATTCTATCGGTATATTCTGCCATTTCCTCGGCGGCGTGGGATACCATAACGATAGTAATACCTAACTCTTTATTTAATTCCTTTACCGTCCTAAAAACCTCTTGGGAGCCGATGGGATCTAGTTGAGAAGTGGGCTCGTCTAAAATTAACAACCTAGGTTGTACAGCCAAAGCAGCAGCGATGGCTAGACGTTGTTTTTGTCCCCCTGACAATTCCTGGGGATGTTTTTTTTCCGTACCTTCTAAACGAACTGCGGCTAAAACCTTAGGAATACGGGCAAAGATTTCTTCCCTAGGTACGCGCAAATTCTCTAGGGTAAAAGCGATCTCATTTTCCACAGATGTTGCGATTAATTGGGTTTCAGGATCTTCAAAAACAGCCCCAACGTAGCGAGATAGGGTACTAACAGGATGGGAAAGAGTATCTAAATCCGCTATAGTTACATACCCAAAAAAGCGTCCACCATAAAACTGTGGGACAATACCATTGAGGGTCAAGCATAGGGTAGTTTTTCCTGCTCCCGTTGGTCCAATTATGCCTAAAAATTCCCCTTGACGAACCTCTAGGGAAATATTCAATAGTGCGGGGACTTCAGCCTCGGGATAAATATAGGAAACCTTATCTAATTGGGCGATGTTCATATTTTTTATACTGAGTTTCCATTATTACTTTGACCCAAGAGATACTCCCAAATCCGTCTAATTTCCTCTTGATTTTGACGAATTTCCTCTTGTTGCTGACGTTGATAGACTGCCAACTCCGAAAATAAGTCTAAAACATTACCCAGGGATGTTCGTAACTGACTCATCTCCCTAGCGTTTTGTTCAAGGATTTCTGAGTGACGATTAATATAGCGTGCTGCTGTTTCTAATAACTGCTCTGCTTGATTTAGTCTTTGTTCAGGTGTCATACCAAATCCGCTTAGGTGTAAATATATTATCGTGAAGGCTAGGCAGGAGGCAGGTGTTAGGTGTACCTCAGTAGGTTAGGAAAGGCTATATTGCGGTTTAAATATATCTTAGTATAATTCTAATAAATGGCTTCCCTGGGCTTCACCAATCCGATCGCCCGTAGTCCAGAAATGACCCCAATGCCGATAATGGTTCCCACGACGGAACGAATCAGATTTTCAAAGGGCATAACAGGAATCAGGGTGATCCAAACCTCCTCGGGCCAGTTAAACATGAAATAAGAAATAACTACTTGACTTAGATGGGATAGTCCAGAAACCATCCAACTGCCAAAAAATAACCCTAGGGTGAGGAGTCTTAGCTCCCGACTATTAATCCAACGAGCAAACAAAATCCTAGTGGGCAAAGCCAAAAGTAAAACCCCGGACCAATCCACAAAAGCCCCTGCTATAAAGATTTTAGGAGAAATCCCATTTTGAGCGATCGCATGATTGGCATACAAATACAATTGCAGCACCGAGACAATAGTTAGCCAAAACCACCACAGGCTACGTTTTTTCCCCAAAACCATAGTTCCGGCGGTAAAACTAGCCACAACTGCCCCCCAGATGGACAGGGCGGGTAATCCTGCCGTATAGGGAGCGAGAAAAATCCCGATTAGGGTACCAATGCCACTAGCTGTTGCTCCAGCAATGGGCCCAAGTATCCAACCTAGTAGGGGAAAAAGTGCTTGACTAAGGGGCATACTGCCCCCCGAGGAGAGCAGGATAGAAAAAGGAATAAAAGCTAAGGTAGTAACAATAGCCGAGAGTACCACAATATAGGCAATCGGCGCCCCATCAATAGAAGCGGAGCCAAAGGTTTTGATTTCCCTGGGTTCGCCTTCAGGAATCGGCTGAAAAACCATAATAAATACCAAAAATATTGGAGGTATCGCCATGAAAACGAATACCCCCAATATACTCTGAGTCAGAGGTTTTTAGCGAATTGCGGAATAGGCTTGGGTAGCAGCAGCCTTTAACAAATCAGCCTTGTCCGTTTGTTCCCAGGGCAAGTCCAAATCATTGCGTCCAAAATGTCCGTAGGCGGCTACATCTTGGTAAAAGCGACCGCTACGTTCTGCGGGTAATTGGCGCAGGTTCAGACTTTGGATAATACCTGCAGGGCGCAGTTCAAAATGTTTAGTCACCAAGTCTAGGAGAATATCATCCCCAACTTTGCCTGTACCGAAGGTTTCCACAAAGACACTAACGGGACGAGCTACCCCAATGGCATAACCTAGTTGCAGTTCGCACTTTTCCGCCAGCCCTGCGGCGACAATGTTTTTAGCCACATAACGACAAGCATAGGCCGCCGAGCGATCGACCTTCGTGGGGTCCTTACCGGAGAAAGCGCCACCACCATGACGAGAATAACCGCCATAGGTATCCACAATAATCTTCCGTCCTGTCAATCCCGCATCACCCTGGGGTCCACCGATGACAAATTTGCCCGTGGGGTTAACCAAGTAACGGGTATTAGCATCGGGCTTAATGCTAATGTCAGCAAAAACAGGTTGAACTACAGTCTCCCAGAGATCCGCTTTAATTTTTTTCTGTACCGCATCGTTATCGGTAATATCGCCGATAGCGGGGTCATGCTGGGTAGAAATTAAAATGGTATCAATGCCGACAGGGCGGCCATCTTCGTAGGCAATAGAGACTTGGGTTTTACCATCCGGACGTAGGTAGCCTAACTCGCCAGTTTTGCGAACTGCTGCCAATCGACGAGCAATACGGTGGGCTAAACTGATGGGTAAGGGCATTAATTCGGGGGTTTCGTTGCAAGCATAGCCAAATACAATCCCCTGATCTCCCGCTCCAATGCGATCTAATTCATCCTCAGTGAGAGTATGTCTTGTTTCATGAGCCGAACTGACTCCTTGGGAGATGTCGGGGGACTGTTCATCGAGGGCAACTAAAACCGCACAACTATTGGCAGAAAAGCCGTTATCTGCATCAACATAGCCAATTTCAGCGATTTTCTTCCGGACCAATTCCACAAAATTAACCTGGGCTGTGGAGGTAATTTCCCCTGTAATTAAAACCAACCCAGTATTAACTACCACTTCTGCTGCCACACGACCGGTTTCGTCCTGGGAGAGAATGGCATCGAGGATGGTATCGGAAATCTGATCACAGACTTTGTCAGGGTGTCCTTCTGTGACGGATTCGGAGGTAAACAAGTAGCGTTTAGACAATGTAACTTAGCCTCACGGATAAATTTTTAAGTTTGTTTAACACATTTGATCATACACATTAGCACTTTGCTCTCGGAATGCAAACCTAATTGAGGAAAAATTTTTGTCTCGCCAGATTTTAGGGATTCGGCAAAACCGTTAGTACCACCAAAAGACCCAAGAGAGCATTAAGCAAATAAAACACCCCGACCACTTGGGTTTCCGACCAGCCGCTTAATTCCAGATGATGGTGTAGGGGGGCCATTTTCAACAGACGTTTACCCACCCCATCGGGTCCCTTGGTCGCTTTGTAGTAACTAACCTGGGCAATAACCGATAAAGATTCGGCAAAAAAAAGACCACTGACCACAAATAAAGCCCAAAGATTCCCGCTCAAAATGCCCACCGCAGCTAGGGCAGACCCTAGGGCTAGGGAACCAGTATCCCCCATAAAAACCGTCGCCCTATGGCGATTGTGGACGACAAATCCTAAACAAGCTCCACTTAAACAAGCACAAAATATAGCTAAATTTGGGTAAGTGGGGGCGCAGACTATCCCCAGGGCTAAGGCGGCCATGGCACAGGTTCCCCCGGCTAATCCATCCACCCCATCCGTGAGGTTAGTCGCATTACTTTCCGCCACGATAACAAATCCGGCGATCGCCCAAAAAACTAAGCCCAGGGAAATAACCAGACCGAAGGGTAAATTAATACTCGTCAAAGTGGGGCTTTGGGTTAACCAAGACCAGAGACAAAAGCCCACCGCCCCAAGGATTTGTAAAATTAGTTTAGTTCTAGGAGAAATGCCTTTATTGGACTTTTTGACCAAAATTTGCCAGTCATCAATGCCGCCAATGATAAAATAGGCAAAAGTTAACGCCGAGACTGCTAGGACTTGGGTATCAAATTTCGACCAAACCAAAGCCGTACCTAAAGCCACGGGGATAAAGAAAACTCCCCCCATCGTGGGAGTACCTGCTTTTTGTAAATGGGTACTCGGTCCATCTTCCCTAATGACTTGACCTGCTTTCAGTCTTCCCAATAGGGGAACAATTCCATAACCTGCTAAGGCACTTATAAGAGCGGCAACCAACAGGGGAAAGAAAAGAGAGCGGGAAAGATAACCTGCTCTCGGGGCCAGAAAAGCCCCAAGGAACAGGGTCAATCCCAGTAAAATCAGGAGCTTTTGGCCTGTTAAACCGAAGGAGGTTGTTTGGGGCTCTACATTAGTCTTCATCAGTGATTTCGATATCTCCAGCATCGTCATCATCATAGAGACTATCTTCTACATCCATAAGTTCGGACAACTCTACATCTTCATCTAATAAGTCGGTGGAAATCATTTCTTCTTTGTCTTTTTCCCTGGATACCAGGCGACCACTAGCGGATAACCAATCTAAAATAGAGGTATTCCGATTCACGGGAATGACAGAGGCTGGCTCATAACGAGGCTCTTGACGC
This sequence comes from Microcystaceae cyanobacterium, assembly GCA_040398185.1. GTDB lineage: Bacteria > Cyanobacteriota > Cyanobacteriia > Cyanobacteriales > Microcystaceae > JBBAUO01. The sequence continues at coordinate 10,545 of JBBAUO010000002.1, read as the reverse complement.
AAGGAAGGGTTAAGCATATAAGGTGGTAATGATAATTGTTTTTCCTATTCGAGTTTAGCAGACAAGATAAATTGATTCATAGCCGCTAGAACCGGCATGGGAATTTCATGCCCCATAGCAAACTCATGGTAGTCAACGTTTGCCCCCATGGCCAAAAGAATTTCTTGGGTTTTTTGGGCGGCTTGTATGGGAACCCTGTCATCCTCTGTACCGTGGGCGATAAAAACTGGGGGAAGAGTATCGGTGTTGAAGTCGGGGGGACTATGGAGATAACCACTCAGGCAGCATAATCCCTTTAAGGGTAAGGATAAACCTACATCTAATACCATCGCTCCTCCCTGGGAAAAACCTGCCAAAAAGGTTCGCTCTAAGGGTACCTCTGTACTTTCTTCTAGGGATAGTAACCAATCCTTCAATAGTTGACGACTCTCAGGTAAGCCCACGTATTCAGGGGTTTCTAGGGCATACCAAGCCCTGCCATTGGGTACTTGGGGATGGCGAAAGGGTGCATTGGGAAAGAGGTACTCAAAGTCAGGAAAATTAAAAACCGTAGCCAATGGTGCTAGATCCGAGGCATCCGCTCCCCAACCATGGAGGAAAATTAAGAGGTACTGGGGGGGTTGACCGTTAGCCGCAGGAATGATGATAGGATTTAAGGACAGATGTTTACTCCCCTTTGATTTTTTTTTAGGTTAGCACAGCCAAAGATAGATAATGAAGGAATACTCTACTTTAGAGGCTTTAAATAATTTAATCGCTGTGGTGGCTAAATTGCGATCGCCGATAGGTGGCTGTCCTTGGGATTTGGAGCAAACCCCGAAAACCCTCATTCCCTACATCTTGGAAGAAGCCTATGAGGTGGTGGATGCTCTCTACAGCGAAGACCAAGGGGCGATAACCGAAGAACTAGGGGATTTACTCCTACAAGTAATTCTTCAAGCTCAGATTGCCCAAGATAACCAAGCATTTACCCTAGAAGCAGTAGCGCGAGGTATTACGGAAAAACTGATTCGTCGTCATCCCCATGTTTTCGCCGATGTAGAAGTTACGGATACCCAGGAAGTTAACCGCAACTGGGATACTATTAAAGCGACTGAGAAGGGCTTATCTTCCCTCACCGAGCAACTATCCACCTATGCGCGCAGTCTTCCCCCCCTGATGGCAGCCAGTAAAATTTCTAAGAAGGCCGCTAAGGTCGGGTTTGAATGGGAAAACATCGGCGGAGTGTGGGAAAAATTTCAAGAGGAGTTAGGGGAATTTCAAGAAGCTCTCCAAGGTGAGGACAAAGAGCATCAAAGGTCGGAATTAGGGGATGTATTATTTACCCTAGTTAATATCGCCCGTTGGTATGATCTAGATCCCACCGTGGCTTTACAGGAAACTAATTTACGCTTTATCCAACGTCTAGGTAAAGTGGAATCCTTGGCTAAAAAGCCCCTTAGTGATTATTCTTTAGAAGAGTTAGAAGCTCTCTGGCAAAAAGCCAAAACCCAGTTACAAGAAAAAAATGACTAATCAAACTGCTCCTTTTCATCTACCTAAATGGCTACGGGAAAATCTGCAAATTCTGGTTGTTGCTCTCCTCCTGGCCTTCGTCATTCGCACTTTTATCGCCGAACCCCGCTTTATTCCCTCGGATTCTATGTTACCTACCCTAGAACAAGGCGATCGCCTGGTGGTAGAAAAAGTCTCCTATCATTTCCACGAACCCAATCGGGGGGATATTGTAGTCTTCCAAACCCCGAAAGCTCTCCAAGAAATTGGCTATTCTCAGGATCAAGCTTTTATTAAACGGGTGATTGGCACCCCTGGGGATACTATTAAAGTCACCGATGGCATAGTCTATGTCAACGAACAACCCTTGGAGGAATCCTACACCTACGAACATCCTGCCTACAATCTGCCCCCGTTACAGGTACCGGAGCAAGAATTATTTGTCATGGGAGACAACCGCAACAACAGCAACGACTCCCATATCTGGGGATTCTTACCCGAATCCCAGGTAATTGGCCGCGCTATTTTTCGCTTTTTACCCTTTGAGCGTCTGCACTTTTTTTAGTTTGATGGAGCCGAGCAGAGTCGAACTGCTGTCCAAATTGGGTATTGACTGTCCGTTCATTCACAGGTTTAGCTCCGTTAACCCACAGAGCGGGGACCATCTCTTATCCCGGATGATGGGATTCTCTGACATAATCTTAACCCTTTAGCCTACCAGAGAAAACTAGGGGGAGCATCCGTTGGGGGGTTGGTCGGTAGTCCTTAACGGAGTCAAACTACTGACGCTCGAACCTAAAAGAGGTTATTAGGCAGCTACAGGAGCCGCTTTACGAGCAAAGGAAACGATGTTATTCGCATTTACATTTTTTTTGAGCCTTGGATTTGCGAGAGGAGACTCACTCTCGACCTGCATCACGGGGTAGCTTTCGCCAACCTGTCGAAACCGTTACGGCCCCTTGTGGTGTATTTTTTATTGTAGTATAAGTTCAAGGATAGTTACAAGTAGTTTTTTATTCCCATGCAGACCCAATATAATCCCCTTCTGACCATTGAGTCTCGTACCGCCTCAGTCAGTCGTACTACGGGGGAAACCGATGTGAATGTTTTTCTCAATCTCGATGGTATCGGTAACTGTAGCGCCTCCACAGGGATTCCTTTTTTAGATCACATGATTGGGCAGTTGTCGAGCCACGGACTGATTGATTTAGAGGTTAGGGCTAAGGGGGATATAGTTATTGACGATCACCACACCAACGAGGATGTAGGTATTACCCTAGGCCAAGCCCTAGCTAAGGCCCTCGGTGATAGAAAGGGGATTAGACGCTTTGGTCATTTTATTGCTCCCCTAGATGAAGCCCTGGTAGAGGTAGTGTTAGATTTTTCGGGAAGGCCCCATTTAACCTATGGGCTGGAAATTCCCACCCAACGAGTCGGTAACTACGATACCCAATTAGTAAGAGAGTTTTTTGCAGCCCTTGTTAATCACTCCCAGATGACTTTACATATACGCCAATTAGACGGGATTAACTCCCATCATATTATTGAAGCTACCTTTAAAGCCTTTGCTCGGGCTGTACGCATGGCGGTTGAAATTGATCCCCGTCGCTCCCAAGAAATTCCCAGTTCTAAGGGAGTGTTGTGATTAAAATCACAGTCAATGGGTTTTAGAATCATTGTTAAGCCCTAGGGAGATAGGTAAAATTTAGGTCATAGCCCGACAAGTACCTAACCCTAAACTATGCAAACCTCTCGCCATGTTCTAGAAAAACTGGTGGCTAAGGAAGTTCAAAGGCAGTTGAAAACTTTGCCCCCGGTTTTGAATCCTGTAGATGTCTACACCTATGCCCTACATTGTCTGCCTAACTTTTACGTAGCTCGCCACAATCAGGATTTGGATATTAAGGGAACTGTGGAGCAGGCAATTGATGTGATCTATAGTTCCCTTACCGAACGGGATTTGAATTTTTTTGTACCGGTAGAGGGAGAAGACGATGACGACGATATGCCCACTACTCCCCTGCGTTAATTTACTCGTCAGGAGCTATGTGCTGGCAACAGAACCTAGTTTTCCATCTAGTCATTATGTCTACCGTCGGTTGGCAAAGTCTATATCTGATGCTTCTTGGTCAATGTTTACTGATTGGTTAGACTACTTTGGTCAAATACACGGGCGTTTTGTCTATGCTGTACCACCACACTATACCTCGCAAAAATGTTCTAATTGTGGTGAAATAGTGAAAAAATCTCTATCAGTTAGAACTCATATTTGTAGCTGTGGATGTGTATTAGACCGGGACGAGAACGCCGCTAAAAACATATTGGAAAAAGGTTTAAAATACCGTGGGGCGCACGGAAATTAACGCTCAGGGACAGAACGACCTCTGCTATGTAAGTGAAAGCTTACTTGGTAAGTTGACTGGGGGAACCGAGAATCTCCCGATTTATCGGGGGAGCGTCAATAACCGGTTCTACTCATCTCGGAATACTCTCTCAATAATGCGACGGTTTTCTATCTGTAAGCCTCGTATCTCGGACTGCATCTCCAAGACTTGGGACTGCATTTGCAGCACTTGGGACTGCATTTGCAGCATTTGGGACTGAATGGAAAACATCGATCTTCTAATGTCCATAATATCATCTGTGTTATCGGCAATAGAGCGGGAATGGCGATCGATATATCGGGCGGCTGTTTCCAATAAAGCCTCTACTTGATTAAGCCTTTCTTCGGGGGTCATACTAAATCCGCTTAAGTTACTAGACAATCATGAGGGCTAGGCGGTCGGCAGGAGGCAGGTGTTAGATGTACCTCAGTAGTTAAGAATTGTCCCAGTGCCCTCAGAAAAACCATAATAGCCCAATCAGAGCTAGACTGAGAATGAAGGCAAAAACTAGAGCATATTCTAATTTTTTGCTCAATAGTCCGATCACGATGACAGCAGTAATTAACAGCAGAAAAAGCCCAATATAAACGGTATCTTGGGCTTGGGGATTGACTAAACCCCCGGGGGCCGAGAGATTAGGATTTGGTATTTGTAAGCTGAGATTGATCATAGATATTCCATGCTTCTTTGGCGATCGCCCAATCTTCTTCGGTATGAATTACTAAAATTCTCACAGAGGATGTAGCTGTCGCTATGTCTTGATCCACGGGATGGGCGTTGTTTTTTGCTTGATCCAACTCTACACCTAAAAAGCTCAAGCCCGCACTCACTTTTTCCCGAACTAGGGGAGCATTTTCCCCAACTCCTGCGGTAAAAATTAGTGCATCTAAACCACCGAGGGAGGTTAACATGGAGCCAATCATGGATTGTAGACGATGGATATATATATCGAAAGCCAGTTGAGCTCGTTGATTTCCTTTGTCTATGGAGTCAAAAATTGCCCTTAAATCCCCAGAAATCCCAGAAACTCCCTTTAATCCTGATTCCTTATTGAGTAAATCATTAAGCTGATCCGTTGTAAAATTGTATTCCCGCATTAAATAAATTACAATGGCGGGATCTATTGAACCGCTACGGGTGCCCATCATTAGGCCTTCTAGGGGAGTAAATCCCATGGTAGTGTCAATACTTTTACCGTTTTTAACGGCGGCTAGGGAACAACCATTTCCCAAATGACAGTTAATTAATTTTAATGAGTCTAGGGATTTTCCCAACAATTGTGCCGCCCGTTCTGAGCAGTATTGATGACTTATACCATGAAACCCGTAACGACGAATCCCCTTTTGGGTCCATTCATAAGGAATGGGATAGGTAGAAGCCTCGGGGGGGATAGTAGTATGAAAAGCTGTATCAAAGACTGCCACCTGGGTAACATTGCCTAAAACCGCTTCTATTGCCTCTATTCCAGCAACATGGGCGGGATTATGGTTGGGGGCTAGGATAATTAAATCCCGAATCGTTTCTTTCACTTTGGGTGTAATTACCACGGAACCAGTATAGTCAGTACCACCATGGACGACACGATGGGCAACTATATCTATTTCTGATAACTGTTCTAAAACCTTGGTTTCCCCGGATAACAAGGTGTTTAAGAGGATAGCCATACCTTGGTCATTATTTTTTTGCAAAGCTAGGGGAATTTCTTGCCTAATACCATTAGCTTTGACGGTTAAAAGCCCATGATCAGCAGTGGCTAACCAATCTATATCCCCTTTCCAAATAGCTTCAGGAGGATGTTCGGGTAAAGTCTTGCCATCTAGGTTATAAAGACAGCTTTTTTGTGTGCTTGAGCCAGCATTGAGTACCAAAACCTTCATCGGGAAACCTAGAAATGAGTGTCACCATAGAGATCATAATGGTTAACGGCAGTTCTGGGCTACATTTTATCATCTAAAATTTTAAAAACTTCCTGGGCAACGCGATCGCATACGCCGACAGTGCCTAGTTTTTCCCGCATAATTTGATAGTTATTGAGGGTTTCTTGGCGACGTTGGGTATTAAATAATAATTCCATTGCTTCTTCAACAATAGTTTCAGGTATGGCTTTTTCTTGGAGTAATTCTGGCACAATTTCTTCCATAAGTACCAGGTTTACGGGTGACATGAAGGGAATAGAAAAATTAAGAAAAGTACGCGCCAGCCATAGGGTAAAGTCACTAATCCGATAAATAACAATCTGGGGAACATTTAAAAGCGCGATTTCTAGATTAACAGTTCCCGATTTTGTCAAGGCTAAATCAGCAGCAGCAATGGCTTCTATGGTATTATTTTCGAGCAAAGTAGCCCTGAGTCCATACTCCTCAACCATAGCCTCAATTTTATCACGATAGATGGGCAAAGATACGGGAATTAAAAACTCTACATCGGCAATTTTTTCCTGGAGTTGTCGCGCCGATTCCCAGAGGGTAGGTAAAAGATATTTTAACTCTTGTTTGCGGGAAGCAGGTAGTAAAGTAATGATGGTTTTATCTGGAGGTATTTTTAATATTTCTCGGGCTTCTTCCTTATTAGGAGAGTTTTCCATGCGATCTAAAAGAGGATGTCCTACCCAGGTTAAAGATACCCCTCTAGCGGCAAAGAATTGGGCTTCTTGGGGAAAAATGGCAAAAATATGGTCAGTAATGTCAATAATTTGCTGGGTATTTTGTGGAGTTGGGGACCAGACCCAAGCTTGGGGGGCGATATAATAAATAATAGGCACACCGGGCAGATGTTTGCGAGCATACTTACCAATAGCTACATTCGGTCCCATGTAGTCGATCAAAATTAGTAAATCTGGGGGATTTTCCTTGAGGTAGGCCTTAGCTTTTTGTTGAACTTGCCAAGTGGGTTGAATAAAAGATACCGCCTCAAAAAGTCCGATAGAACCGATTTCTGTGGTTTTTCCTAATAAAACTGCTCCCGATTCCTCCATGCGATCGCCACCGAGGGCTAGAATTTCGAGACAGATTCCTCGCTGATGGGCTTGACGTTTTAGGGCTGTAATTAACAGAGAGCCCTGTAAATCCCCGGATACTTCCCCTGTACTGATAAAAATTCGCACCATTAGCGGTTATTTCCCTGCAATTGGACCACGTCGCTTTTCCCCTGAAGCAGAGGCTTGTAAGAATTGATGTAAATGCCTAACATATTGATTTTCAGGAAGTAGGGCTAATTTGGCTAAGGCTTCATTGAGGGTAAGCTCAGAGCGATAGAGAAGACGAAAGGCCTTTTTCAGTAAATCCATTTCCTCGGAACTTAATCCTGTGCGCTTGAGCCCCACCAGATTCAGGGAGCGAACCTTAGAGGGATTCCCTTCCACTAGCATAAACGGTGGAGCATCTCGGTCTATACGACTCATTCCCCCGAGCATAGCCATCTGTCCGACACGGACAAACTGATGCACTCCTAAGACTCCGCCAATCACTGCTTTTGACTCAATATAAACATGACCCGCTAAGGCAACGCTATTGGCAATGATGATGTTGTTTTCAATTGTACAGTTGTGGGCAACGTGAACATAGGCCATTAAGAGGTTCTGGTCGCCAATTTGGGTAACTTCCCCCTCAGCAGTAGCCCGATTAATGGTCACAAACTCACGAATTTGGTTATAGTCGCCGATTTTAACGCAACTCTCCCCTCCTTTATACTTCAAATCTTGGGGTTCTTGACCAATAGCGGCGCTAGGAAAGATTCGGTTGCCTACTCCGATTTCCGTCGGTCCTTCAATGACGACATGGGGACCGATTTGGGTTTGTGCGTCTATTTTGACTTTTGCTCCAATCACAGCATAGGGGCCGACTTGTACTGTAGGATCGAGTTCAGCCTTGGGATGAATGATCGCAGTAGGATGAATCAACGTACTCAAGGGGAAATCTCCCTCACTTTTAAGATTTTATTAGGATTAAATCATGTTATAGCTTATCCTAACTTGTCAACTGCGAGTCTGTTTACAAGGCTTGTGTGCATAATTAGTTCCTTTGTTCTGACAAGCTATGATCACAATATGGAATCTACATTAGACATCGACCACATTTAAGATTTTGTCCTGGTAGTTTAGGCTTAAGCGCCTGATTTCTGGAGAGGTCTATTGCCTAACCTGTTACAGAAGTAGTAATTGAGGCCTAGAATGGGATCAATCGCTTTTGATATTAACCATGGGCTTCAAAGACTTCTTTAATCCTCCGCAAGATCAATGGCAAACCATCATCAAAGCCCTGGAAGATATACTAGGGGCGGATGGAGTCGTGCGGCGTAAAGATGAACTCCTCACCTACGAATGTGACGGATTAACAGGATATCGTACTCGCCCGGCTTTGGTGGTTTTACCCCGAAGTACCGCAGAAGTGGCAGCAGTTGTTAAACTCTGTCATGGGCATAATATACCCTGGGTAGCCCGGGGAGCAGGAACGGGACTATCGGGAGGCGCATTACCCCTAGAAGATGGAATTTTAATTGTCACCGCTCGCTTGCAGCAAATTTTAGCTGTCGACTTAGACAATCAACGGGTAACGGTACAACCGGGGGTAATTAACAATTGGGTAACTCAAGCCGTCAGTGGTGCAGGATTTTACTATGCACCGGACCCATCAAGTCAGATTATCTGCTCAATTGGGGGAAATGTTGCCGAAAATTCGGGGGGGGTACATTGTCTAAAGTATGGAGTCACAACTAACCATGTTTTGGGACTAAAATTAGTTCTCCCGGATGGTTCTATCGTAGATGTAGGGGGGATGGTTCCAGAAATGCCTGGCTATGATTTAACGGGGCTATTTGTTGGCTCTGAGGGAACTTTAGGTATAGCCACGGAAATTACCCTGCGTATCCTGAAAACCCCTGAGTCCATCTGTGTAGTTTTGGCTGGTTTTGCCAGTGTGGAAGCCGCCGGTCAAACTGTATCTGATATTATTAGCGCGGGTATTATTCCCTCTGGTATGGAAATTATGGACAATCTCACCATTAATTCCGTAGAGGATGTTGTGGCTACCGGTTGTTATCCTCGGGATGCCCAAGCTCTTTTGTTGATTGAGTTAGATGGCTTACCAGTAGAAGTAGATACGGGTAAACAACGAGTTAAGGAAATTTGCCAGAAATATGCCTGTACAAGTTTAACGACGGCCCTGGATACCGAAACTCGCCTCACCCTTTGGAAAGGCAGAAAGGCGGCCTTTGCAGCAGCCGGAAGAATCAGTGCTAATTATTTTGTCCAGGATGGGGTGATTCCTAGAACTCAATTGGCTAAGGTGCTCTATGAAATAGAGAAATTAAGTCAAAGGTATGGTTACAAAATAGCTAACGTTTTTCATGCAGGAGATGGTAATCTACATCCTTTGATTCTCTACGACAATAAGGTTAAAGGTGCTTGGGAAGAGGTGGAAGAGTTGGGCGGAGAGATTCTCAAACTCTGTGTTAGGTACGGAGGGAGTTTATCGGGAGAGCATGGCATTGGGGTTGACAAAAATTGCTATATGCCCTACATGTTTAATGAAATTGATTTAGAAACTATGCAATATATACGCGATAGTTTTAATCCCAAAGGATTGGCTAATCCAGGAAAAGTTTTGCCGACTCCTCGTACCTGTGGAGAGATAGCCAACGCCCAGAAATTGGCAGAGTTTCGAGGTGGTCAACTGTTTTAACTATGGAACTTATAAGTAGGTGGTCAAAAATAAAGTAATAATAGGAGAATAATTAAAAACCTTTAAACCCGACCGCCGACCGCCTCAATCGAAGAGTTTATCACTTTAATTATGACTGGGTACTTACCAATAGAATGGGTATTATACCAAATCTGGTTTTAAAATCGGGTTATAATCCTCCTGCCCCCTGCCTCCTGCCTCCTGCCTAGCCTTCACGATTGTCTAGTAACATAAGCGGATTTAGTATTAGTTAAACACCACGCACAGCAAGAGCTATGGTTAACCTTTCAACCAGTAAAAATCGTCTTCATCTGCCCACCGCCGAAGAATTGCCCTGTTCTGACGAAACACCAGTGGATAACCAGTTACAGAACGATATTCCCAATCTACTACTCAGTTTACTGGCTTACCTTTGGGCAGAGCGGGATGACTGGTACTTCGGTGTGGATATGGGAGTTTATTACAACCCCGATCAACCGGCAATTGTCCCCGATGGTTTTCTGGCGGTTGGGGTCAAACACAATACGGGGGAAAGAGGTCGGTTGAGCTATGTTCTTTGGGAAGAAGGGTATATTATGCCTATCTTATCCTTAGAAGTAATTTCCGAGAAATATAACGGGGAATACGAAGAGAAATTTAGCGATTATCAAACCCTAGGGATTCTCTATTATGCGATTTACAATCCTTTTAGTGGCAGGAGAGGAAGGTTTAAAAATAGACAAAGATTAGAAGTCTATAAGCTCGTAGCAGGGAAATATCAGCTTTTACCCAGGGAAAATAATCGCGTCTGGTTGCCAGAGATTGGGTTAGCACTAGGTTATGAATACGGGGAACATATCGCCTGGGTTCGGGAATGGCTTTATTGGTATGATGAATTGGGTAATCGCTATCTGACGGCCACCGAACGAGCGATGAATGCCGAAGCGATCGCCACTCAAGAACGCTTGATCGCCACTCAAGAACGTTTAGCCAAGGAAGAAGCCGAAGCG
>JBBAUO010000001.1:91374-233479 GCA_040398185.1 Microcystaceae cyanobacterium | reverse complement strand
CAATTATCTCCGCAGTCCTTTTCGCCACACCAGGAATGGTATCCACCAACTCAACGGGAGCATCCCAATTATGTGATGAGTATAAATACTTAGGCAATTGCTCTGTTGAGATAGGCACATCGTAACTTCAAAACTTGCGCGACGTTTTCTGCTTTCCATTGCGCTCCGGTTATTTTCATCCTTGCTCCAATCTGTTTGATTGTTGACTCTACACTCCCTGACCCGATACAAATCCCTAAGTCTTGATATAATCCGTAATCCGGTATTCTCTCGCTATGCTTTCGCACATAGTTCTTGAAATTGACCACGGGCTTTGTTTGAAATCCTTCAAATTCCGCTAAGGCTAATTCTATCTCCCCATTCCACAAATAACTTTCGACTCTTCTGAGTCGCTTGTTTGACCCCCCGACTTTATGTACATTCTCCACCAAATGATACCAATCCAGAACTTCTCTTCTTTGGAAACTCTCCCCTATCTGCGTTATCAAATTCCAGATGCCATCGTGACCATCCCCTACACAGGTAATGACCCTGCCTAACGGTTGGCGGTTTGTCCAAGCTAACAACAGGTCATTCTCTTGGAAAAATGCCGCACAGTCCTGCCCATGTAATAAGCTCACTGCTTTATAATTTTGCTAGATGCTCTCTTGTCCTAAGGGCGTTCTCAACCTAACATTGCCTCCATCTACACTCAATGCCTCTAGGACTCCTTTCCCTTCTGCCTCTTGAATCGTATCTTTGTACCAGCCTATGTTGACTACTCCCTGAGACTTCCATTCCTGTGGTCATTTTGATGTCTTCTTCGGCATGTTCAAAGGATTCATTGGCCACCAAGCGTAAACAGCATTTCTCTAGCAGTGGACTGAGGCGATTATTTTTCTCTAATCCCAGTTTAAGTGCCTGTTTCTCCGTTATTTCAATTTTTCCGATGATGCTATTCACTTGTCTTGTCCGTCCCCCCGTTGTTCCTGTCGCTGTTTCAAAAAAAAACTGCCGATGGCTGGACTTACGTTGTTGAGAATATGCTCTCGCACAGTCAATTCCATGCTTTCAAAGTTTTTTAGGTTTTCTTTGGGGGTGTTATTGACTAAAATCTCAGAAATACCTTTTATATATTCATTGAGCTTCAGTTTTTCTTCAGGAATCATTTTTGTATTCTCTTATTTATTTCTTTTTTATTCTGCCTCTTATTCATTCTTTTTTACTTGAGTATAAATGCTCAAACGGGCAAGAGGGCTTTTGCAGGAACGATCTCGGTCCCAATCACATAATGCACTCCTAACCGTTTTAAATCCCTGAACTCCCGAAAAGGCTTGCCATATAAGTATTTCATGCCTAAGTATAATTGCTTATTGCAAAAGTGGATGCTCCCTGCTATGATCACTGCGAGATATAAAAAGATTGATACCAGTGTGCACCAAAATTATTTAAAATTGTTTATTTCTGAGGCTGTCAAAACGATTGCCAACCCTTTAAGACTGAGAAAATTACTTAACAAGAAGACATTCTATTCTTGGAGAATGGGATTTTTACCAGAGAACCAGATAGGTTGGAAAGATTCCTCTTGGAAAACTTGGCAAGATCGAAAGTTTAATATCAGAGCTTATGAAAAATATGAATACTATCTACGTCATCAAAGTTCTAAGCTAGATCGATTTATGCTAGATTGGGACAATTCTTGGTTAAAAGAGTATGATAAATATTATTATCTAGTTCTCAAAGAACGTTTAAGCCCTCATATTCAAAACAAAAATTTGAGTGTGCTCTGTTTAGCAGCTAGAATCGGAACAGAAGTTCGATCTTTTATTGATTTAGGTTGTTTCGCTGTCGGATTGGACTTGAATCCAGGCCAAGACAATAAATATGTAGTCTGTGGTGACTTCCATAGTCTTCAATTTGCAGACGAATCGATTGATATAGTCTTTACAAACTCATTGGATCACGCATTAAAGCCTGATGAAATTATCCGTGAAGCTAGACGAGTTCTTAAACCTCATGGCCATATATTTCTAGAGGTGGCATTGGGAAATAAAGAAGGTTCAGAGCCCGGAGATTATGAAGTTTTTTTCTGGGCTAAAATCGAAGATGTAGTCAATTTAGTTGAAGGAGGTCTGTTCAAGCTTATCCATAGTGAAGAAATCAAAAAGCCTTTTAATGGCGGTAAATTTCTTATTTTCGAGAAGATAAAGTGACAACAGAACTATTGTGGAATTGCAATTAATACGAAATCCTGTTTTAATACTATAGTTATTCTCCGACCGCCCCCTGCCTAGCCTTCACGATAATATATTTACCTAAGCGGATTTGGTATGAGAAGTGCCATAACATATTTTGATAGTATAGCTCTTGATTGGATTTAGATGCTCATGGCAAGCTTTGTGGGACTCAATCTAGAAACCATGCTATTTTCTCCACTGCATTCTCTAAAATCTCTGGTTCATGAACTAGGGCAAATCTGACATATCCTTCTCCCGATTCCCCAAACCCAGAGCCAGGAGATGCGGCTACTCCCGTTGCTGCTACTAATTGCGTACAAAACTCCAGGGAATTTCCTTGCCAACTATCAGGTAATTTTGCCCAGACATAAAGGGTAGCACTGGGGATAGGAACTTGCCACCCTATCCGCTTTAAGGCATTAACAAAGACATCTCGCCGTTTTTGGTAAGTGGCTACCGTGGCTTTTACCGTACTTTGATCTCCTGTTAACGCCGCGATCGCCCCCGTTAAAATGCCCCGATACTGATTAAAATCTACCACAGTTTTAATTTGTTTCAAGGCTTTAATCAGTTGTGGATTTCCCAGGGCAAAACCAACCCGAAAACCCCCCATATTATAGGACTTAGAAAAGGTAAAAAATTCTATGGAGACACTTTTATCTGGATCTGCCTGTAAAACCGAGGGGGGTGGTGTATTGGGTTCAAAAAATATATCCATGTAGGGAAAATCATGCACCAAGACTAAATTATGCTCTTGACAAAATTTAACTGCTATGGTAAAGAAGTCTAAGCTTGCCGTAGCCGTGGTAGGATTATGGGGATAACTGAGTACCAGCATCTTGGCTTGGGATAGAATCTCTGGGGGAATTGTCCCAAAAACAGGTAAAAAATTATTTTCCTGGAGTAGGGGTAGGGTATAAATCTCTCCCCCCGCCAGATAGACACCCCCCGCATGGGAAGGATAGCCAGGATCTAGTAGAAGGGCAATATCCCCCGGATTGAGGATAGCTAGGGGAAGATGGGCTGTACCTTCCTGGGAACCAATGAGGGGTAAGACTTCTGTTTCTGGATCAACTACAACCCCAAAACGCTGCCTGTACCAATTAGCCACCGCCATTCTAAAAGCCAAGGTGCCATGATGGAGTAGGTAGCCGTGGGTAGTTTTATCTCTTAAACTGGCCTCTATGGCTCGGAGAATATGGTCAGAGACAGCTAAATCCGAAGAACCTAGGGAAAGATCAATAATTGCCTTCCCCTCTTGACTTGCCTCCCTTTTGGCTTGATCCATATCGGCAAAAACATTGGTCTGTAGGCAGGCCAATCGTTGGGCAAAGGGTAAGCTAGGCATTAGTCAAGATGATTTTTTAATAGGGCTTGTAGTTGTTGTTTGCCGATCGCCCCTTCATAGGATTCTAAGAGTTCTTTGTTTTTAAAGATCCTCAGAGCGGGAACTCCTTCTACCTTACACTTAGCCCGGGCGTCGGGGTTTGGGTCTACTTCTAGTTTAACAACCTTTAGGCGATCGCTATACATCTCGGCGATGGCATTAACAGAGGGGGAAACCAAACGACAAGGTCCACACCAGGGAGCCCAAAAATAAACAAGGGTTAACTCATCCGTGGCAAAAACTTCTAGATCAAAGTTAACATCGGTAATTTCTAAAACACCAGTCATACTAAATCCACTTAGGTAAATATATCATCGTGAAGGCTAGGCAGGAGGCAGGAGGCAGGAGGTGGTCGGAGAATAACCATGGTATTAAAACAGAATTTAGTATCCCTAAAATATCCTCACAAAACAATTACCAAAAACTAGGGAAGAGTTAAAGAGCGCATCTTCCCTATTATTTCCTGTACCTACCAATTACACGCCGTTAATCTTATTTTTGAGGTCTTCTAATTCCTTATCCAGAACAGGATCGGTATCTTTGACGGTGGTAGTAGTCGCAGGAGGTAAAATCGGATCTGACATAGAAGCTTTGAGTAGAGCCAACTCCTCATCTACATCGCTTCCTGATTCTAGCTTGGCAAATTCTGCCTCAATGCCCATACCGCCTAGTTCCCCTATGGCTTGGCTTTTGGCTTCCATTTGCAGGACTTTTTCTTCCATGCGTTCAAAGGTAGCCATGGCGCCCCCTGTATCAATACCACTGACGGCTTTTTGCAATTGTTCGTTAGCCTGAGCCGCTTTAGCCCTGGCTTGGAGCATATTTTTCTTGGTTTTGGCTTCGGAGATTTTGCTTTCTAGGGCGATTAAATTACGTCTGAGGGTATCTACCTGTACTGTTTGCTGCTCAAATTGGTTTTTAAGCAGGGCGGCGGTTTCTGAGTAGGCTTTTTTTTGCTTCAGGGCTTCTTTAGCCAGGTTTTCATCCCCTTTAGAAAGAGCTAATTTCGCCCTTTGTTCCCATTTACTGGCTTCTGACTGTTCTTTATTGGATTTTTGTTCGGTTTGGCGTTGTTCGGCAATGGCTCGCGCGACGGCTTGGCGTAGTTGCACCAAATCCTCTTGCATATCATTAACAGTCTGCTCGAGAACTTTTTCTGGATCTTCAGCTTTGCCGACCAAATCATTGAGATTGGCACGGACAACCCGACTCAGGCGATCTAATAATCCCATGACGATATTTCCTTAGAATCTACTTATGTAATTTTATTATGACAGCAAGACTGAAAATCGTAACCCTGCCTTGTCGAGAGTTTACCCCTTTGCCTATCCCTACAGACCGTCCCAGATAACCGGATTTACTGTCCTTTTCCCCCGTTCAAGAAAAAAGAGCGCCCTTAGCTGCCTTGATTAATTCAAAAAAATGGGGTTCGGTAACATCTATCTCCTGGGCTGTTTCTCGATTTGAGCCCAGCAAGCCTACTTTTTGTCCTCGCCGAATCGCTAAAATTTTTCCCTGCTCATTTTTAATGCGTAATTCATCCAAAGATTGCCAAAAACTACAGGTGTAACTACGCCCTTTATGGAGAAATATTGCTTTTTTAATGCTAGTTGAATCTGATTCCTTAGCTTCCCTTACTCCGATAATCTCTAATTCAATACTACTACTATTCTTCCAGTTACTCTGTTTTATTTTATAGGCAAAATCTAGTAGTCTAGGCAGGGGAAAATATTCTTTCCATCGCCAGGCGATCGCTTTAATTTTAGAGCCATTTTCTTGGGACAGAAGCATTTTAATATGATTTTTTCCCACAATTTCTTGTTCAATAACTCTTATATTAGGAGTCCAAAAAATAGGAAATTCATTGCCAATTCCCCAAGGTTGTAGAGCATCTATTTGTTGATAGAGTTGTTCGTTTAATTCTTTAAAATCGGCTTGGGCATCAATATTAATAAGAGGTTTTAGATGATGCGGTTCTAGGAATTGATGGGCAAACTGACTAAGTTTTTCTCTAAATTGAGGCAAATTTTTTGTCTCTAAACCAAAGCCTCCTGCTGCTTGATGTCCTCCATATTTTCCTAGAACATCGTGACAAAACTCTAGGGCATTAAAAATGTTAAACTCTTTAATTCCCCTAGCTGAACCCCTAATTTTTTCTGGCTCTTTTTCCTCATAAGTGCCAATGAATACAGGAACACCATAACGCTCTACTAAACGGGAAGCAACGATTCCAATCACCCCATGATGCCAATTAGTATGAACTAATACTAAAACTCGCTCTTTTTGCCACGGAATCGGGGTTTCTGCCACTAACCTAATAGCTTCTTGTTCAATTTGTTCGCAGAGTTCCTGACGTTTACGGTTAATTTGCTCGCACTGCATGGCTCTTTCTAGGGCAATTCCTTCATCGTCGGTTGTCAGCAGTTCAATAATCACTTGCGGATCACCAATGCGGCCAATGGCATTAATTCTGGGACCTAATTTAAACCCAATATCGTCGGGCTTTAATTGTTTCTGTTCCTCACTAATACCTACCATTTGCATCAAAGCTTGAACTCCAGCTAGGCTAGATTTAGGGAGTCTTTTTAACCCGCGTTTTAACCAACGGCGATTAACTCCCACTAACGGGGCTAAATCGGCAATAGTACCCAGGGTAAAGAGTTCTAGGAGTTGATGGGTTAACCCCTGTAATTGCCCTAATTTTTGGGCGGTGGTAACGGCTAAAATATAGGCAACTCCTACTCCTGCTAATCCTCGATAGGGAGATGTGGGGGATAATAATTTAGGATTAAGAATAGCATCGGCTGGAGGTAAGGTTTGCGGGAGATCGTGGTGATCGGTGATAATAACACTAATTCCTAATTCTATAGCTCTTGCGATGGGTTCATGGGCAGAGATACCATTATCTACGGTTAAAATTAGTCCGACTCCTGCTTGGGCAAATTCTTCGACAATACGGGTATTAATACCATAGCCTTCTTTCATACGACTAGGAATAGCATAGTCCACAAGCGCGCCTAGGTGTTTTAAGGCTCTCAATAATAAAGCAGTGCTCGTCATCCCATCAGCATCGTAGTCGCCGCAGATCGCAATTTTATCTTGGTTGGCGATCGCTTCCACTAATAAATCCACGCTAGGGGCTAAATCGGGAAACTCTGTTAAGGGTGAGGGTAATGTTTCCGTTTCTGGTTCAAGATAGGTTTTAGCTTTTTCTGGTGTAGCGATGGAGCGATTCAGCAAAACTTGTACCAACAAAGGAGATAAACCCGTTTGCTCCCCTAGGGATATGAGGTTTGCTTCGGGATTAGTGGCAATTAACCAACGTTGATCAGGTAAGGGATGGGACATTTAAAAGCCAAGACTGAATTTTGAGGTAATCCATTCTAACCCGCAGCCAGTTGCAACTTTACAAAAAATTACAATTCTATCTCCAGTGTAGCAGAACAGATGTATATATTGATGTGATGGAGTTACAACCCCACATATAGAGGCTGTTGAGTAATTGGGATAAATTTTTAGGGATTTCCACCCTAGGGAAATGTAGTTTAAATCCCTATTAGGGATTATAATAAATTCAGCGATTCACCCCAAGGATGAAATTATCTAAATATAATATAGGTAGAGCCATCGTTACGAGGGTGCGATTGTGCGATTTATCTTTAAAAAAGTAAAGATTGAAAAACTTTATACTGAGGAAAAAAATGCTCATAAATATCCTAATGAAGTTGTCGATGCCTTCTTTGATGTCATGGCTACTATTGATGCAGCCGCTAGAGAACAGGATCTGTACGCATTCAAAGGGTTAAGATTTGAAAAACTTTTAGGCCGACGAGGAAAACAGAACCAAAGATCATTACGCCTCAATCAACAATGGCGTTTAATTGTGGTGATAGAGGAGGATAACAATGGGAACTATCTCCTAATTGTCGATATTGAAGACTACCACTGACCCACATAAGACAGATGAGCAACAACTTAACCCCCGCAAGATTAGTAACCCCTGGACGCATTCTCAGCCGAGAATTGGAAGCTCGTGGCTGGACTCAAAAAGATCTCGCGGAAATTATCAAGCGTCCCCCCCAAGCGATCAACGAAATCATTCAAGGAACCAAACAGATTACCCCCGATACAGCCTTAGAGCTATCAGAGGCTTTCGGGACATCTCCAGAGTTCTGGAATAATTTAGAGGCGAATTACCGGTTAAATTTGGCAAAAAAGCGGAAAAATGACGCTGACATCCAGCGTCGGAGTCGTCTGTACTCCCTTGCTCCCATTGCTGAATTAATTAAACATCGATGGATCGAACCCAGGACTGACTCTATAGAGGATTTGGAGAAAGCAGTTTGTGATTTTTTAAAGATCAACTCACCGGAAGAAACCCCCAAACTAGCCGTTAATTTTCGCCATAACCGCCAACTAGACCCAGAAAACTCCTCTCTAATCGCTTGGATAAAACGAGTTGAGCACTTAGCTCGGCAGCAAGAGGTAGGAACGTTCAGAGAAGAAAAATTACAGGCAATTATACCCGACATTCTTGCCTGTGCAGAATCCGAGGAGAAAATCGCCCAAGTTTCCTCACTAATACTTGATTTAGGCATTCATTTCGTTATTGTTCCCCATCTAAATCTAAATAAGACTTATCTAGATGGTGCTGCTTTCTATCTGGGTCAAAATCCAGTCATTGCTCTCACCTTACGACACAACCGCATTGATTGCTTCTGGTTTACCTTGCTCCATGAACTAGGTCATATCGATGCCGGCCATCGAGGCCTATATTTAGATGACATCGAGCATCTAGAATCGAATCCAGAAGAGACAGAGGCTAACCAGAAAGCTCGTGATTGGTTAATCTCTCCCCTTGCGTATGAGAATTTCATCGCCGAAACTAAGCCCAAATTCTCCAGTAAAGCGATCGAAGATTTTGCTCACGCTCAGAAAAGACACCCTGGAATTGTCTTAGGTCGTCTACAGCATGATAATTACATCGGCTATAGTAACTTACGCAAATACCTCGTTAAAGTTCATCCCTACTTAACTAACTTGTAATGGATTAAACTTGATCTAACAAATGGGAGTTATCCCAAATCCGCTTAGATAAATATCTTAACCCCATCTGGGGAAATGTCTTGATATGAATAAATGCTAACCAACAAAACCATAGACTATTTTGTATAATAAACCTAGTCTAGACATCAGGAGCGTATTTTGATTCAAGCTACCCTACACCAACTCATTGTTTTTGAAGCAACCGCACGTCATAGCAGTTTTACCCGTGCTGCGGAGGAGCTATTAATCACCCAACCGACGGTATCTACCCAAATCAAACAACTAACTAGAGCCATTGGGGTGCCCTTATTTGAACAAATTGGCAAACGTTTGTACTTAACGGATGCAGGGAGATATTTACTTACCACCTGTCAGGAGATTCTCGGACAACTAGAAAACTTTGACATGAGGGTGGCCGACTTAAAGGGGACAAAGGAGGGAAAACTGCGTTTAGTCTCGGTGACTACGGCGCAATATTTTATTCCTAAGATTTTAGGCAGATTTTGCCAGAATTATCCTGGGGTAGATATTTCTCTAGAAGTAACCAACCATGAACAGTTACTCAAACGCCTGAAAAATAATGACGATGATCTCTATATTCTCAGTTATCCCCCTGATGATTTGACAATTTATAGTCAACGCTTTTTAGAGAATCCCTTAATGGTAATTGCCAAAAAAGATCATCCCCTAGCCAATCACCAAAATATCCCCATCCAACGCCTAGAGGAAGAACCTTTTATTATGCGAGAAGTGGGTTCGGGAACCAGACGAGCCGTGGAGCAGTTATTTAAGCAACAAGGAATGACTGTACCCGTGCGGTTAGAAATTGGCAACAATGAAGCAATTAAGCAAGCGATCGCGGGAGGACTAGGTATTTCTGTGTTGTCATGGCACGTTTTTAACCAGAAAAGATTCCACGAAGAATTTACCATCCTAGACGTGCAGCATTTTCCCATAGAACGCTATTGGTATGTGGCCTATCCCAAAACCAAACAACTTTCTGTAATTGCCCAAACTTTCCTAGATTACTTACTAAATGAAGTTAAGACTTTTCCTAATTTTGATCCTAACCTATTGATTTCGGCCTAGGGATGGAAAATAAAACCAAATCTGGTTTTTAAATCAGGTTATAATCCTCCTGCCTCCTGCCTCCTGCCGACCGCCTAGTCCTCATGATTATCTAGTAACTTAAGCGGATTTAGTATAAAACTCCCATTAGGCTCAAGCTCTAAGGCTATTACTCGGATCACAGCTTCCGGATTAATTGTCCCATAGATATGGGGAAACTTTTCGTACACTTCTAAACTAGGTAATATACCCCCATCAGGATGAAGGGGAGACTCCCAGTGTAGGGGTGAATGGAGTTTTTCGGGGGCAATTTCTAAGACAATTAGTTGTTTTTGTCCCCGATAAAAAGCATTAGCAACCTTACTAACCTGTGCTTGGGTAGAACAATGGATGAAGCCTTCTGTTTGTAAAGAATCGGCTTGATAAACCCCCAATTCAAGGGCTTTTTGCCAGTGACTTGCAGATGTGATATGATAGATCATGATAGTTAAGAATAGCCATGTTCGGATAAAAACTCTAAGGTAATAGATGAATTAGAGGCGTGGGGGTAATTGAGTAATTTTTCCACATATTTACCGAGAATATCGCATTCCAAATTAACCCAATCCCCTGGCTTTAAATAGGTTAAATTTGTCTCGCTATAGGTATGGGGAATTACAGCGGCCTTAAACCATGTTCCTTGGGCATCGCATTCGGCAACGGTTAAACTAATACCATTGACAGCGATACTTCCTTTTTGTACCAGATAGCGGGCAATAAACTCATGCCATTGGTCTTCTAAATTAGGAGGGGCACTAAAAATCATTTCCCAGGCCTTTTCCGTGGCTAAAGATTCTACTAAACAACCCACCCCATCCACATGGCCACTCACAAAATGCCCCCCTAGTTTACTTCCAACTCGCAGAGAGGTTTCTAAATTAACATAGTCAGCCTGATTTTGCTGGTACTGGTTGAGGGTGGTGCGGTTGAGAGTTTCCGGGGAAGCTGTCGCCGTGAAGCCGTCTTTTAAAAGGGTTTCCACCGTTAAGCAAATGCCATCGACGGCCACACTATCACCGATCGCCAGATCCGTTAGAATTAGAGAGGCATCTGTTTTAATGAGCAAGCGATCGCTCGTTGTCGTCTGAATTGATCCTAAACCTTGAATTAATCCTGTAAACACAGCTTTTTCTGCGAAAATAGAAGGGGATAAAGACCTGAACCTAGTTATTTTTTCGAGGTCCCAACGGCATACCGTGATTGTACAACCTAGTCATCTCCTTTCTTTATCCAAAATTCTTGACGCTAACCACCCTTGGGAGGCTAAATACCCATGATTGAAATGAAAGTCGCTGGCATTGCCCTTGACGCGGTTACTCGCAGCCCCATTGTTTTGCTCAAAGATGGTTCCGAGCGCCGCGCCCTTCCCATTTATATCGGCCAGGATCAAGCGAAGGCGATTATCGGGGCCCTAGAGCAGCAAAAACCACCCCGTCCCCTTACCCATGATTTAATGGTCACTTTCTTGGAGATATGGGAAATGTCATTGGATCGGATTATTATTCATTCCTTACAGGATAATACTTTCTATGCCGTGCTCTGTATGTCCAAAGGAGAGATTAAAAAGGAAATAGATTGTCGTCCCAGTGATGCTATAGCCATCGCCCTGAGAACAGGTAGCCCCATCTGGGTGATGGAGGAAGTGATTGCGGACGCTTCCATTCCCGTAGATAGAGATGCGGATGAAGAGGAACGACAGGCTTTTAAGGATTTTCTCTCTAATCTCCGTCCTGAGGATTTAATCCAACGGGCTAAATTTGACCCCAACGAAGACTATTCCTAAACCATGTTGACAAGACGCTTCGGTAAAACTGAGTTAAATCTGTCGATATTTTCCCTCGGTACGATGCGTTGTCTAGATGATGGGGATACCTTTAGACAAACCCTAGCAGCAGCCCTGGAGTTGGGGATTAACCATCTAGAAACAGCCCAAGGTTATGGTAAAAGTGAGGAATATCTAGGCGAATCTCTCAAAAAACTCTCCCCACCTAGGGAAAGCCTCTACATTACCACTAAGATCACGCCTACCCCTGATCCTCATCAAATTACAGCCAGTATTGACCGTTCCCTAGCGCGTCTTCAGTTAGATTATATAGACTGTTTAGCGATTCATGGTCTAAATACCCCCCAACATCTCCAAGACACTTTAACCAGTATTCACGCCCTGCAAGCAGCGCAAAACCAAGGCAAAATCAGACATATTGGTTTTTCCAGTCACGGGAGCTTAGAACTCATTTTAGAGGCTATAGAGACGGATCTATTTGCCTTTGTTAACTTGCACTATTACTACTTTTTTCAACACAATCAACCAGCTATTACCCTAGCCCAGACGAAGGACTTGGGAATATTTATTATTTCTCCCGCCGATAAAGGTGGAAGGCTTTATAACCCCTCGCAAACTCTCAAAAATCTTTGTAAGCCCCTTTCTCCCCTGGCTTTTAACTATCGCTTCCTCTTAGATAATGCTGCCATTACTACCCTTAGTATTGGTGCAGCTAATCCGGAGCAATTGCGGGAACCTCTACAGAGCTTAAACCAAGACTATCCCATCCTGGGGATTAAAGAACGTATAGAAACCCATCTAAACGAAACCCTAAAAAGCGATCGCTGTCAGCAATGTTATCAATGTCTACCCTGTCCGGAAGCGATTAATATCCCTGAAGTTCTGCGGTTAAGAAATTTAGCTGTAGGGCTAGCTATGACAGATTATGCTCAATATCGCTATCAGATGTTGGAAAATGCGGGTCATTGGTTTACGGGAAATAAAGCCAACAAATGTACAGAATGCGGTGATTGTTTACCCCGTTGTCCTGAAGTTTTGCAGATTCCTAGGTTACTTTTGGATAGCCACCAACGCTTAAATGGTGCTCCCCGTCGTCGTCTTTGGTCATAGAAAAGTTATTGCAACACCTATCCAATTTTCCTGATTATCAGCAAAGAATGCTAATTATTTTAGCTAATGAGGGTATGAGAATAAGTGAGCTTATTAGCTTAAAGTTTGATTGTTTAATTTCAAATGGTTCAGGAGGCTATTTATACCAAATCCGTTCTATCTAGCAGGTGATCACTTATTCATCCCTTTTCTCTTAAACCCTCCTGCCTCCTGCCGACCGCCTTGTCCTCACGATAAGATGGTTATTTAACAGGATTTGATATGAGACGAAGGGTTTACCGCCAGAGATTTTAGCGCAATGTTCGCAAACGGTTTACATTCCCATTTCCCAACCGGGGGTAAGAAGTCTTAATCTTTCGGTAAGCGTGGCAGTGGGGCTGTTTGAGGCTAGGCGACAGATCATTGTCCCCGATAGTTGAGATTAGAATATCTATAGCATCCACATTCAGACTGACAGGTTTGGAGAAGACAGTGAACCTAAAAGAAGAAACCGATTCCGTAGAACAATTATCACCACCAAGTAAAATTTCGCCAAGACAAGTCTTGGCGGTTGGTTTGTTATTGTCCATTATTGCCGGAGGAGTCTGGTACTTCCACTCTACCCCGCCGTCAGGGATTCTATCTCTAAGTGGGAGACTCGAAGGCTACGAAACCGATATAGGAGCTAAAGTGCCTGGGCGGATCAATTTCGTGGCTGTTCGAGAAGGGGATTTAGTCAAGCAAGGGCAGATCATTGTCCGTCAAGATAACGGGGAAATCCAAGCACAACTTCAGGGAGCAAAAGCCCGACGGCTAGTAACTGAACATCAAGAACGCCAAGCAGCTCTACAAATCGAAGTTCTGAAAAGCCAAATTCGAGAGCTAGAAATTAACCGCCAACAGGCACAGCAGGATGCTGAAGGTCGTATTATTCAAAGCCAAGCCGCCTTAGCTTCTAGTCAAGCTCAACTCAACCAAGTTTTGTCGGAATTAGAATCTGCCCAAGCGCAATTAAAGCTGGACCAACTTAATCAGAAGCGTTTAGCTCAGTTAGTCGCTGAAGGTGCAATTCCTCAACAGCAATTTGATGTGGCTCAAACTACCTTAGAAACAGGTGCCGCTAATGTTAAAGCTCGTCAAGCTTCCGTTGCCTCCTTTCAAAAACTGGTTAAGGCAGCCGAAGGGCAGTTAAAACAAAGTCAAACAACCGCCTTTAATCCGAAAATTCGCCAAGCACAAATACAGAGTTTGAGTACACAGTTAGCCCAAGCTCGTTGGCAAAAAGAAGTAAATCAAGCTGAAATAGCAAAAGCTCAGGCCGAAATCTTGGAGATTGAAAGCCGTGTATCTGATCTTAATTTACTTAGCCCTATTAATGGGGTAGTAACTGCTCGCAGCGTCGAACCTGGAGTCGTAGTGGCAGCTGGAAAAACACTTTTAACAATTATTGACCCTAAGACAATTTACCTGCGGGGATATGTTCCTGAAGGAGAGATTGGTAAGGTTAAAGTGGGTCAACAGGCCAGAGTTTTTTTGGATTCGATGCCTAAGCAACCCTTTAGTGCCAGAGTTACGGCGATCGATACCCAAGCCTCTTTTACGCCTGAAAATATTTATTTTCAAGATGACCGGGTCAAACAAGTTTTTGGAGTAAAAATTAGTTTGGAAAACCCGCAAGGCCTAGCGAAACCAGGAATGCCTGTGGATGCGGAAATTTTGACGAGTTTACCATGAGCGATCGCCCTTTATTTTCTGACGACAGACCTCACACCTCGCCCCCTCCTGACAGGGGGAAGGAAGTCATTCAAGTTAGGTCGTTATACAAAAACTATGGACAATTAGCCGCCGTTAAGGGTATTAATTTTGACGTAAAAAGAGGTGAAATTTTTGGCTTGATTGGGCCTGACGGAGCCGGTAAAACTACGACCTTTCACATTTTAAGTGGCGTGATGAAAGCTTCGGCAGGGAAAGTAACGCTATTGGGCCAATCGCCCCAAGCGGCTCGCTTGTTAGTGGGATACTTGACCCAGAAATTTTCCCTCTACCCTGATTTGAGTGTTGAAGAAAACCTACGCTATGCAGCAGGATTGCGCCAAGTTCCTCCCCATTTGTATGACTCCCGCCGCGCCCAGTATCTACGTTTAGTAGATTTAGAACCATTCAGTGACCGTCTAGCAGGACAACTTTCAGGGGGCATGAAACAAAAACTGGCCCTCTGCTGCGCTCTGATTTCCCAACCAGAAATTCTCCTCCTTGATGAACCAACTACGGGTGTCGATCCCGTTTCTAGACGAGAATTTTGGGATATTTTGGCGGCAGTCGCCAATTTAGGGATGACTGTGGTTGTCGCTACCCCCTACCTAGATGAAGCGGAACGCTGCCACCGCATCGCCTTGGTTTACGAGGGGCAAATTCAACAAATGGGTACGCTGTCAGAGTTGCGCGAAAATTTGGGTTTAGAACGTTTGGAGATTCGCAGTGATCATCTCGATAAAATGACCCAATCTCTGCTGCGCCAGCCCCCGCCATCCTTGGTGGATATACAAGTGTTTGGCGATCGCCTCGATGTTTTGGTGACAGATGTGGTGCAGGGAAAAGCCGATATTTACCAAATTTGCCAGCGGCAGCAACTCGAGATTAAAACCATCCATGAGGCTGAACTGACCTTAGAAAACATCTTTGTCACTTGTCTGCGTCAACGGGGACAAGATCCGCCTTTTCGTTCTTTTCCCTATACTCAGGCTCGCCATGCTCACCATCAGATGAAAGTAGCGATTGGTGCCTATGCCATCTGGAAAGTCTTTGAGCGATTTTCAGCCGTTAAAGGCATCGACCTAGAAATTCGTTACGGAGAAATTTACGGACTTCTCGGTGCCAATGGAGCGGGGAAGACAACGACGATTAAAATGCTCTGTGGTCTTGTCCAGCCGACAAGGGGAGAAATAGCCTTAGCTGGTGCAAAAGCCAATTTACAAAGTATTGCTCTTTGCCAAAAACTCGGGTACATGAGTCAAAAATTCACCCTGTATGATGACTTAAGCATTCTCCAAAATCTCGAATTTTATTGTGGCGTCTATAAAGTTCCTCGCTCCTTGCGTTCTAGCAAAATTAAATGGGTTTTAGAGATTTGTGGATTACTAGGTAAAGAGGGGATGTTAACGGGTCAATTACCAGGAGGCTGGAAGCAGAGAGTCGCCTTTGGAGCTTCCGTAATGCACGAACCAGAAATCCTATTTTTGGACGAACCTACCTCCGGAGTAGATCCTCTAGCACGACGACAATTTTGGAAGCTGATCAACGAATTTGCCAAGTCCGGAACTGCCATCCTTGTCACCACTCACTACCTAGAAGAAGCGGAGCAGTGCCATCGTATGGGATTTATGGTCGCTGGGGAAATCGTTGCCCAAGGCTCTCCTAGTCAGATTAAATCAGCCCAGCCTGGACAATTAGTGGAATTGGTGACTGACCGCATCCAGCAAACTTCCGATCTTCTTAAAAAGCATTTCTCTCCTTGGCGTGTTTCCATTTTTGGCGATCGTCTCCATCTGGTTCTCGTCGATCCTGAGCCAGAAATTTTACAAGTAGAAGAAATGCTGCGATTAGTGGGAATTAGGATTTATTCTCGACGTTCTATTCCTTTTTCCCTAGAAGATGCTTTTATTAATATAGTTCAACGCTCCCATTGAGTATTGATATATAGTCAAACATGACACACCTTTATTTTGTCGGTGTTACCCGAACTGGGTGAACTACAACACCCTCTATCCTATAGCTAAAGGCATTTGGGACTGCTTTTTTCTTTTACCTCTTATTTAATTACCTCTTGTTAAACCCTTCTGCTTGTCAAGGACACAGACGCAGACCTTTTTGTTACCGAGTTGGTAAGGACGCTCCCATTACAGGTACAGATTACCAGTATTTCCCAAGGTCTTTGGCGATGGGATCGAGATTATAAGTAATTTCCAAGCCTAACTATACCCTTACTAACTCTACCTCAGTAAAAACACTGACAAAATCTTGGTAATTAAAAATCTAAACTTCTTCCTTAAGTTCTTAAACTTCGGTTTCCAAAACTAGTATTTTAGGTTAGTATGTTAGAGAAACAGGTTTTAAACATACCAACTAACTAGCTTAAAACCACGAAAGTCATAATTCTGACAATATAATATCGACTTGATAAGTGTCTGATGCTACGACTTGAAGATAAACCTGTTGGAGATCGTTCGATCATTACTAAACTGCCATGAATACAGAATTAGCAGATGTCCAGTCTATTTTGACGGACAAAAGCAAGCGAAAAAAAACGGTTGATAACCCCTTCCTGCACAAATTGCAAAGAAGGCACTTTATCCTTTTTCAAATCCTGCCCCTATTAGGAACGATAACGGCTCTGCTGTTAATTCCCTATCTACCACCGGGTAAGTTTGAGCTATTTCTATTTGTTTTATTGTGGTTGGTGACGGGATTTGGAGTATCGTCAGGCTACCATCGCCTCTTCACCCATCGTTCCTATAAAGCCCATCCCGCAGTCCAAGTTATGTTAGCAATTTGGGGAGCAATGGCTGGACAAGGCGGGGTGATCTCTTGGTCGGCCCTACATCGACGTCATCACGAACTCAGTGATAAACCAGGAGATCCCCACTCACCCAATCTGCATGGAGAGAGTTGGGGCGATCGCCTGAGGGGTTTAATGCACTCCCATGTCTTGTGGATGTACAAACACGAATATCCCAGTGTCGTCCACTATGTACCCGATTTAATCAAAAACAAAGCCCTCGTCAAAGTAGATCGCTACTACTATCTATGGGCGGTTCTAGGAGTAGTTCTACCCACAGTCTTAGGAGGATTGTACCACCATAGTCTAGAAGGGGCATTACTAGGATTTCTGTGGGGCGGGGCAGTCAGAATTTTTTGGGGAGGGCACACCATCTGGTCAATCAACTCCTTCCTGCATTGCTTTGGAGTCAGCCGCTTTGAGACAGAAGAACACAGCCATAACTTTGGTCCGGGGGCTCTTTTGACCTTCGGTGAGTCATGGCATAACAATCACCATGCCTTTCCTGGTTCGGCTTCCTTTGGCTTGGAATGGTATCGCCTCGATCCGGGGTACTGGTTAATTCAGGTATTAGAGGCCTTACATCTGGCTTGGGATGTAAAAGTCCCCACGCCGGAAAAAATCCAAGCTCAAGCCGCACCATGATCAATGAGAACAATTAACCTAACAGCTTCGATTGGGGAGAAATCATGAAAACTCAAGCTCAAATTAGCGAATGGATTAAAACCTATCTAGCGGAAATTCTGGAAGTCGATCCCTCAGAAGTCGATGAGGACTATGAATTTGACCGCTTTGGTCTAAATTCTTCGGCGGCGGTGTCTCTAGTGGGGGATTTGGAAGAATGGTTAGACTTTGAACTCAGTCCCTCTCTATTTTTTGAGTTCAACACCATCGCTCAAGTCTCAGAGCATCTAGCTCAAGCCATACCAGCAGAAAAAGCTTTAGAATTAGACCCCCTCAGGAGTGCATAGTTCGATGGTAGAAAGCTTAACAACCCGACGAGGTGGCAGTGCGGCAGCGATCCAGCACCACTATGATGTCAGCAATGAATTTTATGCCCTTTGGCTAGATCCTGGTCTGACTTACTCCAGTGGATTATGGGATGGTTCGACCCTAGATGACGACTTAGAAGCGTCCCAAGACAAAAAAATTGCTTGGCATCTGAAAGCATCGGGAGCAATCACAGGCAAGAAACTGTTAGATATTGGCTGTGGATGGGGAACCCTCATGCAGCGCCATGTAGACAACCATATTGATCATCAGGCCACAGGGCTAACCTTGAGCCATGAACAATATCAACATATCCGCTCCCTAAATATCCCGAATATTGAGGTCCGTGAGGAAAGTTGGATTGTCCATCAACCGGCAACTAACTACGATGCGATCGTCTCCATCGGAGCATTTGAGCATTTTGCCCAACCCGAAGCCACGCCCGAGGAAAAGGTGAGTGTATACCGAGAGTTTTTTAGTCGCTGTCAAGAGTGGCTAATTCCTAAGGGTAAATTATCCTTACAGACGATCGCCTATGGTTCGATCAGCGCCCAAGAAAAAAATCAGTTTACGCAAACGGAGATTTTTCCTGATTCCGAGTTGCCTCGTGCGTGGGAGATTTTCCAAGCTGCTGATGGATTATTTGAAATCAAAACCTATCGCAATGATCGCCTCCACTATGGCAAGACTTGTGATCTGTGGCTGAAAAATCTCCGGCGTCAAAAATTGCCCATAATTGAGCAATTCGGGGAAGAACTCTACCACAAATACGAACAATATCTCAAATTAGCGGTGGCGGGGTTTTATTTTGGGCAAATCCTCTTACTGCGCCTAGAAATGCAATCCTTAGCTAAATAGATTCGTACAATTACCAGAAGGAGTCTTATCTAAGATGATGAGTGCGCCCCAATCTAGTCTTAAATTCAATCCCTTTGCACCTGGTTTCCGCGAGGATCCTTATACAACCTATCGTCTTCTGCGTCAGCAAGAACCCATCCACTATACCTCAGGTATGTGGGTAATCACCAAATATCAAGATGTGGTCAAGGTTCTGGCCTCCGATGCCGTCAGTTCCAATTATATTCCCCAGTATGTGATGCAGCAACAGGTGGGAGAGATTCCTGGTTTAGTGGAATTAGGAAAAAAAGCGATCGTCTTTACCGATCCTCCCGATCATGGGCGTTTACGTCGGTTAGCAATACAAGCTTTTAGCAACTCTAATATTCAAGCTGATAGTGATCATATTCAGCAGCTAATTGAGAAATTAGTCGAGGACAAAATTGGGGTAGAAAGTTTTGACTTTGCAGAAATTGCCCATCAAATTCCCTTGTATACCCTGGCCCATATGTTGGGCATTCCTGAAGAGTATATTCCGACCATTGATGACTATATTCATCGAGTCCGATTTATTTTAGAGCCGAGTTTGTTAACCAAGATGCGGATTCGGCGCATTGAGCAAGATTTCCAAATCTGCCTTAATCTTTTCCAAGAGATCATTGATTACCGAAAAAAACATCTCGGCTCGGATTTACTCAGCAAATTAATCCAGGCCCGTGTGGGAGACGATCAACTCTCTGATAGTGAGCTAGGAATTGCCTGTGCCATGACTTTTGTAGCTGGCCATGAAACCTCGAAAGGATTATTAACCAGTGGGATACTGGCCTTTGCCAAAAATCCCGAACAGTGGCAGATTTTCCGAGAGCAAAGAGTAACTAGCAAACAGGTGATCGATGAAATTCTGCGCTTCGATTCCCCCCTCCAACAAACGGTACGCCTAGCGGTCAGTGACTTACAAGTGGATTCCTGGACTATTAAAAAAGGGGAGAAAATGTTGCTTTGTATTGCCTCTGCCAACCGTGATGAGGAGCAATTTCCCAATCCAGATGTTTTTGATGTTACCCGAGATGCCACCGCTCAGATTGCTTTTGGTTATGGAATGCACAACTGTCTAGGACAAATGATCGCCCGACTCGAAGGAAAACTCTTGTTTGATTACCTCAGCCAACAAGTAGAGCAGATAGAATTGACTTCTCCCGATTATTGCTGGACTAAGGACGGATTTATTACCCGAACCTTAAGCTATCTGCCGATTTGTTTTCACCCAGCCTAATCTCTCACCCTCAGGAGGAGAAAGCCATGAGTTCTTGTCAGTTAGATAGTTTGATTGCTCTGCTGATCTTAAGAAGCGAAAAACAGCCAGATCAGCCCCTGTATTACTTTTTGGATAGCCGCGGTCGAGAATATGCCCAGCTGACCTATGCCGGTTTACTGGCGTCTGTACAACTTTACGGACAATGGATCAGCGAAAAAACAGCCAGAGGCGATCGCGTCGCCATACAATTGCCTACGGGTCCAGAGTTGGTAATTACCCTTTTTGCTTGTCTTTATACGAACCGGATTCCCGTTCCTTTGAGTTCACCAACCCGCAAACACAATTGTGAAAACTATCAGAAAATTTTTGCCGATTGTGATGCGCGCTTAGTAGTGACCGAGTCAAGTGTACAAGACTTGTTCAAGAAAGAAAGACTAGACTCAGCCTATCAAATTGAGATATTTCCTGCTCAATTGGCGATCGCACCCCTATCAACTCCCGTTGACCGAGGGGATAACCCTATCGCCTTTTTACAATATACCTCTGGTTCGACATCTTTCCCGAAGGGGGTGATAGTCAGCCATGATAATATTATGGCCAACCAGAAGATGATCGCCAGAACCTTCGGACACAGCCAGGAAAGTATCGGTTTAGGTTGGCTACCGTTGTTTCACGACATGGGACTGATCGGCAGTGTCTTTCAGCCCTTATACACAGGATTTCCTTGTTATTTAATGTCTCCCGTGACTTTTCTGCAAAGACCGAAGCTCTGGCTGGAAACGATTTCCGACAAAAAAGTTACCACTACGGGGGGTCCGAATTTTGCCTACGAACTATGTGTCAAGAGGGTTGAACCTGATTCCTTATCAGGACTCTGCCTTTCTGCTTGGGATGTAGCCTACAATGGGGCTGAACATATCAAAATGGAGACTCTAGAACGGTTTAGTGCCAAGTTTTCCCCCTACGGCTTCAAAAAATCGGCTTTTTTACCCTGTTATGGTCTAGCAGAAGCCACCTTAATTGTCAGTGGGGTAGGCAAGTCTGAAGAGCCTTTGGCTTTAAGGATTCCTTGCAGTGGGGATGAAGTCCTAGATGCCGATGCCTCGCCCCAGGTAGGTCATGTGCGGACTGTAATTAGTAATGGTCAGGTTATGCCCGAACTATGCCTACGAATCATGAACCCTGAAACTCTAAAGGAATGTACCTCCCATCACGTTGGAGAGATCTGGGTAGCGGGGCCGAGTATTACAGCTGGTTATTGGCAAAAAAAGCAGGCTAACCGAGAAAATTTCGTTATTCTGGATGGATTACGATTTTTACGCACCGGCGATTTAGGCTTTCTAGATTCCGAGCAAAGACTTTATCTTACCGGGAGGCTGAAAGACCTGATTGTCATCGACGGAAAAAATTACTATCCCCAAGATATCGAAGAAACAGTACAGATGTCCCATGAAGCTTTACAGGAAGCCAATGGTGCCGTGTTCTGCGTCTCCGGTACCTATAGCCAAAAGCTAATCGTAGTTACTGAAATTGAGCGGCAATTTCGGCGGTCAATCCATGACTATGTCGATGAAATCAAGGCAGCGGTGAAGATGGCAGTTTATAACCATTATCAACTGATGGTACACGACATCATACTTCTGCCGTCAAATAGTATTCCCAAAACCACCAGTGGAAAAACCCAAAGGCAATTGACCAAGTTAATGTATCTGCTCAAAAAACTGGAAAGCCTAGAAAAAGTTACTGAAGTCTCCTAGAGGTAAATGTTTATGTCGACTCAAATACAAGGACAAAGCTTAGTTACAGAAGTAACTGAAGTCCTCCCCCCCCCAGAAAGCCCTCAAGCCCATTCCCCCTATCAACCCCTAACTGGGATGAAAAAATGGGTCAGATATGCTTGGTATCCGACGATCGATATGATTAGTATCTTAGGTGCGATCGCTGCCATCTCCTCACTTCTCCATGAGGGTATAAGTCTGGTGAACTTGGGCATTTTGTTATTCATGTTTAACTTAGTGGGTTTAGCAGGGGAAGCAGGAATGCACCGACTCTTTGCCCACAAAAGCTATAAAGTCGTTCAGCCCTTGAGAGTTTTACTAGCGTTAGCTGGCTCCATGGCCGGGGAGGCCCCCATTCTGGAGTATGTGGCCTATCACCGTCGCCATCATATCTATGCCGATCAAGAAGGAGATCCCCATTCTCCCCATTACCTTGAGTCAGAAAAACCTTTCTCTTGGCTGAGAAATGTTTGGCACGCCTTTTTCAGCTGGAAATACAACGACAAGACTAATCAAATCGCGTCTCCAGAAAAATACGCCAGGGATTTACTCAATGAGCCGGCCATGGTGCTGATTGATCGCTATTTTTATGGCATCGTCCTAGCGTCTTTCCTCTTACCTGCATTACTAGGTTTCTTGTTAACTGGTACGGTTTATGGAGCTTGGACAGCCTTTCTCTGGGGAGGATGTTTCCGCTTTTTGGTCATGACTTTGATGGGAGATTTGGTAATTCGAGCCGGCTGTCATCTGTTCGGGACTCATCCATTTATAGATCAAGCCAATAGTCAGAGTCGCAATCTAGCGTTTTTAGCAATTCCCAGTTTAGGCTTGTCAT
The DNA here is from genome assembly GCA_040398185.1 of Microcystaceae cyanobacterium. Classification (GTDB taxonomy): domain Bacteria; phylum Cyanobacteriota; class Cyanobacteriia; order Cyanobacteriales; family Microcystaceae; genus JBBAUO01. The sequence goes on along the minus strand of JBBAUO010000001.1, from coordinate 210,601 downwards.
GGCATAACAACCACCATGCTTTCCCTGGTTCCGCCCTACTCAATATAGATTGGTGGCAAATCGATCCGAGTGGCTCATTTATTACCACACTAGAAAAACTGGGCTTGGCTTCCAATGTCAAGAGCCCAACCCCAGAACAAGTACAGGCCAAAAGGTTTAATGCCGCAAATCCTTAAATTATTGCCCCAGGGCAGGAGTTGTTTATTTATGAGTACCACAGTCAAGACTGAAAATTTGAAAAAACCGTCGGCGAAAATCAGAACCCCTGCGGATTTAGTTTCCCTGAGAGAAAAAATTCAGACATCCCCCTTTACCGTTTGGATGAACGTGGAGATTACCGCTTGTGAGGATGGTTTTGCAGAATTAATTATCTCTATGCGCGAGGAATTAAAACAGCATAATGGTTTTACCCACGGAGCGGTGATTGGGTTTCTCATCGATAGTGCCTGTTGTTGGGCGGCAGCTTCTAAGGTAGGAGATGTAGTCACAGCCGAATACAAACTCAATTTTATTGCTCCTGCGGTGGGGCAAAAATTAATTGCCCGAGGCTATGTAATTAAATCAACGTTTAGCCAAGTTATAACGCGGGCAGACGTTTTTTCTGTTAATGGAAGCAAAGAAACGTTGGTTTCTACGGGTTTAGCCACTGTCACTCCCTATGGTTGAATAGCATTAATCTGTCAAACATTACTTGATTTGAAAAAAAATTATGATCACTAAGCCTTTCATCAGTTTCAGCTTTGCTCTTCTGTCTTTGTCATTAACTCTAGTAAATACAGAAAAAGCAGAGGCGGCACTGGTCGTCAATCGAACAGTTGTTGCCAATCAACTCAACAATCCGCGCGGAGTTGCCTTTGATGCTGGTGGCGCTCTTTACATCACAGAAGTGGGTACAGGGGGGGCTTCTCCGAGCATTCCTGGTCCGTCACCAACTTTAGAACTGGTTTTCGGGAGCAGTGGAGCAATTACACGGGTACAAAATGGGATCCAGGAAAGGGTGATTACGGGACTACCCTCCTTAGCTTTCAACAGGCCAGGTAACGTCTTACCGCCTAGCGGCAGTACTGGTCCAACCATCGGGTCCCATGATCTGACCTTTGACGAAAACGGCGATTTGCTAGTCGTACTTGGTTATTCTTCTAATCCTATCTACCGGGGAAATTTAGGCAGTGCCGGGGCCGATTTGGGTCAAGTTATCAAATATAGACTCGATGGTAGCGGTACTTGGCAAAGACAGCCAGGGTTTGCGGCGGACTTTGCCGGTTATGAGTTATCCAACAATCCTGACGGACGGGACACTCTTTCTAACCCTTACAGTATCGAACCGATAGGAAATGGCAACTATCTGGTTGTGGACTCAGGAGGTAACGATTTATTACAATTGGACTCGACGGGCAACATCAATCTAATCACCACCTTTGACACTCGCCCTGTGGGAAATTTTACCACCGAATCGGTGCCAACAGCGGCGGTACAAGGGACTGATGGTGCTTATTATGTTTCAGAACTAACAGGATTTCCCTATCCCGAAGGGGGAGCGAGAGTATATCGGGTCGTACCTGGTCAAGCACCGGAAATTTATGCAGATGGATTTACGCAGATCTTGGGCTTAACCTTTGATCGATCTGGTAATTTGTACGTTCTAGAATATGCGGTTCAGTCTCAGGCTACTCCCAACAATAACTTACTGGGTTCTCTGATCCAAATTGCTCCTGATCGAAGTCGCACGACGGTGATCAATCCTGACGGAACGCTGATTGCTCCCAATCATTTAGCCCTAGGTCCAGACGGCAATATTTATCTAGCCAACAGAAGTATTTTTGCGGGTCAAGGAGAAATTATTCGCTTAGACATTAATACTGTTCCTGAGCCAACATTTTCTCCGATTTCTGCGGTGGTTTTGAGCTTGGGTCTGTTCGGTTTAACCAGACGATTTAGTCGTTAATTTTTTCAAAGTAATTCTGACAATTTACTCCCAACAAACCCGACTATGTTTGCATCTTTTTTTGATACGGTTTTACCGACATTAAGAAGTTCTTCACTTATCCAGGGACCCGCTAGTCAGTCCCGTCCAAATATTCAATTTATGGATATGGGGATAACTTGGATTCGCTATTGTCTGAGCGGAGATAGTGGACCGACTATTGTGCTTAACACTGACCCGCCTTTAACCATTGAGTCTTATGATCAGACTATTGCCGAGCTTTCGCGCCATTTTAGAGTTGTAGTCTTTGAAATACCTGGTTTTGGGTTTTCCTTTCCCAAGCGATTAGACTTTAAATATGATTTTGACTCTATTACAGTTATCTTAGTGGAGTTCTTACAGCGCCTTAATTTGGGACCATATATATTGAGTTTACCTTGTCTATTAGGGTTTTGTGGGATCAAAATTGCTAATCTTCATCCGGAGTTAATTTCTCACATGGTTCTTAATCAAATTCCGACTTGGCAAGGTGCTTTAGAATGGAAAAAAGGACGAGATCCTCTAGGGGTTTTGGGTAAACCTGTTTTGGGACAAATAGCTTTACATTTTTTAAAACGAAAACGCAGTAAGCCTTGGTTTGACCTAGTCATTGGCGAAGCTAAAATGGCTGAAAAACTAGCCCAAACAGCACTTTGGTCCTATGACTTGGGAGCGTGTTTTTCCTTGGCTTCCTGTTTTCAATTTTATCTGAAAGGAGAACAGCCAGAATTAGAACCAGTGAAACAACCTAGTCTCATTATCTGGGGAGAATGCGATGGCTCTCACCAAAAAACGGATAAAAGTTTAACCCGTCAGTTAACTCTGGATTTTGAAGAAGTATACATTCAAAAGGCAGGCCACTCTCCGGAAGTGGAAGCTCCTGAAATTTTTGCTGCCTCAGTCAAAAAGTTAATGGGTTAATATATATTTAAGTGTCGGATTAATCGTCTAAATTTAATGGAGATATGACTATGGGTGTTCGGGAAAAAATTTATGGTTTGGCTTCAGCAACGCTGGTATTGGCTACAGGTCACAGTGTGGCATCGGCTGCCATTATTCGGCAGACTTTTCCTAATTTTCAGGGTAGTTTTGAGTCGGTCAATTTACCCCTTGCTGGTCGCTCTATCCCCACCGGACCGATTTCTGCCAGACAAAACCCCAATCTAACCAGCGTCGCTACCTTCGACACGGACACCAACCAGACTATTTTTGCACTGCACTTTTTACTGGATTTTCCGCTCTTACATTTTTTAGGGCTAGGAGAACTACCGATTTCTCCCGCTGAAACAGGTACATACCGAAGTGATGGAGATGATTTAATCGCTGATGTAAGTGGTCAAAGTCTAATAACTGGTTCTTCGCCTTTTGCGGGAACAGAGACTTTCTTTCAAGTGCGTTGGAGGGTGACTAGCTTATTAACTAGCTCTATTTTTGAGGGTGTGATTGAATCAGAAATTGTGGATATTTGCCCACCGGCGAGTCCTTGCGTACAAACGGTTGGTTTGGGTGAAGTGACTCGGGTCCCTGAACCTAGTTTTACAACCGCTTTCTGGGTTCTTGGTGTTTTGGGTGCTCTTACAAGCATCAAGAAAGCCCATAAATTCTTTTCTGATCCAGAAACAAACTGAAGACCATGAAACGCATTTGGGTGCAATGTATCAAGGATTTAGCGCAATTTCATCGGGATCGATTGACCATGGGGATGGCTTTTTTGCTACCCCTCATGTACCTGATTATCTACGGTTTTGCCATTCGCTTAGAAATTAAAAATATTCCGCTAATTGTTCAAGATTTTGATCAAAGTTTTTTAAGTCGAGCTTATGTGCAGCAAATTCTGGCAACGAATCAATTTCAACAAGTTGCTACGGCGCCGAAACTTTCCTCGCTAGACGAAACTATCGATGGAAACCGTGCGAAGGTGGCCTTGATTATTGCCCCAGATTTTTCCCGTCGTCTTAAATCTGACAAAATAGCACACGCTCAATTGTTAGTGGATGGTATTGATGTCAACAATGCTAAGGTGATCACCAACACGATCCGAGCCGTAACAGATATCTTTGTACAGGAGCAGGATTTACAAGAAAACGACCATCCCATCGTCGCTGATATGCGTCTTTGGTTTAATCCTGGGCGCCAAGAATCTTTGTTTCTAGTTCCAGGTGCCTATGCCCTAATTCTCTGGGTTTATCCCTCTTTATTTACTGCTTTAGCCGTTACCCGCGAAAAGGAGCAAGGCACAATTATACAGGTTTATGCTTCTGGTATTTCTGCCCTTGAGTGGTTATTGGGTAAGGCATTAGCTTATCTAATCCTGGGCATTGCCCAAACAGTTTTTTTGATCGGGTTAGGTTCTCTGATTTTCGGACTGCGTTTACAGGGTGATCCACTACCTTTGGGAATTGGTACCCTACTCTATTTGAGTGATAGCGTTTTTTTTGGCTTGTTTTTTGGTGTTCGTTCGGAAAACCAAGGAGAGGCAACCCAAAAGGTTTTAGGAGTGGGTTATTTAACTAGTCTTCTACTATCGGGCTTTATTTATCCTCTTAATAATCTACCCTTGCCTTTATCTTGGCTATCCTATCTGATTCCATCTCGTTACTATATGGAATTAACCCGGGATGCTTTTGTTCGAGGTACAGGCTGGTCAAGTGTTTGGCCCATTCCCTTGATCTTGGGCTTGATCGGTATGGGTTTATTGTTTGGCTCTTGGAAAAAATTATCCGAGATGCAGATTCAGGAGTTGTAATGGGTAGTAGCTTATTGGCTTTGATAGTTAAAGAGATTCAGCAAACTCTACGCGATCGGCGGCTACTTTTTCTCTTGGTGGCTCTACCCCTCATCCAACTCTTAAGCTATGGATATGCCCTTAACCCAGATATCCGCCATCTCGACCTCGGCATTATGGATTGGTCTAAAAGTTTAGCTAGTCGTGAATTTATCGCGGCTTTGACAGAAAATGATCTGTTTAGAATCACCGAATATAGTGAAAGTGAAAAAAGTCTCAGCCAAAAGCTAAAAAATGGCACCATTGTGGTTGCTGTTGTTATTCCTCCGGATTTTCAACGTCGTTTATCTCGTCAAACAACGGCATCGGTTCAAGTTCTGATTGATGGTACGAATGCGAATACAGCAGGTATAGCCAAAAGCTATCTTTCCCAATTAATCAATCACTACAATCGACAAATCAGTCCCCATCCCAACCCGAGCCGGATTTCTCTGCAAGTGACCTTTCTATATAATCCTGGTCTGATCAGTAGCTGGTTCTTTGTCTGTGGTGTTTTGGGCATTGTCCTATCGTTTGTCAGTTGTACTGTGGCCGCGGCTACAATGGTACGAGAGAAAGAGTTTGGTACTCTAGATCAGTTGTTAATGACTCCGTCTACTAGTTCAGAAATTCTCATTGCTAAGGTTTTTCCTTTGTGGCTGATTTTGTTAGGAGATACTCTCATCTTTTTAGTTTTGTCTCACTGGATTTTTAGCATCCCTCTCACGGGTAACTTATTCCTTGCTTTGATTATTTCAGGATTGTATATCCTAGGAGTCCTTGAATTAGGGATTTTTATCGGCATGGTTTTTGATAATCAGCAACAGACCCAACTCGTGGCTTTTTCTGTGAATGTGCCCATGGTTTTACTCTGTGGAGCAATTAGCCCGATTGAAAGTATGCCGTCTTTTTTTCAGTATCTATCTTGGTTGAATCCCCTTCGTCACTATGTACACATTTTACGCAGTGTACTTCTCAAAAATGCCGGTTGGAACGTGCTGTGGCTGCCTATTCTTATGATCGTACTTTTTGCTACGCTTCTTTTTTCTATCAGTATCTATCGATTTCAAAATTCCCTCCTCAGCGGCAAAGCAAACAATTAGTGATCCCATGGTTGATCGGTGGGGCGATCGCTCAGGAAAATTTTCCCATCTGGTCTATCATGGGGATTTGATACCAAATCCTGTTTTAAAAAGCTACTAACAAACTAAGAATATTTAAGCCAGTGATAATTAGTCAAATTTTTGATTTCTTCTCTCATATTTTGGAGAGTAACACAACGAACGGCTAGAACTTCTTCCATTTGTTCTATTGTTTCAAAATGCTCATTCACTAATGGTTCATCTACTAATGAGCATAACCGTTCGGCTGGTTGGAGTTCGGGAGGATACGGGGGCAGAAATTCCTCAATGATTCCTTCAGGAAATTCTACTCTTTTGCTTCTATGCCATCGAGCCCTATCTTGAACTAATAAAATAATCTTATCGGAGGCGATCAGGTATTGTCAAGTTTATTAATATTTGTTTAGCTAATAAATTTGAGCATTGATGTTAAGTTTTGCTAATTATTTTGCTATTTGATAGCACGTCTGAATAGAAGGTTGTATCTCTGCCTTGATGCGTTGGGGGCATCCCCAGATCACTTGTTCGTGTTTATAAACCACCATCCCTGGCTTGGCTCCCTTGGGCTTATAAAGGTGTTTAGGTTGGGTATAAACCACGGGCACCTGTTGGCTTTGACGAGCTTGGCTATAGTACGCCGCGTAGTCAGCACAGGATTGTAAATCGGCCTGCTCTGGGCTTGAGCCTGGGGTGAGCTTGAGCAGTACATGACTACCAGGAATTTCTTGGGTATGAAACCAGAGATCGTAGTCACTAGCACTACGGAAGGTAAGATAATCATTTTGGCGATTGTTGCGCCCAATCCAAATTTCAAAACCCGAAGGCGAAGAGGTACGGTAGGGATGGGATTCGTCTTTGTCGTGGCGTTGACGTTGTTGTTTGACTTCTAGATATTTTTGTTGAATTAATTCTTCTTGGATTTCTTCTAGGGTTTGTAAATCTTCTCGGGTTTGATAGCTTTCTAATTGGTGGAGACTCCCCTTTACTTGTTCTAGGTATTGTAGCTCGGTTAAAACTTCGTGGAGTAGGGGCTCAACCGCAGCGCGAGTTCGTTTTAGCTTTTGGTGTTGTTTATAGAGAGCTTGGGCGTTTTGAATGCTGTTTTTTTGGGGATTTAAGGGAATATTCAGGGGTTGATTGCTGATAAAGTCGTTGAGGGTAATAGATTTCATCCCCGGTTGCCATTGGTGGAGATAGGCCATGAGTAAATCAGCCTGTTGGCGATAATCGTCCGCTTTATCTGATTGTCCTAGACGTTGTTGGAAATTATCGGCTTTTTGACGTAATTTTTTAATTAGGGACTGGATTTTCTGGCTTAGTTGGTGTTTGAGTTGTTTAAATACTTCTTCGTCTAGATGGAGAGTGTAATAATCATTTAACAGGGTTTGCACTGACTGGGAGCTACTCTCTCCTAAAACTGTATAACCGTTCCCATTCCAAGTGGGATCAAATTTTTCATATTCTAGTCTTTTTAGCCATTTTTGCCAAGAGATAAATAAATTCTGCCAATCATCTGGAGTAAGTTCCTCGGTGGAAGTTTGGGGGTTGATTTGCGAGGATGTTACTAGGGAGCGAGCTAAAACGGGACTAACTCCCCGATAGGTTTTGATTAATTGCTGCTCAATGCTTCCGGGTATCAGACTAACTTGATATTGCCAATGATTAAACGATGTGTCTGAGCTCGGATTTTCGCCGATGGGAATGGGCGGAGGATCGTAGGGTTGTCCCGTTTGTACGGTTCTGACTGTAGACTGGGATGTACCTACTTGGTGGCCAACGGTGATAATCTGATTTTTAGCATCAGTTAGGATAATATTGCTATATTTACCCATAATCTCCAGATAAATATGCCAAAGGGCGGGTTCCTGGGGACGTTGGGCAAATTGACAATCCACAACTCTTTCCCAGGGGGTAGGGGTTTCCAGGGCAATGAGTGCGTAGCCATTCAGTTGATGGCGTAGTTGATCACTAAAAGTAAAGGTATCGGGTATACGCGGGGGAGCATTACCTAGACAAATACGCGCCGCTTGGGGATGCCAAGAAAGGGTTAACCAGCCCTTTTTATCAAGGGTGCGTAGGGCTAAAACAACGGTGTAGCGATCTGTTTGATAAACCTGTTCGACTTTAGCCGGTAGCCAATCTCTTCTCAGTTCGGCACAGGAGGCCATTAGGGTAGTAAAGTCAACCGATTGCATGGATTTCTTCTAGAATTATCTGGGCAAGTTCCGGGGTCGCTCCCAGGGGTTGACCTAAGCATAATTGTATCCCATCTGACTGGTTTTGTACCGTCGGGATGGTTTGGGCGATCGCATCGGTTATTCCCCCAGTAAATAGGAAGTAAGGCAGGATAAATAGGTTTTTTTTGCCCGAATTAGCTAATTTTTCGATTTGGGTAGAGAGATGGGGTTCAACGGACCAATAGGCGCTTATTAGTCCTAATTTGTCGGCTAAATTGCTAATAAATTGCTGACTTTCCCGACGACGACTACCATGGGCTAATAAAACCCCACCATCTCCAGAAAATTGGGCTAATTGCCCTGATAAAAGCGAAATTAAGCAGGGATAACTGCCTAGATGGGGACAAAGTTCTAGATTTGCCGATGGGGGTAAAACTTGTCTTGCTTGCTCAATTGCTTCGGGAATATCTTGGGTAACGTGAACCCCGGGTAAAAGAAACAGAGGAATAATTCTCACCACGGGTGAACCGAGGGCGAGGTTAATGATTTTTTGATGTAGAGGAATGGCGGCCAATTCTAAAGCAGCTATTTCCACAGGGGAATGGGCGGGTAATCCTTGGGCGATTAAAAGGGCTAATTCCAGGGCTGCTTTTTGAGGACGAGGATCTCGACTACCATGGAAAACCAGTAGGTAAGCGGGGGGATAATTATAATACACAGTAGGTTTATTATTGATAGGGAGGATTAGACACAAACTATAAACTATCTTACAATATTGGTAGAGGGAGCTACTTTTCCTGAGAACCTTTAGGTAATAAAACATGAATAGTCCTATACAAGACTTAGAGTTAACCTATGAAAGGGATTATCAACAATGGTTAGAAGAAACCGTTCTAATCCTTAAAAATCGACAGGTAGATCGTCTAGACTATGAGCATCTAATTGAGGAGTTAGAATCCTTGGGAAATGAACAGAAAAATGCAGTTGAAAGCCTAACAATTCAAGTATTACAACATCTATTATTTTACCAATATTGGCAGAGTGAGCGAGATTATAATGAGCGGCATTGGCGAACTGAAATTATTGCTTTTCGTACCCAACTAGAATTAAGATTGACAACTAATTTGAGAAACCACTTACAATCTAGACTAGATTACCTGTACTCTAAAGCCAAAAAAATAGCAGAAACTAAAACTAATTTGCAATTACCTTCACAAAATCCCTATTCATTGGCTGAAGTTTTAAATGAAGATTGGCTACCCTAGGTTAGAACATCTTTAGGATAAAATAACCATTACACCTCTCCAGAAATCAGGCGCTTAAGCCTGAACTACCAGGACAAAATCTTAAATTTGGTCGATGTCTATTACACCTAAACCCTATCACCTAATGGTTGCTAAATAAATGGATCAAGCTGTTTGGCAAGAATTATGGCGCCTCATCCGCGATGTGCTGCTACTAAAAGCCTCCACCTTTCGCGCTATCAATGATGTCCCAGAGAGTGCTATTATTGCCCTAATTGTGGTGCTAGTTGCGGGTTTATCCCAAGAAATTGCCCAAAGTATTATTCTCTTTGTCAATCGGGTAAAACCGATTCGCTTTGTTTTTAGCCTCCTGATTGGCTCAATCCTCTTCACCTTTGGCTATATTTTTCTAGTCTTCAGCACCTGGGTTATTACTCTAACTCCCCTGACTGCGAATCTTTCCCTCGGTACCGTCGCCAAGATTTTGGGTTTTAGCTATGTCCCCCTAATTTTTAGCTTTTTGGGAGCTTTACCCTATCTGGGTATTCCCATTTTATCTTTGCTCTCGGTTTGGCACTTATTAGCCATGGTAGTGGGTTTTGCTTCCGTAACCAGTTTAAGTTTAGAAGAATCGGTTATTTATGTATTAATCGGTTGGGTAGTGCTACAGATTCTCCAGCAAACTATAGGACAACCCCTAGCTAATTTAGGACGTACCATTGCTAATCAAACTGCGGGAGTTAAGTTAGCTACAAGTTCTCAAGATATTTTTAATCTCCTGCAAGATGGGTTAAAGTCACCAACTAAACCCATGACAGAATCAACTAGAACTAGCTTGAATATGCAAGCCTATCAAGTAGTTGCGACCGGACAGATATTAGCCCGACGCTTATCAACAAAATCCCTCCGGAGTAATCGCCATGTAAAAACCATTTTAGGACTAATAGGTATAGGCTTAGTAACTTTACTTGTAGTGCTCTTTATTAAGCCTATTACCCTAGGAGCTACTAAATCTCTATATCAACTTCCCCGCAGCGTAAAATGGTTAGTTGATTTAGTTTGGATTGGTATTATCGGCTTAATAGTAGGAGGCTTGTTAGCACCTTTAGAAACCCTAGGCTGGTGGGCAGGATGGTATAATGATGAAGTAGATACTACAATCAATACAGGGGAATTAGCTAAACCTCTAACCTCATCTAAAAAAATTTCTCGTTATATTATTTATCTAGACGGCATCGGTCAATCTTCTTTTAACTATTTGCCCGATGTTGAAGTATTTTTACAAGCTTTAACAGAAGTTTTGCCAGAAGATATGGCATTAATACGGGGAATTATGCCCTATTCTGTTGTAAATAATCCTTTAGATCAAGATCGACCTTTGGCTTTTTTCTGGCGTTTAGCAGATAAATTAAGATTTAAAAATCCTGCTAGTATTTTAGGTTTAGTTGTTAATATTCGCAATGTCTTAACTGTGGCTGTGTCTGCGGATCAACGCTACGGACCCCTATATAATCAAGGTATTGCCCAAGTCATGTACAATGCCTTAATTAATCATGGGTATAATCCCTATTATAATGTTCCTATTACTCTAATTGGTTATAGTGGTGGGGGGCAAATGTCAGCAGCTTCTGCTCCTTTTTTGGGGCGATCGCTAAAATGCCCTATTGAAATTATTTCCCTAGGAGGAGTAATTAGTGGTAACTGTAATATTTTAAAACTAGAACATCTTTATCATTTAGTAGGGGATAAGGATTCTGTCGAGCGCTTAGGACCGGTCATGTTTCCTGGGCGTTGGAAAATATTTCCCCTTTCCTATTGGAATCGGGCCAAACGGCGGGGGAAAATTAGTATTATTCCCTTGGGTCCTGTGGGTCATAATGTTCCCGATGGTATGATGGACCCGGGAAACTTTTTAGCCGATGGTCGCAGTTATCTCCAACAAACCCTAGATACTATTTTATGTATTTTACAAGGCAATCCATCTGCCGAAGCCATTCCTTTAATCGTCAAATCTAGTAACTATCTACGCTATCAAAAGGCTGCTTTTAATCGCTTTGAAAACTATCCCATTAACCAATCCCTACCCTCCGCCTGGTATCAACCAATTGCACCTTGGATGGGGAGATTAATTCTTCCTAAACCCCAAGAAAGATCCTCAGTGAGGGGGGCTTTACTAGAAGTATATCACGCTCCGGAAGAACATAGTCATTTAGTGGGTCAGGTGGTAAGTTTACGACTTAGTCAGGATGTGGGTTATCTTACCTCTGTTACTAAAGATGTTCACTTTTCAGAAGAAGCTCTTTATACTAACCAATACGAGGGCTTCATCCATCCGATTCGTTTAGATCAATGGAAACAAGTCAATCCCTTAGAATCCTTGGCGGGTTCCCATCCCTTTGATGATATTGTGGTCATGTTACCCCCATCAGTACACTTACAAGGGGATGATATCTTAGTTATTTCTAGTCAACCTATTCAGATTACAGGACGCTTTTACGCCCTAGTAAAGTTTATCGGCCTGCTTACGGAAGATGAATGGCGGGTGCAGCATTTTAACTCTACTTCCGGTCAGTTTGACGGGTTAGCAGAAATAGTAAGCTTACCAGAAGTAATTGCCGATGAGAATGGAATTTATCCATCTACGGTACAGAAACTAGAAACCTCGCCCCAAAACATAGCGGGCTGGTATATCTATGGCGCTCAAAATCACCAGGGAAAATTCGTCGTACAGTCTTTGTCCCCCAGGGATTTACATAGACTTACGCCCCAAAGGGTATTATTGGGATTTAAACCGAGTTGGCGTTATTTAAGAAGAGAATCCTGGGCAAATTTAACCCAGAAAAAAGGACATATTGAATCGGTTTTACTCGCTCCCAAGAATTTTAAAAACCCCGAATCTGCCCTAGAACATTGGCAAGAAGGAGATTATGCCCTGTTAATCCATATTTACGGGGGAATTGGCGGACTCAGGGCTGAACCTGCGACAAAAAGTCCTATTTATTTCGGACATTTTGCCTACGGTATCGCTCAGGTGGTAAAAGAACCTTTAACCCAGGAATTACGCTTTAATATTCGCTATTATCAGGTTTATACCCATAATACCGATGGCTTAGTCGCAGGAGCTTTGGCTTGGAACCGTTATATGGGCGATCGCCAATTTGGTTGGTTAGGTACGCGACCTACGGAGGATATTTTGCTTAAATTCGCGCCATTTACCGAAGATTTCGACTTTGAGGGAACTAAGGTTTCTGGTCTGCGGGTAATGGCCGATCAACTAGAAGCGATGACGGCGCGTTATCGTATTGGTGACGGTACTGGGGGCACCTATGTGGGACCGGCCAATAATTGTTCCCAGGACTCTAATCGGGCTTTATTTGCCAGTTTAGGGATTATTTCGGGGTTTATCAAAAATAATGAAACCATGTTAGCAGATTGGTTAAGCTCTCACCCCCATAACCAAAAACCCCTGGAAGCTTTAGTCAAACTAGAACAAAGTCTACTGCTGGAGTTGCAATTTTTTGGTAGAGTTCGCACGGATTGGCAAAAGGATGAATACAATCTAGGAAGCACCCTAGAAGATGAACCCTTCCGCAATCTCTGGATGGGTTTAGGGAGTTGGCGAACCATGTTACCCCGTTTAGCTAGTGATACTATCGTCAAGATTTTTCTCCAAGCCGGGGCCTCGGTATGGGTTTTAAGAACCAATCAAGTAGGCGGTTTCGATCCTGAAATTGAACCAGTTGCGCCCAATACCCTATAGAGCAAACTATATCGGAAGTGGTTTATTTCTAGCATTTTGTACAATAACCTGCTTAGAATACTCAAAGTAAATACTTAACTACTTCTCCCAGGGAGGATGCGGGCAGTTTTGTCTAATTAAGAATCTATGCTTGTTCAACTACAGCGCATTATCAAGCTAGGAACACCTATGGGGGGACTGGGTATTTTCCTGAGTCTAAATCCTATCTCGGCTCAAGCCCAGTCTTCTGGAGTAGTTCCGAGAGGTCCTACTAGGCCACCACCAGTATTTACTCCTCCCTTCCCTACCCCTACACCCCTCCCTTCCCCTCGGGAATTACTGCCTTTACCTTCTCCCTTACCCTCAGAGATTCCCCTAGATATCCCCAAAACTTTGCGGGTGAAAAAGTTTCAGTTTGTGGGAAATACGGTCTTTAGCGCCGAACAACTAAGTGTTATTACCGAAAAGTTTCTCAATCGCCCCCTCAGTTTTACCGAGCTTTTACAAGCCCGCAGTGCCATCACCCAACTATATGTAGATAATGGTTATGTCACGTCAGGGGCCTATCTTCCGCCCCAAACCATTAAAGATGGAGTAATTACCATTGCCATTACTGAAGGAAGTTTAGAAGATATTCAAGTCACAGTCAAAGGGAGACTAACACCCTCTTATATCAGAGAACGTATAGCCCTAGCTACCCAAACTCCCCTTAATGTCAACCGTCTGTTAGAAGCTTTACAAATCCTCCAACTTAACCCAATTATTAAAACCGTTTCCGCCGAATTGAGTGCGGGGAGTGAGCCTGGTACAAATATCCTCAGCGTTCGAGTAGAAGTTGCCCAAACCTTCCAAGCAGAGGCTATTTTCGATAATGGACGCTCTCCCACCGTGGGAGAATTTCGCCGTGGGGTACAACTTTCGCAGGCCAATTTATTAGGATTTGGGGATAGTATCCAGGGTTGGTATCTCAACACAAATGGAAGTAATGACTGGAATATTGACTATAATTTGCCGATAAATGCCCATAATGGCACTATTGGGTTCAGGTATCGCAATGTTACCAGTCGTATTGTGGAATATCCCCTAGATGAACTGGATATAGAATCTCGTTACCAAGATTATGCCGTTTCCCTGCGTCAACCTGTTTATCAAACTCCTACCCAGGATGTGACTTTGGGGATAACGTTTGAGCACCAAAAAAGCTCTACCCGTTTAGGTGGTGAGCCCTTAGCAGGGATTTATGGGGGTGATAATCAGGCTAGAACTAATGTTTCCACCCTTAGGCTTTCCCAGGAATGGACCCGACGTAGTAATTTCGATGTCTTGGCTCTGCGTTCTGAATTTAGCATCGGGTTAGAAGTATTAGGTACAACTGAACCCTATGATGCGGGGGTTAATCCCTTCGCTCCAGAGAGTAATTATTTTCTCTGGCGCGGTGATGGCCAATGGGTACGACTCTTGGCCCCGGATAATCTTTTTGTTTTGAGAACTAATATACAACTGGCATCTAATCCCCTAGTTCCCCTAGAACAATTCGGCATTGGGGGGTTAAATAGTGTTAGGGGCTATCGCCAAAACTATCTGCTGACGGATAACGGTTTCTTTGCTTCGGCGGAATTTCGTATACCTATTTATCGGCAACCCCGACACAATCATGTTTGGCAAATTGTTCCTTTTGTGGATGTGGGTACGGGTTGGAATGCTTTTGGCGTGGTTAATCCCGACCCCCAAACCCTGGCTGCGGTAGGTATTGGACTAAATTGGCAGTATGGTGATATTGTTAATGCTCGCCTCGATTGGGGGATCAAATTAGCCCCCATTCCCTTTGATGGCAACACCCTACAGGATGACGGTATTACCTTCTCGGTTATTATCCGTCCCTTCTAAAATTTTTGACTCCTTTGGATACCATACCACAGTCCTAAAATTAGGGAAGCAATACCCAAGATTAAGATAATACCCCCAGGTAAGAAGGTGAGGATACCTAAACCCCTGAGCAGATAAACGATAAGGGTTGAGCCTAAGAAAATTAAAAATAACTGACCGAGCATGGGGATTATACCAAATCTGCTTAGGTAAATATATTATCGTGAAGGCTAGGCAGGAGGCAGGAGGCAGGAGGCAGGTGTTAGATGTACCTCAGGAAACGCTATAGGAATTGATAGTATTTTGTCTATGGTAACAATTTTATTTTGCCTAAAATATATCATTCTTAATAAATATATAGAACCATGGGATAGAGGGTGAGGAGATAAACATTTTTCCAGATGCTGATTGGCTATTTCACCAAATGCACTTTATCTTAAACCAAATCCTGTTTTAACACTATAGTTATTCTCCTCCTGCCTCCTGCCTCCTGCCTCCTGCCTCTGACAAGCGTGCGATAACCTAGGTAATCAAAGCGAATCCAGTATAAGTATAGATACTTATGGCGATCGCTTTCTATCTATTTTTTGCTTATTGTATTTATTTATAATAAATATAAATATAAATCTTGATTATAAGACTTAAAAGTGGAAAAAATTGATTTAAAAACCAAATAAACCGATTTTATCTTTAAAATATCCTATAAAAGCCAAATTACTACTAAAATTAAAACAGATAGCCCTTTGCAGAAAGGAAAAAATCGACAATAATGCAAACAGTGAGACTCAAGAAATAAAAAACCCTTATCAAGTGCTTCTGTAGGAGAATTAACGAGTGACTTTAACCTTGGCAGTATATGGAAAAGGCGGCATTGGCAAATCAACCACTAGCTGCAACATCTCGGCAGCCCTTGCCAAACGCGGTAAAAAAGTGTTACAGATTGGCTGTGATCCTAAGCACGATAGTACCTTTACCCTAACAGGCTTCCTCATTCCGACTATCATTGACACCCTACAGGAAAAAGATTTTCATTACGAAGACATCTGGGCTGAGGATGTCATTTATAAAGGTTATGGTGGGGTAGACTGTGTAGAAGCAGGGGGACCCCCCGCAGGTGCTGGATGTGGTGGTTATGTAGTGGGAGAAACCGTAAAACTCCTGAAAGAATTAAATGCTTTTGATGAATATGACATCATTCTCTTTGATGTACTAGGGGATGTAGTCTGTGGTGGCTTCGCCGCGCCGCTTAACTATGCAGACTATTGTTTGATTGTTACGGATAATGGTTTTGATGCCCTCTTTGCCGCCAATCGCATTGCCGCCTCCGTCAGAGAAAAAGCTCGTACCCATCCCCTCAGACTTGCGGGTTTAATTGGTAATCGTACCTCCAAAAGGGATTTGATCAATAAGTATATAGATCATGTTCCCATGCCCGTCTTGGAAGTATTACCCTTAATTGAAGATATTCGCGTTTCCAGGGTTAAAGGTAAAACCCTATTTGAAATGGCCGAAAGCGACCCATCTTTAAACTATGTCTGTGATTATTACCTAAATATAGCCGACCAGATTTTATCCCGTCCTGAGGGAGTCGTTCCCCATGATACCCCTGACCGAGAATTATTTACCCTACTCTCTGACTTTTACCTCAATCCCCAAAAACCCGTAGAGAGCGAAGAATTAGATTTAATGATGGTCTGATACTAAATCCGCTTAAGTTACTAGATAATCATGAGGGCTAGGCAGGAGGCAGGGGGCAGGAGGCAGGAGGATTATAACCATCAACTTCTGTCAGCTTAACCCGAATCAAGCCAAGCTGATAGGAGCTTTTCCCAAGGAAATCTTAAAAAAACAGGAGAACTAAAAAATGACCGCAACCCAAGAGCCGAGCGCCTTACAATTTGACTGTGAAACAGGCAACTATCATACCTTTTGTCCCATTAGTTGTGTAGCATGGCTATACCAAAAAATAGAAGATAGCTTTTTCCTAGTAGTTGGCACTAAAACCTGTGGTTATTTCCTACAAAACGCCATGGGAGTTATGATTTTTGCCGAACCCCGTTATGCCATGGCTGAACTAGAAGAGGGGGATATTTCTGCCCAACTCAATGACTACGAAGAATTAAAACGCCTCTGTTTACAAATCAAACGGGATAGAAACCCCAGTGTCATTGTCTGGATTGGAACCTGTACCACAGAAATCATTAAAATGGATATGGAAGGTATAGCCCCAAAACTAGAACAGGAAATAGGTATCCCCATTGTGGTAGCTAGAGCTAATGGTTTAGATTATGCTTTTACCCAGGGAGAAGACACGGTTTTAGCCGCCATGGCCCATAAATGTCCCGATAAAGTCCCGGGTGGTGAAACCGAAAAAGAAGAACGGAACGCCATCAAAAAACTGCTCAACTTTGGACGCAAAAAGGAAGATATTAAGGAAGAAGAAAACGCCCACCAGGAGCATCCACCTCTCGTATTATTTGGCTCCTTACCCGACCCCGTTGTCACCAATTTAACTCTGGAATTAAAAAAACAAGGCGTACATATCTCAGGATGGCTCCCCGCTAAACGTTATACCGAGTTACCTGTACTAGAAGAAGGGTATTATGTCGCAGGAGTTAATCCTTTCCTGTCTCGTACTGCCACTACCCTTATGCGTCGTCGTAAATGTAAACTAATTGGCGCGCCCTTTCCCATTGGCCCTGATGGTACCCGGGCTTGGATTGAAAAAATCTGTTCCGTACTGAATATTGAACCCCAGGGATTAGAAGCCAGAGAAGCACAAATTTGGGCTAGTTTAGAAGACTATATCCAATTAATACGCGGTAAGTCTGTCTTTTTTATGGGGGACAATCTTCTAGAAATTTCCCTAGCCCGTTTTCTGATTCGTTGCGGTATGACTTGTCCTGAAATTGGTATTCCCTACATGGATAAACGCTATCAAGCCGCAGAATTAGCCCTATTAGAAAAGACTTGTCAGGATATGGGGGTAGCTTTGCCAAGAATTGTCGAGAAGCCCGATAACTATGATCAAATTCAGCGTATTTATGACCTCAAGCCAGATTTAGTCATTACAGGAATGGCTCATGCTAACCCCCTAGAAGCCAGGGGAATTAATACCAAATGGTCGGTAGAATTTACCTTTGCTCAAATTCATGGCTTTACCAATGCCAGGGATATTCTAGAATTGGCAACTCGTCCCCTGCGTCGTAATAATAACCTCAAGGAATTGGGTTGGGATAAGTTAGTCAAGGAAGCAGTGGTTTAAATCAGGGCTAACTTGTTATAAGTAACTGGTTATAATTAAATTGAAGTGATTATTGTGCGTTCGATCCCCCCTGCCCCCCTTATTAAGGGGGGTGCCGATAGGCGGGGGGATCTGACAATCTTTGACACCTACCTACTTACTGAAACCTTTAATAAATACATCTTGAGATGGATTCTTATTTTCTGGTTTGTGGATTAGGGCGCTTAGGACAATATTGCGTCTTAGCCCTGCAAAGATTTGGCTGCCAGATTATTGCCATCGAACAAAATCCCCTCGATCGCAATAGTCTAGAAATGGACAATTTACCTGATTTACTCCTGGATCTTGTCCTTGGAGATTGTCGTCGAACTTCTGTACTAGAACAAGCCCAAGTTAACCGTTGTCGGGCAGTGCTACTAACTATACCCGATGAACAAGTCAATGTTACCACCGCCTTAGCCATTCGTAGGCTCAACCCAAAAACTCGCCTAGTTATCCGTTCCGCCCAAAAAGACATCTGGGACGATGAGCTTTTGAAAGGGAAATTAGGGAACTTTGTAGCCTTTGAACCCACGGAACTTCCTGCTGATGCCTTTGCTTCGGGGGGGCTCGGAAACCAAACCCGGTCCTCTTTTTTGCTTGGGCGTGAACTCCTTGAAGTCGTACAAGAAACTGTTCGAGGGGGTGATAACCTAAACGGTATTTCCCTGGAAGATTTTAATAACAGTAGGAACCGACGTATCCTTTATTATCTACCGGATATTTATAAATTCCCCTCTAGTTTTTATGCCTGGGATGGAGAAACCAGAATGGAAAGCGGAGATACGCTAATTTATGTCAAAAGAGAGCAATTATCTCCCTCTCATTGGCGTTCTGCCAGTCTAGCTCCATCTTCTTCCTCTTTTTGGGAGAAAAAAAAGAAGGGACTCAAAAACTTTTTTAAGCGATATTTTGAGCAAAGATTCGGTAAAATTGTCGTTTTTTCCGTGATGTTCGTGATATTGTTACTTCTATTTGGTACATTATTCCTGCATTGGAACTATAAGGGTGGTTTACCCCTAGAGTATGCTTTTCTTGCAGCCTTTGTACTCCTGTTGGGGGGATATGGGGATGTTTTTGGCGATCCTTCCCGAAACTCAGAGATTCCTTGGTTATTACAGTTTTTTAGTCTGTTTTTAACCTTAGCAGGAACACTGTTTGTAGCCATTCCCTACGCCCTACTGACAGAAACCCTATTAGCTTCTAAATTTCAGTTGACGAAAAAACGTCCCCCTGTACCTGAGGAAAATCATATTGTCGTGATTGGTTTAGGTCGAATTGGGCAAAAAGTAGCTGATTTGTTGCAAAAAAAGTACAAACAAACCCTAGTCGGAGTTAGTTTTAGTTCCGATTTGGATCGTACTATGTTACCCACCATGCCCCTAGTCGTAGGTAACATGAAAGAGTCCTTAGAAGAGGGGGTGAATTTGGCTACAGCTAAAAGTGTGGTGATTGTCACCGACGATGATATCCTCAATCTAGAAATCGCCCTCATGAGTCGCAGAATTAACCCCAGGAGTCATCTGGTGGTGAGAGCGGGAGGACAAGCTTTAGAGACAGCCTTGAGGGATATTCTGCCCGATGCTGATATAGTTAATCCCTCCATGGTGGCGGCGGAAGCTTTTGCTGGGACTGCTTTTGGTGAGAGTATTAATCATGTATTCCAGTTAAATGATCAGACTATCCTAGTAACGGAGTATGACATTGAGGAAGGGGATACTCTCAATGGTTTACTGCTCTCAGATATTGCCTATGGTTATGGGGTTATTCCCCTACTGCTACAAAAACGCTTCAAGGAGGACGATTTTATGCCCAGGTATTATAATCGTTTAGAACTCGGCGATCGCCTAGTGGTTTTAGCCAGCAGTGACGGTTTAAGTCGTATTGAGCAGGGTATAAGCGCCATTACTCCCAAAAGTTGGCGTATTAAAGTTGAGCAAACTTTAAACCCAGAAGCTATCTCTGAAGGGGCTAATAAAATAGTTCTCCATACCGACTGCTCAGGACATCAAGCCAATGAATTAATGAGAAATTTACCCCAAGTTTTGTCGACTCCTCTTTATGAAGCCCAAGCCAGGGAACTGAAGCGAGATTTACAAAAAATAGGCGTGACAGCCCAGTTAGTACCCATTGAAAGAGCCTCCCTCTGATAGGCAGGGGGCAGGAGGCAGGAGGGTTTTTAATTATTTTTCTATTATTACTTTATTTTTGACCACCCACCTACCAATTCCAATAGGATTGCTATAAATGATCTCCCAAATTCTAGATGAAGCTCGTCAAAATCAATCCCTAACCCCTGAGCAGGGAGTAATTCTGCTCCAACAAAAAGATCCGCAAGTTAGAAAACAAATCCAACACCTCGCCGATACCCTACGACGGGAGCAGGTAGGCGAAACCGTTACCTATATCATTAATCGTAATATTAACTTTACTAACATTTGTGAGCAACATTGTAGCTTTTGTGCCTTTAGGCGAGATGAAGGAGAAGAAGGGGCTTTTTGGTTAGATTGGTCACAAATTTCCGAAAA
The DNA here is from genome assembly GCA_040398185.1 of Microcystaceae cyanobacterium. Lineage (GTDB taxonomy): Bacteria > Cyanobacteriota > Cyanobacteriia > Cyanobacteriales > Microcystaceae > JBBAUO01. The sequence continues at coordinate 189,916 of JBBAUO010000001.1, read as the reverse complement.
AACCGCCGATGCAGTCAGTAGGGGCGCGACAGAAATCTGTATGCAGGGAGGATTAAACCTCAAGGCAAAAATGAACGGTTCGGCTTTAAAATATTATCTCCATTTAGTTGAGACAATTAAAGGAAATTTTCCCGACATCCATCTCCACGGTTTTTCTCCCCAGGAAATCCAGTTTATTGCAAGAGAGGATGGTTTAGACTACGCTACTGTAATTTTATCTCTCCAGGGGGCAGGACTCGGATCGATGCCCGGAACCGCCGCCGAAGTCTTGGATGATCAAGTGAGACGGGTGATTTGTCCAGAAAAAATTGTTAGTCAAACTTGGTTAGAAATAGTCGGTATCGCCCATAGTTTGGGAATGTTTACCACTAGCACCATGTTATCTGGTCATATTGAAACCCCAACACAACAGATCCAGCATTTAGAAGCCTTAAAAAATCTACAAAAACAGGCCATAGAAAGGGATTATCCCGCTAAAATTACGGAATTTATCCTCTTACCCTTTGTGGGAGAAGCAGCACCTAAACCCCTACGTCATCGTGTGGGTAGAGATCAACCCAACCTAGAAGATAGTTTACTCCTTACCGCAGTAGCGCGACTCTATTTGGGTGCTTATATCCCCAATCATCAACCTAGTTGGGTAAAACTGGGCTTGGGGGGAGCAACTCAAGCTCTGGAATGGGGTTGTAATGATCTCGGTGGAACTTTGATGGAAGAACATATTACCACTATGGCAGGGGCTAAGGGGGGTACTTGTATGGAGGTGGAAACCCTTAAAACTGCAATTGAATCTTTAAGTCGTCCTGCTCGTCAACGGACTACCTTATATAATTGAGCTTGTTTATTGGGATCTTTATATGTTGGCAAAACGGATTTTACCCTGTCTCGATGTTAAAGGGGGACGGGTGGTTAAAGGGATTAACTTTGTTGACCTCAAGGATGCAGGAGATCCTGTGGAGTTGGCTAAGGTTTATAATGATGCGGGGGCTGATGAGTTAGTGTTTCTGGATATTACCGCTACCTATGAAGATCGAGATACCATTATTGATGTAGTCTATCGTACCGCCGAACAGGTTTTTATTCCCTTGACCGTGGGCGGGGGTATTCAATCCTTAGAAAATATTAAGAATTTGTTACGAGCAGGGGCGGATAAAATCAGCATTAATTCCTTTGCCGTTCGCAATCCCAATTTTATTAATCAAGCCAGCGATCGCTTTGGAAAACAGTGTATTGTGGTGGCAATAGATGCTAGACGGCGTAATAACCCAGATAACCCCGGTTGGGAGGTGTATGTGCGGGGTGGCAGGGAAAATACGGGAATTGATGCCCTAGAATGGGCAAAAGAGGTAGAAAGTCGGGGAGCGGGGGAACTCCTCGTTACCAGTATGGATGCCGATGGTACCCAGGCGGGATATGACCTAGATTTAACGAGAAAAATAGCTGAATCAGTAGAAATACCAGTAATAGCTTCAGGAGGAGCAGGAAATTGCCAGCATATCTACGAAGCTTTAACCCAAGGGAAGGCAGAGGCGGCTTTACTCGCTTCTTTACTGCATTATGGACATTTAAGCATTGCTGAAATTAAGGACTATCTGCACCATCATCGTCTCCCAGTGCGAGCAGAAACAAATTGAGCCGATGCCAAAGAACCTCTATTTATGTATTAGAATGGAGAAAAGTTAACATTTGTTAAAAGATGTTGATTCCAATTCTCATTTTTGATGTGGCTCTAGTAGCATGGTCGCTCCATCTCATGCAAGAAGCGATCGACCAACAGGAGTTTTCCCTGATGCTCGCAGGGACTCTGGTGGCTCTTTCTGCTGCGGCCATGCTTGTCGTTTATTTTCTCATGGGCAATTGTTTGACCTACCTAACCCAAGTTCCCTACTATCCATAGAGTGCTGGGGTTGGGGCGGTTTTAGCAAATTTAATTTAAAAAACTATTGACAAAACAGTTAAATAGATAGTAAGGTTAGGAACGGTTTGATCTGGGGCCATAACTCAGTTGGTAGAGTGTCACAATGGCATTGTGAAAGTCAGGAGTTCGAGTCTCCTTGGCTCCATTTAGTAAGATAAGGTACGGGTTTTGACCGTTGTAGTATCGGTTTTCTGGGCTAGGGTTAGGGATGATTTCCGCAGAGAATAGAATTGGTTGTACCTACCCCTGGGGTTAGGTAGGATTAAAACATTATGAACCCATACAAGTATTGAGGTAATTGGAGTGGATACCCTTGGCTTAGAAACCTTAGACACTGTGAGCATCATCAGTGATGTCATAAGTTTAATGCTAGGAATCAGTTTAAGTGCTGCCTGTGGATTTAGAGTCTTTGTGCCCTTTTTAATCGTCAGTGCCTTTGGGGTTTTGAGCGGTTTTGATCTCCCATCCGGCTTTGAATGGCTAGATACTAACCAAGCTCTGATTCTCTTTGCCGTAGCTAGTGGTGTAGAAGTTTTTGCTTACTATATCCCGTGGTTAGATAATCTGTTGGATTTAGTGGCGGCTCCCTTAGCAGCGGCGGCGGGGGCTTTTGTGACGGCGGCGGCAGTACCTCCGGATATGGGACCATTAGTACAGTGGACTCTAGCAGTAATTGCCGGGGGTGGCTCGGCGGGTTTAATTAAAGGTTTAACCAGTTTCTTTCGTATCGGCTCAACTGCGGCGACGGGAGGTATTGCTAATCCCATATTTTCGACCTTGGAATTAGTTTTTGCGGCACTTTTGTCAGTTCTCGCCCTTACCTTACCAGTTATCGCTGGTTTAGTGGTGATAGTTTTGCTGATTTTTGCCGTCTTCAAATTAAGCCGTTTCTTCGCCCAGAAAAAAACAGTGTCCTCTTAGAAACGAAAAGCAACGGAAAAGCATACAATCAGAAATGGTGATTGCGAAGGGATTTAACCTGTGAAGTCTCGTTCTTTTTTTAGTCTGCTCTTAGTAGGTGTGATTTCCCTCCTGACTCTGACGGGGGGAAGTCTATACTGGATAATTTCCCAAAGCCCTTTAGCCCTGTGGCGTGGGGGAGTGGATAGGGAAGCTGTCGCGGCAGTTTTTTTGCCGAAACAAACCCCCGTTATGGTGTCGTTATTGGTAAATCCCGATCGCTTAGAGGCTTTCAGTCTAGCCGCAACTCCAGTAAGCGATCGCCGTAAATCCCACCGAGAAGCCATGGATTTTGCCAAAAGTATCCTTGCTAATACGGGGCTCAATTACCAGAAGGAGATTAAACCCTGGTTAGGGGAAGAAATCACCCTCGCCGTCACCTCCTTGGATTATGATCGCCAAATTAGCAACGGAGCACAGCCGGGGTATTTACTAGCTGTTAATACAAAAAAGCCCGAATTAGCTAAGGAATTTTTACAAGCTTCCTACTCCAAACAAGCCCTTTCAGGGGCCTTTGAATTAGTAGATCAAACCTATAAGGGGGTAAATATCCTCTTCCAAAAACCCCTCTTTAGTAACCCCAATAATCGGTTTTTAGCCACCGCAGTTGTTAGAAACTTTGTACTATTTGCCAACGATCCCCAGGTGCTTAGGAACGCGCTTAATAACGTGCAAGCACCGGATCTCAATCTCCAAAATGCCCCATCCTACCAAGAAGCCCTAAAAACCCTGAAAGATCCGCGTATTGGGGTAGCCTATGCTAATTTACCTGCTCTTTCGGCATGGATTGACAACGCTCCTATTCCCGAAACCCCGGAAGTATTACAAAGGTTAATGGTAGGTTTGTCCTTAAAATCCCAGGGTTTAGTCGCTCAAACTGCGTTAATCGGGGTAGCGGGAGAAATCAATCAACCACCTCTACTCGCGGCTCCCGTTAGTACCCTCAATTATGTACCCGCAGACAGTTGGTTAACGGCCTCGGGGCGGGATTTAAAAACCTTTTGGCAACAGGTAGAAACGGGCTTAGAAGCAGATAGCCCCCTCCAGCAGCTAATTGGAGAAACCGTTAAGCGGATTCAGCAACCCCTAGGATTAGATTTACCCGCAGAGATTTTTTCCTGGGTACAGGGAGATTTTAGTTTAGCTTTATTGCCCAATCCTGATGGGGGTGAGCCTGATTGGGTATTTGTAGCCGAGAGAGCCGAGGATGTCAATGTGGAGGAAATAGTTAACCGTTTTGATGAATTGGCAAGACAACAGGGGTATAGTATTGGCAATCTGCCTTTGATGGATACCCAGGTAACGGCTTGGACTAAGTTACAAACTTCAAAGGATATAAAAAATAACGGAGTAGCCCGTTTAGATGCTCTAGTTAAGGGAGTCCATACCCAGGTGGGTAACTACCAAATCTTTGCTACTTCCATCGAAGCTATGGGAAAGGCCCTAGAAGCAGATAATTCTTCCCTAGGAGCGAGTAATAAATTCTCTCGGGCGATTTCGGCTCTACCTGCGGACAATGATGGTTATTTTTATCTAGATTGGCAGGGGGCGGAATCTTGGGTAGAAAGTAAATTTCCCATTATGCGGGTTGTAGAAGTGGCAGGAAAACCCCTATTTGATAACCTACGCTCCTTAACCTTTAGTAGTGAGGGGGCGGAAAATGGTATCCGACGCGCGACTATCTTTTTTAATTTAGGGGTGCGTTAACTATGCAAGCAGTTATCTGTGGGTATTACGGTAAAGAAAACGGTGGGGATGAAGCCTTACTTGTGTCTTTATTACAAATGTTACCGCCCCAGATAACCCCTCTGGTGCTTTCTAATAACCCCACCCTTACCGAAAAAAGCTATGGGGTAAAAAGTTATCCTAGTCGTTCGGGTTTAGCTATTTTAAAAGCCCTAGATGAGTCGGAAGTATTTATCTGGGGTGGGGGAAGTCTGATGCAGGATGTCAGCAGTTGGATAAGTCCCCTCTACTATGCAGGATTAATGGCGCTTGCCCAACAAAAGGGTTTAAAAACCATCGCCTGGGCCCAGGGAATTGGCCCCCTAAAACGTCCCCTAACTCGTTGGCTGACACAACAAGTATTATTGGGTTGTACGGGGATCAGCGTTCGGGATTATGCTTCTGCTAAATTAGTATCTGCATGGCATCTTAACCCCATTGTTGCCCCAGATCCCGTTTGGGCCTTAGCAGGTACTCCTGTCCTAGGTATAGCGGATTTACCCTATCCTCGGGTAGCGGTGAATTTACGCTCCCATAAACATTTCCCTAGCTCCAGCCAAGAAAAAATTACCCAAGCTCTGATCGATTTTCAAAAAGCAACCCAAGCCAGTCTTTTACTTGTTCCCTTTCAACCTTCCCAGGATTTGGAAATAGCTCGTCAGATTGGATCTCAATTACCAGGAGTTTACAAGATTATCTCCCTCCAGGACCCGCGACAATTAAAAGGGGTTTTTCAGGGGGTAGAGATGGTGATTGGGATGCGTTTACATAGTTTGATTATGGGTGCATCCTCGGGTTGTCGTTGTTTTGCCCTTAGTTATGATCCTAAAGTTACCCACTTAATGGAGGAAATTGGCATTCCTGGGTGGGAAATTGAGAATTTACCCGATAGTTCCCAAACCATCGCTCGAGCTTGGATTGACTGTTTGGCTAATGGGGAAGGTTTAAGCCGAGATCAGATTCAGTCTTTGGTAGATAGGGCTTTTATGCACCAGGAGCTACTGAGGGATTTATACTAAATCCGCTTAAGTTACTAGATAATCATGAGGGCTAGGCGGTCGGCAGCTGACAAGATTCTAAAGATCGAACAATTCAATTTACTTCTTCCTATAAAGTAGGTAGGTGTTAAAAACTGTCAGATCCCCCCGCCTATCGGCACCCCCCTTAATAAGGGGGGCAGGGGGGATCGAAGGCGCAATCTATCTTCGATTTAATTATAACCAGTTACTAATGACGGTTGCCAAATGACTCTTGAAATTAGAGGTATTAAGAATGATTCTACAAACAGATAAACAATATTACACCCCCGAAGAATACTTGACATTGGAGGAAAAAGCAACAGAAAAACATGAATATCGAGATGGAGAAATTGCACTTATGCCGGGAGGAACAATAAATCACAATCAAATTGCAGGGAATTTTTATAAGCAATTTCCCCTCAAAATCCAGAATCAAGATTACTACGTCTATATCAATGATGTTCGCTTGTGGATAGCTCAATATCGTATTTTTACTTATCCTGATGTGATGGTAATTAAGGGAAAACCTATGTATGAAGGAAAAGGAACAAGCAACGTAACAAATCCTTTAATTATTGTGGAAGTTCTTTCTCAATCAACAAGGGATTATGATCGGACAGATAAGTTTCAATATTATCGTTCAATCCCTGAATTTCGGGAATATATTTTAATTGATCAATATCGTTTTTATGTGAGTCAATATTTTAAACAGGAGGATGGAAAATGGATTTTTAATGATTATCAAGGAGAGGATTCTGTCTTAAAATTAGCTTGTGATGAGTTTGAAATTTCCTTTCAAGATTTGTATGCAAGAGTTGATTTTGAATTAGATGAAGGGTGACATTTTCTCTGATTGATTAAGTCATTCATTTTGACTGAGTTAAATTAAACTGTTAACTAATTTTTTCAATTATAGAACTACCACTTTTAACCGCAAAAGTTGCCAGGGTACTAAGTTGACTATTAATTTCTTTAACAGTATCCACTACCTGTAACTTGGCTTGCCAAACCTCCCTAGATACATCACATTTAACATAACCCCGCAGACGACTTTCAAAAAACTTGACATGGGTATTTTGTGGTAAAACCGCAGCTACTTGTTCGTAGGAAATGCCGTTAGAACTTAGGGAAGTTCCCACAAAATCCGCCGCGACAATGGGAGAATTAGGATCGTCAAAATCCCGATGAACTTCACTCACCCAAAAGGAATGAATATCCCCACCAATGAAAATAGGGTTAGCAATACCTTTTTCGGCAATAAAATCAATGATCCGTTGACGGTTAGCAGGGTATCCATCCCAACCATCGGACCAAAATGCCGGTTCTTGATTGACTATTCGTTTTAATTGACTAACTAGATATTGTTGCGCTATAATGTTCCAATGGGCTTTTGAGGAAGATAGTTCTTCCTGTAACCAGTTTTCTTGGGCTTTTCCTAAAAGCGATCGCGTTGGCTCTAATCTTTCCGCACAACTCGGTATAATTTGCCCACCACCTTTCCCCTTAGCACTACAGGGCTGATCATCTCGGTATTGTCGCCCATCTAAAATATAAAAACGGGCTAAATCCCCCCAATCTAGTCGGCGGTAAAGCTGCATATTTTCGGACTGAGGACGAGAGAAAGGCCGCAGGGGTAAAAATTCGTAATAGGCTTGATAAGCCGCAGCACGACGATTCCTAAACGAGTTAATATCATCAAAATTTTCTGAATTTAAGTTGGCATAATCGTTTTCTACTTCGTGATCATCCCAAGTACAAATAAAAGGAAAAAGACGATGGGCTTCCCGTAAATTCTTATCACTTCGGTACAGGGAATACCTTTGGCGATAACCTTCTAAATCCACAGATTCATGGCTACCATGACTACGGGGAAAATCCGTTGAAGATTTACTTGCTCCTTCATATATATAGTCCCCTAAATGGATGACAAAATCTAGGTTTTCCTTAGCTAAATAGGAGTAAGCATTAAAGTAACCATGCGCATAATTTTGACAAGAAACAAAGGCAAAGGAAAGACTTTTAGGAGAACCAATGGGGGCTGTTTTTGTTCGCCCAATGGGACTTTTTTCTCCGTTGCTTTGAAAACGATACCAGTAGACTTTATCGGGTTTTAACCCTTCTACTACCACATGAACTGAATGCCCTAGTATCGGCTCTGCTAAGGCTTCACCCTGGGCAATAATACTCGTCATTTTCTCATCTTTAGCTACTTGCCACTGTACGGAAATTGTCGCCAAAGCTAGGGTTTCCGATAAAGATTCCGCCGCTAATCTCGTCCAAATTACTACACTATCGGGATAAGGTTCTCCCGATGCTACACCTAAACTAAAGGGAAAACTCTTGTATTGGGGTTTTGCTAATACAATCGATCCCTGGGGATGCACTAGCAGGACACCCCCAATAAAACTAGCACTTTTTAAGAAGTTACGTCTAGAAAATAGTTTAAGATTTTTCATTTGTTTTTCCTAGGGTTAAAAGGGAATTTCCTCATCTTCCTCATTATCTTTGATTTTGAGGATTAAAATCTTTTCTACTTTTTCTTTTATGGTTAAATCATTAAGAACTTCGGCTAGAGCTTTCTGTAATTCCCCCGTTAGTTTAATATCAAACTTAATCGGTATTTTTACAGTAGAAATCATCTCGGCAAGTTCCTGTAAATCTACCTCCTTTGTCCTACGGTTTTGTGTAGATAGTTCAAACCCATGCAGTTTTTCTTGATTTTGTGCTTCCATGGCTTTTTTTAAGCGTTCCTTCAGATGCTCCACCTCGGTATCTAAAACCTTCCAATCATGGAAAATTTGCCGATAGCGGTGGGTTAAACTGGGTATATTTTCCGATTCTGGATGGGAATTAATCCGTTGATGGAGTTGTAACAAGCGATGGTGTACCTGGGCCGTATAAACGGGGTCCATAGCAGCATACTCTAGTTGTTTATCCGTTAATGGTCGCCTACCCCAATCTCCCCCCTGTTCACTTTTGTCAATGGTGGGAAAATGACAAAGCACTTCGGCTAGGGTTTTTAGTTTTTGATTGGGAATAGGGACAATATAGTAAGGTATTTTTCTCACCAGTTCTAGGGTACAAGTTATGTTTTTTACTTGACGTTTTCCCAAAAATGTGATATCAAATTTGGCATTATGAAAGACCTTTTCTATGGCGGGATTAACCATAATCTGGTCGATAAATTCTTTCACCAAGTCGGGTTTATCTAAAACATCTAAAATTATAACCTGCTCACCCGTTAAATCCGTAGAACTATCCAGGACTTGAATTAAGGATAATCTCGGCTTTGGGGTCTGGTAGTCAGCTACTTCTGTATCTAACCAGAGAGTTTTACCTTGGCTATAACGGGCGATCGCTTCCCGAATTTCGTTAAGATTAGTAAGGTAGGGCATATAAAAAAATTAAGCGGAGTTCAAGATGTTTAAAAAAATTTTAGTAGCCATGGATCTATCAGCCTTCGGTACGGAAGTTTTTGCCACGGCGTTAAACTTAGCAACGCTCCACCAGGCTCACCTGTTACTGCTCCATGTACTCTCCCCGGAAGAAGATAACAGTCCTTTACCCATTCCCTCTAATCTCCGCGACATTTACCCCGCCCAGGGCAATGATTTTACTTTATCCCAATGGCGACAAGAATGGCAGGATTTTGAACAAGAAGGAATCAATACCCTACAAGCGGAGCAAAAGTCCGCAGAAAAAGCGGGAGTGAGCGCGGATTATGAACAAATCTATGGCAACCCCGCGAAAACTATCTGTAGAGTTGCCAAAAATAACGATATAGATTTAATTGTCATTGGTCGTCGCGGGCGATCGGGAATTAGTGAGTTGATGATGGGCAGTGTTAGCAATTATGTACTCCACCATGCTCCTTGTTCTGTATTGATTGTACAGCCGCGAAAAGTGGGAGGCTAGGTACAGTCCTAACCCCAACCAAGCTCAAAAATTATAAATCGCCACCGCGCAAAGCCAGCAAAAAGACCACGATGGGACCCGCCAACATGATCAACGCGACAAAGGTTAACTGAAAAATCGGTTCTAGATTAAGGGCTGCGAGCAATTCCATGTTCTCTCCTAAAACAGTTTAAATTAATTACGGGACTCGGGCATCGGACAAACCATCGTTTATAATAATACCTAGCAGGTGTCTGCACTTTCTCAGGAAAGCTATAAAAATACATAAAGTTTTATTACGATGGCCGAATGGCAATGTATCAAGGGTTGCGGGGCTTGTTGTCATCTTGACCCCAAGGAACGCCCTGATTTAGAAAAATACCTCAGTCCCCTGGAGTTGGAACAATATCTAAGCCTAGTGGGGGAGGGTGGTTGGTGTGTTAATTTTGACCATCAGACGCGCCTCTGTAGTATCTATGATGAGCGCCCACGCTTTTGTCGGGTTAAATTAGATGTTTTTGAGTCTATGTACCAAATACAACCCGAAGAGTTCGATGATTTTGCCATTGATTGCTGTTTGCAACAGATTGAAGGGGTCTATGGCGAAGAAAGTGCAGAAATGGAAAAATATACCTATGCAATTGACTCTTAATGTAATACAATACTGGGCAATTGAGAGTTATGTATAGAAGTGTAAACATTTTTTATGCCCATCAGTTCTAATTCTAAACAACCCACCTATCAGCCCCTGAAAGTTGTAGCCCTTGGAGATAGCCTTGTCTATGGCTATGGAGATCCCCTCGGAGGAGGCTGGGTAGAGGGCTTGCGGCGCTTCTGGATGGGGAATCCTGACCATATTTTGTACAATCTTGGGGTACGGGGCGATCGCACGGAACAAGTTACCGAGCGTCTAGAACCCGAATTTCAGCGTCGAGGCGAATTAAAAAGCCGTGTTCCTGATTTAATCATACTTTCTGTAGGGGTTAACGATTCCGCCCGCCTAGGAACTGCCGATGGGCGATTATTTACTGAGTTTGAAGAGTTTAAGTTCCAGATTGGGGAATTACTGGATCGGGCACAAAAATTGGCCCCTGTGGTTTTTGTGGGCATGGTACCGGTGGATGAAACCAAAATGCCCTTCCATGACTGTTTTTATTACAATCACTTTGATCAATACCGTTATAAGGAAGCCACCAAACACGCTTGCCTGGATCGTACCATTCCCTACCTAGATATTTTTGACCGTTGGATGCTCAAGGGAGATTCCTGGGTGCATGCGCGCCTAAGCGAAGATGGACTACACCCCAACGCCCAGGGCTATCAAGCTATCTTACAGGAAGTTTTGGCTTGGGATGCGGCAATTAGGTCCCTCGCGGCGAAGGAGGTTTATTTAGCAAAAGGAATTGTAGCTAACTAAACCTGGATCGATGGGCTAGATGACCAACTCTACAGCTTTGATGGGGGTGGGGTGAATCGGTTCTCCTTGGTATTCACTCACTTGTATTTGATAGCGAACCAGATCCGCTAGATCTTCTAGTTGACTAATCGCTTCCGCGCCTTCTAGTTTCATCAATTCCCGATCGTCGCGCATTTCTGTCCAGGTAATACCATAGTCGGAAACCAAGAAACGAATCAGGTGATTTTCCCCAAGGCTTACCATGAAGGACGCGCTATTCATTTGTCCGCCACAGGTATAGCAAGAAGCAAGGTAGCCCTGATTTTCTAGGGACTGTGCTAAAGCCCGGAGATTCATTACCAAGTCTTGAACCAGTTGACGATGTTCCTCTGCTAGTCGTTTAAACAATTGAAGCCTCCGTCACTCCTCGTGGACAACCTTAATATTGTCTTAAGATTAATTTTTCTTTTATTATTGTAGACGATAAAACACCTCCTTGGGTCAGTACATCTAGGGTAACTTGATTAGAATGGTTTTCCCAGTAGCGAGGTCTACTACCGAGGCAATTGTCAGGGGATCACAACAAAAGCAAAAAACCCCCACCGGAGGGCAGGGGAGGGAATTAATTACCTAATGAAGACTTCTTAACCGAACTTGCCGGCAGTCGAAGCAATTAGGAAAGCCGCGTAGGTAAAGATGTAGCCAATAGTGAAGTGGGCTAATCCGACGACACGAGCTTGAACGATAGAAAGAGCCACGGGCTTGTCTTTCCAACGAACTAGGTTCGCCAGAGGAGTACGTTCGTGAGCCCAAACGATGGTTTCAATCAACTCTTGCCAGTAACCACGCCAGGAGATGAGGAACATAAAACCGGTCGCCCAAACTAGGTGTCCAAAGAGGAACATCCAAGCCCAGACCGAGAGGTTATTAACACCATAGGGATTGTAACCGTTGATTAATTGCGCGGAGTTCGCCCAGAGATAATCGCGGAACCAGCCCATGAGGTAGGTGGAGTTAGTATTAAACTGCGCCACGTTACCAGTCCAGACACAGAGGTGTTTCCAGTGCCAGTAGAACGTCACCCAACCTAAGGTGTTCAGCATCCAGAAAGTAGCGAGGTAAAAGGAATCCCAAGCTGAGATATCGCAAGTACCGCCACGGCCTGGTCCATCACAGGGGAAGGCATAGCCGAAGTCTTTTTTGTCGGGCATTAGTTTAGAACCCCGCGCATCCAAAGCCCCTTTGACGAGGATTAAGGTGGTGGTGTGTAAACCTAACGCGATCGCATGGTGAACGAGGAAGTCCCCAGGGCCAATGGCCAAGAAGAGGGAATTGGTGCCACTGTTGATTGCTTCTAACCAACCAGGTAACCAAATACCAGCGTAGTCGGGGTAGGCGGTGGAGGCAATGCTATCGGGATTAGAAAGTAGGACATCTAAACCGTAGAGAGCCTTACCAGAGGCGGCCTGTACGAACTGAGCGAATACAGGTTCGATGAGGATTTGCTTTTCAGGAGTTCCGAAAGCTACCACTACGTCGTTGTGAACGTAGAGTCCCAGGGTATGGAAACCGAGGAATAAAGACACCCAACTGAGGTGGGAGATGATCGCTTCTTTATGATCTAGTACCCGAGCTAAAACATTATTTTTGTTAGCTTCAGGATCATAATCGCGCACTAGGAAGATAGCACCGTGGGCAAAGGCACCTAGCATCAAGAAGCCAGCGATGTACTGGTGATGGGTGTACAGAGCCGCTTGGGTGGTGTAGTCCTTAGCAATAAAGACGTAGGAAGGCAGGGAATACATATGCTGCGCCACCAGAGAAGTCACAACCCCCAAGGAAGCCAGAGCTAAAGCTAACTGGAAATGGAGAGAGTTATTCAAGGTGTCGTACATATTTTTATGTCCGTCGCCTAATTTGCCGCTAGGAGGCTTGTGGGCATTGAGGATGTCCTTAATGCTATGACCGATACCCCAGTTGGTACGGTACATGTGTCCAGCGATGATGAAGATAACCGCGATCGCCAGGTGATGGTGAGCAATATCCGTCAACCAGAGGGACTCGGTTTGGGGATGGAAACCACCCAAGAAAGTCAAAATAGCCGATCCTGAACCTTGAGCCGTACCGAAGAGATGGTTAACGGTATCAGGATTTTCCGCATACACACCCCAGTTACCGGTAAAGAAGGGTTGTAGCCCAGCCGGGTGAGGAGGAGTGGAGAGGAAGTTATCCCAGCCGACGTGCTGTCCGCGAGATTCGGGGATAGCGACGTGAACCAAGTGACCAGCCCAAGCCAAGGAGCTAACGCCAAAAAGACCAGCTAAGTGGTGATTCAAGCGAGATTCTGCATTTTTGAACCAAGAGAGGCTAGGGCGAAACTTAGGTTGTAAGTGTAACCAGCCGGCAAAAAGGAACACAGCCGACAGAATCAGCAGGAATACCGCACCTTGGTAAAGGTCTTGGTTGGTGGTCATACCAATGGTGTAGAACCAGTGATAAACCCCTGAGTAGGCGATATCAACGGGGTAGGAAGCTCCACCTTGGGTGAAAGCATCCACGGCAGCTTTGCCGAAGTGAGGGTCCCAGATCGCGTGGGCGATAGGACGGACATTTAAGGGATCTTTGATCCACTGCTCGAAGTTACCTTGCCAGGCTACATGGAATATGGTGCCGGAAGTCCACAGAAAGATGATAGCGATATGCCCGAAATGGGAAGCGAAAATCTTTTGGTAGAGATTTTCCTCAGTCATGCCATCATGGCTTTCAAAGTCGTGGGCTGTGGCGATTCCATACCAAATCCGACGAGTGGTCGGATCTTGAGCGAGATCCTGGCTAAATTTAGGGAATTTAGTGGCCATAGCGGTTTATGTCAAGTCTTCTCTTACAAGAACAAGGCTAATGCTGAATCGTTGCTGCTGCAAACCTTCTGTACCGAAAGGATAACAGAGGGAGAAATTTAAAAACGGTTTGTTGAATAATTTAAGCCGCCAACCCTAGGGATTGGCCAGCCTAAATAGCATAAGTTTAGCCAATGGATAGGCTTCTTGCCAGGAAGAAAGCCCAAGTAGTGACAATTCCACCTAGAAGGTAATGGGCGACTCCCACTGCCCGACCCTGAATAATGCTCAGAGCGCGGGGTTGAATAGCGGGGGCTAAATTTAATTTGCTGTGCGCCCAAACAATTGACTCGATCAGTTCTTGCCAGTAGCCGCGACCACTGAAGAGGAACATCAAGCTGAAGGCAAAGATAAAATGTCCCGCAAGGAACATAATACCGTAGGCCGACAGAGCCGAGCCGTAGGAATTGATTACCTGGGAAGACTGGGCCCAGAGGAAGTCCCGCAGCCAACCATTAATGGTAATAGCGCTTTGGGCAAAGTTGCCTAGGGTGACATGGGACACGGTACCATCCGGCGCAACCGTACCCCAGACATCGGACTGCATTTTCCAGCTAAAGTGGAAGATGACGATGGATAGGGAGTTGTACATCCAGAATAGACCGAGGAAAACATGATCCCATCCCGATACTTGACAAGTACCGCCACGGCCTGGACCGTCGCAGGGGAAACGGAAGCCTAATTCTGCTTTGTCGGGAACTAGACGAGAGCTACGGGCGTAAAGAACCCCTTTTAAGAGGATCAAAACCGTAACGTGAATGGTGAAAGCATGGATATGGTGAATCAGGAAGTCCGCAGTTCCCAGGGCAATGGGCGTAATTGCTACTTTACCCGCGATCGCTACGGTTTCACCCCCAAATACATAGCTAGCTGGTGCTAGGGCATGGGGAGCGGTGGCACCTGGGGCGAGGGCGTGCAGATTTTGTACCCATTGAGCAAAGATTGGCTGCAGTTGGATTCCTGTATCCGAGAACATATCCTGGGGACGACCCAAGGCTCTCATGGTGTCGTTGTGAACGTATAGTCCGAAGCTATGGAAGCCGAGGAAAATACAGACCCAGTTGAGATGGGAGATAATCGCATCCCGCTGACGGAGCATCCGGTCTAACAGGTTATTGACATTTTTGGCAGGATCGTAATCTCTGACCATGAAGATGGCGGCGTGGGCCCCGGCTCCTACGATGAGGAAGCCTCCAATCCACATATGATGGGTAAAGAGAGACAACTGGGTAGCGTAGTCTATGGCCTGGTAGGGATAGGGCGGCATCGCGTACATGTGATGGGCAACGATGATCGTCAAAGAGCCGAGCAGAGCCAAGTTAATCGCTAACTGTGCGTGCCATGAGGTGGTCAGGATTTCGTACAAACCTTTGTGACCTTCCCCAGTAAAGGGACCCTTGTGGGCTTCGAGTATTTCCTTCATGCTGTGGCCGATGCCCCAGTTGGTACGGTACATATGTCCCGCAATGATGAAGAGAACCGCGATCGCTAAATGGTGGTGGGCTGTATCGGATAACCACAGTCCCCCCGTGACAGGATTTAGTCCCCCTTTGAAGGTCAGGAAGTCTGAATAAGCTCCCCAGTTCAAAGTAAAGAACGGTGTCAAGCCTTGGGAAAAACTAGGAAACCACTCTGCCATTTTGTCAGCATTTAGCAAATACTCGTGGGGTAGGGGTATGTCCGCAGGGGCAACACCTTTATCTAACAAGTAGTTAACGGGCAAAGAGACGTGGATTTGATGACCGGCCCAACCTAGGGAACCTAGGCCGAGTAATCCTGCTAGGTGGTGGTTCATCATCGACTCCACATTCTGGAACCATTCCAGTTTGGGAGCTCGTTTATGATAGTGGAACCAACCAGCAAAGAGCATTAAGCCCGCCATCACTAGACCACCAATCGCTGTGCAGTACAGTTGATAGCTATTGGTAAAGCCCGAGGCACGCCAGAGATAAAATAATCCCGACGTGATTTGAATGCCGTGGAAGCCGCCCCCAACATCAGCGTTGAGGATGTCCTGTCCGACAATCGGCCAAACGACTTGGGCGCTTGGTCTGATGTGGAGAGGATCTGCTAACCAGGATTCGTAGTTAGAAAAACGCGCTCCGTGGAAGTACATTCCACTAAGCCAGACAAATACTACTGCCAAGTGACCGAAGTGGGCGCTAAAGATTTTGCGCGAAATGTCTTCTAAATCACTGGTTTGACTGTCGAAATCGTGGACGTTGGCGTGGAGATTCCAAATCCAGGTTGTGGTTTTTGGACCTTTAGCCAAGGTGCGATCGAAGTGTCCCGGTTGTCCCCACTTCTCAAAGGAAGTAGGTA
Source organism: Microcystaceae cyanobacterium (assembly GCA_040398185.1). GTDB lineage: Bacteria > Cyanobacteriota > Cyanobacteriia > Cyanobacteriales > Microcystaceae > JBBAUO01. The sequence goes on along the minus strand of JBBAUO010000001.1, from coordinate 173,785 downwards.
CTGGATCTTTATCGACAATGACCTTGACTTTAGCCTCACTCTCCGGAGGTCTTACTGCCATCAGGGCTTTCCTCTCTAGACAATGGATGGACTGTTCTTTTTCCTATCGGGATAGGCTTTTTACGGGTAGACGTACCCTACTATCTTTTTTTAAGAGAGCTTTTTATGCCTGTTATTTTTTGGATACCAGGACTAAGCATCAATACCTGATGATAAGACTTTAGTTTCTTATCTGTTCACTCGTCTTAACAATAATTAAACATAGCCCCAAAATTACCCCTAGCGAACTCCTGACACATATTAATTGCGTAAATGTCAAGAGCAAATCGCTTTTTGTTACAAAAATTAATCTAGAGTCTCTCCATCTCCCCATGCCACCCCCTCACAGGTATAGGTTTTTTACAGGTAATCAAAGCGGATTTAGTGTCAATCCCAGTGGTGCCTCCCGCAATGGGTTATGATGAAGACGAGAGATACTTCAAGCCTCTTCACTATTTGCATTGATAAGTAACGTTACCTCTCCAAACCCGATTAAACTCCCGAGAACCAGTCAATCTGAGCAGATTAAGCGTATTCGTCACACCACATCCCATGTCTTGGCCAAGGAAAAAAATGACTACAACCGAATCAAAAACCCAATGGCAGTATCTGGAAAAACGACCCCATCCGTGGCGAGAACAGCTTTATCTCAAAGGTAGAAAGCTAAAAGCCTTTACCCTCTGGATGAACATGACCGTTAACAAAATGACCCCCTCTGAAGTCGCCGAAAATTGGGATCTGCCCCTGGGTGCAGTCAAGGAAGTCATTGAATACTGTGAAAGCCATCAGGGGCTATTAAAGCGAGAAGCCCAAGAAGAACGCCGCCGACTGGAGGAGAAGGGGATTAACCTTGAGCCTAAGATTACTCATTGATGAAGATACCCAAGCCAAACTTCTAGTAACTCTGCTTAAAAAAGCTGGTCACGATGTCGTCACCGTCAACGACATAGATTTTATGGGTAGGATAGATCCCTTGGTTCTGGATTTTGCGAGGCAGGAGAATCGGGTTTTGCTGACCCAAAACTGCGATGATTACGAGGCTTTACATGACATCAACCCAAACCACCCCGGAATCCTAGCCGTCTACAACGATGATAACCCCTCTAAGAACATGAGCTTTCCAAAGATAGTGAAGGCGATCGCCAACTTGGAGGCTGCTTCGATTCCTGTGGCTAATCAATTTATCCCTTTGAACGCTTGGAACTATTAAGATATTTTCCAATAGTGCGGTTAATATGGAAGCAATAAATTATTCTTTTCCTAAAAAGCATGACCGCCCCCCTACATATATTGCCAAAAGGAGACATTCTAGGCAATGTATGATTAAAAACTACATATTATTTTCTCCCCTTGCCCTATTCCAAAGGGATTTAGCGTCAATCCCAGTGGTGCCTACCGCAATGGGTTATGATGGAGACTAGAGATACTTTAAGCCTCTACACTACTATTTGCATCAATGAGTAACGTTCCCGCACCAAACCCCATCAAACTGCCGAAAACCAGTCAATCTGAGCAGATTAAGCGTATTCGTCACACCACGTCCCATGTCTTGGCCATGGCAGTTCAGAAACTATTTCCCAAAGCCCAAGTCACCATTGGTCCTTGGACAGAGAACGGATTTTACTACGACTTTGATACCCCCGAACCCTTCAGCGAACAGGATCTCAAAGCTATTAAAAAAGAGATGATCAAAATCATCAACAAAAAACTGCCCGTTATCCGCGAGGAAGTCAGTCGAGCCGAAGCTGAAAGCAGAATCAAAGCCATTAACGAACCCTACAAACTAGAAATCCTCGCCAGCATCCACGAACCCATTACCCTTTACCATCTAGGAGAGCAATGGTGGGACCTGTGCGCTGGTCCTCATTTGGAAAATACGGGAGAAATCAACCCCAAAGCCATAGAACTAGAAACCGTAGCCGGGGCCTACTGGCGTGGAGACGAAAAGAGAGCTCAACTCCAGCGCATTTATGGCACCGCTTGGGAAACCCCCGAACAACTCCAAGAATACAAACGTCGTCAAGAAGAAGCCCTTAAACGAGATCACCGTAGACTAGGGAAAGAACTGGGTTTATTTATTTTTAGTGACCTAGTCGGTCCAGGCTTACCCCTATGGACTCCCAAAGGTACAATTATTCGCTCTACCCTCGAAGATTTCCTGAAACAAGAACAACTCAAACGGGGTTATCTTTCCGTTGTAACTCCCCACATTGCTCGGGTAGACTTGTTTAAAATGTCGGGTCACTGGCAAAAATATCAAGAAGATATGTTTCCCATGATGGCAGAAGACCAAGCCTCCGCCCAACTAGAGCAGGGTTTTGTCCTGAAACCAATGAACTGTCCTTTCCATATCCAAATTTATAAAAGCCAACTGCGCTCCTATCGGGAGTTACCCCTGCGCCTAGCGGAATTTGGTACGGTTTATCGTTATGAGCAATCGGGAGAACTAGGGGGACTAACCAGGGTTAGAGGCTTTACCGTTGACGACTCCCATCTCTTTGTCACCCCCAATCAACTAGATGATGAATTTCTTAAGGTTGTGGATTTAATCTTGGCTGTCTTTAAAAGCCTACGACTAGAGAATTTTAAAGCCCGTCTCAGTTTCCGCGACCCTACTTCCGATAAATATATAGGTTCTGATGAAGCGTGGGAAAAAGCCCAAAATGCTATCCGCCAAGCGGTAAAAACCCTGGGAATGGAATCCTTTGAGGCTCCGGGGGAGGCGGCTTTCTATGGACCGAAGTTAGATTTTATTTTCCAAGATGCCCTAGAAAGGGAATGGCAACTGGGAACTGTACAGGTGGACTACAATTTGCCTGAGCGTTTTGATTTGGAATACGTTGCCGAAGATGGCAGTAGACAACGTCCCGTAATGATTCACCGAGCGCCCTTTGGCTCCCTAGAGCGTTTGATAGGTATTTTAATCGAAGAGTATGCAGGGGATTTTCCCCTCTGGCTTGCTCCCGTACAAGTACGACTTTTTCCTGTTAATGAGGATGTGTTAGATTTTGCCAACTCCGTAGTTACTCAAATGCAAGGGATAGGGGTGCGGGCTGAACTAGATACCAGTGGCGACAGACTCGGTAAAATGATCCGCAATGGGGAAGTGCAGAAGGTACCGATTATGGCAGTAGTGGGCGCAAAAGAAGTGGAATCCCATAGCTTGAGTATTCGCACTCGTCAAACAGGGGATTTAGGTAGTTTAAGTGTTGAGTCGGTTTTAGCCCGGTTAAAAGAGGCGTTGGGCAATCATACCGATTTTTAAGAATGAATCGAGGAAAAACATGACTACAACCGAATCAAAAACCCAATGGCATTATCTATTTGTCACAAGTTAAAATAGCCTGGCGTTTGTCAATTATCTGTTGTAAATCGTTACTAAACCCCAGAAGCATTGCTAATACTATCTTTTGAGCTTTCCCATTTTTTTGTGATCATTGAGCCGAGTTAGTATGCAACAGATTATCAGTATAAAAGACAAATGGGTATGACCTGAATCCTTACAGATGTTGCACTTAAACAACAATTGTATTGTAAATCAAGTTTTATAACATTTATGGGTTCTAGTAATATTTCTGAGTTACAATTAAATTAGGACAGAGAATAATTGGTATTACATCATATTTCAGTAGAATTTTTCTACGAATTTAGATGTGAGATCATCTAAAAGATTGGTTGGAGTATTACAGCACAATGACCGATGAGGGCAAGTAAATCCATGAAACAAGAATTTAAAGAAAATTTTTTATGTTATCTTCTGACAAGGCTGATTATGCCGATAGTCCTTGTCGTGGTAACTAGTCTTTTTTTAGAACGGTCGGCACGAGAAAACTCAGTCATGGAAAATTACTTTAGAGATATAAATTCTTTAATAACCAATGAGTTTGCTTATGATAAATTAGCTGATAGGTGTACTAACTTAAAGAATCAAATCAAAAATTCTCAAGGGAAAGAGACACAAAATATGCTCCAAAAAAGGTTTGAAAAACTTGAGTGTGATGAACACAAAAATTATTCAAATCAAACTAATCTAGTAAGGAATACAGTAGGTGCTCGAACTATCTTGGCTCTTAATGAACTTAATGATAAAAAAAACAAGGCTCGAATTGAAGAATTTATTGAAACAGCAGGTATATGTGGTTGGATTGACAAAAAGTCAAGAGAAGAAAATGGACTTAATTGTACCGAATGACATCAATTGTAAATCACCAATTATAAAAAAATGGATTACGAAAAAAGGCATGAATATGGGCAAAATGGATTATTTTATAAGGCTTTGTAAATTCAAGAAAAAGTTGGTAAGTTATGATTAATTTTTTGATTACTTTAACAATCTTCGTTTTCTAATTTTGAAAAGTATCTGAGGCATATAAATCATGAATCGGCGCAATTTTTTAAACTGGGTAAGTCTAGGTTTTATTGCTAGTGTTTTTCCAGAAATCGCATCACTGATATTACCCAATAATAAATTACTTACTAAAGCAGTAATTGCTCAACCCGTTCTCACAACGGATGAAGTCATTAAGAAAATCCAGAATATTTACTTCAGCGAATTAGGAAGGATTTATCATCGTCCAAATGATCAAGATCGAGAAGGAAGAGGAATACTACCTTGCTATGGAGAGAACAACAATAATCCGGATATAAATGTTTGGGGAGATGAGATTGAAAATCCTAAATGCAAAAAAATAGATAATCGCTCTGAAACAGTTTATCTTCCCTTTGCCATGGCTCCTCGACGGCAAACAGATTCTATGATCAGACAAGCTTATTTTTTACTCTCCGAAAATATAAGAAGGAATACAGCTTTTCTTATTGCAGACAGATTAGTACAATATCCAGAATACTATATTCCTTATATTCAAAGTAAGGAAAATGTCGTTCTTATTGGTAGCTTTCAAGGACTTGATCAAGGTGTCAAAAATGAAGCGGAGTATCAGGCAATTGTTTGGTTAAAAGAGTTACATGACTTGCAGTTTAAGCAATTAGATTATTCTATTGACTTAATCAAAAGCCTCAACAAGAACATCGTTGATGTCGTCTATGCAATGGGAGATTCTTCTGATCCCCATGCAGGACAAAAACGAAAGGAAATAACAGAACAATTTAATACAATTCTTAAACAGAAAGGATTAGAACACTTCGCTCTTAAGAAAGATGCGCTGGTAGCTTGGGGAGCAGATGAAACCATTCTTAAAGCATTTGCTCGCCAACTGCCAGAAATCAATCTAAAAATTGAGATTTCTAACCCAGATGCCATAATGAGTTACGAGGGAGGAGAAAGAGCAAAGAAAGTTGTCGATCAAGTCATCGAGAACCTAAAAATAAACGAGATTAAAGATAATAATTTTGATGCTCAGGCTTTGATTTTTACCTGGTATTCTAAAGATTATAGTTTCACATATGAAAACAAAACAAAATATGGAAAAGATGAAAATCAAGAGAAATCGGATAAAGACTTGATTAAAAAAATGAAGAGCTTATCTATAGATGAGCAGAAAAAAACAATTATTGTTGATACCAGAATGCCTAATGGAGCTTGGAATACATCAACTATTCCCTCTTCAGATAAATTTCTTGCTTTTGGTGCCTGGGGAACACCTGGTAATTCCTTCGGTCAGACTTTGGCTATTGCTAAGTTATTACATTTTTACAATCAGCCAAATAAAGCCGCGATACAACGGCAACTTTTACTTGAAGCGATAGCCCATGATACTTTTCTCATTGGGTATCAAGAGGGACAAAATCCTACAGGTTATCTGCAAATAGAACTAAAAAAGAAAGGATTAACATATAACTATACTAAGCCATATTATACATCTGCTGAAGAAACTCAAAAGGTTTTCCAAGTCATCAATCAAGTGGTTAATAAGCAAATCAAAGCTAATGGCAGACAAGAAAGTTTAGATTTGAAAGATACTAAATTTACTTTTGTTCCACAACTTTGGCGTACTTTTGAAAGTCAAGTGTTTATAAATGATGGCCCATTGTCTATTGCAGGAGTCTATGTCAAAACTCTTACCCCAGAAACTTTTAATCCTACTGTAGCTGTTAAAAACGTCAAAAAATTTAATAAGGAAGAGCTTATTAACGAATTTAAGTAATGCGATCGCCTTTTCTTTATCATTCTATATTTGGCACTGGTTCAGCCTGATTAAAGCAAGAAGTACAACATGGCAATTCTAGAGTGGCAAAGTGAATCGTTTTCTCTATTATGTTCTCTTCTGGCAATCTTTTCAGCGACTGAAACAGTGCCTCCCTCCTTAATGGTGGCGGCCGTCCTGACCCTATTGTGGAGAAACGTACCAGGGGTGACGGAATTGACTAGATTGCTCGAAATCCCCACCCCTAAAAAATGACTGACGATTTCATCAGGGATTGATATAATTTGGGAGTGAACTGGCAGGTAGATAATGGCTTGGTTGAGACGGCTTTGGGGTTGGATCAGATCGCTTTTTAGGGGGCGATCGCGTGATCCTGTGTCGGTGCGGGCGGTGCGGCAGGAGCCGACGGGATTGGATTATGAGAATGCGTTGCTGGGGTTATTGGCGGAGTTGGAGGGGCTGACTGCGGGGCGGCTTCGGGGGTTTTTGATGATGCGGGGGGTGAAACCAGAGGGGTTGGCGCAATGGTTGCGGTTGTCGGGGATGGAGGGTTTGTCTAGATCGCAAAATGGGGAGGTTTTGGCGCGGGGGTTACGGGGGTTGGCATTGGTGGCGACGGGGGAGTTGGCGGAGGCGGCGATCGCGGTAGCGAGGGGGTTGGAGGGTGTGGGGAGTGTTGGGGAGACTCAAGCGGAAGAGGATTTTTCTGTTTCGGAAGGTGAGTTATCTGATGAGGCTTGGTTAGAAAAGGGTAATTCTTTATTTGGTTTAGGTCGATATGAAGAAGCGATCACCTCCTGGGACCGCGCCATCGAAATTAAACCCGATGACGATGAAGCATGGTTCAACCGAGGGTTTGCGTTAGTTAATTTAGGAGAGTATGAAGAAGCGATCGCATCCTACGACCGCGCCATCGAAATTAAACCCGATGACCATGAAGCATGGTACAACCGAGGGATTGCGTTATCTAATTTAGGAGAGTATGAAAAAGCGATCGCCTCCTACGACCGCGCCATCGAAATTAAACCCGATAAACATGAAGCATGGAACAACCGAGGGATTGCGTTAGGGAATTTAGGAGAGAATGAAAAGGAGATCGCCTCCTACGACCGCGCCATCGAAATTAAACCCGATAAACATGACGCATGGTACAACCGAGGGGTTGCGTTAGATAATTTAGGAGAGAATGAAAAAGCGATCGCATCCTACGACCGCGCCCTCGAAATTAAACCCGATGACCATCAAGCATGGTACAACCGAGGGATTGCGTTATCTAATTTAGGAGAGTATGAAAAAGCGATCGCCTCCTACGACCGCGCCATCGAAATTAAACCCGATAAAGATGAAGCATGGAACAACCGAGGGATTGCGTTAGAGAATTTAGGAGAGTATGAAAGAGCGATCGCATCCTACGACCGCGCCCTCGAAATTAAACCCGATGACCATGAAGCATGGAACAACCGAGGGATTGCGTTACGTAATTTAGGAGAGTATGAAAGAGCGATCGCCTCCTACGACCGCGCCTTAACCTTGACCCAAGGCAAGTTTTGGGAAGCCTGGCAGAGCAGAAGTGCTGCCGCTATCCAATCCACTGGCAGAGGCAGCAAAAATCCCCTCTTTGCCTATTCCCTGACCCCTGCCCTCAACCATCCCGACCTCGATCTGCGGGGCTACCCGGGACAACTTGCCTGTCTCCGCGAAGGCTTGAAATACATTCAACGCGAAACCGATCCCGAAGGCTGGGGACAACTTCATCGCTTTACCGGAAGGGCGCACTACGACCATGCCCGCTACCAGAAAAACCCCACACCCTACTGGGAAAAAGCCGCCCGCAGCTACCAAACCGCCCTCGAAACCCTGACCCGCGACCTCCCTATCCCCCATCTCGAAACTCTCCAGGACTTAATCCGCGTCCTCACCGCCCTCCAAGAAACCGAACAAGCCCAAACCCTCCTCCGCGACGGAACCGCCTTCCTCACCCGCCACCTCACCGACAAAAGCGAAGCCGCCCGAAAACGACTCGAACCCCGATTCAAACCCATCTTCAACGAACTCACCATCGCCCTCGCCGTCCAATCCGGCGACTATTCCCACGCCCTTGTCATCGCCGAGCAAGACAAAAACGCCCTCCTCCGCAAAAGCCTCCTCGCCAACCGCCCCGCCACCAGCCCCGACTACCCCCAAATCCAAACCTTTTTGCAAACCCAACCCCACAGCGCCATCCTCTACTGGCACCACAGCGCGAACGCCCTCACCACCTTCCTCCTCCTCCCCGATCGCCCCGACCCGATCGCCCTCACCACCGAACTCTCCCAACTCGTCCAACTCGAAACCTGGATCAAAACCTGGAAAACCGACTACCAAACCCACAGAAACCAAAAAACGGAAAAAAGCCCCCCTTTTGAAGGGGGGTTGGGGGGATCATGGCGCGATCGCCTTCCCCAAAACCTCGCTGCCCTGCAAACCCTCCTCTCCATCCCCGAGATCGAAAACCACCTCTCCCAACTCCCCCAATGCGATCGCCTGATCCTAATCCCCCACCGCGACCTGCACCTATTGCCCCTCGACAGCCTATTTGACCCCCAATACAGCATCTCCTACCTCCCCAGCCTTCAAATCGGCATCAACCTGCAAACCCGCCTACCCCAACCCAGCGATCGCCTCCTCAGCATCGAAAACCCCGACAGCATCCAAAAAGAAAGCGACGGCAGCGTTAAAACCTTTCCCGCCCTCACCGCCGCCGAAGCCGAATCTGAACTCATCTGTCAGAAATATTCAGCCGCAACCCGCCGCGATAAAAGCCAGACAACCTTTGACGAAGTTAGCGACCAACTCCGCCAACCCCATACCATCCTCCACTTCACCGGACATGGCTACTACGATTACACTCAACCCCTCAACTCCGCTCTCGCCCTCAGCCAACAAGACCGCCTTACCCTCACCGATATCGTTGCGCTAGACCTTAGCACCTACGAACTCGCCTGCCTCTGCGCCTGCGAAACAGCGATCGCCGCCAACCAAACCATCACCACCGAATACATCGGCATTGTCAGCGCCTTCATGTATGCAAACGTCGGTAAAGTCATCAGCACCCTCTGGACAGTCGAATCCGTCGCCAGCGCCATTCTCATGGTCGAGTTCCACCGCCGCCACCTTGCTGGAACCCCTACAGCCCAGTCCCTGCACCAAGCCAAACAATGGTTAAAAAAGGCCACCCCCACCGACCTCCAGACCTGGTATCAAGAAACTCTCGACAGCCTGCCGCCCGACCATAGCCTCATTCCCTGGCTTAGGGCGCGTCAACGAGAAAACGCTAAAATTGAACCAGATCACCAACCCTATCAAAATCCTTACTATTGGGCAGCTTTTACCCTCACCGGACTATGAAAGACCATCAAGCCATCACCCTCAAAGCCTTCTTGATCGCGCTCATCCAGCAAACCGAACCCCTCCCGCCCGATCTGCAAGCCAAACTCAACGGCCTGAGCCAAAATCTACTGGCTAATTTAGTCAAACTCGACGAGATTGCGATCGCCCATCCAAACTTAGTCGCTCCCTACGAAGCCGCGCTTGCCCTACTCGATTCCCCCCACGAACGTAATAAAGGCGCAATTAATTTAGGCGATTCCAAGGAAAATTCCTCCAATATTGACAACCTTTGGCTAGACAATACCACCCCTTTTAGCGAATCCACTAACCTAGAAATTATCCTATCCAAACTAAAGGAACTCCCTCCCAAAGAAACCCTTCAATTCAGCCAAGAGACTACTCGCGCTCACGATTCTGTTCAGCATACTAAAGACAATTTAGCGAATCTCCTTAAATTTCAATTGCCCAATCATTAATGACAGACCTCAATACCATCCTTATTTTTCCTACCATTGATCTGTTTGTGTATCAACTCGCAGAAGGTCTAGGCCAAGACGATTCGGCGATCGCGCAAAATCGTCAAAGCTTTTGGCACAAAATTTATGGCGACACCATCCCCCCAGGACGATTAGACCAATCCCGTCACCTCGAATTAACCGCTTCCGACTATATTTATCTCCTCAAAAACACCGAAGAAAAACTATTCCCAGAACCCCACGACGGCTTTTATAATCCGGTTAAAATTGGTGACACCTACGCCCTACAAATCAACTGCTCCAGCGACAAAAATAAAGCCCTTGCTCCCTTCGTCCCCCGTGCCATTAAAGGAAGCTTTCAGACCATCAAGAAAATCCTAGACAAATATTATCATGCCCCTGACGATGCCCATCAAACCCTTAACTTTGGTCAAACTTGGTTTGTTTGGGGACAACTTATTTCGGACAAGCAAGATCCAAACGCGATCGCAAAATCCATTTACGAGCAATTAAATCTCTTTGACAATCTCCCTTGGGAAGATGAAGAGATCGATCAACCCGCAGCAATCCCCATTCATCCCTCCCAACCCCTATTTTTTGAGCGCTGGCAACTACCTTCCGATCGCGGAGATATCCGCCAAAATCGCCATCTTGTGATCGCTCTCTTACCCCCAGATCAACACCCCGAAAAAACCATCGTCACCACCATCAATCCGCTCTATCCCGATCTGATTCGTCTATTTCTCTCCCGCCATAAAATTATTTGGACTTATAACCGCAGTCGCCAATATAAAGCCAACTTAAAAAATGCCGCCAAAGAAGTCCAAAAGAGGGTTAAAAAATTACCCGAAAAAATTGAACAATCCATCCGGGGTGATCTGAAAGTCGATCTTGGCGCCCTACAACAAGAATTAGCCGATACCTTAAATCTAATGTCAAGCTATGCCGAAACCCTGAGCTATTTGGAAGAACAAAAAAATACGATTGAAACTAACCTCAAAAATCATCAACGAATGATCACCGCGCTCAATCTAACCGCGCTCAATGGTTTTATCCCCATCGTCACCGATAAATATTTGCCCCAAATTACCTCAGACTTAGCCAGCCTCGGTTCCGGTTTAAAACTCCTCGAAAACACCGTCAGAACCATCGAAGGCATTATTAACATCGAACAGGCAAAAAGCGATCGTGCCCTCAATGAAACCATCTATCAAACCGGACTCAATCAAGCAAAAAGCGATCGCGCCCTCAATGAAACCATCTTCGCAGCCAGCGCCGGTTTAGCCACCAGTCAGATTATCGGTTCAGTTTTGATCGCCTATTATCCACCTCCAAAAAACAGTAATTTCCTAAACTATGGCGGGAGCATTTTTGGAGGAAGTATTTTATTTGGATTCGTAGTTTTCTGGTTAGTCCGAAAAATCTTGCCTAGGGAGGAAAAGTGATCTCTAAAATAACAATCAAATTGAATACACCCTTATCATACCAAAAAAAGGAGTTAAAAAGAGCTTATGAATTTTTACCAACGGGAAGAGTAATTTTGTAAGACCAAATCCTGTTTTAATACTATAGTTATTCTTCTCCTGCCTCCTGCCTCCTGCCTCCTGCCTAGCCCTCATGATTATCTAGTAACTTAAGCGGATTTAGTATTACCATCTGCCTCCTGCCCCCTGCCTCCTGCCTAGCCTTCACGATAATATACTTACCTAAGCGGATTTGGTATCACACCCAAACCCATCCCAGAGACGGAAAGCGATTTCCTTCTTAACTAAAGAGTATTTTTATTACTCATGTTCATCTGTCATAAGCCTATCAGCAATCATTAAATTAGAAAACCTAAGTTTAGGAATTTAAGAAAGAAGTTAAGAGATAATTTGTAAATAAATATTAAGAGAGCGAGTTTGCAGGGGTGCGGGCTGAACTAGATACCAGTGGCGACAGACTCGGTAAAATGATCCGCAATGGGGAAGTGCAGAAGGTACCGATTATGGCAGTAGTGGGCGCAAAAGAAGTGGAATCCCATAGCTTGAGTATTCGCACTCGTCAAACAGGGGATTTAGGTAGTTTAAGTGTTGAGTCGGTTTTAGCTCGGTTAAAAGAGGCGTTAGGCAATCATACCGATTTTTAGGAAAACGAGTTCTTTAGGAATTTACTATAGACAAGGCTTCCTCTGTTTCTAACAATCCTGCCATATCCAGAACTCGGTCTGAGTAATGGCGGGTATTCATAGCCAGTATGCTTCTTACGTCTTCGACGGGAAAAACCCTATGCCAATTTAAACATTCCCTTTGCATTGCTGCTAATTCCCAATGAAACTCCGAGGGAACTTGGATAGCACACCACTCAATCATTAAGGCGACTTCTCGCAGCAGATTACTCGTCAATTCATCTTGTAGCGGAATTTTGGACTGAGTTGAAATGGTTGCTAGGGTTGAGGCTAGGTTGCCAAGCTGTTCTTGCCAACTTAATCGTTTAAAATCTTCATATAAAAGGTGTTGTTCCATCAGTTGATCTCCAGTAAACGGCGTACGATGCTTTCAATTTTTTCTCGAAGAAGTGGATTTGTGATTTCTAAGCCCCGATTTTGTTGTCGAGGACGGATGTTGAAGTATCATCCTATCTACACTAACTATAATCAGGCGTTCTGCACCATGAATAGCCAAAGAACGCGACTTTTGCCTTTTTCCTGTTTTGTAGTTTAGAGCTTACGTCCCTACCCAGTTTTGGGGGACATTTCAAGATTTCCCAATAGTGCGGTTAACATGGAAGCAATAAATTATTCTTTTCCTCAAAAGCATGACTGCCACCCTCGTCAAATCCTCCGCCCTTAATACACCAACTTTTCACCATCTTCCTAACGGTTTGACTATTGTTGCCGAACAAATGCCCGTAGAAGCGATAAATCTCAATGTTTGGCTCAGGGTTGGCTCGGCTTTAGAAACCGATACTATCAACGGGATGGCGCATTTTCTCGAGCACATGGTTTTTAAGGGGACACCGCGCCTAAAAGGTGGCGATTTTGAGCGGTTGATTGAAGCCCGAGGAGCAGTGACTAATGCGGCCACCAGTCAGGAATATACCCACTACTACGTCACCTGTTCCCCCCAAGATTTTGCGGATCTGACTCCTTTACAATTGGATGTTGTCTTTAATCCGACCATTGCTGATGCGGCTTTTGAGCGAGAAAGATTGGTTATTCTCGAAGAAATCCGTCGCGCTGAGGATAATCCCCGTCGTCGTGTTTTTTCCCGTGCTATGGAAACTTGTTTTCAGCGACTTCCCTATCGTCGTTCCGTCCTCGGTCCCAAGGAAGTGATAGAAAACCTGACTCCTGGGCAAATGCGAGATTTTCACCGACAATGGTATCAACCCCATAACGTGACTGTAGCTGTGGTGGGCAATCAGCCCGTAGAAAGGTTAATTGAAACAGTATCCAAGTACGTTGAAGAAATAGCTCCAGCCCACGATAATGAGGTGTTAGGGTCGATTGAGGGATATCTAGGGCATTTTTTAGAAGAACCTGCTTTTACCGAGGTGATTCGCCAGGAATACCTAGATCAAAACCTACAACAGGCTCGCTTAATCATGGTTCAGAAAGTACCAGGCCTAAGGGACTTGTCCGAAACCTACGCCCTTGACGTTTTAGCCGTTATTTTAGGTACGGGAAAAACATCTAGACTTTTTCGGGAACTCCGGGAAGAACGCGCCCTCGTTTCCCAGATTAGTGCTACTAATATGACCCAGGCAATTCAAGGGGCTTTTTTGGTTTCGGCTCAATTACCCGTAGAAAATTTAGATGCGGTGGAAAGGGCAATTAATCAACATATTCGTCAAATCCAAGAAGATTCTGTTGACCAGAGCGAGTTAGAACGGGTAAAAACTCAGGTGGCTAATCGGTTTATTTTTGCCAACGAACGACCTAGCGATCGCGCTAACCTTTATGGATACTATCACTCCCAACTAGGGGATATTACCCCTGCCCTGAATTATACTGAGATCATTCGCTCCCTAACCTTGGCGGATATTCAAAAAGCCGCGCAAAATTACTTAGATACCCAGGCCTATGGCTTAGTGGTGGTGAAACCCGGGGAGAGAAATTTTTAACATGAATTTTATAATATGGTTAAGCGATCGCTCCAGACATCCTCGTCTGGAATTAAACAAGCTAAACGAGCCTTTGCTCTTAAGGGGTGGACCCAGGACAATCTGGCAGGGGAAGTTAATTTAAAAACCCGTCAACCGATCTGGAGGTTTTTCACAGGACAACCCGTTGATCGCCAGATTTTTATGGAAATTTGTGCGGTTCTGGATTTAGATTGGCGAGAGATGGCTCTCGATCCCCCCGCAGAGTTCCCAGAGCTAGGAGAAAAGAGCGAAACCATCGACATTGATGTTCTGGTGCAAAGGACGCGATCGCTGGTTCAAGAGACTATTGAAAACCAGTGTGGCATCCTACAGTTATTGGACATTAGCCATCCGGTCAGTATTGATGACATTTATGTAGATGTAAATATCCTAGAAGAGATTCCCAGTCAACAGTGGTTTGAGATTGCTGATCTACAGAACTTAGAACCTGCCGATTTTGATCATATCGGCCTGGGCAAGATTGAACACCAACAAATATCGGGAATACAAGCCGTTGAAACCTACTCCAAGCTCAGGGTTTTGGGTAAACCGGGGATTGGCAAAACTACCTTTTTACAATACCTAGCCATTCAGTGTAGTCGGGGTAAATTCGCCGCCCATCAAGTCCCGATTTTTATCCTTTTAAGAGAGTTTGCCGAAGAGTCCAGACACATTGGACAATTTAGCCTTTTCGATTATATTGCTCAGGTACTACTAGCTAATCCGACTATAGTAGAAACCTTACTCAAGGAGGGTCGAGTCCTACTCTTGCTGGATGGACTAGATGAAGTTTTAAACCAAGATATTTCCGCAGTTGTTCGAGAAATTCGCAAATTTTCGGATAAATATCATAAAAATCGCCTAGTAACTTCCTGTCGTACCTCGGCACAAAAGCTAAAACTGCGAGGCTTCACTGATGTAGAAATAGCCCCCTTTACCCAAGCCCAGATCATCACCTTCGCGGAAAAATGGTTTCTAGCACTCACCAAAACAACTAGCCAATCAGGACAAGATCAGTCGGCTCAGTTTATAGACAAGTTAAACTTACCAGAAAACTGGCAGTTTCGCCAACTAACCGTCACCCCCCTGTTTTTGCACCTAGCCTGTTGGGTATTTCATAGTCAGGGAAAATTCCCAGGTAAGCGAACGGAGTTTTATAAACAAGGACTAGATTTACTTTTGGGTAAATGGGACGAAGCGAGGGGAGTGGAAAGGGATGAGGTATACCGAGGATTTTTATTACCCCAAAAACTGCGCCTGTTGAGTCAGTTAGCCGCAGTTAGCTTTGAACAAGGACAGTATTTCTTTGAACAGCGTGTTATTGAACAATACATCGGCGATTATCTCAAAAATCTTCCCGGTGTGATCCTAGAACCGGAGGAACTCCAACTTGAAAGTGAAGCCGTACTCAAGGCGATCGAAGCCCAGCATGGCCTACTAATCGAGAGGGCGCGGGGAATTTTTTCCTTCTCCTATTTAGCTTTTCAAGAATACTTCACGGCTCGAAAAATTGTAGCGAGTCATAATCTGCGCTCCCTAGAGCAAGCCCTGGGAGGGTTAGTTAGTCATATAAGTGATCCCCACTGGCGGGAAGTCTTTTTATTAACTGCGGCCATGTTGCGAAGTGCCGACTCCTTAGTACAGTTGATGAAACAACAGATTGATGCTTTAGTAGCCCAAGATCCCTATCTGCAAGAATTTTTAAGTTGGGCCAGCCAGAAATCTGAGGAAATACCCTCGGTAACAAAAATCGCTACCACGCGGGCGTTTTATCTGGCTCTCGCCAAAAATCCTAGTATTGCTGGCAACTTTACCCTAACCTGTACCCTAGATCAGGGGGTATTTTTAGATGCTGCCTTAGAAAATCTCCTGATGGAGTGTACCCTCGAAAAGGGTCAGGAATTTGCCCATACTAATGCCTGTATCTCAGTGCTGAATAATATTCTCGTCATGGTTCTAGATGTGGGATTTTATAAGTCCCTCCAACAATTGCGGGACGAATTGCCGTCTCCGAGACAAAACCAAGCCAAGATTGAGGACTGGTGGCAAAAAAACTATGGGGCTTGGCTGGAACAGTTAAGGGACACAATTAGCGAGTACCGCAATATTAATCATCCTTGGCAGTTTAGTCTTGAGCAACAGCAGGTGTTACAATGCTACTACGATGCGAATCAACTCCTCATTGATTGCCTCAATAGTAACTGCGAAGTTACAACGGCAATCCGGAAAGAAATTGAAGCTACATTGCTGTTACCTCAAAAAGAACTAGAAGATCGGGAATGGCAAGGGGATTGAATTGATGGGACACTCCGTGGGATTTTACTGTACTGCCTTTTTTGGCATTATTCTGGTCAGGTATTTTTTGGTGGCGGGAGGAACCTATTGGTTCTTCTATTCTCCCTGGGGTCAGTCCTTGGTTAATCAGGATTTAGAACATCAATCTCCTGATGGGCAATCCATTCGGCATGATATTAAACTTTCTGTACTCTCGGCAGGGGTGTTCGCCCTGGCAGCTACCTTAATCATTTCGGGGTACACCACGGGCCATACTCTCTTGTATAGCAGTTACCAAGAATATGGGTTGTGGTATTTGGGTCTTAGTTATGGTGCGGTATTAGTTCTCCAAGATGCCTATTTCTATTTTACCCATCGCTTGTTTCATCACCCGTCACTTTTTCCCTGGCTACATCAGGGACATCACCAGTCTCGCTACCCTACCCCTTGGACTTCCTTTGCCTTTGATCCCTTAGAGGCTGTAGTACAGTCACTTTTCCTGGTCGGTATTGTTTTGGTTATTCCCTTACATTTCATTACGTTAATTGCTGTGCTAACTACTATGACGGTTTGGGCAGTTTTAAATCATCTAGGTATTGATCGCTTACCGGTATCCTTTCCCCACCATTGGCTCGGTAGGTGGTTTATCGGTCCTGCCCATCATTCTGTTCATCATCTCAAGTATCGACTCCATTACGGTCTGTATTTCACGTTCTGGGATAAATTACTGGGTACCCAAGACTCGGATTATGAGCAGCAATTGCAGAAACGTCTTAGGGGGATAGAAGAAAGATATTAGGTTAGCACTAAACCAAGCTGATGATTGTATTTAGGAAAATTGAAAAAACAGTCGAGAAGAAAATAAATGAAAAAATACTTTGAACTATAATGACTGCTCTCATAGATGAAAAAGATACTGCAAAAAACAATGGCGATCGCCAAGCGGTACTACGCGATCGCCTTAGCTCTCATTGTCATCACTACTAGCTTGGTTATTACCTCCTCCCCTGGCAACGGACAATCTCTTACGAGTCCTCCTGCCAACCCTAAATTAAAATTCTCAACCCCCCTACCATCAGGAATCGCTTCACCGGCCAAAGTAGAGACTCGTCTGGGGACACTCAATTTCTTTGACGGTTTTCCTGACAAGGCGACTGCCGAAAAGCTCTACGATAACCTCGACTTCCAACGCGCTGTTCAAGCTTACCTCTTAGGAATACCCGCCATGAAATAGTCCTATCCCGAATATTTCTTGATCGCCAGCAAAAATAAATTTAGAACGATTTTGCGCCGTTTCAGCGATCACTAAAATTGTTAAGAATTGTACAACCCTCTTGTTATAAGGCTTTTTATGTCATGAAACCTTAAAATGAGAATTGCTGCTTGATCGCCGATCTGTCGTTCCTTAACCCAACCTACCGAATTTTTGAGAAATTTGACGGCGATCGCCGTCCTCTTGTTGATTAAAATAGTGCGATCTTGTAGGTTGAGTTGAGGTGACGAAACTCAAATATTCCCTTCCTTGCTTGCCCGTTGTGATTATGTTAGCATCAGAGGATGTTTGAATGGGACGAACAGAAAGCAGAGCTTAATCAAGTTAAACACTCAGTTAGTTTTCCGTTCGCAACAAGGGCGTTCGACGATGAAAATCGAGTGACAGTCATTGATAATCGCCGTGACTATGGGGAAACTCGCTATATTACGTTGGCTAAAATTGACAACCGCTTGTATGTAGTCGCTTTTACCTTACGCTCATCTATCATTCGTCTAATCTCAGCCCGAAAAGCCAATAATAAAGAGGTGAAACGCTATGAAAACCGTTAAATACACCCCCGCGCCAAACCAGAAACCTCAACTGAGCGAAGCACAAGAAGCTCGGTTAGCCAGCTTGTCAGATGAAGATATTGATTATTCAGATATAGAGGAGCTAAATGATGAGTTTTGGGAAAAGGCGGAAATAGTGTCCCCTGACTTAACTCAGTCGATTGCGGCTCTCTTGTTCTTTGTGTGATCAGTTTAACTTATACAAGAGCGATTAATCTTTGTGTCCTTTGTGTCTTTGTGGTTCGTTCCACTCGCACTCGCTACGCGAGTCCCCGAAGGGAACGCCAAGGATGCTATATCTTAGTGCGATCGCTGATCTTGTAGGGTGCGAAGCATGAAATGTAACTTTGGCTGTTGAAAGTGCGATGCCTACGGCACTGCGTAGTAGCACGCCGATCTGTAGGTTAGGTTGAGGTGACGAAACCCAACATGGCCTTTTTCCCAAATTACCACCCAATATCTGAGTTATAATCAGTACTATCAATTTTACACCTTAATCAAATAATTTAACTTATGTCTGCTACAATTCGTGAAGAACTTCACCAACAGATTGACCGATTACCTGATCACATTGTTGAAAAAATTGCCAACTTTACCCGATTAATTTCCCCTGAGCCAAACAACATTTCAGAATATACTAATTGGCAAGATGAAGACTGGCAAAAATTTTCATTAGAGCAATTTTTCAAAGAAGAAGATGAAATTGAATATTCCCTAGCAGATGCTCAAGAAATTTATCAACCATGAAACCAGGGGATATTGTTAGGGGCAAGATAGGTAGGGGAGAATAACCAGCCTTCAAGAGCCTCAAGGTTTGATTAATACCACCCCCACCGATTAAAGAGCGAGAATGGGCTAGATTTTTTTGACCGGTTGCTAAATCCCCATCTAGCTCTAGGATATATTCCCCATTACCTCCACCAACTACAAGGATGCAGTCAGTCAGAGGAAAATCCGATTGTTGATTCATCTGGGCAAGGGCGATAATTTTCTGGCCGAATTTTAACACTGAATAGGAAACGAAGCCGTTGATTAAATCTCGGTTAAATTTCAACTATCTGTTCGTTCCTTTGTTAAGGTTGATCATTAGTTGCCCTTCGTAGTGGATGGAAAGTGTGTCATGGTTGAAGCAGTGTCAAATCAGGATACGTCAGCGAAAAAAGCCGCCGCAGGTTTCCTGAGCGATGAGGTTATTCCCAATAAGGGCGCGGATCTTGAGTTTTTCTTCACCCGTTCCATTGAATTTCGCCAAGAGACAATCTACTTTATTGTGGTGGATCGTTTCTTGGATGGAGATTCTCGCAACGATCAAGGACAAAACCCCAAGCTATTCGATCCCACCCGTCAACACTGGGGCAAGTATTGGGGTGGTGATCTTCAGGGAGTGATTGACAAACTAGACTACCTAAAAGACTTGGGGGTAACGGCAATCTGGCTGTCGCCCCTCTTTGAACAGGTGGAGGAAATGGATGAGAATGCGGCGATGCACGGCTATTGGACAAGGGATTTTAAAAGGATTAACAGCCGATTTATCGCCCAGGGAGAATCTAACTCCATCAACGAATACACTGTTTTTGACCGTTTAGTGGAAGCAGTACACGATCGCGGCATGAAGTTAATTTTAGATATAGTCTGCAACCATAGTAGCCCTAACATCAATGGTGAAAAGGGAAAACTCTATGACGATGGAGTGGAAATTGTAGATTTTGATCGAGATGAGAAAAACTGGTACTATCACAACCCTCCCATTACCGACTGGAATGACGAGCACCAGCTACTTTACTATGAAATGTGCGGTCTGGCCACCTTCAACGAGAGTAATCCTGACTTTCGCCACTATATTAAGTCGGCAATCAAGAAATGGCTGGATGAGGGGGTAGATGCCCTGCGAATCGATACAGTTAAGCATATGCCCGTCTGGTTTTGGCAGGAATTTATTACCGATCTTAAAACCCATAAACCCTCTTTGTTTTCCTTCGGAGAATGGGGCTTTAGCCATCCAACCGACGGTCGTTCTGCCAAATTCGCTAATGATTCGGGGATGTCGCTTTTAGACTTCGGATTGTGTAGTGCCCTACGAGAAGCCCTAGCTTTCAATGGCGCTGGAGGGTTCTATCGGGTACAGGAGATTTTCAACCTCGATTATCTCTACAATAGTGCCACGGAGTTGATTACTTTTGTGGATAACCATGACATGAGCCGTTTTCTCAGTCTGAACTCCAACTGGGATACCTTGAGGCTGGCAATTATTATAATCTTGACCTGTAGGGGCATACCCTGTATTTACTATGGAACAGAACAGTATCTCCATAACGACACCAATGGCGGCAACGACCCCTATAACCGCCCGATGATGGAACAGTGGGATACTAATACCCAGTTGTATCAAGATATTGCTTCCCATGCAGCAAAATAGCTTATTTAATCAGACTCGCGTGCGGTTGGCGTTCTGGTATGCCAGTGTCATGGGGATTATTTTGAGTGTATCAGGATTTGGCATGTATCGGGCGATCGCTCATGCTCATCTGGTAGCACTCGATCGAGAAATCGCCTCAGTTGCGGGGACAATACACGATAGTCTAGAACTCAAATTACAAAATGTCGGACAAATCGAACCGATTGTTTACGAGTTTTTACCGGATCTGTGTACTAGGGGAAATTCTTGTTTTATCAAAGGAACTTCGCAACTAAAGTCTAATACTAACTGTCCAGTTGCTGTCTATACTCTTGTCTCATCCAATCGTCATATATTGAGTGTAATTGGGCAAGGCAATTATTATTTACGTTTATTGGATATGAAAGGGTGTTTAATGGCTTTTGTGGGAGTGCCTCCAGAAGTTTCTTCATTGCCTGTTTTGAATCAATGGCAAATTATCCAAGATCTCCAAGGAAACCGTTATCATCAGATATCTTTTCGGCTGCACACCAATCGTCAGGAAGACTGGGGATACTTACAGTTAGGACGAAGTTTTAAAGAATTTGATGATTATCTCTCTACAGTAAGATTAATCTTATTTTTAGGCTTGCCGATCGTCTTGGTTTTAGTTGGGGTTTCTAGCTGGTGGTTAGCCGGATTAGCCATGAAACCGATTTATCAATCTTATCAACAGATCCAGCAATTTACAGCTGATGCCGCCCATGAGTTACGCACCCCGTTAGCCGCAACTCTCGCAACCGTCGAATCAGCTAGGAAAGAAGAATTAGAGCCTCTAGAGATACAAGACATATTAGCTACTATAGAACGTCAGAATCGAAGATTAGCGACATTAGTTAATGATTTACTCTTGCTATCTCGCTTCGATAGACAACCCATCTTACAGGGTTATGAATCGTGTTGTCTCAATGACATTGTGAGTGATTTAGTGGAAGAATTGTCAGCACTGGCGATCGCAGCCGATATTACACTGAGTGAAAGTATTTTAGTCAATCAGTCTCTTTACGTGAATGGTAATTTAGAACAACTGTATCGACTGGTTTCTAATCTGATGATTAATGGGATTCAATATACGCTTGCTCAAGGAAAAGTACAAGTTACTTTAAGTCGTTTGGAAAATCAGGGGGTAATTACCATAAACGATACAGGAATTGGCATTGCTTCATCTGAGCAAAAACATATTTTTGATCGGTTTTATCGAGTGGATAGCGCGCGTTCTCGTAAAACTGGGGGTTCAGGATTAGGATTGGCGATCGCATCTGCCATTGTACAAGCTCATCAGGGAAGTATTCAAGTACAGAGTGAACAAGGCAAAGGTAGCACTTTTACGATTCGTCTACCGATAGAAGAGTTTTAGATTAAGGTTTGTAAGTAACTGGTTATAATTAAATCGAAGATAGATTGCGCCTTCGATCCCCCCTGCCCCCCTTATTAAGGGGGGTGCCGATAGGCGGGGGGATCTGACAGTTTTTAACACCTACCTACTTATAAAAGGACAAAATAAGGATTTCATCTAGATTTCATTTCTAGATGGAATCATAGATTATTGTGATGCTATCTTCATTCATTTCTATTTAAGTAAATGAACAATACACAAATTCTACGAAATTATAGAAACATTTTATCTTTACTTCTCTGTCAAGGCACAGGAGTAATTATTGGTTTTATATTCTTGACCTTTTCTCCTATTGCAGTAGCCCATGGTGGGCATGGTAATGAATTTCAAGGGGGAGATACAGCGATCGCCAATCCTGAGTCTGTTGAAGTAGATTCAGAAACCGCGAGACGATTAGGAATTAAAATCGAACTAGCAACTCGAAAACTGCTCAATATTGGCATTAAAACAACAGGACAAATTGAAATTCTTCCCAGTAAGCAAGTGGAAGTTACTAATCCAGTGCCAGGCAAAATTACGGAGTTATTAGTCGAGCCAGGAGCCTTGGTAGCTGTAATAGTAGGTGGAACTGCTTTTGTAGGAGGGGTCTTCTGGGGCAGTTGGCGGACTGGTGTTCGTTTAGGTTCTACAGAGCAAAAAGAAATTCAGGAAGCAACTTTGTTAACTGAAGCTTACTTAGAAAATTCCCATCCCGACAAATGATTTAATCCATATTTTTGTAAGTATCTCGGCTATACCCCATAAAGTCGGTAGCCAACTCCATGCACAGTTTCAATCAGTTTTAGGCAACCAACCGATTCTAATTTACGTCTTAATAACCTAACTTGAGCGGCTACCACATTACTAAAACCATCAGACCCTAATTCCCAAAGTTGATTACGAATCTGGTCACTGGTTAAAATTTGATTAGGATGACGCATAAAATATTCTAGCAATTGAAATTCCTTATTTGTTAAAGAAATAATCTGCTTTTTTTCCTTACTAATAAGATAACAAACAGTTCTTGTTCCGTAATCTAAAGTAATATTGCCAATTTGTAACTGTTGAGGTTGGAGTTGGGGCGATCGCCGTTGTAAGGAGCGTAATCTCGCTAATAATTCCTCCATGCCAAAGGGTTTAATCAAATAATCATCTGCCCCCGCATCTAGTCCCGCAATCTTATCCTCCATACGGTCTCTAGCTGTTAGCATGAGAACGGGAAGCGCGTTTTTACTTACTCTTAATTTTTGCAACAATTCTAATCCCGTAAAACCTGGCACTAACCAGTCGAAAACTGCCAAGGAATATTGAGTCCATTGGTTTTGTAGATAGTCCCAGGCTTGTTTGCCATCCGTTACCCAATCAACGACATATTTTTCTTGGTTTAGAGTTCGTTTAATAGCGGACCCTAAATCAGTTTCATCTTCAACTAATAAAATTCTCATAATTAATGGCAAATACAAAATAGCCGTCAAAGAACATTAACCCAAAAATCAGCGATAACACTGTTTCTTTATTGTTTAAACGAATAACGAGCAGTCACTTTTTTACCATCAATTTCCGCCGTAATTTTTAATTGATATTGGCCCGTTGCTTTTCCTTCCAAGAGACTGGTGTAGTGTTTATCCTTAGCATCATAAGTAAAAACTAGATTTTTTTGTTTGCCATCAGGAAATTGAACTTGACCCGTAATCTTAGCATTGGGAATCGGTTTGTGATTATCTCCTGTCATTACAAATAAGTCCAAATGAAGTCCTTTATCACTCTTTTCAGGGACTAATTCTAAATGGTAAGGGCCAGATTCAACGACTTGCCCTTTCATGGCAACTAAATCGAATTTTCTATTGCCTAAAATTGCTGAAGATTTAAAGCGGTTAAGGTCGGTCGCTAGGCTAGGATTTATTGTCATTGCCAAGGTAATTAAAGTGACAAAACCTGAACAGCTTAAAACCAAAAAGCGAGACTGAGTTGATTTCATTGGGAATAACTCCTATTCTATATTTAGGTATATATTGGGGTAAAGATGAAAACATTTGGTTAGGAATAATCTAGTTAAGAACTATCAATCCATTGTTGGTTAATCATGTTTGTATCCGATAAATTTACTTTGAAATAGCTTCAGAAGCTTTCCTATTTTCAACAATTTTAGTAGGATTTTTGTTGATTAAGAATCGTCCGAATTGAGAATATAACGCAGGTAAAACTAATAAGGTTAAAGCCGTAGAACTAAATAATCCTCCTAAAACAACAATGGCTAAAGGTTGTAAAATTTCTTTGCCTGGACCACCTGCAATTACGAGTGGAGCTAACCCTAAGGCCGAGGTAAATGCTGTCATCAAAATTGCGTTAAGACGTTCCATTGAGCCTTGAATCAAAAGGTCTTTTAAGGGTATTCCTGCCGCAAGCTTGGTGTTGTAGTTGTCCACCAGCAGCAAACCATTACGGGTAGCAACTCCAAACAGGGTGACAAATCCGACTAGGGAGGCAATGGACAAGATTCCACCAGTTAATACCACCGCGATCACACCTCCGACTAAGGCTAATGGCAGATTGATCATGATCATGGCAGTAGAAGGAATGGATTTGACTGAGATAAACATAATGACGGTGATGACGACGAAAGCGATCGCACTATAAAACAAGATACTTTGGGTCGATCGTTCTTCTGCCTCAAACTGTCCCGCGTACTGAATAAAGTAACCAGACGGTAGTTGTACCTGCTGTTTTACCTTTGCCTGAATTTCGTTCACCACTGAGCGCAGATCTCGTCCGCTGACGTTGGCAGACACCACCAGCAAACGAGAGACATTTTCCCTGTTAATCGTGTTTGGTCCGGTGGCTTCCTGAATCTTCGCCACCTGCGCCAGGGGAATTTTCTGCCCGTTGGGAGTATCAACCAAAAGATTGGCAATGGTTTCCAAGCTGTTACGGGCTTCTGGCTTTAACCAAACCACCAGATCAAAGGTTTGCTGTTGCTCCAATACTTGAGAAACAACTCTCCCATTTAGTGCTGTCTGAATTGTTTGGGACAGTTCCCCCACGGTCAACCCATAGCGACTGGCGGCAGATCGCTCGAAAACGATTTGCACCTGAGAAACGGGGATTTGTGGTTCTGGTTGTAAATCGACAACGCCCTTGATAGCTTGCATGGTGGAGGTAACTTCTTCGCCCAAGCGACGCAGTTCCGATAGATCAGGACCGAAAATTTTGACAGCGATCGCGCTTCTCACTCCTGACAACACCTCATCCATGCGATGAGAAATAAAACCACCAATATTGGGTGCAACGCCTGGTATCCGCGCAAACTCCTGCCGAAGTTTTTCAATACTACCTTTGCGATCTTTTATCCCTGTCTCACTTAGCTCCACATCTAAGTGCGCTCCATTCACCCCTGCGGCATCCGCATCTCCTTGGGCCCGTCCAGACCGAAGTTGAATATGCTTAAAGCGGCCATCATCTTTTAGGGCTGCTTGCATCGCAGACCCAACCTGGTTGGTTGTTTCTAATGACACCCCAGGATAGAGCATAACGGCATTTACTAGCGATCGCTCCTGAAACTCTGGCAGAAAAATGCGCCCAAAAGAAGGAACAATAATCAAAGCAAAAACCAACAAAGCAGTTGATGCAGCCAGCACCAAACCCGTCCGCCGTATAGAGAAAGTGAGCCAGGGTAAATATAGCCGTTTAAAAAAACGGGCAACCCTGGGTTCGGTTTCAGGTAAATAACCATGGGGCAAAAGAATTGCACACAAAGCGGGAGTCACCGTAAGAGCCGTAAGACTAGAGGCGATCACTGCTGCCATATAGCCCAATCCCATCGGGATAAAGATACTGCCTTCCACACCACTCAGCGCAAAAATAGGTGCAAAGACCACAATTGTAATGACAGTTGCCCCAAATACCGAATCACGTACTTCTTTACAGCCGTCATACACAACCTCTAATAAGGGGCGTGGCCGAGCAGTATGTTTATTTTCACGCAGAGAACGATAGACGTTTTCCGCATCAACGATCGCATCATCTACAGCAGAGCCAATTGCTACGGCCAAACCGCCCAGGGTCATAGTGTTGAGTCCTTGTCCTATCAAGTTGAGCATTATCACGCCAATCAGTAGGGATAATGGCAGAGCAACCAGACAAATCGCCAGATTACGCCAGTTCATCAAAAACGGAATCAGGATTAGGGCAACAATGATACTGCCTTCAACCAGGGCTTCTCGAACATTCTCAATTGAGGCATCAATGTAGTCTGCTTGGCGGAATGTGACAGTTACTTCAACATCTTTGGGCAAGCTTGCTTTAACTTCTGCCATTGCTGCTTCAATCGCACGGGTTACAGTGGGCGTATCAGCTTGGGGTTGCTTGTCAATCAGCAGGATAATCGCTGCCTTGCCATCCAGACTACCATCTCCCCGCTTAATTGCGGCCCCAATCTGAACATCGGCAACATCAAGTAGCCTGACAGGGGTTCCGTCCCTGGCGAGAATAACCGATTGTTGCAATTCTTCAACCGATTGGACTCGCCCTACACCCCGAATTAACTTTTCTCGATCGCGCGTAATTAAAAATCCGCCTGGCGCATTAATATTAGCTGCTTTAACCGCTTCCGTTACCTGACTCAGAGTGACATTAAACGCTTGTAATTTTACTGGATCAATTAATACTTGATATTGTCGAACCTCTCCACCATAGGCAATGACCTGAGCCACCCCAGAAACGGCAAGTAAACGATTTGTCACTTGCCAATCTATCAAACGGCGGAGATCCATTAGAGACATGTTGGGGGTTGTTGCCTCGATCTCTTCTGATACCTTCTTTTCTCCCACTGTAAACCCAATCATTAAGATAGTACTGATGGGAGATGTAATCGGTGAAAGTTGGGGAGTTTCAACCCCTTCAGGTAGTTTATTTTGGGACTGTTGCAATCGTTCCGTTACCAGTTGACGAGCGCGATAAATTTCTGTTTCCCAGTTGAAGATCACTTTGACGACCGATAATCCAGCAGAGGAGGAGGAGCGTACCGTCATGATTCCTGGTGTTCCATTAATAGAACTTTCGATCGGTAGGGTGACGAGGGATTCAACTTCTTCGGGAGCAAGTCCTGGGGCTTCGGTTTGGATTTCCACCTGGGGTGGAGCAAAGCTCGGAAAAACATCTAAGGGCATCTGGGTCACAACTTGGATACCCCAAAGCGTGATCACAATGGCCGCGACCACTACTAACCAACGTTGGGCGATCGACCATCTGACTATAGCATTGAGCATCTTGGCTGTTTTCCCTGTGATTCCCTAAAACTTAGGATGGCAGCTATAGATGAAATCAGGATGAAATGCTCACAAGTGCGGTTTCTTCTCTTCCTTGACGTATTACGCGAAACGGAATAGCATTTAAGATATGATTCAATCTTTCCGATGTAAACACACGCGATCGCTTTTTGAAGGAGGAAATCCATCCCGTTTTCGTGCTGTCAAAGATACTGCTATTCGGAAGTTGACTCAATTGGATGCCGCCCAAACCTTAGAATTCCTGCGCTCTCCACCAGGCAACCAACTTGAAGCGTTAAAAGGCGATAGAAAAGGACAATACAGTGTTCGGATTAATTCCCAATTTCGATTATGCTTTATCTGGACAAGTAATGGCCCTGCTGATGTTGAAATTGTTGATTATCACTCGTAAATAACCATGACACACCGCCCAATTAATCAAATGCGTCCCGTTCACCCAGGAGAAATTCTGCGGGAAGATTTTCTTACTCCTCTTAATATGAGCGTGAATGCTTTAGCTTTAGCATTAAATGTTCCTGCGTCTCGTATTCACGAAATTATTAAAGAACGTCGTTCTATTACGGCTGATACGGCAGAAAGATTAGCCCGCTATTTTGGTGGTGATGCGGCTTCTTGGCTTAATCTTCAAGCAATTTATGATCTGAAAACGTTACCAAACCGTGATCAGATTATTCAAAGAATTCAGCCCCGTACCTCAGAACAAATTGCCTAATTTTTAATAGGATTAGAAGGCGATCGCCTATCAATTTCTTGACTTTGCGATCGCCGATAACCTTCTGGAACTCCACAACAGCGATCGCCAATAACTTCTCGGAACTCTTTTTCGTAGGATGTGTTAGCGCAGCTTAACGCATCGCAATTTCGATAGCATAAAATGCCATGTAAAAATGTAAAAGGTGCGTTGATTAACGCACTCTACGAGAGCGCCGATCACACTAGAAGTAGGATCGATGGTGTTGCGCTCATTGATCGGAATTGCTGAGCGCATCCCATAAAGTAGACACACTTAAAACAACTCCAAGCCCGACTGCCAATCCTAATCCTAATTTGAGATCCTTGCCCGCCTTTTGAATTTTTTCGTCCATTTCTTTTTTAACCCAGATGTAATCGTTGGGCGAAAGCGTCTCAAGCTCTTCCATATATTTTCTCATTTCCTTGGCGTAGTGAATTTTAAGAGGAATTCGGTGGGGTAGGCCTACATTATCCCAAGAACTTCGGATATTGTCAATTAAGGTCGAGATCCTTTCTTTTTTTCATTACTCATGATGTTTTAGTCCTATGAAAACGAATGCCTGTCAGTCTAGTGCGATCGCTGATCTGTAGGTTGGGTTAAGGAACGCAACCCAACTAGGGGAAATTATAATCTCATTTTTAACTAACTGTCAAGTTACTGGGATCACTTTCTCTGAGGAAGCGCGATCGACCATTTGACAATAGTGTTGAGCATTTTGGCTGTTTTCTTTGGATTGCCTCAAGTTTAGGATGACAGCCAGGAATGAAATTAAGATGAAATGGAGATTCAAATCTCGCTTTTTTACTTGCTATGATGGACAGGTGGAAATTATACAATATACCCTGCCATGAAATATCCTCTCCATACCCAATCTAAGCCTGTTTCAGGACTTGCTGCGAAGAAACTGCTAGAAGCCATAGACTCTGGCGGAGCAATTGTCAATGCTCGGATGATTGTTCTTGCAAAACGTATTGCTGCTCGTCGTCGAAAAGCACAGAAGCATGGCTAGTTCTTTTTCGTTGTGGGTTGACTGAATAAAAACCACCATAACTCTAAACCAATTAAGCCTAATCCCCCTAGAGTAACGATCGCTTTTAGCCCGAACGGTTGTTCAATACGCTGAAATTGAGTAGTCGAATGAGAATGCTCCTCAGGCATGGGAATAGCTTCTCCTGCCGATGCCACAAACATAAAAAATCCCAATCCTATTAATGTTCCCCAAATTATTCTTTGATTCACGATCTATTTCCTCTTTAAATAATTATTTTCGGTTGAAATTTTCGTAAACGTAACGCATTAGTCACAACAGAAACTGAACTCAAAGCCATTGCCGCTCCCGCAATAATTGGACTCAGTAACCAACCAAAAAAAGGAAATAAAATACCTGCTGCGATGGGAATCCCAGCTACGTTATAAATATAGGCAAAGAAAAGATTTTGGCGAATATTTTGTATGGTGGCATGACTGAGTTGAATGGCAGTCACAATTCCCTGTAAATCCCCAGAAATTAGCGTAATATCAGAAGCGGCGATCGCTACATCTGTTCCCGTGCCAATGGCAATTCCTACGTCAGCTTGAGCTAGGGCAGGGGCATCATTAATCCCGTCTCCTACCATGGCGACAATTTTGCCTTCTGCTTGTAATTCCTTAATTTTGGCGGCTTTTTGCTCAGGACGGACTTGGGCCAAAACGCGAATAATCCCCACTTCTGCCGCGATCGCCTCCGCCGTCGCCTGATTATCCCCCGTCAACATTACCACTTCTAAACCGAGCTTTTTAAAGGCTTTTACAGTAGCAGCCGAGGAGGGTTTGAGCGCGTCAGCGATGCCCATAATTGCTTCAATTTGGCCCGCTACGGCTAACCAAACAACGGTTTTCTTGGCATTTTCCCAGGTATTTTTATCGGCTTCTAAAAACTGAGTTTCAATCCCCAGTTCTTTCATCCAACGTTGTGTCCCGATTTGGATTAATTTACCTTCTACAATTCCCTGTACCCCACTACCAGCGATCGCCTGAAATTGTTTAACTTCCCCTGACTTAATTTGTTGAGATTGAGCATACCTGACCACTGCTTCTGCTAAGGGATGTTCTGAATTTCGCTCCAAGGAAGCCGCCAATTTTAATAAGTTGAGTTCATTACCATCAGCAATACCCTTAACGGTCAAAAAATCTGTGACAGTCGGCTTTCCTTGGGTAAGAGTTCCCGTTTTATCTAACACAATGGTTTTAATTTGGTGAGCTAATTCTAGACTATCGGCTCCTTTGATTAAAATGCCATTTTCTGCCCCTTTTCCCGTTCCTACCATAATCGAAGTCGGAGTGGCTAACCCCAACGCACAGGGACAAGCGATAATCAAAACTCCCACCGTTGTAATCATGGCTAGGGTAATATTACCCATGACATTAAACCAGATAACAAAAGTAAGAATAGCGATCGCTATCACAACAGGGACAAACCAGCCTGTTATGCGATCAGCTAACTTTTGAATCGGAGCTTTAGAGCCTTGGGCTTGCTGTACCATTTTGACGATTTGGGCTAAAACGGTGTCTTTTCCGACTCTAGTAGCCCGAAATTTGAAACTGCCTGTTTGATTAATAGTTGATCCAATGACTTCATCCTTGGGCTGTTTTTTAACGGCGACACTTTCCCCTGTCACCATTGCTTCATCAATACTAGAAGAACCCTCAACAATTTCTCCATCTACAGGAATCTTTTCCCCAGGACGAACCACAATAATATCTTCTAAAATCACTTCTTCAATGGGAATGTCTAATTCTTTACCATTGCGAATAACTCGCGCATTTTTAGCTTGTAAACCCATTAATTTACGAATTGCTTCTGAAGTTTCTCCCTTAGCAATACTCTCAAATAATCGTCCTAATAAAATTAACGTTGTCACTGTCGCTGCTACTTCAAAATAGACGTGGGGTGTTAATCCTTCTGTGGTAAAGAAACTAGGCACAATAAGACTAAAAAGAGAGTAAAAATAAGCTACTCCAGTCCCCAAAGCAATGAGGGTATCCATTGTGGCAGTATGACGTTTAAAAGCCTTCCAGCCACCAATAAAAAAGGATTGTCCACACCAAAATAGAACTGGCGTTGTCAAAATTAACTGTAGCCAGGGATTACCCAACCAAGTAGGAATAAAGGAGAGATTTATCCCTAACATTTCAGGAATTACACCCAAAACTAACAGGACACTGAAAACCCCACCTACCCAGATTTTGCGTTTTAGATCGAGGGTTTCAGCTTGACGAGACTTTTTTTCCTCATCATCTTGACCTGTGTTCATTTCTTCTAGGGGAGATGCTTGATAGCCCGCGCTGACAACGGCCCCTTGAATGGTTTTCGGGTCGGTTTGTTGAGGATTGTATTGAACTGTTGCCTGTTCAGCCCCAAAATTGACTTGGCATTCAGTCACCCCCGGAACTGATTGAATGGCTTTTTCAATGTTCGAGGCACAGGAGGCGCAACTCATTCCCCGTAATTTAAGGAGCAGATTATCCATTCTTTTACTTTACCTTTACAAAAACAGAAAATTTAATCTGTAGGTCTTTCTTTTGAGGATCGTTAGAAGAGATAAAAACATATCTTTCCAGTCTACTCTATTATAAGCGATACATTTTTTGAATTACGAATTTTATCTATATCTTTAGCTTTTCATAGAAATATGAAATCACGATGAAATTTCCCTTTAAATTTTTCCTGAAACTTAAGATTACTATCTTTGCCACATTGAGTAGTTAATTATAGCCTATCTTTATGTCTATCTCAAATTCTAAAGAGTTTCTGCTAAAGATAATCCCAGTAGATATACCATTACGTTTTGTATCATATTCAATCAATTTATACAGATTTAATCAATTCACTCAAGAAATCAAACAAGCTCCCCTTACAGTAAGACCATAGACAGAAATTCAAGTTAGGAGTTTATTATGAGTCTTAAAGATAGAGCCAAGGCAACCGCTAAAAACGTCGAAGGTAAACTTCAAGAAATAGGAGGAGACATCACAGGTGATCCTAAAGCTCAGGCAGAAGGTAAGGAAAAACAAGCCGAAGCGAAGGTTCGCCATGCTGTTGAAGATGTAAAAGATGAAGCCAAAAAGGTCATTGAATAATACATCCTACCGATCCAGAGTATAAGGCGGCGTAAGCAACCAAGGGTATATACCTAGGTGGACTACCCACGCCGTCAACTACTGAAAATATCTAAACCTATTACTTTTTCGGAGTTTTAAAATGATTTCATTTAAACAGATCCGTCGTTTTTTAGTCATCCTCGGTTTAGCTGTGTCCATAACAACGGTTATAGGTTTTGGCTCTGGGGATAGTTGGGCGGCAGCATCTCCTACACAAATAGCAGGGAAAGATGTTAAGACCAAAACAGAAATTAAGTCTGCCGAAAAAGCCGATCGCTTTAAAGCTAAAACCCTAGAAGGAATGGATAACAGCATTGTTAATCCTGACTACCAACCAGGGGGAAAAAGCAATAAAGTAGAAAAGGAAACCCTTAAAGAAACTGAAGGTATCAAGGCAGAAGCCCGTGAATCTTTTAACTAACAGATTGCAGCATCTAGACATTATATAAGTCACACGAACAGTAAATTTTAGGAGGAAGCAGTTATGTTAAGACAACTTGCTATCGGTACATTTTCCAGTTATGAAGCAGCCGAAATGGCCCTAGTCGAATTAAAAAATCAAGGTTTTTTGATGGATCAGGTTTCTGTCATAGGGCGTGACATCAATAGCCGTACTGAAACCACAGGGGCGAAGACAAATCATGGGTTAGTAACTGCTGGTAACTTGCACACCCATGAAAATCGTACCGAAGAAGCAGCTAAGGACGGGGCTATAGCTGGCAGTAGTTTAGGCGGTTTGACGGGTTTATTAGTAGGTTTAGGCATTATTGCCATCCCTGGGATTGGACCTGTAATGCTGGCGGGTGCTGCTGCAACGGCGATCGCCTCGACTATTTCCGGTAGTGTTATCGGTGCGATAACAGGTAGCTTGGCAGGTGGCCTGGTGGGCTTAGGTATCCCCGAAGATCGAGCCGAGGTGTATAGCGATCGCATTGCCGATGGAGATTATCTAGTTATGGTTGAAGGCTCCAGAAAAGATATAGCCATAGCAGAATCTATTTTCAGTCATCGGGGTATTGCCCAGTGGTATGTCCACGATTTATCTAGTGAATCCCTAGAAACAGTTACTACTCCCCATTTACGAGTTTAAAAAATTCAGGAGAATAATATGAACAAGATTACTAATCTGTTCGGCATTTTACTGATAGTGACCCTATCGGCCTGTGCCAATTCTAAAACGGCAGCCGATGCCCCTAATTCAACGGACACCAATGGGAAGATTTCCACAGAAAAAAATGGAAATGTTACCCAGGAAGATGCCCAAAGTCCCACCCGTAGAAAGCAGCTAGACGCGGATATTAAAGCGCGGGAGCAGCGCAATGTGATATGCAGGGCGATTCTGAAAAACGTGCTGAGGGAGATTTAGAGAGTGAAGTGCGGAGCAAACTAGAGGCTAATATCCCTCGCGGTAAGCTTACTGTTACTGCCAAAAAAGCCGATATTACGGTATCGGGGGTAGTAACAAATCAAGAACAACTCGATAAAATCAAACCCTTAGCCATGGAAATCAAGGGCGTTAACAGCGTCACAGTCAAGGCTGTTGTCAGCCCCTAAAGATAATTTCTACAGCGTTTTAAGCTACTGAGGTACATCTAACACCTGCCGACCGCCTCAAACGAGGATCTTTGTACCTCACTAATATCGAGAACTGCTATAGGTGATCTCTTGATCAACAAAAATCAAACTATTCACTGCGGTGGATACAACCATCTTTTACTAAGACTAAATTCTCATCACTTTTATCTAAATGGAGGACAATATGTTGAATATAATCTGGACTGCCGTTGTTGTACTCGTTCTTCTCTGGCTTTTAGGGTTCTCAATTCACATTGGCGGTAGTTTAATTCACCTACTTCTAGTTTTAGCCCTAATCGGTATTGTTTACAACTTGTTAACAGGACGACGTATTTCCTAGTATCGTAGCAGATTTAGCCAAAATTATTATTTAAAATAGTTAATAATTTGGTAGAATCTGCTCTTTTTTTAATAGGGTCATTGTTCTTTAAATGTGATAGAATATTAGTATGAAAAAACAAACTATAAATACAATTCCCGTCCATCAAAATCATCCTAGTGACGGTACTGAACTGATCCCATCGGAAGTACACGCTGATGTTGAGAGTAGTGAAGACTTGCCTATAGGCTATACCCAAGACGATGAAGGACTCATGAATAACTTTGCAACTGAGCCGGATATGTCCAAGGCAACCTATCCAACTCCTAAAAAACAATTGCGCTATATCTTGATAGGAATTGGTGCAGTCATGTTAGTCACCGTGCTATTGCTCATCGCCTCTGCCGTGAGCTAATTTTTATCTATAGAATATCTCCCATAGTAATTTAATAGAGGCATTTTTATGGCCACGCGAAAGGGTAACAAAGAAACTAAGAAAGCTAAAAAACCATCCGATGGTACTAAGAAGGAAAAAAAAGATCCTAAAAGACATGACGGACCGCAAATTCCTTAGAATCGCTAGAGGGCATTGCAAAGTCACGGATGTTATATGTAATTGTACTCTGACATCCTGCTTTTACGGCAAGCTCTAATACCAAATCTGGTTTAAAAATCAGGTTATAATCTTCCTGCCTCCTGCCTAGCCCTCATGATTATCTAGTAACTTAGGCAGATTTGGTATCATGTCACCTGTTCTATTGTCTTTATATGGGCTAAAGTCGATACTAACTTAACCCCAAACTCCTCTTCAAAAACAGGTTTTTTATAATCCAAGCTCCATAATTCCAAAGCACAGTCATCATCTGGACTAGCTGCAAATAAATGTAAATGTAGAGTTCTGTACTCAGGATCGTACTTGCATTCTAGATCGGCAATAGCTCCAACTTGGCGACGATCCAAGGCTACAGCTATTCGCAAAATAGCACTTAACTGTCTAACCATCAACTGCTGATATTCAGATAGCTTTATATAATCTGGATGCCGCTTTTTCGGCTTGCTTTTGCGGTGATAGCGGGCAATATTAGCAATAACCTCTAACTCATTTTCACTATAGCCCAAAACTTCAGAATTGCGAATTAAATAATAGGAATGTTTGTGATGGGCCCCATGATTAACATAAATGCCACAATTATGTAAAACCGCAGCTACCCAGAGCAATTCCTTCTCTGTCTTTGTCCAGTTATGGAGATGATTTTTGGTCTGTTCAAAAATACTTAAAGAGAATTTTGCCACCCTTTCCCCAGAAGCTAAAGCCACATGATACTTTTTGGCAATTTTTTTAACACTGCGCTGACGGATTTCACTTTGAAACCGCAAACGGTCTTGAATAAAGCCATGGCTTAACATCCAATCGACAATTACCCCTTCCCGCAAAGCCCGTTCACAGAGGACTATTTTATCTTGGTTAAGCAAATTCATGGACTCTAATAAAACCACCGCCCCCGCTAGAATAATTTCCGCCCGTTTATCCGACATCCCTGGTAAGGCAAAACGCTCCCCATAATTCATAGTACTAAGACGTTTTACCAAGTCCCTTACTTCTTTGCGAGTCAGTTGATAACCATTAAGGGGTGTGGGAACCTCTCCTAATTTTTCCATAGCATGGAGATTCATGAGGATTTCAATAGTTCCCGATGTCCCTACCATCCGCACTTCTTCTCCTACTTTGAGCTTTTGGCGCAATTCCTCAACGGGACGCTCTAACATTCCCCGTATATAGGCCTTTAACACGGCAAATTGTTGGGGACTGACGGGGTCAGTGGTGATAAAATCCTGGGTAAGACGCACCGCTCCGACTTTGGTACTACTGAGGAAACGGGCATCATGATTATCCGCTAAAATCAATTCGGTAGAGCCCCCGCCAATATCTAAAATGATATGGGGTAGGTTCTGAAAATCCATCCCCGACAACACCCCTAGGTAGATTCTGCGAGCTTCTTCTAGTCCCGAAATTAGGTCAACTTTTAAACCCACTTCCTGCTGAATTTGTTGTAAAAACTGCGCTCCGTTGGCGGCTTCTCTAGTGGCGCTGGTGGCGACGGCAATAATTTGATGGACATCAAGGCTAGAAGCCAGGTCTTTACAGCGCTTTAGGGTGGCGATCGCTCTTTCTATAGCATCTGGGGCTAATTTTCCCGTTTTTTGTTCTCGATCTCCGAGTCGGATGGTATCTTTTTCCCTAGCAATAATCGTAAAAGCCGACAGGTGAGGGTCAATGCGGACAACGACCATGTGAATAGAGTTCGTCCCGATATCAATAGCGGCGAGAATACAGGGCTCGGCTTGATCTATCGGGGCTAATGTCTCGCCTGGGGCTAGTTTAGGGTTAAAAACACTGACCATAGATGCTTACCTTGCTAGGGGTTCCTTTAGAAAAAATATATCTCTGACTACAATTTAACCAGAGTTTTCGCCCGATGAAACGTAATTTAGGCAAGAGCAAGGTTTTAAAACTTAGCTTTTTTACGCATTAATTCCCCAATTGTCAGGCCAATTTGCGATCTTCCCTCAAAAACGGTTCCTGCTTCTCCATTAGCAAAGGTGACACCTGCCAACTGATAACCTTCTGCGGGTAAGGGGATGTAACCCACTGAGGGAATAATTTCTGGAGCTTTCTGGATATAAAACTCCACAAACTCTCTCAGGGCTGGATTTGCCTGGGCGGATGCTAAATTTACATAGATAAATAGGGGACGAGAAAGGGGCTGATAGGTAGCATTTTCTACTGTTTCCCGAGATGGTATAGTCGGACCTCTTCCCGAATCAATGGGAACGGCTTTGAGCTTGGCACTGTTGGCTTCATAATTGGCAAAACCAAAATAACCCAGGGCGTTGGGGTCCTGTTCTACACCCTCCACAATAGTTTTATCATCTTCACTTTTAACAAAGTCCTTGCGACTAGCCCGTTCTTGCCCAACAATAGCTTCAGTAAAATAATCAAAAGTACCCGAATCTGTCCCTGGACCAAAGAGATTGAGGGGTTGATCGGGGAAACTAGCTCTGATTTGCTTCCAATTCTTGATTTTTCCCTCGGCTGCCGGTTGCCACATCTTTCTTAATTCCTCAGTGGTAAGGCTCTGGGCCCAGGTATTGGCGGGATTAGCTACTACCGTCACAGCATCAAAGGCAATGGGTAATTCAATAAATCTGACCTTGTTACTGTTACAGAGGGCGATTTCCGAATTTTCGATCGGACGAGAGGCATTACTGATCTCGGTTTCGCCTCCACAAAATTTGCGAAAACCTGCCGTTGTTCCCGAAAAGCCAATACTAACATCGACTGGATCTTTTTTTTCCCCTTTGTAGGCATCGCTTACGGCTTTGGTAATAGGATACACTGTACTAGAGCCATCTATTTTAAAGGGCTTTCTCTCTTGAACTGGGGCGCAGGATAACAAAGTAACGCCCATTCCCACACTGATAAGCATTAACTTCCGTCTAGGGATACAATTGTTAAGTTGATTGCTCATTGTTCTCAAAGGTTGAATTTTATCATTCTCACTCTATCAAGAACAGGTAATATCTCACTTTAAGAACTGGTTAAGTTCCTATTATCGCTATTTTTTGGCAAACTAGAGACATACCCCCTAATATTTCCCCCCATTTAATATGGCTCAATCTTCCTTAACAGAACCCACTTGGTTAACTATTATTCGTCTATTGCGTTGGGATAAACCGGCAGGACGATTGATTTTAATGATTCCTGCTCTTTGGGCAATTTTTTTGGCCTCCGTCAGTTTTCCCCCTTTACCCCTAGTCGGGGTGATTATTTTAGGAACTCTCGCCACCAGTGGAGCAGGATGTGTGGTTAATGATCTCTGGGATCGGGAGATTGATCCCCAGGTTGAACGCACTAAAAACCGCCCCCTAGCGGCGAAAATGTTATCCGTAAAGGTGGCGATCGCTATTTTTCTCATCTCCCTTGCTTGTGCGGCAATCTTGGCATTTTATCTAAATCCTTTAAGTTTTTGGTTATCGGTGGCGGCGGTGCCGGTGATTATTGCCTATCCCTTAGCCAAGCGTTTTTTTCCTGCTCCTCAGCTAATTTTATCCTTGGCTTGGGGTTTTGCTGTTTTAATTAGTTGGACTGCGGTAACGGCTCAGGTGGAATTTGCTACCTGGTTATTGTGGGGCGCAACGGTTTTCTGGACCTTGGGATTTGATACGGTATACGCCCTAGCCGACAGGGAAGATGATCAACGTCTGGGGGTTAATTCTACGGCTATTTGGTTTGGAGATTATACGGTAGGGGCTATAGGGGTCTTTTTTGCCCTAACATCGGGTTTATTGGCTTATTTAGGCTTAGAACTGGGTCTATCATCTGCTTTTTGGATTAGTTGGAGTATTGCCCTGCTGGGATGGGCTTGGCAAGTTGGGCGTTTACTCGCTCCTGAAATTCCTCGACCTGTTTATGGGCAGATTTTTGGGGAGAATGTCGGGATAGGTTTTATTTTGCTCCTGGGTATGGCTTTAGGATAACAAAGCCCTAATTTTTCTTCTATAGGCAATTTCATTGAGTCCATCACCCTTTCTTGCTGTTTGTGGATTGACGGATTCCTGTAAAACCGCTAAACGATTTTTGGTAGGGGGATGGGTACTGAAAATGGCAGGGGGTTCGGCTTTCTGCATTAGTTTCTCCATAAAGGTAATCATGCCAATGGGTGCATACCCGGCTCTTTTGAGGTTATTTAACCCCAATTGATCGGCTTCTAATTCCGCTTTACGGCTTTGGGGTAGTCTATAGGCAATTTCTACCCCTAGTTGTACCCAGGTTTTGCGATCAATCCTAGCGGCCTCTAGAAGTCCTTGGGTTAAAGCCGCTTTTTTGATCTGCTCTAGGGAATGTCTGGCTACTACATGGCCTATTTCATGGGCGATAACGCTGGCTAATTCCGATTCATTGGCTGCGGCACGGATTAATCCTGTATTGATATAGATAAATCCTCCCATAATGGCAAAGGCATTGATATTGTCGTCTGCAATTACCTGAAAGGTATAGGGAATCTGGGGGCGATCGCTAACTTGGGCTAATCTTTGACCAATTTTATTGATATACGCCTTTAAATCTGGATTGGTGGCTAAGGTAAACCTTTCACTACTGACAATTTCCTGATTAATCTGTTTTCCGAATTGTACTTCTTGGGCATCGGAGAGGGTTGAGAGTTGAATGACTTGTACGCCACGTTGTAATAAGTCCCCTAGGGAGCGGTTCTGACTGGCGACAGGAGAGGAAAAGGCGATGCTCAAGGCAATGAGCAGAGATAGCAGTCCATAGAGCTTGGGGAATAGTCGTTTACCCATTGTCACTAGATATAAAACTAATGACTATTCTCCCCTATTTCCTTGGTGGATATAGAAATTAAATAGGTCAAATAAACTACCCGCGACGGCAAAGGCTAAACTAATGCTGAGAATCCCGTGGAGGGGATAACCACTACCAAAGATGGTCAAAAATCTTAAAACTTGCGAACTTCCCATCTCTCCGATAAAACCCACCCCAGGAATATGACTAGCTAGGGATAGGGACAAAAGTAGAGTACCGATGGCGAGCATAGGTAAACTAAAGCTCAAAATAGTAGACATTACCAAGGAACGCAGTAAGTTGGACATAATCATGATTGGGGTATCTCCAAATAGCGATCGAATATTTTCTCCTGCTTGACTATCAGGATAGGGTGAAAAATCTCCTTTCTCCAAAAAAGTTAGAAATCTTAAATAAGCATTAAATTTTCGGGAAGAGGGGCAAAAAGCATACAGGGCATGGGGTGTGGTGGATTCGCTCGTTTTTTTATAGGGTTGTTGACTATATGTCACTTTTTTTGTATATTGATAAAATCTGAGGACTAAAAAAATTTATAGATAGTCAAATAAATGCTTAGAAAGCTTACTTTCTAGTTAGTAGACAATGCCTAAAAGCCTCATTATCTCGTTTTCTATTACCCCTTTCAGACATTTTCCAACAAACTTTAAACTTTTATGCTGGCAAAAATTGAAGACTTGAATCAAAACTTTGATGACTTTCTGACTAAGCAAGTTAAGTTAGAAGATAAATTCTGTCTTCTAACGAGAAGGCAAAATGGAATTTTTTTTACGAAATCTAGTTCAGTTATTGATGCAGTATTAGATTGTTTGCCTAATGACCAATCACTCCTTTCTAAAACGATATTAGAGCCTTCTTGTGGCCAGGGAGCTTTTTTGCTAAGAATACTAATAAAAGTATATATTATTTGTCAGAACGAGACAGTGGTAAAAGAATTTATTGAGAATAGACTTTATTTTGTTGATATCGATCCTCAAATGATTGAACAAACTAAAAATAATCTTTCGGAACTTTACATGACTATTTTCAACAAGAGCTTTGATGGTAAATTCAATTCTTATTGTCTTGATTTTACATTGGTTAAGCCCGATTTAGATTTATTTTCAAACGGCTTCTTGTATTTTTATAATATGTATGGAGAATTTGATTATATAGTTGGAAATCCTCCATACATAACGCTTTATGGCAGGAGAGACAAAAAGAAAAATGAAACGCAGAGAATATACTATTTGAATAATTATGATCAATTTCCCTACGAAGTTAAAAATGGAAAAATCAACTATATAATGCTTTTCATTGAACATGGAATTAAATTCTTGAAACCCACTGGAACACTGTCGTTTATTGTTGACACTTCATTTTTAGAGACGGCTTATAAATATTGTCGAAAATATATTATTCAAAACTATATTCTTAGAAGTTTTATTTATAATATTAAAAGTTTTGAAGATGTAGTAAGTGGTCAAATAATTTTGGTTATTGACAAAATAAATCCAAAGTTACATGAAATAAAAGTGATCAATTCGGAAGATAATAGTATTTACTATATTCCCCAGTCACATTGGAACTCTCCAGATGATGAATTTCAATTTAGGCTGCCAAATTGTTCCGATTTAACTGATATAGTAAATAAAATCTTTTTAAAACAAGACCCAACATTAAAAGACTTATATCCTAAAAAGAATCTACGAACATGCACAATGCTTTTAGATATGGAAGATATTTTTACTGGAATAAGTCCTTTACACCATGCCGAGGAAATAAAATCATATCCATATTATCGTGGCTCTACTGGTGTTAAGTATAAATACTCCAAGCCTCGTCATGAAAAATACTTCTACTATGACAAATGTCTTCAAGATAAAATCAATAATAAATTAAAGGAAGAATTAACTGTTCAAGGAATAAAAAATAAAAAAAGAATTGGCTTAGGTGAAACTGTAATTTATGATAATCCTAAAGTTTACATTCGCCAGTCTGCGAAAGAATTAATTGCAACATTTGACCCAAATCCAAGTGCAGCAAATAACAGCTTATATGTGTTCAGTCTTAGGGACGGAAATAATGAAAGTGTTTTCTTCTTGAAATATTTATGTGGTCTTATAAATTCTAGCATTTACACATTCTTCGCTCAACAGCGTAGGATTATTCGTTATAATACAGGAAAGCAGCCACAAATAAAAACTTCCGATTTATATAAAATTTTTATTCCAAGTAAATATGAGATTCAAAAGAAGATAGTGATGTTTGTAGATGAAATATATGAAAAGCCAAAATTTTGTGGTACATTAAAATCTGAAATAGATAAAATATTATTTGATTATTATCAGTTGGATAGTGATCAAATTACCTTAGTCGAAAAATCTATCGAATCTTTTGGAGGATAATTTGTTCTGATTGATTATTGCTTTGTTTTAATAGTAACATCTCCTCAGTGATTGTAGCAAGTTTTACAATTGCTTTATCGCGCTGTCTTTCTAAACCTTCTCTGTATTTTTCCATTAAGAGATTAATAAATTCATCTCTCGTTCTATAGGTAGGTTCTGCCGAAATATTTACTTGGAGTTGATTAGTTGGCGTTCTTCTCACGGTATTGCTTATATCTTTTAAAAAATACACCTTTGTCAATTCATCATTTTTTTTACGAACCTTAAACCATTATTATTCTCTTCATAATAAACATAAACGTATAGAAGGTAAAATCCTCCTGCTTTGATAAATTTAATGATTTTGTCGGGTGTGCCGATATCAGGATTACTATCATTGCCAGCTAATTTAAAAGCTTTGAAATCAATCCAAATTTCTTCTCTTAGATCATTCAATTGAAAAAATATTCTGGCATCCCAAGGATTTTTAGTTTTTCCTTTTGGTGCAGACTCTGGACATTTTAGATATTCATGTTTTTTTGTATACTCAATAAAACACCCTTGTATCCAGTCGCTTATTTCTGCTCCTCCCCTTGACTTCACCAATATTGGAAGATGTTGATTGTCACTGAGAATATTTACAATCACTTTCTTGATCTGACTTTTTATTAAGTCTTCTAGTTCCTTAATCTGCATTAAACAACTCCGAACTAAAAAAATCACTAAGAGATAAATTAAACGCAGAGGATATTCGCTCTATGTTTTGAAGGGAAACATTTCTCTTGCCATTTTCTAGACTAGCGATATAAGTTCGGTCAAGTCCACACCGAAATGCAAATGACTCTTGACTATACCCAAAAGTCAATCTCAGTTCCTTCACTCTCTTGCCAAATTTATTTTTTATATCCATCCCACCATTGTCTTAAAGTGAGGACTATAGGTCAACGGATTATAAGTCACATTTTTGTTGTCAGCTAAGGGGCGCGGATTAGACATGATTGCCTAAACGCCTTGTACAGAAAGCAGTTAATCCCATTTATTTCAGGGATGCTCAATCTTTACGCTCTAATTTACTTGCGGACTCCAGCACGAAGTCGAAGTTTAATCAATTATCCGCTACCCCGTTTCCCACCCTCTACCCCTGCTATAATTTGTAAAGAAACCTAAATTAGTCCCATCCCATGAGCAATCCAGTCACCCATGCCTTTTTTTTTGGTAGAGCTTTAGCGGAAACCCTGAGCGAAAAGCTAGAAGAGTCTTTAACCACAGCCTTGAGCGAACTTGGTAGATTTGATGCCCAACAAAGGGAAAACCTGAGACAATTCGTAGAAGAGGTACAAATCAAAGCCGAGCGAGAAATGTCCCAGAGCAATTATACCGAGACAGGCCATAGCAGCGACGGGCGATCCGAGGATTTGCAGGAAACCATTGATGATCTCAGAGCCGAAATAGCCACCCTCAAAGCCAACTTAAAAGCCTATCGTGTTCAGATTTACTAAAATACTGGGGTTTTTTTGAGTAATGGCTGTGTCCAAACTAGAAGTAGCTAAGAGTTCCTATCGCTGGAATCAAGAGAAATATTCAGCTAATCGCCGACGTTTAGATATTTGGCGGTTCGTTTTGACTTTGCTCTACCAGTTTTGGCTCAATGGTAAAAAATGGAGTTATCCCAACGGTTACAGCGAAGACAAGCTCAACCAAAGACGGCAAAGACAGGCGGTTTGGATTCGGGAAGGTTTGTTAGAATTGGGGCCTACCTTCATTAAGGTGGGACAACTTTTTTCCACCCGCGCCGATTTATTTCCCGTCGCCTACGTTAATGAGCTTTCTAAGTTACAGGACCAAGTTCCTGCTTTTGGCTACGAGCAGGTAGAGAAGATTATTCAGGAAGATTTAGGGAAATCCATCTCCCAACTCTTTGCCAGTTTTGACCCAATTCCCCTGGCTGCGGCTAGTCTAGGACAAGTTCACAAAGCCAAACTCACAAGCGGGGAAGAAGTGGTGGTGAAAATCCAGCGTCCTGGCTTAAAAAAACTCTTCACCATCGATCTAGCCATTTTACAGAAAATTACGCAATACTTTCAAAACCATCCTAA
The DNA here is from genome assembly GCA_040398185.1 of Microcystaceae cyanobacterium. GTDB lineage: Bacteria > Cyanobacteriota > Cyanobacteriia > Cyanobacteriales > Microcystaceae > JBBAUO01. The sequence continues at coordinate 129,871 of JBBAUO010000001.1, read as the reverse complement.
ATGGGGCAAGGGACGGGATTGGAATGGTATTTACGACGAGTGTTGTAAGATACTCTGGCTAGAGGCTGATTATCTCCATGAAGGGCGCAATGCTGATACCTTTAGGCGAAATTTTCGCGGCGAGGATTGGGTCAAAGTACCAAGGATCTATTGGCGCTATGCTTCACCGAGGGTATTAACCCTAGAGTATCTACCGGGGATTAAAATTAGTCATTACGAAGCCATTGAAGCCGCGGGGTTAGATCGCAAAGAATTAGCCCAATTAGGGGCAAAGGCCTATTTAAGACAACTGCTCAATGATGGTTTTTTTCATGCGGACCCCCATCCTGGAAATCTGGCAGTCAGCACCGACGGGGCTTTGATTTTCTACGACTTTGGCATGATGGGAGAAATTAAAACCAATGTTAAGGAAAAATTAATGCAGACGCTCCTGGGTGTTGTCCAAAAAGATGCCCAACGGGTAGTATCCTCCTTAGTAGACTTGGGGGCGTTGGTTGCCAGTGACGACATGGGACCCGTAAGGCGTTCCGTACAGTTTATGCTAGACCATTTTATGGACAAGCCCTTTGAGGAGCAGTCTGTGGCAGCTATTAGTGAGGATTTGTATGAAATTACCGCCGATCAGCCCTTTCGCTTTCCCGCTACCTTTACCTTTGTCATGCGGGCTTTTTCCACCCTAGAGGGCGTGGGGAAAGGATTAGATCCAGAATTTAACTTTATGGAGGTGGCACAACCTTTTGCCATGCAAGTTATGAGTGATTTTAATGGAAATGCCAGTACCCTATTCGATGAGCTAGGACGACAAGCAGCACAGGTTAGCAATACAGCCCTGGGATTACCTCGACGAATTGAAGATACAATTGATAAGCTAGATCGGGGAGATATTCGAGTCAGGGTCAGATCCCTTGAGTCTGAGCGAATTTTTCGCCGTTTAGGTGCAATTGTGTTAGGGACTAACTATACTGTACTGATAAGCGCCTTACTGATCTGTTCTACCCTACTTTTTGTGAACAGTTACAAAATTCTGGCCCTGGTGGCGTTATTAATCGCTATTATACCAGGGTGGGCGTTAATTAGTTTGCTGAGAAAGTTAGATCGTCAGGATCGAAGTGTTTTAAAGTGATGGAAAGCGAGAGTCAATTGTTGGGAACTAATCAAAAATCGACGACAAATCGTAGCTCCGTAGGACGAACCGATCCAGGTGCCGTGCGATCGGTCAATCAAGATAGTTTTTATATAGACCAGGAGCAACGCTTTTTTATTGTAGCGGATGGGATGGGAGGGCATGCAGGTGGACAAGAAGCCAGTCAAATCGCCACTAAAGCGATACAAACCCACCTAATTGAGTTTTGGGATGAGGATATTCCCTCGGAAGAATTATTAGAAGAGGCTATGTATAAGGCCAATGCTGATATCTTGCAGGATCAATACGCCAACCCCGAACGCTCGGACATGGGTACAACTATGGTTGTCGTGGCCTTTCGACAGGGAAAAGCCTGGTGCGCTCATATTGGCGACTCTCGTATGTATCGCTTGCGGGGCGATCGCTTGGAGCAAATTACCGAAGATCATACCTGGGTAGCGAGAGCTATTAAAATGGGAGATATTTCCCTAGATCAAGCGCGGACTCACCCTTGGCGGCACGTTCTTTTCCAGTGCCTCGGTAGAAAGGATATGCGACAGGTAGAACTTTATCCTTTGGAGATGCAGCCCAAGGATTTACTGCTCCTTTGTAGTGATGGTTTAACCGAGGAAGTAAGCGATGCTGAAGTTTCCTCATTACTGCAGGTGGAAGCAACCTGGGAAGTCATTGCCCAAACCTTAATTGAGGCGGCGATCGAGGCGGGGGGATCGGACAACATCACGGTAGTCTTAATCTCCCAAGAAGGCGGGGAAGATTCTCTAGTTTCTTAACCTTTCGATAAAGTTGCCTAGGGCAAGTCGGGGTAGGATGGGTAAATAAAATTTATTAACCTAGTTTCTATGTCTAATGTTGTCTCGCCCATTTCTGAAATTAATTTAAAAGACTCGCAATATTACTTTAGCCGTGAGTTGAGTTGGGTAGAGTTTAACTACCGAGTTTTGAACGAATCCCTTGATCCTAGAACCCCTTTATTAGAAAGACTAAAATTTAGTGCTATCTTTAGCTCTAATCTAGATGAGTTTTTTATGGTACGGGTATCTGGGTTAAAACAACAGGTAGAAACCAATGTCTCTACCCTCAGTCCCGATGGCAGAACTCCCACAGAACAATTAGATGCCATTAGAAAACGTTTACTGCCTTTGGTAGAACAACAAGCCCATCACTTTGAATCCGTCCTCAAAGGTGAACTAGCCAACGAGGGTATTTATTTACTAAATTATGTGGATCTTACCCAAGAACAGAGAGCTTATCTACACCAGTATTTTGAAGATCATATTTTTCCGGTCTTAACCCCCCTAGCCGTTGATCCTAGTCATCCTTTCCCCTATATTTCCAATCTCAGTTTAAATCTCGCTGTGATTTTGAAAGACACAGAGACGGGAGAAGAATTATTTGCCAGGGTAAAAGTCCCCCAAGTCCTGCCTCGTTTTATTGTTTTACCCAAGGAGCTCCAGGAAACCCAACAGGGGGCTAAGGCTTCCATTTGGACGGGAGTACCCCTAGAACAAGTGATCGCCCATAACCTAGAAGCTCTTTTTCCTGGGATGGTTATTCAAGAATGTTATCCTTTTCGCGTCACTCGTAACGCAGATTTAGGACTCCAAGAAGATGAAGCCTACGATTTACTCTTGGCTATTGAAGAGGAATTACGCAAGCGTCGTTATGGAAAATCGGCGGTAAGATTGGAAATCCAAGCCTCAACTCCCGAAAATGTGCTCAGTTCCCTAATGCGGGATTTAGAGATAGAATCCGTTGATGTCTATCGGTTGGAGGGTTTATTAGGACTCAAAGACCTCTTTTATTTTCTTTCCATTCCCCGTCCTGATTTAAAGGATGTGCCTTGGAGTGGCTTAATTACCCCATCCCTGAGAAGGGTAAAGGAATTGGCCGATGGGGACGAGGATGGACGGATTGAGCAGGAAGGAGAAGATATTTTTACCCTAATTCGTCAAGGGGATATTTTAGTTCACCATCCCTATCAGTCTTTTACCGCCTCGGTGCAACAGTTTATTACCCAATCGGCCTTTGATCCCGATGTCCTAGCGATTAAAATGACTCTCTATCGGACTTCGGGAGATTCTCCCATCGTTAATGCTCTCATTGCCGCCGCAGAAAATGGCAAGCAGGTGGCTGTTTTGGTGGAATTAAAAGCCCGCTTTGATGAGGAGAATAATATTAAATGGGCGAGAAAATTAGAACAGGCGGGGGTTCATGTGGTTTATGGGTTAGTAGGTCTAAAAACCCACACCAAAACTGCTTTAGTCGTCCGCCAGGAGGGTAATAAGATCCGTCGCTATGTTCACATCGGTACGGGGAACTACAACCCCAAAACCGCCAAGCTCTACACGGATTTGAGTTTACTTAGTTGTCGGGAGGAATTAGGGTCGGATTTGACCGATTTATTTAATTTCCTGACGGGACATTCTCGCCAAAAGTCCTACCGCAAAATTTTGGTGGCTCCCGTGAGTATGCGCGATCGCATGACGGAAATGATTTACCGCGAGATAGAACATTGTCGCAATGGTGGCAATGGACGCATTGTTGCCAAGATGAATGCTCTAGTGGATATAGCCATCATCGAAACCCTCTACGAAGCATCTAGAGCGGGGGTAGAGATTGATCTAATTATCCGGGGTATCTGTTGCCTCAAGCCGGGTATACCAGAGGTAAGTGAAAATATTCGGGTAATTAGCATCATTGGCCGCTTTCTGGAACATTCGCGGATTTTTTACTTCCAAAATGGTGGACAAGAGGAAATTTACATCGGTAGTGCCGATTGGATGACTCGCAATCTCAGCCGTCGGGTAGAAGCCGCAGCCCCCATTGAAGATCCCCATATTTTTAAGGAGTTACAGGAGATGCTTGGCATTTTCCTCGCGGATAATCGTCAAGGGTGGGATTTACAACCCGATGGCAGTTACAGCCAACGTCATCCAGGGGAAAATGGGATCGAAAAAAGTGCCCAGGCTTTGTTTATGGAAAAAGCGATCGCCTCTTTAGAGAGTTGAGCCCTTTAAATTGAACCGGAGCGATTTACCTAAGCGTGGGGGGATTTTAACTCCCTCAACGGGATTAGGAGAAGTTTTGGCACGTTTAAAAAAATAAAAAAAAGCTCGCTTCGCTCGCTTAAAAAGGAAAAAAGTTACAGGGTAAAGGGAAAAAGGGGAAGAGAGAAAAGTGAAAAGTCAAGTCCTCCCAGACCGACACATCACCCGAAAACCGTCGGCGATGTTGCGGGCAACGCGGCTATAGAGGTTGCGGTAGGCAGAACGGCAGCTAACAGGATTGTTGCTCCACGAGCCGCCACGCAGTACTTTGTATTGATAATCATTATCATTCTCGTTTAGCCACACTCTTCCATCCTCGGGTGCTCCATCGTATGTGTCATGCCAGTCATCTTCGCACCACTCCCAGACATTCCCATGTACATCGTACAATCCAAAACTATTTGCCACCTGAAATCTTTTTGCTGGGCTTGGTCGCCCCGCCGCTCTCTCTAGATAATTCCCTAAGTTTGGGGTCATTTTATACCCCCAATGGTACGGTGTCTCCGTTCCCGCACGGCAAGCGTATTCCCATTCTGCTTCACTCGGCAGACAATATTCAGATCCCTTTCCATTTTCCCTAGACCACACTGATAACCTCTGGCAGAACTCCACCGCCTCATACCAATTCACATTTGTTACGGGATAACGTTTCAGGACGCTCTCTGGTACTCCTTTACCCCTATAGTTAGACGGATCGGAGTTTAGGTCTAGCTCCACTTTGGGCATTGAAACCACGACCTTCCACTGCTCCCTCGTTATGGGGTACTTACCAATCAGGAAGGGTAGAACCTTTACTTTGTGTGTTGGGCGTTCCCACCAGTTTCCTTCTTCTTCCCCTTCTGGCGACCCCATCATAAACTCTCCTCCAGGAATTTCTACCATTTCTAGGATGATTCCTTCTTCTAACTCTTCTATTACTATCGGGGGCAGTTTTTCTACTATCCTCAGTTGAATATTTCCTTGTTTATCCACCTCTGCTGTCCGCACTGGCATCTTTTCTCCCCACTGTTCTAGTACCCATGATGCTGCTAGTCCTACTCCTGTTTGTTCTGTCTCGTCTTCGATTAATTCTCTTAACTTCTCTTTTCTTAAATATGACCTCTTTTCTGCTTCTTTTTCTATTCCATCTTGGTCTAAGTTATCTATCTCTAGCTTCCCTAAGTAACTTATTAACTCTTCTCTACTACTCTCTTGCAAGAACTCTGTCGCCAACGATGATAGGCTAACATTTGCTTCATACTCTTTGAGTATTCCTACTGCTTCCTCTAACCTTGTTCCCGTCCATAGATATTCCTTGTTTTTTTCTTTTTTTACCCAATATTTTGCTTCCTCTTCTATTTTTCTTTGCCTTCCTAGGGCATCTCTATTTTCCTCTAACCAATTTCTCAACTGCTGCCAATGCCTGATTAAGGCTTCGTGGGCTACATCTATCACATCGTTTTCATTCGTGACTATTAATTTCTCATTTGCTAATTTCTCGATCACCTTTTCTATGGCTGCCTGAGCGTGTTTTTCTGTCATCAGTTCGGCTTTGTTCACTCGCCGCCTTGTGTCTTCTGTCCCTTCTCCCAATTGCGTCAAATTCAGGAATATCAGTTTAGCTATCTGCTGTTCCTCTTGGCTAAACTGCTTATAAACTTCTGTTGCACGGCTGTTTAAAGTTCCTCCTATCCCTCCTAAGTTCTCGTAGGTTGTCAGTTTTAATTGGTTTTCCCTTCTTTCTTCCCATAGGCGCGTTAAGGTGTATTCCAAGAGCGGTAGGCTGCCTGGTGAGCCTTCTATCTCGTTTAGCATCCTCCCGATTAGTTCTTCTTCTACCTCTAATTTTACTTTCTTCGCTGGTAAGGCGATCGCCTCTCGCAACTGCTTCCGATTCATGGGGATGACAGAGATCAGATTTTCTTGAATCTTCTTTCCGAGTCCACTATATTCTCGTTCTAGGCACTTGCCTAGGAAATCCGCCCTCATTGCCAAAATTAAACAGAGTTTTCCCTTTAATTTTTCTGCTGCTTCTAAAAGACAGGATAAAAACTGCTCCCGTTCAACTACATCCTCACACAAGGTAAAAACTTCTTCAAACTGGTCGATGACAATGACTACTCTAGGCATTTCTGAAGCCTGAATTAATAGCTCTAACCCTTCTGAACCATCAGTTAGGATTTGTTTTGCCTCCTTGAGTTGTTTGGCTTTCTCCACTACCGACAGTTTAGGATCAAGAAAGCTAAGAGCCAAGCATTGCAAGGGATGTTCCCCTGGCACCAATATCTGAATTTTCCATCTTCCTGATCCTGCTAACTTTTCTCCCTGTTTCAGTTGATGCAGTAAACCTGCCCTCATCACCGAGGATTTTCCACTCCCCGATTGCCCGACTATCGCTAAAAAATTGCTCTGTCTGACTTTATCTAGCAGTTGATCCGTCAGGCTTTCCCTTCCGTGAAAGTATTTGGGGTCTTCTTCATTACAATCAAAATACCTTAAACCTTTGTAGGGGCAGATTCCTGTGTCGGTTGTAGGGGCGACAGGTGATGAATCTACCCCAGAAGTTGTGCGAGTTAAGGCGATCGCTTTCCCAAAATTAGTAATCGTTGCTCCTTTTAGACGGTTTTCTAGATAACCAGTTAGGCTTGTATTGGTCACTTCTTTCTGGGAATATCGCCTAGGATCAAGCCCTTCTGATAAAACTTTGGTTAATTCAAAATTGCCCAAAGCTCCGATAAAGTAGCGAGATCTCCCCTCTTGTTCTCCTGGGTTAGCATCGTTGAAGTTTAGATCTTCTCCACAGCAATCAAGCCAGATAATTTGTTCTTTAACATGACTACTCCTTAGCAATTCTTGCATATCTTTAAGCCCGATACCCCATTTTTCATTATCAGGATCACAATCGCTGGCGGCTAAAAAAGCCCCGCCAATCAGCATCTCCCTAATTCCACGACCAGAAAAATAAAATAAGGCTGTCTCAGGAATATTTCCCCTCTTGGGTTTGAATAATTGACCCAAGGCTATTTTCAGTTGGCTTAGAGTGACAGGCATATCTTTAGTTTCTGGCAGCCTACTTACATGAAATTCTCCGTAGGTTTCTAGTAATTTGGCAATTGTTTCTGAAGAGTCTGCTGGTGCTTCTAGCTTGCCCAAGCTGTTATAAGCATTGATACTCACGACTAAAGCGTACCGACCTTGGGGCTTAACTTTTTCTTCTTCTTCAATAATTTTTTGAAACTCAGATTTGACTTCATTTAGATAAGGACTATTAGGTTTTTGATTTATTATTATCTGAATAAAATTCTTTAACTTGCCATCTGCTTCAAGTTTAGTAATAAGATTAGCAACTCTTGTATTGTAGTCTTCCCCTACATTAATTTGTTCAACTTTTAATTCCATTTCTTCTGGCAGAAGTATCTTTAGCTCATCTTCCTTCGGATAAGCTCCAACTATTCCCTCTCTTAATATTTTTCTTTGTTTTCCTGTAAGTATCATGCTATTTATCAAGAAAAAATACTGCTTTACTTTTTGAGTTTATTTGAACTACTACCAGCATCGACTCAACACCAATAGAGTGTATCAGTACCCCTGTACAAAATACGAGAAATCGCTAGAAGGCACATTCTCTTGTCAACGGATACCAGCGCAATGACTTGATTAAAGGGGAACAATCTATCTTAAGCTAGATTATAGCTGAGATTCCTAACGTCCTACCCCATTTACAGAATGTTTTCGGGTATTGGGGCGATCGCTTTCTCCCATCGGCTCCTCCTCACAGGTGTAGGTTTTTTACTTGCCTCTGTGGACAAGACAAGGAGGACAAGGGAGTAAAGTAGACAAGGGAGGAATACCGAACCTTTTTTAGTACGGTCGGGGGAATCTTAACTGGCCTTAAACCTCATTATTTCGTTCCCGAACCTGACCTGTCTCCCAGTCTCCCAGTCTCCCAGTCTCCCTGTCTCCCAGTCTCCCAGTCTCCCAGTCTCCCAGTCTCCCAGTCTCCCAGTCTCCCAGTCTCCTGCCTGAGTAAAAGGAGAGGAAATCCTGACGAGGTTTAGTAGTTATTTTGGTTTCATATACTCCCCTATATCTCCACTTTAGACAGAAACATAAATAAGAGCAAACATCTTTAATTTTTAAACCAATAAATAAAATCTATGGACTCTCTAAATGCGCTTAAGGCTGCATCTTTCATTCCATAACGGGTATTTTTGCCCAGGCGCTTGTGCCCAATCTCTCCTACATCACTCAAATTCTTACTTGACCGTTGCCGCGTGTATCATTTTCATGACACCTCATCTACAGCAGATGTTCGTCAATCTTGCTATAAAGGGGATAAGCGATGGTTAATGCCCGATGCTGGTAACTTAGCTGCCGTGCTCTTAAGATTTCGTGAGGAAAATTCAAGTTTAGCTTATCAGCATATCATTGGCACGATTCAATCTGTACTCATTGCTCATAGGAGAAAGAAAGGACATATACATCGTGGAGGTGATCGTAATTATGAACCTAGACATAATTTTGATGAATTGTAATATCTCTGCTCTCCATAGCGTGTAGGAACAAATCCGTAGGTAAAACCTGCTCCACGGGATAAATACCAGGCTGATGAAGTTTACCTTCTAAAACCAATTGGGCAATGCTTCCGGTCCCCGCACCTGCGGCCTTGGCTGTATTATTATGAACCATTGTTGAGCGATAGGTTGTAGCAATACCATCTTTTTTACCAGTAATTTCCGCTTGCATGGCTACCCCAATGCCACTTAATCTATCCGTTAGGGAAGTCATAGCATAACTAACCCTTGAAAAAAACTCAATCCCCTTGGGACTACTTACCCAAGACTCAGGGAAAATATGAGCCGTAATCCAAGTTAAATGATTATAAAAATCTGGAACTGAACCAAACTTAGTAATGACATTTTGTGCCCGAAAAGACTCTGCAAAAGTATAGGTTTCGGGAACATCAAACCAATAAACGCCTGTTTTGCCGTAGGGCTGAGGAAAATCTATTACTTCCCTTTGGGTATAGGGGAGGATTTGTTGCCATTTTCCCTGCTTCCATACTTCAAAAGGAGTTCTCAGCCCTAAGAAAGTTGTTCGCATTACCGTAATTCCCGCCCCCCCTGAACCAGCTACTACATAGCTCAAATGAATCGTTTCAGCTTCATCTAGTTGCTCTACTCCTTGACGTACCATACTATTAGAAATACCAGGAAAAACTCCCGTATTTAAAATAGCCGTAATACCAGACTTGACCGCCGCATCTCGCCAAGGAATTACCTTTTGACAAAAAGAACGATGGTCACTAACATCAATATAATTAACTCCTGCTTCTATACAAAATTGTAAAACTCGCCCATCTCGATAATGAAAAGGACCCGCGCAGTGAATGACTAAATCATGGTTATTAATTGCGGTTTTTAATCCCTCTCTATCCTCTAAATCTAGGGAAAGAAAATGGAGATTAGTAGATAGGTCATTGTATTTATTACCCCTTCCTGTGACGGTAATCTCCGCCTCTGTATGACGTTGCAAATCCTCGGCAACATTACCGCCAATTCTTCCCTTTCCTCCGAAGATAATGACCCTTTTATTCTTAATCACTTAGTTTTCAGGATTCAAAGATTCTAGATTAGGGGTATCTGGCTTTTTGCTAGTTGGAGGGGCGGGAGGTTCAATATCAGAAGTTGTCGGTTGAGGTGATGCTGGTGCGGCCGCCGGTGGTTCAATATCAGGAGTTGGGGGTTCGATAGGCTGGCGGGATTCCGGTACGGGCGGGGGTTCAATTATGGGAGTTGTTGGCGGGCGTAATTCAGGGACAGTCGGCGTTTCAACAGGAGTTGTCGGTTTTTTAGGAGCAGGAATAATTGGGGGAACTTGCGGTTTGACGGTTTGATTCACGGGCGCTTGGGGTTTTATGCTCGGTTGCGGTTGAATCGGTTGCGGTTGTACTGGTAAAGGTGGATTAACACGGGTATTAACAGGAGGATTATCCACTGCGGGAGGAGGGGTAACGGTAGCCGTCGGACAATCTGAGGGACTGGGTTTATAGTTGACGCTAACTCGATAGGGTTTAGGTTGGCCCGTGGAATTGCTAAAGCTTCGGGAAGTAATCTCCCTAAGAGCCTGGTTATTAAGCAGAGGATAGCCCGCACTTTTGATTAATTCTGGACTATTTACGGCTCCATTGCCATCGACCACAATACCATAGACAGCAGTACCCTCGATTTGCCTAGCACAGGCTAAAGGGGGATAGCTTCCTGAGAGGTTAATTGGTTCAGGGGTAGCATTTTTGACCCGATTGAGCCAAGCGATATAATTTTTTTGCGCTTCTTGATTGCTGGTATTGCTAGAATCCCCCACCAGACTTCTTTGCAACATTTCTGCTCTCAGTTTCTCTTGGCGTTGTTGTTGAATATCAATAGGGGATGGGTTATTTTCTGGGACTGAAGGAGGCTCAGGTATTCTCGCTATTTGAGAATTGGGATTACCTGCGGCTCTAAGTTGATTTCTTAGTTCTTCGGAGGCGCTCAGAGGGGCACGACGTAAATTATCTAAGCTGAGATAGTCTCGATTTGGGGCAAAATTGGGACTAGGGGGAGTTAGGACTTGAGGGGGAAACGTCGTCCGAAAACGGTTACTAGGAGGGGGAGGAAGTGGAGGAAGATTCTGTATAGGGAAGGTTTGATTAGAGGGAATCTCCTGGTTGGGAATGTAGGGGGGTAGTGACGGTGGGGCGTATACTTGTGCCGAGGGGAAGGGGGGTAAAGCAGGAAGTACGGAGGTAGTAGGATAGGGGTAGGATGAAGTACTCTCTGTTGAGGGAATAGCACTGGCATCTGGTAAAGAGGGGGTATTAACTAGGGGAGTTGAGGGGGCGGGGGTGGTAGCATCGGAAAAATCGAGGAGACGACTTTGTTCTAGGGGAGTTAGTTTGACTAATCCTACATCTGTTAGGGGATTAGTGGCGGCTTTGTGGCTTTTATTGGAGAAATCGGCAAAAAAACCGCCTAAAATAATCGCATGAAGACCTATAGAGGACAAAATAGCGAAGTTAGTGGAGTTAAAGATTTTGTCTGCTAGTTTTTCTTGGAGCTCTTGGTTGAGGGAGAAGGAAGACATAGGCTTTAATGATAAAAGCGGTTTTTATAGGATTTAAACTAGATCCATTGTAGGGGGTGTCATTGGTTTTTTAGTAATCCGAGTCTAATTTGTCAATCTTTTTTAGTAAATCTTTACTAATTTCCTGGCTTGTAAACCATCCCCTGCGCCAGAAATACACGAATGAACCAATGGCAATGGAGAGCATTAGAGCTAAAGCAAAGAAATATCCATACTTCCAATGTAATTCAGGCATATTGTAGGGGGAGTTGTCAAAGTTCATCCCATAAACCCCAGCAATAAAGGTAAGGGGAATGAAAATAGTCGAGATGACGGTGAGAACTTTCATCACTTCATTGGTTTTATTGGCAACGGAGGATAAATAGACATTCATTAACTCTCCTAATAGTTCGCTATAGATTTCAATGAGGTCAATAATCTGTACAGTATGGTCATAACAGTCCCTTAGGTGTCTGCAGACTTCATCACTAAGTAAATCGTACTCACCTTTGGTAATAGAGTTCAAGGCTTCCCTTTGGGGCCAAATTCCCCTTCTTAGGGCGATTAGCTCCCGTTTAAGTCGATAAATTGTAGAAAGGGAGGATTCCTTGGGATTAAATACTATTTCCTCTTCTAAATCTTCTAGGCGTTCTCGATAGTCTTCTAAAACCCGAAAATAAGTGTCTATAATGGTGTCCCAGAGACTATAAGCTAGGTAATCTATGCCCTGGGTGCGGATAACTCCTTTCCCAAGCCGAATCCGCTCTCTAATGATGTCAAAACTATCCCTATCGGGTTCTTCTTGTACGGTGAGGAGATAATTTTTCCCCAGAACAAAGCTGACTTGTTCTTGCCAAAAACCCCGTTTATGGGGCTTAGGGATAACCATTTGGGTAATAATCAGCAATTGGTAGGGATGATCTTCAATTTTCGGACGCTGAGGTACATTAACGACATCTTCTAACACTAATCTATCTAACTGAAAGACTTTCCCTAGGCGCTCTAGTATTTTTTCATCGGCTAATCCGGAAACATCAATCCAGGAAATATCGGCAGTTTCTAAATAGGGAGCGCATTCTTCTGGGGTTAAATGGGTAAGACGGTTACACTCGGTTTTGTTGTAGTTGATTAACTCTATTTCTGTGGGCTTGGCATCTTGGGAAATTTCCATGGTTCCAGGTAACATTCCTGGTTGATGGGCATGATAATCAAATAGGGTTCCATAGCTAGGCATTTGGTTGTCAACAACTGGTGTTTTAGTCATAGGGAGATTGATGGGTAGAATGGGTATATGGGGAGGCAGAAGGCAGGAGGCAGGAGAAATGTACCTGACTATTCTGAAAAAGGCCATATATTCGGTAAATTGGTAGATGAAAATTCGCAATACTGATTTAATGTGTTAAGACTAATCACCGACTTCGACGGACCGATAATGGATGTGTCCGATCGCTACTACCAAGTTTATCGACTTTGTCTGGAAAAAGCCAAGGAAAAGGAGCAATTGGTCAAGGAATTGCCCAAGGCAGAATTTTGGCAACTCAAACGAGCTTGTGTACCCGAAGGGCAGATAGGCATATTATCCGGACTAAGGGAGGAGCAAATCCCAGGCTTTACCCAACTGAGGCGGGAAATAGTCCATAGTATCCCCTACTTAGCCTACGATAAGCCCATGGTAGGAGCAATAGATACCCTAGAGAAAATCCAAGCCCTAGGGATAGATTTAGTAGTGATGACTATGCGCCGAGTTAGGGAGCTAGAGACAGCTTTCGGGCAATACGAGCTAGGGAGATTTTTTGAGAGCGATCGCCGTTATTGCTTAGACAATGACTATCTTAAAACCGGCGATACCAAGGACAAACCCTTACTAATGGCAAAAGCCTTAAAGGAATTACCCCCCACCGAGGAAACGTGGATGGTAGGGGATACTGAGGCGGATATTATTGCCGCCCAAACCCATAGCATTAAAGTGGTGGCAGTCCTTTCGGGGATCAGAGATCGAGAATCCTTGCAGGTGCACCAACCAGATTATATTGTCAACAATCTCCAGGAAGCTCTGGAATTAATCACCGCACAAAATTACTCAGTAGCCAAAAGACAATAAAGGTAATTAGGGAATAAACCTGGGCAGGATTGAGGGGTAAACTAATACCCATCATGGCGATCGCCCCGAGGCCAATCCCCAGGAGTAATCCCAACAGAGTCAAGAGAAGGGCGCGGCCGAAACGGTTTTCCTTGCGATTCAGGAAAAAGATGGTGGCAAATACCCCCAAAGCGAGGATTAGGGGAAGAATAGAGCCTCTAGCATCCTCGACAAACAGAGAAATAGCCGCGAGAGCCGTAAAAACTCCAGAATTGACCAAAAGCTCCCGTTGAGTAGGACGATCTAGAAAACCTTTAGTCCAAGCAGGGGAGGAGGGAAGGGGAAGAGGATTGATATTTATCTTGGGGGGAGAGGACTTTTCGGGAAAACGAATGCGATCGGGAACTTTGATCTTTCCTTCTTGGCGCATCCGCAATCTGTCCATGATCACAGAATCGTAGGCTGTTTCAATGGCTTCTAAAACCTTGGCATCATCTTGATATTGTTGCAGCAAAAGCTGTTTAGCAGCTTGTATCTCGTCAAACGAGGCACTTTCTGTCACACCGAGTTGTTCATAGGGACTTTGCTCACTCATGGGATTACTTCCTCCTTAGTTGTCCCGCGAGAGCAATACCACGGGATAGATAAATGTTGATACTCTTTTAGGTTAGTTTAACCTGTCCGTTGATTTCTAAGATACGTTACAAAAACGCTGATTTAGGGAATGATAGGGATAGGTCGAGAACCCGCAGGTCTTAGCCTAATTCTATAACCATTCTAAGATCAACGATAATGGCCCTACCAGTTGCGAAACTTCTCATAGTTGAAGACGATGCCGCCATCCGTAACCTAATTGCGCGCTTTCTCAGGCAAAAAAACTATCAAGTCCAGGGGGCTGTGGATGGACAGTCGGCTTTGACCTTATTTGAGCAATTCGAGCCGGATCTGGTGATTATGGATGTTAATCTTCCCGATATGCTCGGTTATAACCTCTGCGAACAGATTCAAGCCTACCGAGATGTATATGTCCTGATGTTGACGGCCCGCAGGGATGTGGAAGATAAACGCAAAGGATTTCTGAAGGGGGCGGATGACTATCTAACTAAGCCCTTTGATCTAGAGGAATTAGAATTAAGAGTAATGGCAATTCTCAAACGTCGTCGGATTTTCCCAAGTCTAGCCCCCCATGCTTTAGCCTTTGAAAACCTGATCATCGATCCCCTGCGGCGGGAAGTCGTCTTAGAAAAAAATCCCATTACCCTAACCTCTTTAGAATTTGACTTGCTTTACTGTTTAGCCAGTGAGCCTAGGAGGGTTTGGAGTCGCTCGGATTTAATTCATAAGGTGTGGGATTATGATTACCGAGGAGATCGTCGGGTTGTAGACGTTCATATTGGACAGATTCGTAAGAAAATAGAGACAGACTGCAATAATCCTGCCTTTATACAAACCGTTAGGGGAATCGGCTACAAATTTTCGACTCTAGAATCTTCCTTGGAAATGGATTGACTTTCCTCGAGCTTGGCCTGCATTTTCACCGCAGAATCATCAATTTGTTGAGCCTCGCGTTTAAATTCATTTTCAAATTCCCTGGAGGCTTCTTGAAACCCTCGGACGGCTTTGCCAAGACTGCGCCCAATTTCAGGCAGTTTCTTCGGTCCGAAAATTAGTAAAGCTACAAGAAAGATCAGCCCCATTTCCGGTAATCCGATGCCAAAAATATTCATAAATTCCTCAAATTTTCCTAAAAATGGTGAAAATCCCCGAATAAACGGGGATACTGGTCTTCAATAGGGTTTTTTCCTATCTGCCGAGACTAGCCCAATCTACATCAACACCATCTAAAACGATAGAAGAATTGTAGATTTGTAGGATAATCAGCAAAAAAACTAAAAATAGTCCCATAAAAACGCCCATTAACGGGGTTGTTCCCCAACCAGGGACGACTTTCCCGTATTCAGCGTTGAGGGGTCTGAGAATATCTCCTAAGCGAGTGCGTTGTGCCATAACTGACCGAATAATTTGAGTAAATGATAATTTGCAATCTTTCGTAATATTATAGAAGATAAGCAACACAATTAATATCCCAGATGGAAACTGCAACAGTTCTTAGCATCAGTATCGGTGCTGTTCTTATCGGCGTAACAGGGTTCGCTATCTATACGGCGTTCGGTCCTCCGGCGGCTGAGTTAGATGATCCTTTTGACGACCACGAAGATTAAAACTCCTAATCTTCCAAGGTTCGATGTCCTGTCTCTCGGTGGTTGGTCGTTCTAGCAAATCAACCGACTGCCCCAATTCTAACCCTAGATCGCTCGTTAACTCTAGCTCTGTTCCTTGCCCCTGGGACTCATAGCATCGCAAAATCCATTCCTGGGGATGCTCTTGAGAGCGTTTTAAGGCCATTAAAATCAAGTCTTGAGATCCAAGGCTAATCCAAGAAGCTTTTAAGGGTAGACAGGAAGAACTTGGCTTGTGACGCTCTAAAATGACTATTTCTAGGGGAATATTTAACTCATAACCTTTTTGTACGGTTTTGGCTGCTTGCCAAGTTTGGGAATGGGGGTAGAGAGTGTAGGTGAATTGATGGCTCCCTAGATCTGCTTTCTCGTCGGGCCAAGTTGCACCCCGTAGTAAGGTTAAACGCAGTTGGTTACTTTGGGCATCATAACCATACTTGCAGTTGTTCAATAAACTCACCCCATAGTTTCCTGACTTATCGCTTAAATCTGCCCAGTTTTTCCCGTAAACTTCCCATTTTTCCTGTTCTTGATGGGAGCGATTAATGGCACCACAGGCGATTTCGTAGGTAGCAAAATCATTGGCTACGGTTAGGGGAAAGGCAACTTTGACTAATACATGGGTTTCTCTCCAGTCAACTCGGTTGACAATTTTGAGGATGGGTGAGTCGATTTCTAAAATATAATCTTGGCAGAATTGCGAGTCTCTCCATTGACGCACCACCCGTAAACACCAGCGCAGAGGGCCGGTTTCTAAATACTCTAGGGATTTTAACTGGGTTTCTTCTAGGGGATATTGGGCGTAATGGGGATCAATATTCCAAGCATCCCAATATTGTCCCTGATCTTGAAAAGTTTGTATCTGATTCCCCGCTCCCGCTAAAACTTCCCTTTGATGGACTTTATCAAAAATACTCTCTAAGTCTCCTGTCTGCTCGTTAACTATGACTTTAACTTGCTCGTTTTCTAGAATATTGACCTTAACTTCTTTTTGACAATCCCGAGCCACTCGCTTGAGCCAAAAGACTTTATAACCAACGGAGGGGATATCCTCAGCAAAAAATATTAAGTTATTATCCTTGGATATTTGGGTTCTTAATTGGCCTCTTTCTTGATCATAAACTTTAATATCCTTGTCTTTAATTTCTAATTCTACAATCTGCGATCGCTCCCAATTAAGACTATTAAAAATCACCAAAGCTTGGGCATTATCCACTGATAGAGAATCCCAGGATATAGATTCTGCAATGGCTTTAAGAGAGGATTTTAAAACTTTTTCTCCTGTGGTTATAGCCCCTTGCCAATCCTGATTAGCCTCGGCAAAAACTTCAGGGATAGAAGTTCCTGGTAGAATATCATGAAATTGATTAAGAAGCACTTTTTTCCAAGCCATTTCCAAGGGTTTTTCTGGATAATCAATCCCTAAGCTAATACTTGCCAAAGATGCCCATAACTCGGCTTGATATAACAGGTTTTCACTATAACGATTGAAATATTTTTGATCGCCGTGGGTTGTATAACAGCCTCGATGAAATTGCAAATAAAGTTCATCTTTCCACACAGGAAAATCAGGGGATGATATAGTTTCTAGATAGTGGAGGGCTGTACTAAATTGTATTTTCGGAAAAAAGGGTGAATTTTGCCAGCGTTGTTGTACTTCTAACATATCTCGCGTCGGTCCGCCTCCATGATCTCCAACTCCTGGTAGCCAAAAAATATCTGTTAATCCTGTTTGCTGCTCCCAACTAATAGCATAATTTGTCATAGTAATGGGGTTAGTATCCATCACTCCTGCTACATTAGGCGGTGACATTAAAGCTAAAACTTGGCTTTGGTCAGGGGACTGCCACCAAAAAACACCGTGGGGAAATTTTGTGGTATCATTCCAATGGAGTTTGCCAGTTACAAAGTAATTAATCCCACTTTGTTTGAGAATTTGTGGTAATTGCCAAGGAAACCCAAAACTATCAGGTAGCCAAGCAATTTGGGTTATCTTTCCAAATTTTTCAGCAATATATTTCTGCCCATAGAGCAATTGGCGCACTAGGGATTCCCCTGAGATTAAATTTACTTCTGGCTCGACCCACATACCTCCTAAAATTTCCCAAGATTGACTCGTAATCGCTTCTTTAATCTGTAGAAAAATGTCTGGACGATTTTTTTCTATCCATTCGTAAACAAGGGGGCTAGAATGACAAAAAATTAGTTCTGGAAAGTTTTTTTGTAAGTTTAAAACTGAGCTAAAAGTTTTTTCTACTACTGACCATGTTTCTTGAATAGGCCATAACCAAGCAATATCTAAATGAGCATGGCCAAGCAGATACAAATTTCTTTGTTTGATTTTATCCCTATAGGGTTCTAGGGTCATTCTCAGATTTTCTAGGGATTGATTAAAGGATTGTTTATTATTTACTTGTTCCCAATTAATTAAGGACAAAGAATATGCTAAATCTTCTAATTTTTCGGGTTCAAAAGCTTTAATATAATTGTGAAGTATCGTTAACTCGTCGGCGACAAATTGGGGATCTATACCAGCATCTGAACTTTCATAAACTAGATAGGACTTCATTAAGCCACCAATATCGTGCTGAGGGCTAACTAAACGTATATTTATAATTATTTCTTGATGATAGTAAGCAAAATTAGTTAACAAAATCCTAGCAGAAGAATCAAATAAGTCTCCTTCTTGGACTAATTTATCATCAATATAAACCTTAGCATTTTCTGCCCACCAAGTCAAACCCATTCTCAGGGATAGTCCCTCTAAAGGATAGCCATTTAGGTCCCTAGGAATAATAATTTTTTGTAGTAGGTATTGTACTTTTCTTCCTTTTTCCCAAGTAATATAACCATTGTCGTTTAGTGGAGCTAATTCATCATTAAACTGGGGAAGTTTCCAGCTATTCTGAATAGGGATTTTCGTAAGACTAGAAAGTTGCCCAATTATTTGTAAAATCTTTTCTGAGGGAGAAGGGAATAAATTCATGATAGTTTTAGCGACAATACTTGCATATTTATCAACAGGAGCGAGCTTAAGTTTAAAGGGTTTTATATACCTCCTTAGCGGCTCGATGGAGTAAGGAATGACGATAGACTAACTTGGGTAAATCCTCTGCGTATCCCCCGCCAATGACGCAAGCAACGGGATAACCTACGGACAAACAGGTACTTAATACCTGCATTTCGCGGCGATAAATACCTGTATTAGTCAAGGAAAGTTTGCCAAGTTTATCTAAGACATGGGGATCAACTCCCGCATCGTACAGAACTAAATCGGGTTGAAATTGTGTAAGTAAATCGGGCAGATAGTCGGCTAAAATTTGCAAGTAACCATCGTCATCTAAGCCAACGGGTAAGGGTACATCTAAATCGCTTTTTTGCTTAGTACCGGGAAAATTAGCTTCGCAGTGCATAGAAAAAGTGAATACAGAAGTATCTTTTTCAAAAATAAAAGCTGTCCCATCCCCTTGATGTACGTCTAAATCTAGAATGAGAATTTTTTTAACTAAACCTTCCTTTTGTAAAATTCTCGCCGCGATCGCTAAATCATTAAAAATACAAAAACCAGAACCAAAATTCGGAAAGGCGTGGTGAGTACCCCCGGCGGTATTACAGGCGATACCATACTCCAAGGCCAATCTAGCGGTTAAAATCGTCCCTCCAACTGCGCGAAAAGTGCGATTTACCAATCCCTGACTCCAGGGTAAACCGATACGTCTTTGCGCCTTAGCCTCTAGTTTACCATCACGGTAGGCCTGAATATACTCCCAGTCATGTACCAACTGCAGCACTTCCTGTGCAGGAATTTCGGGACTATGGACAAATTGAGATTGAGTCACTCCATCGGCTATTAGTAAGTCATGTAACAACTTAAACTTAGCCATCGGAAAACGATGACCATCGGGCAGAGGAGTGACATAATCAGCATGGTAAACTACAGGCAATGTCATTTTTGAGTAGTTAACGCACCACGGAGGGGAAAACCTGGCCTAAGACATTAAAGAGAATCGAGTTAACAAAGGCTAAAGCTAAAGCTCCCAGTAGGGGGCTTATAATCGGCCATCTTAGTCTGAATCCAGTTACTAAAGCGGCAGCTACGGCAAAAATAATCCCATTGACAACCAGAGAAAATACCCCCAGAGTCAGCCAGTTAAGGATATTTAACAAGCCGAATGCGGTTAAAAGTGGTTTAAGAAGCGCGTTAACTAAGCCAAAAACCACCGCAGAAATGAGAGCTATAGGAAAACTTGCTATCTGCACCCCTATAGGTAGATAGGAGATTATGATGAAGCTAATAGCCGTAACGACAACCCAAACTAAAATTTCCATATACTCAACTCCATGATTGATATAAATTATTTTAACCTATTGTTATAATAGTGCAAGTCTTATGTTTGTGCTAGGGATAGGCGATGAAGACGATTATCCGTATATTTTTAGGCATATTTTTGGTTTTGGGTATTGGTTATTTTATCTTGTTTGATTATGCACGATTTAGTTTCTATTGGCATGACGAAACCTTTATTCTCCAACATCTTTCGGGCAGAACTAGAACAGAGTTAGTTACAACTCTATACGATGGTAAGGTTAAGAGTAGGTCAGACTTGCAAAAATTTCAAGGGGTTAACCAAGACAAAGGATTAGTTGACACCCTTAAGTCCTTGGCTAATACTTCTGCGGATCAACCACCTTTTTATTTTGTTTTATTATGGTATTGGTCTAAGTTGTTTGGTAATCAAGAGAGGAGTTTATTGGTTTTGTCCTTTGGGATCTGGTTAGGCTTTTTGGTTTCTTTGTACCAGCTTACTTTGATTTTATTTAATTCCAGAAATACCGCAATAACTACGACCATTATTATTGCCATTTCTCCGCGCTTTTTTGGTTTGGCTAATGATATCAGAGAGTACGGCTTATTTACCTTATTAACAGTTTTATCTAGTTTGCTTTTACTCAAAAGTTTTCAATTTTCCAGACAACCTATGCGGTGGGTGCTGTATGGACTTTCTTTGGCTGCTGGTTTATCTACGCATATCTTCTTTATATTTGTTGCCATTGCCCAATTAATTTACTTTTTTGTAAATGATTATTTTACTAATTACTACAGCAAGAAAGGATTTATAATCAGCTGTATCGCCGCATGGCTAACCTTTTTGCCCTGGATAGTTATTTTAATCTTAAGGAAAACAGAAATCTATTCTTGGGCTAAACGTCCGCTCTCTTTCTCGGCTTTACTAACGCGCTGGCTCTCAACTTTTCCTAGCCTATCTCTACCAGGTAATGATATCTTGAATTATTTATTCTTAGTAGGGTTGGTAATCTCTATTTATCTGATTTGGAAAAGATTAGAAAAAAAATATTCTTCCTATCTAATTTTATTAACTGTTGTTCCCTTTGCTTCCTTAGCCATTTGGGATCTACTTTTGGCAACTAAGTATTCATCCGTAGGCAGATTTTATATTCCCTCACTATTGGGTATATCTATCTCTTTTGGTTATTTGCTTTCCCTAGGTATGCAACAGAAAAATAAACTTATTAGTTGGGTAACTGCTTTATTCATTATGGTTATGACAATCACTTTTTTAAGGGGAATTAGTAGCACTAAACAACCAGTAACTTATCAAGGTTATGGTAGTGTTACCGTTAATAGTTATACTTTTATTCAACAGTCAAAAACTCCCTTGGTAGTTGGGGAAACCTGGTTTGATCTATTTCCCCTCAGTTATAAAGTGCCAGAAAACACTCGCTATTTATTTGTAAATTCATCTACACCTCTCCCCACAGTTGAACTTCTAGACAATTACTCTACTGTTTATCTAATTAATCCCTCCCCAGGGTTAAAAAAATCTCTAGAGGCGCAGGGAATGCAAATAGTACCCACTACTAATCCCAGTCTTTTTTATTTAATCCATTGATTAACAAGGGGTTGTAGTTTGATTTCTACAAGATAAGCCAAGCCAAAAAGAGTTGCAAACTTGATTATATATTGTGCAAATAAATTAGGGATGTATGGAGTTAAATTCCATTGCTCTAATATAGGAAAATGGAAAATATATAAGCCATAGGAAATGGGGGCAATAATCCCAAAAATAGCGAGGGTTTTGTCAAAATAAATTAACTTATGTCTATACCATAATAGTCCCAATAAAACAACTAAAAAAGCAAAGAAAAAATGTCTAAACATTAAAAAAGGATAAAAGCCAAATCCCTTAAAGCCAAGCAAACCAACAGGAATAGCACTTAATAAAGCCATGAGAAACAAGCAAATCAAGATAGGCTTGAGCTTTTGATAGGTAAAGCGTCCTTCAGTTTGATAAATTTCCGCAGCAGTTAAACCCGTCCACCAGAGGATAAAATAGGCTAAAAATAAGGATATTTGATTAGGTAAAAATACATAGGTTATGTAGGCAAAAGCGGAAAACAAAAAAATTACATAGAGTTTATACTTATAAGTATAAAAACCCTTTTGATTGTGTAACCAAAAAAACAGCATATAAAACCACCACTCATAGGATAGGCTCCAAAGGGGATAATTTTTCAAAAAAGGATTAACCCAGACTCCATCCTTAACGATATCAATATCCTGTAACATGAAAATATTACTGATTAGATTTTGAAAGGAAAATTCATGCTGTAGAGTCCCGTTAAAAGCAAAAACTAAAACAGAAAGAAGAAGGGCAATAATAAATGGGAAATAGATACGACGAAATCGCTTAATAAAATAATTTTTATAGGTTAGCTTTGGATAACGGCAAGAAGCGGTATAGATAACAAAACCACTCAACAGGAAAAATAAAATAACAGCCTCTTGTCCAAAGGAAAAGAACAACTTTACCCCAGGGGGAAGAAATTTAAAAGGTTGAAGCAGATGATAGATAATCACATATACTGCTGCTAATCCGCGAATATCATCTAGCTTTTGTAGATGTTGTTTGGGGTTCACCGCCATCCCTGCTCCTAGAATTTGATTAAGCCCTATGATAAGCTATCCTATATGCAAAAAGGAAGAATAAATGAGTCAAATAAAAGTAGGCTTACTATTTGGGGGATGTTCGGGAGAGCATGAGGTTTCCATCAATTCAGCCCGTGCGATCGCCCAAGCCTTAGAAAATCCAGACAACCAAGCCAAATACACGGTTTTACCCTTTTATATCGCTAAAAATGGTACTTGGTACTCAGAAATAACTGCGGAAAATGTCCTCAAATCGGGTCAACCCCTCCCCTCCGAAACCGCCAGCAAAGGGCAACTCTGGCAATTTCCCCCCCAAGTTGCTGATATAGATGTCTGGTTTCCCATTCTCCACGGGCCCAATGGCGAAGATGGCACCCTACAGGGGCTATTAACGATGATGCAAGTTCCCTTTGTGGGGAGTGGGGTACTAGGTTCGGCCCTAGGGATGGATAAAATTGCCATGAAAACCGCCTTTGCTCACGCAGGTTTACCCCAAGTTAAGTACATGGCTGTTTCCCGTGGGCAAATTTGGTCTAATGCTTGCGTCTTTCCCAAGCTCTGTGATGAAATTGAAAATAGTCTCGGTTATCCTTGTTTTATTAAACCCGCCAACCTCGGTTCATCGGTGGGAATCGCTAAAGCCCGCACCCGCACGGAATTGGAAAAAGCCCTCGATGAGGCCGCCAGTTATGACCGTCGTATTATAGTAGAAACAGGAGTAACGGCGCGGGAAGTAGAATGTGCAGTTTTGGGAAATGATAACCCCCAGGCTTCTATAGTAGGGGAAATAACTTTTAATAGCGATTTCTACGACTACGAGACTAAATACACAGATGGGCGTTCCCAAATGGTAATTCCTGCACCTATCCCTGAGACTGTTGCTCATCAAATCCAAGAAATGGCCATTAAAGCTTTTCTCGCCGTCGATGGGGCTGGTTTAGGACGGGTAGACTTTTTCTATGTAGAATCTACGGGGGAAATTTTGATTAATGAAATTAATACCCTCCCTGGGTTTACTGCTTTTAGTATGTATCCGCAACTCTGGAAAGCTAGTGGTGTGGCTTTTCCTAATTTAGTAGATAACATTATTCAGTTAGCCCTAGAAAGAGGTCGATAAATCGTGTTCTACGCCATTGATTTCGGTACCAGTAATACTGTTATTACCCGTTGGAATAGTGGGACAGGGCAAGGTGAAACGGTGAAATTATCGGGGGTTTCTCAACAAATTAGTAACAATCCCCCTCTTATCCCTAGTCTAGTTTATGTAGAAGATGCCCGTCAAGGAAAAGCGATTATTGGTCAAGGGGTGAGGGATAGGGGTTTAGATGTTCAACAAAATCCCCGGTTTTGGCGTAGTTTTAAGCGGGGGATTGGCTCAAAAATTCAAGGATTTTTACCTGAGTTGGATGACCAAGTTGTTACCTTCGAGCAGGTGGGTAGTTGGTTTTTAAGTAGTCTAATTGTACAACTAGAAGATATAGACTCCTTGGTTTTAACTGTTCCCGTAGATAGTTTTGAATCCTATCGCTATTGGTTAAGTAATACCTGTCAAGCTTGGAATATCCCACAAATAAGTCTCCTTGATGAACCGACTGCGGCGGCTTTGGGCTATGGAGCGACGGATAATGATTTGGTTTTGGTGGTAGACTTTGGCGGGGGTACTGTGGATTTATCCTTGGTACAGTTGGATATAAAAAGTCAAGGTTTGTTGCTCAAATGGGGGAAAAATTTGCTCGGTAATAATACCGCCCAAAAAGGGAAACTAGCTAGGGTTTTGGGAAAATCAGGAGCTAATTTAGGAGGAACGGATATTGACGACTGGATAGTTGATTATTTTGCCAAAAGTCAAGGTATTTCCACCTCTTCCTTAACAACTCGGTTAGCGGAAAGATTGAAAATTAAACTCTCCCAAGAAATTAAAGCTACAGAGGTTTATTTTAATGATCAAACCTTAGATAGTTACGAATTGGAGCTAGAGCGATCGCAATTTGATACTATACTCCAAGAGCATAACTTTTTTGGGCAACTGGATGAGTTAATGTCTCAGGTGCTACAACAGGGACGACGCAATGGGGTAGAAGTAGGTGATATTGCTACGGTTTTGTTAGTGGGTGGGAGCGCCCAAATTCCCGCCGTACAAACATGGATAAGACAACACTTTGAGGAGAAAAAAATCCGTGCTAATCGTCCCTTTGAAGCTATTGCTCTGGGTGCATTACAATTATCCCAAGGCTTTGAGGTACAGGATTTTCTCTATCATAGCTACGGAATACGTTATTGGAATCGTCGCCAAAATACCCACAGTTGGCACCCATTTATTAAAGCCGGCCAAGCTTATCCCCTTCCCCAACCCGTAGAATTAACCCTCGGTGCATCCGTGGAGAATCAGCCCAGTATAGAACTCATTATCGGGGAATTAGGAGTAGATAGCTCAGGAACAGAGGTTTATTTTGATGGCGATCGCCTGATAACTCGTTCCCTTGGTGGTGGAGAAACTGTGGTACAATCCCTCAATGACCAGGAAGGTGCCCGCACTATCGCTACTCTAACACCTCCAGGCAACCCCGGACGCGATCGCATTCAAGTCCAATTTTCCGTAGATGAAAAACGCCTTCTCAGAATTACGGTAACAGATTTACTCACCCAAGCCACCCTACTAAATAATCAAATTGTCACCGAGTTAAGTTAGTATGCGTTTACTTACGGACCCGTTTTTACAACATCCTACCCCCAATTCCGTGCGAGTGGTTTGGTTTACCGAATTTATGGGTACGAGTCATTGGGTAAATTATGGAGAAAATCTAGAGCAATCTGTACTTGCTACCACCACCCAACTCAGTCGCACTAGGGAAGATTCCCCCCTTACCCCACCCCAGGAAAGAAAAATCTGGCGACACGAAGCCGAAGTTATGGGATTAACCCCAAATAAGCGGATTCCCTATCAGGTTGTTAGTCAAGAAATTAAAAGTAAGATTTTTACCCTGCAACCCTTACCTAGCCCAGATAGGCCTTTAAAGATTTTACTTACTTCCGATCATCAATTAATGCCTATGACTTCAGCAAATATGCAAAAAGTAGTAGAAACCATTGGACATTTAGATGCAGTCTTTTTCGCAGGAGATTTAGTAAATGTTGCCGATAGAGCATCAGAATGGTTTGATGATCAAAAAGGTGGGTCGTTTTTTCCCTGTCTACAGGGTAGGGCTAGTTATGAACTGGAAAGAAATGATATTAAAACCACCTATCAAGGGGGAGAAATCATCCAAAATACCCCCCTATTTCCTACCATTGGCAACCATGAAGTCATGGGCAGATTTTCCCAAACCAATAGCTTAAACGAACAATTTAATGATGCCGTACCCAAGGATTTTAACACAGTCACCTACCAAGAAATTTTCACCTTTCCCCAATATTATGCCATTACCTTTGGCAAGATTCGCTTAGTAGTCTTGTATATCACCAATATCTGGCGTTTTCCTAACCTAGATGCTAGTACAAAAGGTAGATACCAAGAAAAAGAATCCGATCTAGAAAATCCCGAAAAATGGGGTTACGGACAACACATATTTGAGCCTATTTGTCAAGGAAGTAAACAATACCAATGGTTAGAAAAAGAACTAGAAAGCGAACAATTTAAAACCTCTGAATATAAGATTATTATGTTTCACCATCCCCCCCATACCCTAGGGGGTAATATTGTTCCTCCCTATACAAATCCTCTTCAAAAAATAGTCTACTCACCCACGGGAAAAATAGAAGCTATTTACTACGATTATCCCCAGGAAAAGGATTATATTATCCGAGATGTTATTCCCCTTTTAGAAAAAGCTCAAGTTAATCTAGTTTTCTATGGACATTCCCATCTATGGAATCGGTTTCTGGGTAAAACAGGAATAAACTTCCTAGAATCTTCTAATGTTGGTAATAGTTACGGTGCACATTTAGGGGAAAATAAGCGTCCAGTTCCCCCAGGCTCCGATTATTGTACGATTGGTAATCCTAACGGACTAGAGCCAATTGTTCCTAATATTGCTCCATTAATCGACGAAGAAAATAAGGTTTTACCATATATTGCCAGTAATGACATTACGGTTTTTAGTATCCTAGATACCGAATTGGGAACAGTTAGCAGCTATCGTTTTGATACCCGCTATCCCGATTCAGGAGTAATTAAATTTGATCAATTCTTCCTGTTTTAAGTTAATGGTGTTTGAAATTGCTAATAAGCTTTTTGCTGTTAATGTTGACATTAGGACAAAAATCTCCGATACTTTGATCATGACAGGAAATGAGTTCATCAAAAAAATTAAGAAATTAGCCCAAAAAAAAGGCCTTGAAACCAGAGTTGATTCAAAACGGGGCAAGGGAAGCCATGTTACCTTATATTTTGGCAATCGTCTAACCATTTTACGAAATCCTAAAGATGAACTAAAAATAGGAACTCTCAAAGCAATGCTCAAACAATTAGGAATTACTCAAGATGAATTTAACGACAGCTAAAACAACCGCAAAATTCACTTTTCCAGTACAATTAACCCCCGATGATAATGACGGAGGATATACCGTTACTTTTCCAGACTTACCAGAAGCCATTACCCAAGGTGACTGTATTACTCAATGTCTCACGGAAGCCGTTGATTGTCTAGAGGAAGCGATCGCGGCTCGAATTGATGATAATTTACCAATACCCCAACCCTCCCTACCCAAACTAGGAGAATATTTAGTGGAGCTTCCCCCAACAATGGTATTTAAAGCACTACTCTATTTAGGACTTACAGAAAATCCGATCAAGTCCTGAATTTACCAAGGAAGGAAAACCACAAAGGAGACAAAAATTTTTTTACACACTTTGATCAATTCTTACTGTTTTAAGTTAATTATGGATGCTCTACCTTTATTACTACCCTATCTTAAGATTACATCTCCTGAGGGGGCGATGGAATATTTTGAACTTACCAAAACCCTGTATACCATCGGTCGTTTACCCGACTATAATGATATCACCTTGCCCGAGGAAGAAGGAGTTATCACCCGTATAGAGCATTGTGTATTAGAAAAAAGAGCAGGGGGTTGGACTATTACCGACAAAAGCACTAATGGCACTATCCTAGAGCGAGAAGGACAAAAATGGCCTCTAGGGGAACATAAAGAGCGTCAAGCCCTAATATCTTCCGAAGATATCATAATCATCCACCATTGGCGACTGCAATTTATAGATCCTAATCAAACCAAAGCCCTCAATCCGCCAAAAAGCCAAAATATCGAGGGTAAAGACTGGGTATTTAATATCGCTCAACAAGCTCTTGTGAAGCAAAAAAATGGAGTCCGCACATCTATCCGTTTACGTCGCCAAGTCAGACAAATGTTGGCCTACATGGCGACAAAAAACCTAGCCAACAACAATACCCCTGTATTATGCCGAAAAGATGATTTAAGTGTCGAGATTTGGGAAGATAAGGAGCATAAAATGGAACTAGACAAATTAGCCAAGGAAATCCGCGATATTTTTGGACAACAATCCGGGGGAGAACAATGGCTAGAAACTGTTGTAGGAGCGGGTTATATCCTGAGAATAGATGTGGAAGCCTAAAAATACCATGCTTATTCCAGACATTTTGCATGACCTTATCATGTTCATTTTCGTGGGAGCTTGGTAGCCTAAATATGTTAAATAACCATATTATCGTGAGGACAAGGCAGGAGGCAGGGGGCAGGAGGCAGGAGGCAAGATTCAGTTTAATCGGGAAAAAACTGCATTTGTAGTGCTACTGATTACCCGTATTTGATGTCACTAACAATTGAGGGCTTAGACTATGACTAATGCAATGCTATATCAAATGATGGAAGGTCAACAAATCAACCAATACCACCTAGAAAGCCTTTTAGGTACAGGAGGATTTGGAGGTGTATTTTCTGCTAGTGAGGTAGTGCGCGACCAAGTTTTAAGACAATTGGCAATTAAAATAATTCCCAGTAATGACAATCAACAACTAAAGGAATTAATCGCAGCAGTTAATTTAGAGCATGACCATCTAATTCGGAGTTATTCCGCAGGAGAATGTAAAATATTGAAGTTTGAAATGCTATATTTAGCCATGGAGTTAGCCGAAGGCAGTTTAGAAAATAGGTTTAACCAAGGAGAATTTAAGGTAGCAGAAATACGGCAAATTGTCAAGGAAATATTATTGGGGTTAAATTACTTACATAGTCAAAAGCAGGTACACAGAGACTTAAAACCAGGTAATATCTTAAGAGCAAAAGATCGCTGGAAATTATCAGACTTTGGGTTAATTCGGAGACTGGATAATCAAAGTGTTGCCAAGACTTCCAACCCTATCGGAACTATTGCCTATATGCCACCAGAAGCCTTTGATGGGAATATTTCCTTTGCTTGGGATATGTGGTCAGTAGGGATTATGTTAGTACAGATGAGTACCCAAAGGTTGCCCTACCAATTTAGTGAGCCAACTCAACTGTTAAGAAGAGTGATGAATTGTGATTTACAGTTACCCCCCTTACCCGAAGAATTTAAACCCATAATTTTAGGTTGTTTACAAAGCGATCGCACCAAACGTTGGACGGCTCAACAGGCGTTATCTGCCCTTGAGGGTTCTTCAGAGTCACCACCACCGCCCCCACCACCGACTGTAGTTATCAAGGGTAACTTCTACGATAAACAATCTTCCCTTGGAGGAAACTTCATAGAGCCAGAAATGATCATACTACCAGCAGGGGAATATTGGATGGGATCACCAGATAGCGATCGAGATGCTCATGGCTCTGAAAAACCGAGACATTTGGTAAAGATAGCCAGTTTTGCCATAGGGAAATACCCCATAACCCAAGAGCAGTACGAAACTGTAATGGGGGAAAATCTATCACACTTTCAAAATAAACCCAAAAACCCAGTGGAGAAAGTCAGTCAGCAAAAAGCTAGGGAATTTTGCCAGAAACTGAGTGAGAGAACTGGAAAAAAATATAGATTACCAAGTGAAGCGGAATGGGAATACGCCTGTAGAGCAGGGAGTGAGACAAAATACTATTTTGGGGATGATGCCAGCAAACTAGGGGAATATGCTTGGTATAGGGATAACTCGAACCGTGAGACTCATCCAGTAGGGCAAAAGAAGCCAAATAAATGGGGACTATACGATATGCACGGGAATGTCTGGGAGTGGTGTGAGGATGAATGGCACAGCAATTATCAGGGAGCACCAAAATACGGGAAAGCATGGAATGATAATCCCTCTCAGAATAGTAAATATGTACTACGTGGCGGCTCTTGGTACTACGGCCCTCAGGATTGCCGCTCTGCCTGCCGCAACCTCGTCATCAACAATGTCGGTTTTCGTCCCGCGTTTTCTTTTCAGGATTCTTCCCCTTTGCACTCTTAACCCTCTTTCCCTCTTCAAAAATTTTTTGGCGCATTTTATGGTATATATATACTATTGTTCCGTGACTGTCTTTAATAGCTATAGTTTTGGTCCCATGCAATGCGCCCCTACGGAAACTGCTTCCCCCAACATTAGAGAAAATCTGAGCTAAAACTAATTATGGATAAACTAACCAGATACAGGAAAATCATTCAAAAAATCCTCAAGAGTTATAGCGATCGCCGTTCTGATGACATTGTAGAATCTCAGACTATTTTTGATATGGAGCGAGATCATTACCAAATAGTTAATGTAGGTTGGAATAAAGATAAAAGGATCTATGGTTGTGTCATACATCTAGACATTAAAAATGGAAAAATTTGGTTACAGTACAATGGTACAGAAATAGATATTGCTGAAGAATTAGTTGATTTAGGTGTTCCTAGGACTGATATTGTCTTGGGCTTTCAAGCTCCCTATCGGCGCAAGTTTACAGATTATGCCACTTCCTAACTATCTCAAGAAATAGCAGAAATTCGTCGAGCGCAAAAGGTATAATCGTTGGATAGCCTACGAGCGCAAATTCAAAAAATATCTTACCATGGAAGTCCATAAAAGTATTACATACTGAAATCGCTCAATAATTGACAAGGAGAAAAATCAATGAAAACTTTAACACGAATTACAATTAACCCTAAAATAATGGGCGGCAAACCTTGTATTAGAGGCATGAGAGTTACTGTCGGAACGGTTGTTGGTTTAGTCGCATCTGGACACTCTATAGGAGAGATACTATCAGCTTATCCTTATTTAGAAGAAGCTGATATTTATGAAGCTTTAACCTATGCAGCTTGGCGGGTTGAAGAAAGAGAAGTTGATTTAATTGAGCCATGAAAATATTAATTGATATGAATTTATCACCAGAATGGGTCAAAACATTTGCTAATAATGAGATAGAGGCAAAACATTGGTCTAACATAGGAGATAAAAGTGCAATGGACGAAGTAATTATGCAATGGGCACTAAATAACAATTATATTGTTTTCACTAATGATTTAGATTTTGGTAGTTTATTAGCAGTAACTCAAGCTCAATTTCCTAGTGTTATTCAGGTAAGAGCGCAAGATTTATTACCTCAAAACTTGGAGAAAATTGTCATGAATGCTTTAAAACAATTTGAACTCGAACTTGAATCAGGTGCTTTAGTCACTATAGATATTAGTCGGTCTAAAGTCAGAATATTACCTATTATGCGAAATACGAATTAGCCTAACATCTCTTCCAGCCGAGCTATCTCCTAAATTTCGCCAATTGCAAGAGAATATCCTGAGAATAGATGTTGAAGCCTAAAAATACCATGCTTATTCCAGACGTTTTGCATAGCCCTATCATGTTCATTCCCTCTTCAAAAATTTTTTGGCGTATTTTGTGGCATATATGTACTATTGTTGCGTGACTGTCTTTAATCGCTATAGTTTTGGTCCCATGCAATGCGCCCCTACGGAAACTGCTTCCCCCAACATTAGAGAAAATCTGAGCTAAAACTAATTATGGATAAACTAACCAGATACAGGGAAATCATTCAAAAAATCCTCAAAAGTTATAGCGATCGCCGTTCTGATGACATTACGGATTGAGTATAATGGTGCGAGATTCCAAAATATTAACATGAGTATGAAACGAGATGAGGTACTTACAGTTCTAGGCGCACATCGAGAACAGTTACAGCAACTGGGAGTGAAATCACTTAATTTATTTGGCTCGGTGGCACGGAATGAGGCAGGTCCCGATAGTGATGTTGATTTGCTGGTGGAGTTTAATAGAGCCGTAGGACTATTTGAATTTATAGAATTGCGACTTTATTTAGAAGATATCCTCGGATGTTCTGTGGATTTAGGAACTCAAGATGCTTTAAGGGAACATTTGCGAGAACCTGTACTAAAGGATATCATTAATGCCTTTTAGGGACTGGGAGCTTCGCTTACAAGATATTGTGGAGTCCATTGATGCAATCTTACAAAGAACAGCAGACATGGAGTTTGAGGATTTCATGGCAAATAGAACCATTGTTAAAGCTAATCTCTACGATTTTGGTATTATGGGTGAGGCAGCTAGAAATATTCCCACCGAGATACGTTTACGTTATCCTCAAATTCCTTGGCGATTGATGGGAGATATGCGTAATATCATTTTTCATGAATACTTTCAAGTAGAGTTGGTAATCATCTGGCGGACGATTCAACACAACTTACCTTTATTAAGATTACAACTACAAGAAGTGTTAGAAAGGGAAACAGACACAGAATAGTTCTTCGATGAGCGAAGCTGATAATTTTGGTATTTAAGCGATTTCTTTCGTTATTATGGATAAACTAACCAAATACAGGGAAATCATTCAAAAAATCCTCTGGGATTCCATTGAATTGAGGGCTTAGATTATAACTTGAGTTTAGACTCATCACGAGCATCAAGCAAACTGAAGTGTTCTGGGTTCGGGAATCACTTCACCTTCCGTCTGCCAGGCTTCCAAGTACATTTCAATCACTTCTTCGCCGTTTCGGATAGCCTCTTCACGATTTTTCCCATAAGTACAAGGCATCAAGACGAGATCAGAAAACTCTGGGATCGTTACCAGGAAAAGCTGGTCTTCATCAGACCACTGAACAATTATGCTGTATCTATTCATGAATCTTGATCCTCCCTCAACTTTTCCAATTCAGCCAGTAGTTTTGCCAGTTGTATTTCTAGGTAAAGTGGGACATCATCTCCATCCTTGCCCGGGATTGTGACCGTTTTTCCGATCAAAGGATGTCGCCAACGCTCATGGCTACCCTTGCCGCGCTTGGGTAAGTAAACAAATCCTTCACGGGTAATCTGAGCTTTCAACTCTCGGATCTTTCTAGGCATGGAAGGATCTTAGCACAATGTGCAACATTTAGACAAATACACCACTTGGAAGATTAGCGAAAAAAAGTCGCCATAAGCACTTCTTCCCCCTCATCCAACGCCCTAACCCTAATATACCCCAACTCTCCTTTACCAACCTAGTCGAAGCGCACGTCCTCAGAGTCATCCGTACCGTTCATAATATCCCCCTCGATAAAGTTAGACTCGCTCTCGACTATATCAACGACCAATTTAAGACAGAATATCCCCTTGTCCAGAAACAATTTAGCACCGATGGGGTTGACCTTTTTATCGAACAAGTCGAACAGTTAATTAACGCCTCTCGTTCGGGACAATTAGCCATGAAACAGGTTTTAAATAATCTCTTAAACCGTATCGAATCGGATGAAAAAGACATCGCCGCTAGACTCTTTCCCACCATCGAAACCAATGGGAAAAACTTGTCCGATAAAGCCCTCATGATCGACCCTAACATTTCCTTTGGGAAACCCACTATCACAGGAACAGGTATTCCTACCAAAATTGTGACAGAACTTTATGATGCTGGGGACTCTATTGAAGACATCGCTGCTGATTACACCTGTCACCCTTGGCAAATTGAAAAAGCCATTTTGTTTGAGTCTAACTTACATGCAGCATGACTTATCAATATACCTATTTTATAGACCGAGCTTTAGGTAAATCCGTCGGTCAATCCCTACAATTATTAGGCGTTAATATTGAATTTCACCATGACCATTTTGCCCCTGATGCTCCTGATACTGAGTGGCTACCAATTGTTAGTCAACGGGGATGGGTGGTTTTAACTAAAGATGATAGGATTGGGAGAAATATTCTAGAAGTTCAGCAAATAGCCCGTTCTCAAAAATACCATGCTTATTCCAGACATCTTGCATGAATCTATCATGTTCATTTTCGTGGGAGCTTGGTAGCCTAAATATCATAATAACCAGAAAACCATGCCATGAGTCAATTAACAATTTTTCGTAGACAGTCACCAGTCAAGGTTTTAGGACCCTATCAAAGGGCAGTTATCTGGGTTCAAGGGTGCGATTGGGCTTGCCATGGCTGCATTGTCCCAGAATCTTGGTCAAAAACCGAGGGAGAAGTCATTAATTTAACCGATTTACAAGCATGGATTTTAGAACAGCCAGAAATTGAAGGTATAACCATTTCTGGAGGGGAGCCAATGCTACAAGCCCAACCCCTTAGCCAACTGGTAGATAGTATAAGACAGAAAAAAGATTTAGGAGTAGTCTGTTATACGGGTTATAGCCTAGAGAATCTACAAAAAACTGGGACAATTGCCCAAAAACAATTTCTTTCGCGCATTGATTTACTTATTGATGGCCTATACAACAAAAATCTCCATGATAATCTTCTTTGGCGAGGCTCTAGCAATCAAGGCTTGCGATTATTAAGCAAACGCTACCAAACCCTTCTAGAGGAATTACTAGATGAGGGCGATATATCCGCAGGATTGGAGTTTATTTCCACGACAGAAAGGGAACTCTATTTTACAGGAGTGCCTCATCAGGCGGATTTCCGAGAAACGTTTGAAGCAAAATTACAAACTAAAGGTATTTTATTGAGGGCTTAGATTATGACTAATGCAATGCTATGTCAAATGATGGAAGGTCAACAAATCAACCAGTACCACCTAGAAAGCCTTTTAGGTGCAGGAGGATTTGGGTGTGTATTTTCTGCTAGTGAGGTAGTGCGTGACCAAGTTTTAAGACAATTAGCAATTAAAATAATCCCCAGTAATGACAATCAACAACTAAAGGAATTAATCGCAGCAGTTAATTTGGAGCATGACCATTTAATTCGGAGTTATTCCGCAGGAGAATGTAAAATATTGAAGTTTGAAATGCTCTATTTAGCCATGGAGTTAGCCGAGGGCAGTTTAGAAAATAGGTTTAAACAAGGAGAATTTAAGGTAGCAGAAACACGGCAAATTGTCAAGGAAATATTATTGGGGTTAAATTACTTACATAGTCAAAAACAGGTACACAGAGACTTAAAACCAGGTAATATTTTAAGAGCAAAAAATCGCTGGAAATTATCGGACTTTGGATTAATTCGGAGACTGGATAATACAAGTGTTGACAACACTCCCAACCCTATCGGAACTATTGCCTATATGCCACCAGAAGCCTTTGATGGGAATATTTCCTTTGCTTGGGATATGTGGTCAGTAGGGATTATGTTAGTACAGATGAGTACCCAAAGGTTGCCCTACCAATTTAGTGAGCCAACTCAACTGTTAAGAAGAGTGATGAATTGTGATTTACAGTTACCCCCCTTACCCGAAGAATTTAAACCCATAATTTTAGGTTGTTTAGAAAGCGATCGCGCCAAACGCTGGACGGCCGAACAAGCGTTATCTGCCCTTGAGCGTTCTTCAGGCTCACCACCACCTCCCCCAACACCTACCGTAGTTTTACCTCCCCCACCACCGACCGTAGTTATCAAGGGTAACTCCTACGATGAACGGGTAAATATAAGCGGAAAAAACCCAGAACTAATTAAGATGATTTCTATTCCCCAAGGAGAATTTTTGATGGGTTCACCTGCGGGGGAAATAGATAGATTTGATAGAGAAGGACCCCAACACCTAGTCAGAGTGCGAGGCTTTTATCTTGCCCAAACCCCCATTACCCAGGCGCAGTGGAGAGCGGTAGCTAGTCTACCCCAAGCAGGAAAAAAACTAGATCCTGATCCTTCTTTTTTTAAAGGGGATAAAAGACCGGTAGAGAAGGTAAGTTGGCAAGATGCTTTAGAATTTTGTGCCAGACTGTCAAGACATACAGGAAAAAATTACCGTTTACCCAGTGAAGCCGAATGGGAGTACGCCTGTCGTGCGGGAACAAAAACCCCCTTTTACTTTGGCGACACCATATCAACGGATTTAGCTAATTATGATGGTGATTATGTTTATGGCAATGGCAAAAAGGGGCAATATCGTAAAGAAACAACAGAGGTACGCAGGTTTGGTGCTAATAATTTTGGTCTGTATGATATGCACGGAAATGTCTTGGAATGGTGCTTAGATCCTTGGCATTTAAACTATACGGGAGCACCTAATGATGGAAGCGTATGGGATGAAAACAATAATGATAATCGTTATCAAAATATCCTAAGCAACATAGAGGTGTTCACGAAAGATAATAGAACTCATGTACTACGTGGCGGCTCTTGGCACTACGCCCCTCAGCGTTGCCGCTCTGCTTACCGCGTCAACGGCGGCCTCGGCTACAGCTATGTCGGTTTTCGTCCCGCGTTTTCTTTTCAGGATTCTTCCCCTTTTCACTCTTAACCCTCTTTCCCTCTTCAAAAATTTTTTGGTGCATTTTATAGTATATATATACCATTGTTCCGTAACTGTCTTTAATGGCTATAGTTTTGGTCCCATGCAATGCGCCCCTACGGAAACTGCTTCCTCCAACATTAGAGAAAATCCGAGCTAAAAGTAATTATGGATAAACTAACCAGAATTGCTACAACTAGATTAAACTTAGTTTATAGACTTAGTTTTTAAGGCCATGGAAACCGTAAACATTCATCAGGCTAAGACCAACCTGTCTCGACTATTGGCCCGTGTGGAACTCGGAGAGGAAATCGTTATTTCAAATCGAGGTCTTCCCGTTGCTAAACTTGTTCCATTTCGGACATCGTTAGATCGTCGGTCTAGCTTGGGGCAAGATCGGGGAAAATTTGTTTTACCAGACGACTTTAATGCTCATCTACCAGAAGATATTTTGCTTGCATTTGAAGGTGGTACAGAGTGAGACTTTTACTAGATACACAATGCTGGTTGTGGTGGTTTGCTCAACCAGAAAAGTTAAGTGAGAATGTAATTGAACAAATTGCGAACGAAAGCAATGAAGTGTGGTTTTCTGTTGCCAGTGTTTGGGAGATGGGAATTAAGGTTTCAATCGGTAAGCTGCCACTACCAGAACCAATAGATGATTATGTCTCTACTCGAATGACTCAACTAGGAGCTAGATCGTTAGAGATCCGCGCTTCTCATGCTTTGCGGGTGGCTGCATTACCTTTACATCATCGTGATCCTTTTGACAGAATGCTGATTGCACAAGCTCAGTTAGAAGACATGACCCTTGTAAGTGCAGATTCAACATTTAATCAATATGAAGTCTCTTTACTCTGGTACGATAAGAGATTTACCTAAGCGGATTCGGTATTATGCCACTTCCTAAAATTCCAGCCAAATTCCATCTACTTTCCAGATGCTTGCCATTCCCTCCTGTCTAGACTTTTCCTATGCTTAAACTATAGAGTAGTTAAGGAAAAATCAATCATGAGCGGAAGCCCCAAATATAGCCAAGCAGAACTAGAGCGTCAACGTCAAGAAAAGCTAGAAGCAAATCGCCGTCGGCAAGCGGAATTAGAAGCTAAAAGCCGCCAAGAAGCAGCAGAAAAAGAGCGAAAAAGGCAACTAGAAGCCCGTAGACAGGAAATCTTAACACAGTTACAAAACCTAGCCACCCAGATTAAAAAGCAATCCGACTCGATTTATCCAGAAGCTTGGCAAAAATTACAACAAAAGGAGCAAACCTTAAAACAACAAATCCCTAATGTTACCCTAGTTAACCAATTCAGTAGCATTGAGCAACAAATCCAAGAAATTGCCCAAAAATGGCAAGAAGCCAAACAACAAAAATGGCGCCATGAAGAAGAAGCCAAACGTCAAGAGGAAATTGAACGCCAGCAACTCGCCCTAGAAGATAGCGATCGCACGTTACAAACCATCCAAACAGATGCCCAAAAATTTGACCCCCAAGGTTTATCATCCGTTCAAAAATCCTTAAATCAGGTCAAAAAACTGCTCCTAGAGGGAAATCCTGTACCTGTGCGTCAACCATTACAAACAACCCAAAAAGCGATCGCCCAGTTAACCCAATCCGTCGGACAACATAAACAAGCATGGCAACAACGCAAAAACCAAGCAGAACAGGATTTAGGAACAATTCAGGCGATAATTACGGGAATTAAAGCCGATGAGGTCATTAATCGCTGGCAAGGTAACGATATTGAAACCTTACTTACCCTAGAACAACAAACCGAAAAGGCGATCGCCCTAGAAAACTTTGAAGAAACAGCCAATCTGTTAAACCAAGTGAATACAACTCAAGCTGAAATCATTGAAAAAGCCAACCAAGCCCAACTAAAAGCCGACCAAAGGGACTATATTGCCGATAGTATCGCAGAAACCTTGCAGGAAATGGGATTTAGTCTTGTTTATCGTCAGCCCGAATATGCAGAGCATCCTGCCAGTGCCATCATCCTAGGAGCCGCCACCAACTCAGGTAAAAGTATTAGTGTGAGTGTTCCCGTTGAGGGGGAAGTTTTCTATGATATAGAGGGCTACAGTAAACAAACCCTTGCAGCAGTGGGGGGAGGAAGTGCAGCAGTCTGTGATGAAGCAGAAGGAGTAATTACAGAAATGCACGAAGTTTTAGCCGAACAATTTGGGGTAAAAATGGGCGAACTAAATTGGGAAGGAAAGGACCCCAATCGGCAACTCCGCCAAGCAGATTCCCTACCCAAAAATCCTAGTAATTCCCTGCGGCGCTTTTAGTAGGGTGTGTTAGCGTTAGCGTAACGCACCCCCATAACTCACCATAAAAAAGTAACGCACCCCCATAACTCACCA
>JBBAUO010000001.1:90570-91274 GCA_040398185.1 Microcystaceae cyanobacterium | reverse complement strand
GCACCCCCATAACTCACCATAAAAAAGTAACGCACCCCCATAACTCACCATAAAAAAGTAACGCACCCCCATAACTCACCATAAAAGCAAAAATCAAATGTCAAACTATCGTAGATATAAAGTCAATGGAGGAACATACTTTATTACCCAAGTAACCTATAAACGGGAACCTTGGTTATGTACTGAAATTGGACGGAGAGGACTTAGAGAGGCAATTACCACAGTCCGATCCAAATATCCATTTTCCTTAGACGCATTTATTTTATTGCCAGATCATTTTCATTGTCTAATGACCTTACCAATTGAGGATCAAGACTTCTCCTTAAGATTACGATTAATTAAAACTTATGTAACCAAGTATTATAGGCAGGACATAGGTATAAACCAGCCAATTTCTGAGTCAAGGGAAAAACGACAGGAAAGTAATATTTGGCAGCGTAGATTTTGGGAACATTTTATCCGTGATGAACAAGATTTTTCTGCTCACTGTGATTACATTCACTATAACCCTGTTCGGCACAAATTATGTAATAATCCCCGTGATTGGGAATTTTCCAGCATTCATCGGTTTATTGACCAAGAATTTTATCCCCCTGATTGGGGTAGTCAACCTATTAACCTATCTGTGCAAATTGATGCTGAATAAATGGGGAAAAACAATTTTTCTCGGGGCATTATGCCGCGTTCCAGCTACCAAGTGGTGC
>JBBAUO010000001.1:0-90470 GCA_040398185.1 Microcystaceae cyanobacterium | reverse complement strand
GTTACGGCAGATTTGTTAATTTTGGTTTTTTGTCAGAGATTATCGCTGCCTAACATACCCTACAGTTCCAGCTACCAAGTGGTGCGTTACGGCAGATTTGTTAATTTTGGTTTTTTGTCAGAGATTATCGCTGCCTAACACACCCTACAGTAACACACCCTACGGAGTAACCCCCAATGACTCTTAACCCCACCTTTTCCGCCCGTTGGATACCAGATTTTGAAAAACAACTCTATCGTCGTCGTCATATCATCCTCTACGGTAACATCCATGATCAATTTCTTTGGCGCGGCGCTTATCTGGGAATCCATGACTTTTTACAAAACTACTTTCAAGATTTAGCCTTTCCCCTCATTCTCCGTTACGATCCCATTGATGGATTTATCTTTGCCAAAAGCGAGATGTCACAACAGTTTGAGCAGATTAGCCAACAACACCTCCAGCAAAATCAAGCTCCCCAACCCCTTAGCTCTCCTGATTCTCCCCCTCCCCGTCGTAACCCTGGGGCTCATATTCCCCGTGCAGTAAATCAGCGCCTAATCCCTGAAGAAGCCTTTGGTAATTTACGCGCCGTCATTCGTCAAAATCAACTGGCTACCTCCGCAGTCATCGATCTAGGAGATATGTTAACCACCGATGGCGATCGCTATAGTGCCGAAGAAAGAAATGCCCTAATATTGCTCAAAAAATGTACCCTAGAAGCTGCTATTATCCGAGAAGGAGCGTTAAACGGTTATCGTAACCAACTGATTATTTTAGCCAATGATCTAAAAAGAGTACCCGTCTGGTTTTATGCCAACAATCCTAATATAGCCCTTGTCCAAGTAACTCGTCCTAACAAAGAAGAAAGACAACAATTTATCCTCCGTTTTGGCCAGCAAGGATTCTGTGGGGGACAAAGACTTAAACCCCAATCCCCCGAAGCGGAAGCAATAGCCGAAGATTTTGCCGAATTAACAGAAGGATTTCAGACAATGGATCTAGAAGCCCTGCGTCATACCTCTTGGCGGGAAAATATTTCGCTATCCCAAAAAGAACTGATACGATTAATCGACTTCTATAAATTTGGGCAAAAACAAGAACCCTTTGAACAAATCAACGCCGAAAAAATTCGCCAAGCTAGGGAACAACTATCCCGTTCTGTTATGGGTCAAAATCACGCTATAGAAGCCGTAACTACCGTATTAACGAGTGCGAAAGTAGGCATTAGTATGAGTCAGGTTAGTGGACGTAATAGTAAACCCAAGGGAGTCTTTTTCTTTGTCGGTCCAACGGGGATAGGAAAAACAGAATTAGCTAAGTCTCTGAGCCGTTTAATTTTTGGTGATGAGGAGGCCTTTATTCGCTTTGATATGAGTGAATACAAAGAAGAACACGCTGCCGAAAAGTTAGCTGGTGCACCCCCTGGTTTCGTTGGATATGAAGAAGGGGGACAATTAACCAATAAAATTTTAGAGCGTCCCTATCGCATTTTGTTATTTGATGAAATTGAAAAAGCTCACCCCAAAGTTCTTGATAAATTCCTGCAAATTCTAGAAGATGGAAGGTTAACCGATGGGCAAGGACAAACCGCCTATTTTAACCAAACAGTGATCATATTTACCAGTAATATTGGGGCTTCGGATCTCAGCGATTCCCAGACAGGTACTCTCATCCGTTCTGGTATTATGAATCAGATCCAAAATCAAGGCATTGAACATTTTTCCTACGAGCAGGTACAAACTCATTTTCAGGAAGAAGTTAATTGGTATTTTACCAGTCGTATTGGTCGCGCTGAATTATTGAATCGTCTAGGGGATAATATCGTTGTTTTTGATTTACTTCGTCCTGATTATGTAACAGGGATCGGCAATAAATTCCTACAACAGTTAGCAGAATCTGCTCTAGACAAGTATCAACTGCGCCTAGAATTTGACGATTCTATTATAACATTTTTACGTTCAGAAATGGAAAAACAAGAAAATCTGCTCTTTGGCGGTAGACGGATTAAAACCCTCTTAGAAACCTTGATTGAACGTCCCCTCAATCGTTGGATATTTGAAAATTATCCCGACTTTCATTTATTATTAGGTCAGAGCCTATCTCTATCCTTAGGTTCAGGAGGTAACTTAATTATTTTAGCCCTAAAAGAGTCTCTACTTTAGGTTTTAAGCCAGATGTAGCAATCTTTTTAGCTATTATTCTAGCCTAGAGTTATAATTTAAGTTTCTGCGATCGCTGGCTACTAAAGTAATAGCTCTTAACGATCCTCGGTTGATAGATAGACAGTTAGAAGAGTTACAGGTTAGACTAAGTTTTGATCGTCCTAATTTGCTGCGTTGTTATGGTGCAGGAGAAGAAACATTACAAGAAAATTCATGGCTCTAAGTTCATTTAATGAAATGCGAATACTCTTTGTTTTCTATTGCCTTGTTTCAGCATATTTAATATCACTTTCGCCACTAATTGTATAATAAACGCAAGCTCAATATTTTTACCTAGGTGCACAGATGAACCTTCCACAAAGCCCCTCCCAATGGTTACAAAACCTCAACAACTCCATTCTCCTGCGCTACCTGTTGCTGTTTAGCTGTGGTTGCGCTACTGTGTTCCTAATTAATTATTTCCATGGCATGATTGCCCTATTCACCGCATCAGGAATCATCGCCACTATTTTAAATTACCCAGTAGCTTGGTTATCACGTTATGTGTCGAGGGGATTGGCGATCGCCATCACCTTTATCGGTGCCTTGGCTTTATTGTTTGGACTGGTTACGGGCATTGGGCTTCAAGCGATGAATCAGGGAGAAGATTTGCTCTTTCACCTCAAAGATGCCCTCAAACAGCAAGATTTACAGAGCTTCCAAAATTTCCTGAACCAACTCGATTGGGACGGAGTAGCCGATAAGTTACAAACCAGTTTGGCGGTCGGTTTAGGTATTGTGAAAGGGATCTTTTCTAGCGTCTTTACTGGAATATTTGGAGCGGTCATCAGCTTGTATATGTTGATCGATGGCGAAAAGCTCTGGCGGTCATTACTTAAGCTTATCCCCATCGCTTCGCGCGATCGCTTTTCCCAAGCCTTTCGGCAGGCCTTTATCGGATTTATTCGCGGTCAACTACTGTTGATGCTGTTCCTCTCTGTCACCACCATGATCATTTTTCCGTTTTTGGGGGTAAACTACTCCCTGATTCTGGGAATTATTTTAGGCGTAATCGATGCCATCCCAGGTATTGGGGCTACCCTAGGACTTTTGCTAGTAACCTTGCTCGTCTTTACGTCCCAAGGTGGGGCGATCGCCTTAAAGGTTTTGATTTCCTGCATCCTGCTCATACAAATCCAAGATAATTATATCCGCCCCAAAGTGATGGGGAAGTCGCTAGAGTTAAATCCGGTGATCCTATTTCTTGCCTTGTTCATTGGCCAACGGGTGGCTGGATTATTGGGAGTATTTCTTTCGATTCCGATTGCGGGCATGATTGCCATCTGGATAAAGTTGGCTAGGGAGGAGGCAACGCCATTAGGGGATCAATAACTATATACTAATCGAAAAATTCCAGCTAAATTCCAGATAGATGCTATGGATATCCTTAAGCAACCTTGGTAGTAACGCACCCCCATTAGGGTAATACGACTAAAATGGTGGGTTACGACGGATTGAGAAATGGCGGGCATTGGCTAAGATTCTGGCCGTCTAACACACCCTACCGCTACTTAATATTATATGTAGGGTGTGTTAGCGTTAGCGTAACGCACCCCCATTAGGGTAAGCCGCCTTCAATTTTTGGTACAGCAAAGGACTCTTCTCTCTACAAGACTGTTGTAGTCGCTCAAACTCGGCTTCACCCTTTTTCAGATACCCATCCACAAGCTCTCGATTGGCAAGATAAAAAGCGATCGCACCATAAACCTGTTCGAGGGAAAGGAATGGAAAATTTTGGGCAATGCTTTCGGGAGATTCTCCGTTCAAGAAAGAATAGACAGCTCAATCAAGGGAGATACGAGTTCCTTCGAGCCAATATGCTTTGTCTCATTGCTCGATGTACTGCTTTGTTGGGATAGAGGCTAATGTCATAGAAGTAATGTTGCTGTTTCCCTAATGTTAGCGTATCTTATAACGCACACCCATTAGTTTAAGACTAAGATACTTTCAGTCTGACTATTATAAAACTGAGTAATTATGGCAAAATTATCTTTTAAAGTTCTGATAATATCTGAGGTAGGGCTATTGCCAGTACGCAAATAAATAAACTTAGGAGGATGGCCATAAAGCAAACTCCGTTGATGAAAATCAGAATCCTTGGAAACAATCACAAAATCATTGCCCTTAGCATATTGCCAGATAACAATATCCTCAGTTTTGCTCATGCCTACAGTTTTAACGTGAGTAGAATCGGGATAGAGATCAATGATTGTCTTAACAATTCTATCTGAAAGATTTTCATCTAATAACAACTTCATAATGAGGCAACAAATAGTTTTTTCTCCCGATCAGCAGCAAAAGCTAGACAAGCCTTAATATCTTCTGTTGTCAGTTCCGAAAAATCCTCCAGGATCTCTGTTTCTGTCATTCCACCTGCTAGGTACTCCAAAATATCGTACACGGTTATACGCATTCCCCGAATGCAAGGCTTACCGCTACGCTTGCCAGATTCAATGGTAATAATGTCTTGGTAATTCATAAGCAAACCCTTCCTGCGATTATCAATAACTATATCCTAATCCAAAAATTCCAGCTAAATTCCAGACAGATGCTATGGATATCCTTAAGCAACCTTGGTAGGCTCATACATAGAACCAAACCAATAGTATAACCATGTTGAACCTGCAACTAGATTGGGATAGGCCTAATCAACTCTGCTCCCAATCCTTTAAACATACCCTCCGCCTTCGCCTACTTCCCAATGCCCCAACCACTCGCACCCTTCCCCTGCATCTGGGCCTACTACTAGATACTAGCCAATCCATGCAAGGGGAAAAGTTAACAGCAGCCAAACAAGCCTGTAAAGAAATTTTAAAACATCTTCGTCCGGGGGATACCCTTTCCCTCGCCAGTTACTCCGCCCAAGTGACAACCCTACTGCAAC
This sequence comes from Microcystaceae cyanobacterium, assembly GCA_040398185.1. Lineage (GTDB taxonomy): Bacteria > Cyanobacteriota > Cyanobacteriia > Cyanobacteriales > Microcystaceae > JBBAUO01. Next base: position 85,403 of record JBBAUO010000001.1, on the reverse strand, counting down.
AGGTACAAAACAACAATAACCAAAGCGATCGCATCATTGAGCAACTCAAGATAGAAAGTGTTACCCGTACCGACTTAGCCCTAAATTGGCTCCTTAATACCCTGCAACCTCAATCAGGAGTAATAAGCGTGGGCATCCTCGTCACTGATGGTCATGCTACCACCAACCAAGGTCAACTACTAGAAGACCTCAATCCCCTCATTACCCTAGCAGAAACCCTAGCCCAGCAGGGCATAATTCTCTGTACCGTTGGCTTAGGAAATGCTGCCAACTTTAACACCCAATTCCTAGTAAATTTGAGCGATCGCGGTCGAGGAGCCTTTATCTATGCCGATGAACCCGAAGTCCTAAGTCGCCAACTGCAAGAACGCCTAATTGCCTGTCAGAGTATTGCGATCGAGGAAATTCGACTACAACTCAAACCCTGTAACGGTGCAACCATTGAGGGTTTCTGTCGGTTACGCCCAGAATACCTCCCCCTCGAAGAAACTGCCCCTAATCAACTAACTCTCAGTGCCATTCGTGGTAACGAGCCCACAGATATCCTGATTAGCGTCAACGTTCCCGCCCTTACCTTTAGCGAATCTCCTTGTACTAAAACCTTTCTGGAAGTAGAATTAGTTGCTCCCAACCTAGCCCCTCTGCAAGGGGAAACCTCCATACAGTACACCCATTCCTATAGCGAAGCTCAACAAATAAATCGGCAGGTCAATGAAGATCGCTTACTATGGATTATCAATCAATGCAGTAGTGAGCTTCCCAGTAGCCAAGATCCTCAACGGACAGGACAACTCCTAGTAGATTTACAAGTCGCCGCCCTCAAATCTGGACAAGACCAAATTGCCGCCAGTGCCGCCCAACAACTAGCAGACTTGAACGCCAGTGGTAAACTAAATGCCCACTCCACCGCCGATTTACTGCAAGCCACCCGTAAATTAGGAGGTCAGCAATGAACTATGATCTAGGGCAAGCACCCACCCCCGGTTTAGGGCGCATGACTCCAGAACGTACTTTTTTACGCCTATGTAATGGCCCGAAAACTGGTTTAGAAATTCCCCTACACCACCTAACCATGGTTTTAGGACGAAATAACTTACCTCATGGTATTGTCGACATTGATCTAAGCGACTGTGAACTGGGTACCCCTCCCATGATTTCCCGAAACCATGCCATTTTCCAATGGGTTGAGGGAGTCTTACAAATCTGTGACCTTAATAGTCGTAATGGTAGTTGGGTTAATGACCGACAATTAATTCCCCACTCAACAGAAGTCGCTACCTTTGTTACTCTGAGCCTCGGCGATATTATTAAATTTGGCAATCTTGAATTTGAGGTTATTACCCATGACTAAAGATACCTTACATTTACCTTGGTGTCATGCCGAAGCCATTACAGATATTGGTAAAGTGCGTCATAATAACGAGGATCGCTATCTTTTACAACCATGGCCCGATGGTGAGGCAATTTTAGCCGTTGTTACCGATGGCATTGGGGGTAACAGTTCGGGAGAAATAGCGGCTCAGATGGCTGTAGATACCTTTAAAGAATTGCTTGACCAACCCTTGCCCTTAGAAGCAAAGGAACAGTACGAAACTCTCGTAAAACAATGTTATCTCGCGGATGAACGTATTCGAGAAAAAGCCGTAACCAGTTTTGATACTTTGGGCATGGGGACTACCATTGTAGCTGCTCTTATTACCCCAACAAACTGTATACATATCCATGCAGGAGATAGTCGCCTTTACCATTTTCATAAGGGAGAAATTAAGTATCAAACTCTTGATCACTCTATTATTCAACTTCTTTTAGAAACAGGCCGAGTTAAACCAGAAGACATACCTAAACATCCCATGCGCTCTGTGCTAAATTCTTGTTTGGGTGGTAAAAATGCCCAGGGAGACTTTTCCATTGATCCCAAATGGCAGGAGGATGATTCTCCCGTAATTGTTCTAGAAAATGAGGATTATTTACTTCTCTGTAGTGATGGGTTAAACAATTCTATTTCTGATACTATGCTCGAAAATTTGTTTAAAGAAATGGATATAGAACGACTCAATACAGAATTGATTAAGTCCGCCTTAGAGCATGGTGGTTCTGACAATATTACCTGCTTAACCATTAAAATTTTAACTATTCCCCTTTCATAAATATAGGAGAGCATGATTACTTTAATTACTTTATTTTTGACCCCTTGCTTAATATAGGTAGAAACACAAACTAAAATCCGTTCGTGATTTCTGTGTTATAATGGAATCAGGGCTATATCCGCAAAACCCCATCACACAAGCCAAAAATGTTAGGAGGAAACCTACCTACTAGACTCGTACCCCCTAAATTTCCACCGTAGTTGGCAATGCTAATATCTAGGTTATCCCTAAAATAATATTTGGTTGTTGTCCCTGCCCTGCAAGCATATTTCCACTCAGCTTCGCTTGGTAGTGTGTAGTTTTTTTCTGTTAACCTAGACAACCGCTTACAAAATTCCACACCCATATCCCATGATACACTATCAACTGGCTTTTTGTCACCCTGACAATGAGATATGTTTGGATCTAAATCTATTTCTATCTTCTCTAATTGCTCCCCATCTCCCCGTCACCCTGTCTCCTTTAATGGCGATTTAGCCAGAGCAATAGATCGTTTAACTCCGTAAAATCTAACAAAGCATCACCCAACGCCTCTAATTGCTCGATCGCTAAACCTTGAATCCGCGCCGCCAAAGCTTCATCCACCGAACCAATGCGACGTTTCAACTGGCGCAAAATCAGCGCAGATTCCCCTTGCTGTAGTCCTTCTTGGCGACCTTCTTGGCGACCTTCTTGGCGACCTTCTTGGCGACCTTCTTCCTTGGCTTCACGATAAACCCTTGTATCCGACAATTGTAGTCCTAGCATTGCGTCAACCTCCTGCCGACTTAAATTAGTAAACCTATACACCATAATAGTTGAAATTATTTCTATTAGGTTGCGACTTGCCTCTGGTTCTGGAATTTCTTGTTGGGTTCGTACCAGTAAAGCTCGGGCTTCTTCTGGTGCTTGATCTTCTTCCAAGGTAGTCACTTGCCGATCTTCCCATATTTCGTTACCTTATTAGGGTTTATCTAAGTCCAAATTGAGTTTGAGTACATTAACCCCTGGTTCACCAAAAATCCCCAAGGCTCTCCCCTCTGTATTATTTAAAATCAGCAACTCTAATTTATTGCTGTCTATCTTTCTGGCTTGGGCAATTCTAGGAATTTGCAGACGGGCTGATGCCGGGGTAATATGGGGATCTAAACCCGAACCCGAACTATAGACTAAATCGCCAGCAGGGATAGCTCCTGGTTGCTTTAACTGTTCTTGGATACGTTCTATTAAAGCCGGATTACTAGGGGCTAAATTACTCGCTCCAGAAATACCTGTTCTTAAAACTTCGGCCTCATCTTTTTTCGGATCTGCGGTACTGTAGTTAACCACACTAGGACGACTATGGAAATAGCGATCGCTACTAAAGGGCTGGCCAATCAAAGCCGAACCTACCTCCACACCCTGGGCATTTTTTAATATACTCCCATTAGCTTGGAAGGGAAAAACCACTTGGGCAAAGACAACCATCACCAGGGGATAAATAAGAGCCGTAATCACCCAGAGAGCAAGGGTGGAACGGACGGCTCTGCTAACTTCACGGGCAAAACTCATTAGAACCTCTCCGGTACAAAAATTACAAAAAACAGATAGATGGCTAAAGCGAAAGTTAATAAACCAAGGGCGGCTAACCAGTAGGCTTGGCCTGGGGATAGGGCGTTACCTGTCGCCGCTAAAACTGCGGGGGTAAGGAGTAGGTTAAAACAAAGACCCAAAAACAGGTATAGGGGCAAATTTTGCTTTTGAGAGAACATGGTAGTTTTTAAGAAAAAGGTAGTATTAGATCAATAAGTTTAATGGCGATAAAAGGCGCGATCATACCTCCAACCCCGTAGATTAGGATGTTGCGGCGTAGCAGTTGATCGGCGGTTAAGGGTCTGAATTGTATACCCTTTAATGCTAAAGGAATCAAAGCCAGAATAATCAGGGCGTTGTAAATTAAAGCCGAGATAATAGCAGAATTAGCACTCTTTAAACCCATAATATTTAGGGAGCCAATACCTGCGGCAGCAAAAATAGTGGGAATAATGGCAAAATATTTAGCAATGTCATTAGCTACGGAGAAAGTAGTTAGAGCGCCTCTGGTAATTAATAACTGCTTACCAATGGTTACTAAATCAATTAACTTAGTAGGATCTGAGTCTAAATCCACCATATTAGCTGCCTCCTTTGCCGCCTGGGTTCCCGAGTTCATGGCTACCCCTACATTGGCCTGAGCTAAGGCTGGAGCATCATTGGTTCCATCCCCTGTCATGGCTACTAATTTCCCCTCGCTTTGTTCTTTGCGAATTACAGCAATTTTGTCTTCGGGGGTAGCTTCGGCGATAAAATCATCCACCCCTGCTTCTGCGGCGATAACCGATGCGGTAATACTATTATCTCCCGTGAGCATGATAGTTTTAACACCCATGCGGCGCAATTGCTCAAAGCGTTCCCGAATCCCTGGCTTGACGGTATCTTTTAGGTAAATAACCCCGTAGATATCGTTACCATCACAAACCGCTAGGGGTGTACCTCCCATACGAGATACGCTTTCATAGGCTTCATCTAGGGATGGGGGAACATTACCCCCCCGCGATCGCACAAATCCTTTAATTGCTTCCACTGCTCCTTTACGGATTTCCCTAGTTCCCAAGTTTGTCCCACTCATGCGAGTACGGGCGGAAAATTCTACCCCTTCGGCTTGGCTTTGGTCAATATCTACCTTAGAGCCCAATTGTTCGGCTAGGGTAACAATCGATCTACCTTCGGGGGTTTCGTCAAAGATACTTGCATCAAGGGCAACCTGAGCCACTTCCTTAAGGTTATGGCCATTGACGGGGATAAACTCACTCGCTAGGCGATTGCCTAGGGTAATGGTACCAGTTTTATCTAGTACGAGAGTATTGATATCTCCACAGGCTTCTACGGCTCGTCCGGAGGTGGCAATGACATTAAATTGGGCTACCCTGTCCATTCCCGCGATACCAATGGCACTCAATAAACCGCCGATGGTAGTGGGAATTAGTGCTACCAAAAGAGAAATCATAATGGCCACACTAGAACCAGAGCGTAGTTCCGCCGCCCTTTGTTCCCCTAGGGTTAGGGCGATAAAATTGGCTAGGGGGGGAATATTCGCCACTACCATTAAAAATACCAAGGTTAGGACTGCCAGTAATACCGTTAAGGCAATCTCATTAGGGGTTTTGCTGCGGGCTGCTCCTTCTACTAGGGCAATCATGCGATCGATAAAACCTTGACCAGGATCTGCACTAATGCGTAGGGTTAATTCATCGGAAAGTAACTTGGTTCCCCCCGTTACGGAACTAGAAATATCCGTTCCTGGTTGTTTTAGTACCGGGGCGGATTCTCCTGTAATTGCAGATTCATCTACTGAACCTAAGCCCCCAATCACTTCCCCATCGGCGGGAATCATATCCCCGGCTACCACTTTTACCGTATCGCCTCGGCGTAGTTCCGTAGAGTTAACCTGTTGGATAGAGCCATCGGGCAGAATTTTTTTTGCAGATGTATCCGAGCGGGTAGATTTGAGGGCATCGGCTTGGGCTTTCCCTCTTCCTTCTGCCACTGCTTCCGCAAAATTGGCAAAAACAATGGTAAACAGCAAAATGAGGGTAATTAACCCATTCAATAGCCGATGTTGGTTAATATCACCTGGAACTGTGCCAAATAAATTGGGGTTAAGGGTCAGTAAAAAGGTAATAATTGTCCCGACCCAAACCAGAAACATAACGGGATTTCTGACTTGTACTTGGGGAGCAAGTTTCAAAAAGGATTGTTTAATTGCTCGCTGATATAAGCCAGCTATATTGGCTTTGGGTGTATGTTTGCGACTATCCCTTGTACCTCGACGACTTCTTGGTGATTCCATTGTTTTCTAACCAATACCTTTACTAATTTGAAAAGCTTCCGCAATGGGTCCGAGAGCCAAAACCGGAAAGAAAGTCAAAGCTCCTAAAATTAAAATTACTCCGGCTGTAACTCCTGTAAATAGCCCCGTATCAGTTCTAAGGGTACCCGCAGTCATCGGTACGGGTTGCTTACGAGACATACCATCAGCTAGTAACAGTAACGCCACACTGGGAACATAACGCCCCGCCAGTAGACTAAAGCAACAGCTAAGATTCCACCACAAAGCGGTTGCACTCGTCTTAGCTCCTGCTGCTAAAGCTATGGGGGAAGGTTGAGAATCTGCTAAACCCTCAAGGCCTGAACCATTATTGGAGGCGGCTGAAGCGTATTCGTAGATTACTTGGGAAAGCCCATGAAATCCGGGGTTACTAATACCCTGTAAATCTGGAAAACTGAGGGTGATGGCTCCAGGGATTAAAATAGCGATAGGATGTACCAAAAGAATCAGAAAACTCGCCAGGACTACCTCTTGCTTTTCAATTTTGCGTCCAAAAAATTCGGGGGTTCTTCCAACCATTAGCCCTGTGACAAACACCGCTAGAATTAGGTAGGCAAATAGGTAAGCTGTTCCTGTTCCCTGGCCTCCCCAAACAATCTGCAAGAACATATTGGCGAGTTGTACAAATCCCCCAGGGGGCATAAATGAGTCGTGCAAGCTATTAACTGCACCCGTCATAGTTCCTGTGGTACTTACGGCAAATAGGGAGGATTGGGCTATACCAAATCTGACTTCTTTCCCTTCTAGGTTAGGAGAGATATTCCCCAGTAGAGCATTAACCGCAGGATTGCCATTTTGCTCGGCGATCGCCGTGACAATGATAAAACTTAGATAGATGGCCAAGACTAGGGTATAAACTAGGGAGGCTTGTTTTCTGTTGTTGGCGATAACACCGTAGGTGTAGATAAAGGAACTGGGTATGGCCAACATGGCGACAATCTGGATTAGATTTGTCCAGGGGTTTGGATTTTCAAAAGGGTGAGCCGAGTTAATGGCAAAAAATCCCCCGCCATTTTCCCCTAGTTGTTTAATAATCTCAAAGTGGGCAACCGGTCCACGGGCTATGGCTTGAGTAATATCTGGGTTTTCGAGCGTTTTGACGAGCGCAGGCCCTGCTAGGGTTTCGGGAACTCCTGCGGCAATTAGGGCGATCGCACCGATAATACTAATGGGTAAAAGAATACGAGTAATGGCACGAATTAGATCAACGTAAAAGTTGCCTAAAGGTCTACCTGTGAGCCCCCGAATGAAGGCGATACCAACCGCCAAGCCCGTACCCGCCGAGGTGAACATGTGATAACCCAGTCCCCACATCTGACTGGCGTAGCTCAGGTAGGGTTCCCCCGAATAGTGCTGTTGATTGGTATTGGTGATAAAGGAAATAGTTGTATGCAGTATCGTATCCCAGGTAGGGGCTGACAATCTAGTCGGATTGAAGGGTAATAGGGCTTGAAAGGCAATAATCCCGAAGACCAAAATCGCCATGGCTAGGTTACTATACAGCAAAGCCCTAGCGTATTGCCAACCCGTCATATCCTCTTGGGTTTGTATGCCAATTAAGCCGTAGAGAAAGCGCTCAACAGGGTTTAAAATCCCGTCAAGTAGAGTTCTCTGTCCCTGAAAGACTCTGGCTATGTATGTCCCTAAGTAAGGGGTTATCGCTATGACGATTAAAACCGTCAAGGCAATCTGAATCCATCCTTGCACCATGATGTAATTGGGTTTAGTAATAATGGGATCTTGTAATATTTTTTTTAAAATCACAAGGTATAGATACCCGAATTATACTTCTAGGTATATCTTTTGACACTAATATAATCCCCAGCCAAAAAGCACCCCCTTTTCAGAGAGTGCCTTTCGTTTAGCTATTTAATTGTCTAGATAGAAATCTTAACCGTTGATAGCAGGAGCAACTAGGGCTACAGGTGCAGACTCACCAGCAGCTAAGTCTAGGGGGAAGTTGTGAGCGTTGCGCTCGTGCATTACTTCCATACCGATTCCAGCGCGATTTAAGACATCAGCCCAGGTGCTAATCACACGACCTTGGGAGTCGAGGATAGATTGGTTGAAGTTGAAACCGTTGAGGTTAAAGGCCATGGTGGATACACCCATTGCGGTGAACCAGATACCAATTACAGGCCATGCACCTAGGAAGAAGTGTAAAGAACGACTGTTGTTGAAGGAAGCATATTGGAAGATTAAACGTCCAAAGTAGCCATGGGCTGCAACAATATTGTAGGTTTCTTCTTCTTGTCCGAATTTGTACCCATAGTTCTGGGATTCAACTTCGGTGGTTTCACGTACTAAGGAAGAGGTTACTAGAGAACCGTGCATTGCGGAGAACAAAGAGCCACCAAATACACCAGCTACTCCCAACATGTGGAAGGGGTGCATTAAGATGTTATGTTCTGCTTGGAACACAAACATGAAGTTAAAGGTTCCAGAGATTCCTAGGGGCATACCATCAGAGAAGGAGCCTTGACCGATGGGGTAGATTAGGAATACAGCAGTTGCCGCAGATACAGGCGCAGAGTAAGCAACGCAGATCCAAGGACGCATCCCTAAACGGTAGGATAGTTCCCACTGACGACCCATGTAGCAGAAAATGCCGATGAGGAAGTGGAAGACTACTAATTGGTAAGGACCACCGTTGTAGAGCCATTCGTCTAAGCTGGCTGCTTCCCAAATGGGGTAGAAGTGCAAGCCGATAGCGTTAGAGGAAGGAACAACCGCACCAGAGATGATGTTGTTGCCATAAAGTAAGGAACCAGCTACGGGTTCACGGATACCGTCGATGTCCACAGGAGGAGCAGCGACAAAGGCAATGATGAAGCAGGTAGCGGCGGTGAGCAGACAGGGGATCATGATTACGCCAAACCAGCCGACATAAAGACGGTTGTTGGTGCTGGTGATCCACTGACAGAATTGCTCCCATGTAGAGCCGCTTTCGCGTTGCTGTAGGGTAGTTGTCATTGGTTTATGATTTCTATTTGGTTTTCGAGGTTCGGTATGATTTTATAATAACGGATCTTTATAGTTTTGTAAAGTGTTTTAATAATAATTAAAGTTATACAAGTCATAAGATTTAATTATATGTCATCTACTATCACCTACAGCCCCGCCTACACGCTAGTTCCGACCTATGAGTGCTTTAATCGTTGTAGTTACTGCAACTTCCGAGCGGAGCCTCATAAAAGTCCTTGGCTGAGTCTGGCTGAGGCGGAAAAAATCCTCGAACCCCTGAAAGCTCAGGGAGTAATAGAAATATTGATTCTCAGTGGTGAGGTACATCCCCATTCCCAGAGAAGGGAAGCTTGGTTTACAAGGATTTATGATCTCTGTGCGTTGGCTTTATCTAAGGGATTTTTACCCCATACCAATGCAGGTCCCTTGAGCTTTACGGAGATGGAAAGATTAAAAGAGGTTAATGTCTCCATGGGATTAATGCTCGAGCAGTTAACTCCTAAGCTCTTAGAAACCGTTCATCGCCATGCACCCAGTAAACAACCCCAGATCAGATTACAACAGCTAGAATGGGCAGGAGAGTTGAAAATACCCTTTACTACAGGCTTATTACTCGGAATTGGGGAAAATCAACAGGATATAAGGGAAAGTCTGCGGGCGATCGCCCAAATACACCAAAAATGGGGACATATCCAAGAGGTAATCCTCCAACCCCATAGCCCAGGAGGAAAGCAGGTTGTGGATTATCCACCGTTTGACTTAACCCAACTTCCTGAAGTTATTCGCCAAGGGAGGGAAATTTTACCTTCTGATATTACTATTCAGATTCCCCCCAACCTCATCCAAACACCGCAACTCTTACTAGATTGTCTAGAGGCCGGAGCTAGGGATTTGGGCGGAATTGGACCCATTGATGAGGTCAACCCAGATTATCCCCATCTTCAGCACCAAAGATTAAGGGAAATTCTGCGGCTCGGTGGCTGGGAGTTAGTTCCCCGTCTTCCTGTTTATAGCAATCGGATAAATTGCTATAATTAAAGTTAGTTAAGAGCTAACAAATCGAGATATGATTAATGGAAGATAGAATCCTGACAATGTGGCAAAAAAAGCTAGAATACTTGGAATATCAACGGGCTGTGCTTGCTGATCCTAGCCAAGGGTTTGCTCTACAAGAACAGATAAGCGAGTGCAAGGAAGAAATTGCCAAAAGAACCGCCAATAGGGTAGATGAGCCGAAAGAACTTGTAGAAAGCGATGCTTTTAGGGCATTTAGAGAAAGGGTGAAAAAAGACTTTGGGGATCATCGACTGAGCAAAACTAAGGAAATTAAGCTAAAGCAAGTAGGAAAAACGCGAGGATTAGCAGAAAAAGAAGTAGAGAAAATTATAGAGCAGGAAAAGTCCGCCATTGAGGAGAACAGAAGGAGTTATCGGGAGCTACTAGAAGCTTATATAGAAGAAAGTGCGCCTGAAGCCGAAATAAAAAAGTCCCTAGGGGAGTTCAAAGAAGAAATAGGGCTGAAGGATTGGGAAGTTAGAGAAATACATGAATCTGTACTTAACCGGAAAGAAGACTTGGGTAAGGGTATCTTTTTAGAAATGGTAGCCATTCCAAGGGGTAAATTTATGATGGGTTCCAGTGAATATGATTGGGAAAAGCCTATCCATGAAGTAACAGTGTCTCCCTTCTATATGGGAAAATACCCCGTAACCCAAGAACAATGGCAAGCGATCGCCCAATTAGAGAAGATAGAAATAGACTTAGATCCAAACCCATCTCATTTTAAGGGTGACAAAAAGCCAGTTGATAGTGTATCATGGGATATGGGTGTGGAATTTTGTAAGAGATTGTCTAGGTTAACAGGCAAAAACTACCGATTACCAAGTGAAGCTGAGTGGGAATATGCTTGCAGGGCAGGGACAACAACCAAATATTATTTTGGGGATAGCCTAGATCCCAGCATGGCCAACTACGGTCAAAACTTGGGGGGCACGAGTTTAGTGGGTAGGTTTCCTCCTAACAGTTTTGGCTTGTACGATATGCACGGCAATGTGTGGGAATGGTGCCTTGATGACTCGCACGGAAACTATAATGGTTGCCCGACTGATGGGAGTGCTTGGCTTAATAGGAATGATTCTCAAGAAGGAGGAAGATTGAAGTGCATACGTGGCGGCGCTTGGTTTAATCACCCTCAGGATTGCCGCTCTGCTTACCGCACCTACCACGACCTCGACGACTACTATGTCGGTTTTCGTCCCGCGTTTTCTTTTCAGGATTCCTCTTTCCCTTTTAATCTTTTTCCCTCTTTCCCCTCAGATTAAATCGCCGTCAGGCGATCCGATTTTCTAGGATCTCGGAGTGTTAAGTTTTGTGAGGTTGGGGGATGGAGTTTTGTGGGTGCGGGTCTGATTCTATTGTAACACAGAAATCAAGGATAGTGCAACAACAGATTATTATTTGCGGGTGGGAGCATAATTACATCAAATCTGGTTTTAAAATCGGGCTATAATCCCTCTAACTCCTGCCTCCTGCCCCCTGCCGACCGCCTAGCCTTTACGATTATCTAGTAACATAAGCGGAATTAGTATCACTCAATGTCATCAATTCCGTAGATTATCTGAAAATTTTGTATCTTGTCGCCTGAATGCAGGGACACTATATATATTAGATGTAATTCAGATTACTTACGCAATTATTGAAAGATCCCCTAGGGACAAAGCCGTATGAAATTAGCCTCAAGAGTTTATCAGATCAAACCCTCCCTGACCCTAATTATTTCAGCCAAAGCCAAAGCCATGAGAGCAGAAGGCATTGATGTCTGTAGTTTCAGCGCGGGGGAGCCAGACTTTGATACCCCAGAGCACATTAAAGCTGCAGCCAAAAAAGCCCTTGATGATGGAAAAACGAAATATGGACCGACTGCGGGGGAACCTAGATTAAGAGAGGCGATCGCAGAAGCCCTACAAGCTCAACATCAAGTCAATTACACCCCAGAAAATATCATCGTCAGCAATGGGGGCAAACATACCCTATTTAATCTGATTCTAGCCCTTATAGAGGCAGGGGATGAGGTAATTATTCCCGCGCCCTACTGGTTGAGTTACCCGGATATGGTGGTGATTGCCGGGGGGACACCCGTTATTGTTCCTACTACTGCTGCAACGGGTTATAAAATTACTCCAGAGCAGTTAACTAAAGCTATTACCCCAAAAACAAAGTTATTTGTCCTTAATTCCCCTTCTAACCCCACAGGGATGGTTTATAGTCCAGAGGAGATTAAAGCCCTAGCTGACATCATTGTGGAAAAGGATATATTGGTTGTCTCCGATGAAATCTATGACAAAATTCTCTACGATGGGGCAGTACATCGCAGTATTGTCACCTTTGGAGAGGAAATCTATAAACGGACTCTGATTAGTAATGGCTTTGCCAAAAGCTATTCCATGACGGGGTGGCGGATTGGTTATATGGCAGGGCCAAAGGAGATTATTAAGGCCATGATTGATATCCAAAGTCATGCTACCTCTAATATCTGTACCTTTGCCCAGTATGGAGCGATCGCCGCCCTAGAAGGTTCCCAAGATTGTGTACAGGTAATGCTAAAGGCTTTTACCGAGCGTCGCTCGTATATTTTAGAACGCATTAAAGCCATGCCCCTTATCAGTTGTCCGACTCCTACGGGAGCGTTTTATGTTTTCTTTGATATACAAGAAACTGGGCTTACCTCTTTGGATTTTTGTGCTAAGTTGCTAGAGCAACAGAAGGTAGCCGCAATTCCAGGTATTGCTTTTGGGGCCGATGACTGTGTGCGTCTTTCCTACGCGACGGATATTAAGACTATCGAAAAAGGTATGGATCGCCTTGACGAGTTCCTCCATTCTCTGGGAAAATAGAGGTGTAGACAAGCAACGGAGGTCTGATATGACCTACAAAAGAATTTTAGTACCTTTGGATCAGTCTCCCCAAAGTCAGATCGTCTTTGAACAGGGAATTGCGATCGCCAAATCCAGTCAAGCTAAGTTAATGTTGCTCCACTGTATCCCGCTAGAGCAAAGAATCGCCCCCTATGGGAGTCTTTATGGGGAGGAGTTGTTAAATCTTTCTTCTTTATTCCAAGAGCAAATGGAAAAGGAAAAGGAGGAGACGCTCCAATGGCTCTCAGTTTACCAAAAACAGGCCTCTGAACAAGGGATAGAAGCTCAATGGGATTGCAAAACTGGGGATGCTGGTTACTGGATACGGGAAATTGCCAAGACTTGGGATGCGGATTTAGTGGTGATGGGAAGACGAGGATTATCTGGGATTAAGGAGATGTTCCTAGGTAGTGTGAGTAATTATATTATCCACCATGTCCCCTGTTCGGTTTTGATTGTCCAAGGTATCGCTAACGGGGAGCAATAGAAAGAAGGGAAAAAAGTCCCCCTTGTAAAGGAGTAGAACTAAATAGCCAAAAAGTTTGCTAAACTTATCTAGAGTTCCCTGCTTTGGAGAGGTTTATGTGGCAGGTTTCAGAATTTGGCAGCTTAATCGGCGTTTCGCCGTCTACTTTAAGACGTTGGGAAACAGAGGGAAAGCTAATACCAGAGAGAACATTAGGCAATCAAAGCATCTACACCGACAATCACCTAAAATTAGCCCGCCATCTGCAAGCAGGGAAATTGCCGACACGAGTGATAGTCTATTGTCGTGTGTCTTCTCATGCACAAAGAAATGATCTAATCAGCCAAGTCGAAGCTATGGACAAATTTTGTGTGTCTAATGGAGTAATACTAAATCCTGTTTTAATACTATAGTGATCCTCCTCCTGCCTCCTGCCCCCTGCCTCCTGCCTAGCCTTCACGATTATCTGGTAACATAAGCGGATTTAGTATAATAGTAAGTGACAGAATTCAAGAAATAGGAGGAGGGTTAAACTTTAAGCGGAGAAAGTTTCGCTCTATTATTCAATGGGCTATACAAGGGGAAGTAAAAGCGGTTTATGTGGCGCATAAAGACAGATTATGTCGTTTCGGTTTTGACCTTGTCGAACAAATTATCAATTGGGGTGGAGGAACGGTAATCGTCGCTAATAGCGAAGCCTGATCACCGCAGGAGGAATTAGTCCAAGACCTATTATCAATCATACATTGCTTTTCAAGTCGCTTGTACGGGTTACGTAAATATAAAGAAAAAGTGAAATTAATTGCGCTAGGTGTTGACCCTTGCCAAAAATCGGATAGACTTGACTAAGTAGACAAGTAAAAAAAGAGTTTTAGCCATGTACGCCCTCAAAAGAGAACTGAAATTAAATAATAAAGAAGTTTCTCTGCTGCGGGGTAATGCGGGATTTAAACGCTTTGTTTACAACTATGGACTGGAACTTCTCAAAGCTAGTTGGAGTCTAGAAGGAATTAAGGCTTCAGACTCTCAACGTCTTGACGCAATCAAGAAAGTATTGAGCAGCTATACTATGGAGTTACCTGAATATGCTTGGATGAAAAAATATCCATCCACAGTGTATCAATCAGCATTTATAGACTTAAAAAATGCTGTGTCAAGATGGCGTAAAGGGTTGGGGAAATTTCCCGTCAAAAAAACCAAAAAAAAAGGAGATTCTTTCACAGTTTACAAAACTTCTGGCATTTATCCCGAAAAAGGAAAGCCCGCACTACCTTTTACCAATAGAGTTGTTATACAGCCAGGGAAAATCATAAAACTACCGGGGTTAAAAGAATTTCGCCTGAAAGAAAGCATTAACTTTATTTGTAGTTCCCAGACATTTACCGTGTCGAGAACAGGTGAGAAGTGGTTTGTTTCCTTTGTTTTAGATGCAGAAAAAATCCCACCAATCATCCATCCGATTCACCAGATAGGAGTGGATTTGGGAGTAAAATGTCTGGCAACTTGTTCGGATGGTTCTGTGTATGAAATGCCTGTTACCACAAAAAAAGCGAAAACCAAGCTAGGTAAGATACAATGGCAAAATCGTCACAAAATACTTGGGAATAAGCGGCGAGGAATAAAAGCGTCTAAGAATGCTCAAAAACACTATAAGAAATTATCTTCGCTCCAAGCCCATTTAGCAAATATTAGATATGACACTGTTCAGAAAATGACCACGGATTTAAGTCGGAGAGCTTATCGAATCAGAATTGAGGACTTAAATGTATCGGGGATGATGGCTAACCATAAATTAGCCGATGCCGTAGCTAATAACTGTTTCTACGAAGTCCGTAGGCAACTAATTTATAAGCAAAAGCATTATGGGACAACAGTGGAATTAGTTGACCGATGGTTTCCTTCCTCAAAAACCTGCTCGATGTGCGGTCACATTCAACCGATGAAGTTAACCGAACGTGTTTATAACTGTATGGCTTGTGCTCATGTTCAAGATAGAGACATGAACGCCGCCATTAATTTGCAAAATGCCACGCCTGAGCGAGTACGGTTGGCTTGACCGGAATTAACGCCTGTGGACAAGAAGGAGCCGACTCCCTTGGTAGAAGCAGGAAGCAGACCCTCTAGAAGTAATTTCTAGTTGAATGGTGAGACTTAGATAAGTTTAGCCAAGTTTTGTGAAGCAGGATTTACAGAATTTACCCAAGGGATACGGTTAAACTATCCAATTTAGCCAAGTTACCCGTTATAACCACCCCGCGACTATTGGCAGCTAGATGACGGACAATTTTATACACTGCTTCCACCTGATCTGGCCCTCCTGCCTTTGTCGCTAGGGTTTTTAGATCAAGGGGTTGCTGGGCGGTTTTTAGGCTATTAATCACCGCATTTTGTAGGGCTAAAACCGAGGCCGCGGCTTTTTTACCTGCTTCTACCCCTGGTTGATGGTAGGCGTTGATATTCACCAAGGAAGCATAAATGCTAACTGTTCTTTCGTAGAGGGCAATTAGGGCGCCCACTGTCTTAGAATTAACCTGGGGAATGGTAATAGTTACAGAGTCGCGGTGATTTTCATACAAGGCTTGGCGAGTACCCTGGAGTAATCCTGAAAGATAATCCCCGGAAGTTGCGCCAGGCTCTACTTCTAGGGATGTTGTTTGACGATCTTCTAAGACTTCGATAAAGGTAGCAAAGAAATTGGGCACCCCTTCCCGTAATTGTTGGACGTAGGCGTGTTGATCCGTTGAGCCTTTGTTACCATAAACTGCTATACCTTGGTAAACCGTATTCCCATCTAGATCCTTTTCCTTACCCAAAGATTCCATGATCAGTTGTTGGAGATAACGGCTAAAGAGCAAGAGGCTATCTTTATAAGGGAGGATTACCATGTCCTTTTCTCCTTTCCCATTACCTGAATAGTACCAAGCGATCGCCAGGAGAGAGGCAGGATTTTTTTTAATATCCGTTTCCCTGGTAGCTGCATCCATTTCCTTAGCCCCTGCTAACATCCCATGAATATCAATCCCCTGTAAGGCCGCAGGTAATAGTCCCACGGCAGATAGTTCGGATGTACGTCCACCTACCCAGTCAAACATCGGGAAAATTTCTAACCAGTTACCAGATTTGGCAAAGTCGTACATCTTGCTCCCAAACATGGTAATAGCTACGGCGTGTTGGGCAAAGTTTAAGCCTTTCTTTTCGTAAGCTGTTTTGACTTCTAACATCCCGTTTCTAGTTTCTGGGGTACCTCCAGATTTACTGGTGACGATGACGAGGGTACTTTTGAGGCGATCGCCTATACGGTTGAGAATGCGATCGATACCTGCGGGGTCAGTATTATCTATAAAATGGATATTCATGGGGGCAATATCCGGAGAAAGAGCCTCCGCCACAAATTCCGGCCCAAGCGCCGATCCCCCAATCCCTACGGAAAGCACATCGGTAAACTTATTCACGGTAGGGGGCTTAATGATACCTGTATGCACTTTTTCTACAAAAGTATCAATGTCTTTGAGAGTATCAGTAATTTCCTTGCCAATTTCAGGAGATGGGGAAAGCTCAGGATTTCTGAGCCAATAATGTCCTACCATTCTGTTTTCGTCGGGATTGGCGATCGCACCGGCTTCTAACGCCGCGACATCCTGAAAAGCTTTGACAAATTTGGGCTTAAGGGTGTTTACCAAATTGTCATCAAAACGCATCCGACTAATATCTAGGTAGAGTTCCAAGCCAGGGTGATAATATAACCAATCTTGATACCGTTGCCAGAGTGCTAAGTTATCCATACAACCTCTATTTTAACAAAATTTTACTTGACAATTAAGACGTTTTAAGGTAAGGGTCTGGTTTATAATTACCCATTGCCGTTATCATACCCAATCTGCGTTAAGTAGATATTAAGTCGCCGATGAAGTTCTCAAATAGTTTAACCTATCCTTAAAGAAACCCTACTAAATAAGAAATCCCCCTTTTGCCTGTATGCTTAGTACCATAGTTAGCAGTTAAAGAAGATCAAACCCATGAAAGTAGCTGTTTTTAGTGCCGAAACCTATGATCGTCAGTTTCTCGATGCGGCTAATACCAACCATGAGTTAGTATATTTTGAAACTCGCCTAGAGCCAAAAACCGCCTCCCTTGCTGCGGGTTATCCTGTAGTCTGTGCTTTTGTCAATGATGACTTGGGAAATCAAACCCTAAAAATCCTCACGGCTTTGGGGGTACGTCTCATTGCACTCCGTTGTACAGGTTATAACAATGTTGACTTAGAAACGGCTCACCAGTTAGGGCTTACCGTCGTCCGAGTTGTCGCCTACTCCCCCTATTCCGTGGCCGAGCACGCAGTCGCACTAATTCAATTCCTAAATCGTAAACTTTTTAAAGCCTATACCCGCATACGGTTTGACAATTTTTCCTTAAATGGGTTATTGGGCTTCGATTTACACGGACGCACTGTCGGGGTAATTGGTACGGGTAAAATAGGACTAATCTTTTCCCAAATTATGCACGGATTTGGCTGCCATCTACTGGGTTATGATCTCTACCCTAATCCTAAATTTGAAGCGATAGGAGATGCTCGTTATGTAGATTTACCTGAACTTTTAGCTAGTTCTGACATTATCTCTCTCCACTGTCCATTAACGCCAGAAAATCATTACCTAATTAACCCAGATACCATTGCCAAAATGAAGCAGGGTGTTATGTTAATTAATACCAGTCGTGGTCATTTAATTGACACTAAAGCCGCCATAGATGGTATTAAATCAGGAAAAATTGGTTACTTAGGTATTGATGTCTATGAAGAGGAGGAAAACCTATTTTTTAGGGACTTGTCCGATACCGTTATCCAAGATGACACCTTTCAACTATTGCAATCTTTTCAAAATGTAGTCATCACTGCCCATCAAGCTTTCTTTACAGAAAATGCTCTAACGGATATTTCTAATACAACCATAGAAAGCATTACGGATTTTGAGCAGGGTAATGAACTAAAAAATGAAGTAAGTAGGTAGGTGTTAAAAATTGCCAGATCCCCCCGCCTATCGGCACCCCCCTTAATAAGGGGGGCAGGGGGGATCGAACGCGCAATAATCACTTCAATTTAATTATAACCAGTTACTTAAAGTCTTAGTTATCCAAGGAAATCTATTCATCTAAAACCTCTAAAACAGCCCTAGGAGATAGTTTATCTTTAAACCAAATAATGCGATTAGGTAAATCAGTAAATTTAACTCCCGCTTTTTCTAAATTTAACCTTTCAGAAACTGCCAAAATTAAATTCTGATCCGCAGCCCGTCGCACTTGGGAAAACTTTTTTTGCAGATATTCTGGTCGCCAATAACCAACAATTTCTAGTAAAAAATCCCTCCCATCTTCATGAATTAACCGAAAATCTGGAATCATTACCCCCCCTGGTAGGGGAACTAAATCAACTTCTCTTTCTAATCGCCAAGGAGTATCTAATTGCTCCCATCGTTTAGCAAAGGATTCTTCTAACATACTATCGTAGGGCTTACCTGGGGGATAATGACTAACTAAACCGCATTTGTCATCAAGGCTAAAGCGTTCTTTTTTAACATCCCCTGAATAGGGATCTTTATAATGTAGTGTAGCTTGCAGAGTCCATTTAGTTACATGGAGCAAAGCAGGGATCATTTTTGCTAGGGAAAGTCCATAACGGGTACTAGCTTTAAATAGGCTAGTGGGGCCATCTATAGTAAGGGTAAAACCTGTATCAGCATCTCCCTCAATATAAGTCATTAATTGAAATAATTTTAGATAGCGAAATAACATTTTATATTCTCCTGGATCATTGCGATGGGCATTAATAATAATATGACTAGCTTTATAAAATACTCCTTGGACTTGGGATAGATTATAACGATGAATTAAGGCTTCAGGTGATGGCGCTTCAAATTGGTTAAAAATGCGATTTTCTTCTAAATCGGCGTAGAGTCCTTTTTCGATTTGTGATGGTAAAACTTCTAGGTTTAATTCTTGGCTCAGTTGACTAGCAAGTGTTTCTAAAATCTGAGGACGATTTTCGGGTATGGGACAAACTTTAACGGATTGACTAAAGACTTTTTCTCTTAACTGTTGTGGCTCTAGGGGACTAATAATTTCAAAGGTGGAAAAATGACTTTTTAGTAAATGGGCAAATCCTCGCATAATCCGATAATCTGGACTATCTCCTTCTAGCTCTAGAAGTTTTTTGTCTAGCTCTCCCTGGGTAATTCCTAGGGAGGCTTGAAAGCAGTTAATCTGTTGGGTAGCTAATTCTAAATGACTGGTATTTAGGGGTAAGCATTTGGGTATGAGGGTGTCTCCATTGCGCCGATAGATGAGTAAGTCTGTGGTTAACATGGTTTCTTTATTCTTCAGGGTATGTTATGTAAATTCTTAAACCATCGTTCTGATACTTTGCCAACGCCCTGAAGGATTATCATCTGCATCAATTATTATACCAAGAGCAGAAACTCCAGACTCGTTTAGGTAAGTCGAGAAGTAAGTAGTTGAATCGCTTCTAAAATCGAGGTTTTGCCACTATTATTAGTTCCAACAAGTAGATTTATTTGACCTAAATCCAAAAGTTCAAAGCTCTGGAAACAACGAAAATTTTCAATCTTTAATGACTTCAACATATTCTATTCACAAGGTATCTGATTGGATATGACAATAAAACCAACTGAATCGGGTTTAAGATGGGGGTGGTAAATACCCTTAAGTAAATTCTCCTTCAGGGATACTTCTACCCTTAACTCTTCCTCTAGTTGAGGACTAGGATAATAACTCAACCTTTGCTGTAACTGATAAATATAATCATCAAATTTCTCCTGAGCTTGATTGCCTTTTTCTTGACAAAATGCCCCAAAGTTCTTTTTATCCCGTAATAGGGTTTCTGACTTCTGGCGAGCTTTATTACAAACCTTTTCCCATTGAGTCGGCTCAATAAAATCATCCAAAATACCCAGACGACTTTTTGCCAAACTATAATCCTTTGACTTATTATAGGGACGAGTTAGGATTTTAATTAATTCCTCATCCTCCACAGGATTAAAATTAATATCTACGAAAATTGTCTCAATATGGGGGGGAAATAATCCATCAGCTTGATGCTCAATAGCTTTACCATTTAGTTTGGACTCCTTAAGAATAGATTGAACATGGCTTAAATCCGCCTCAACTAAATAATCAAACCGAAAACCCACCCATTCTAAATCTTCGTTTACCCTTAGTAATGCAAAAGCTTGTCCTCGATCATCCCATTGTAAATAGGTGTATAAATGATCTATAAATGTCTCCCCAAGTCGATAGAGATGAGCCTGGGGGTATTGATTAGCTCGTTCTCTTTTATACACCCCTAAAGGTAGTCCAGAATCGGCAAAGAAGGAACTTAATTCCTGGCGGGGAATGAGGGTTCTTTTAGTAAGTTGATAGGAGCGTACATCCTGCAAGTTTTCAGAATATTTGCGGTTGAATTTAAGAACATTACATATCCATCCCTCTACGGCTTTTTCGATGACTTCATCCTGATTGTCGTAGGCTACCAACTCCTGAAAATATTTCCAGAAACTAGGCTCATAAACATCTATTTCCTCAAGGATATTTTGCTCACTAATTTTTAGTTCCTCTTGACAAATTTCCTCTTTAATGGTAGAAATAATGTCTAGGATTCCCCCAGAGCCAGATTGAAAGAGAAGGTTTTGGATCTCAGGTAATTTAGTGTCGGTATATAAGGCTAAATCAACAACGGAGCGATGGAAAATATTAAAGCCTTCATTAAGTAACTGATACCAAGCACCTTCCAAACTCTGGGGATCATCTAAACCCGATAGTAACCAAGAGGGACTATGTTCACATCTTTTTAATCTTTGTTCAAGTTGTTGAATAGATAAAGGTAGATCAAAATGAATGACACCATTAATAAATGGTAAACTTTTTCCTGTTGCTCCCGTGCGATCGCAAACTAATAAAAAGCACTGAGGTTCATTTTTAAATTTAGTTAAATTCTTTTCAACACTGTCTCCCTGACAATGGCTTACCACTGCATCGGAGCCAAAAGTCTCAGATAACATTTTGATAATAACCTTGGCACTCTGGTTAAAGCTGGTAAAAATCACTAAGTTAGAAAATTTATCCGTAGCAAAGGGGCGAGTAATGCGGCTTTTTATCCGTTCTGTTAATTTATTGAGATCCCCTCGAAAACTTTGTAATTGTAAAATATCAGCTAGGTGATACAACAATAAAATCCTTAAAAGCTCTACCCTATCTCCGTCTTCTGATGGGGTTTCCAGAATCTTTAATAAATCCGTTAATATCTCTATTTCTCCCGTAAATTTTTCCACTTTTGTCAATTTTTCTAAGGAATCCCCAGGGAAATCTTGACTTAATTCCTTAGCTACAACACCTTTTAGTCTTGCTTCTATTAGCTTTTGTAAAATTCCTAACCAGGTACTACTTCCTTGATAGAATAGTAAAAATATCTCTTCGTAGTCTTTTGTGGGTGCAAGGTTTCGCCACTTTTCTAACTGTTCTAGAATATCATAGGAGCGTTCATCTAGATCATATTCAAGTTTATAATCAGCATTTCTTTTAAGCTTTCTTTGGGGACGGGTTCTTAAAAAACGATGGTGGAGGGAATAAGTATTACTAACATAAATTCGTATTGTGCGTAATAGTTGTTCCGTGGTTTCTAATCCGCCTTCCGATTCCTTAATTAGCGTTACCAACCGTTGATCTTGCGGAAAATAAGTTTGTAAATTAATTAGGTCATCTTCCGACTTTAGAGATAACAATGAACGTCCGATCGCCTGACAATTTTGTACTTTTTTCTTAAATTTGTCTAAGGAAGATAGGGGATAACTTTTAGGCTCCAAAAGATGAAGCATAGCCAAAAAACTAGACTCATTATTTAAAACTGAAAGCGAGGAAAGTAATAACAAACAATCACAACGCTGGCATAGACGTTGAATCCGCTTAAAGTCATCTTGAATTACCGAATTACTCGAACTACCCATAGAAGCGATATGATGGGCTTCGTCAATTAATAATAGCTGATAAGATTGCCCTAGTTTTTGGTCCCCACTGCTTTGAATTGTCACCCGTTCATCAAAGTCTGAGAGATATACTTTAGCAGTTAATTCGCTTTGCCATTGCTCCACTAAATAGGGAGGAACAATTATTAAAGCCTTAGCGGTAGGATTGTCTTGTAAAAACTGTCGTAAAATTACCCCTGCTGCGATTGGGCTATCTTGACTAGCTTCATTGGCCAATAAATAACGTGGAAACGGATCTCTTAAAACCCTCTGAATTACAGCTACGGATTGGGGATTAAGGTCAATATTAGCCGATAACAGCCCCGTCATCCCTTGACTAATAGCCCTCTGCTTAACTAATGTAGCAACTAATCGGGATCTGAGATTATGAAAATAGGGAGTTTCGTGGGCTTTAATCGAGAGAATATCAATAGGGTCATCTACTGAAACCAAACAACGTACATAGGTAATAGTCTCAGAGGCGTTAGTAGTTTGGGCATCGGGTAAATCAATCCGATAGAGCTTATTTTCCCCATCCCATTCATAAACCCTACCAATGAGCCAATTATTAGTTTTCGGGTGATGGATATAACAGCGAGTCTGGGGAGGTAATTTAAACCATTGCAGGGAAGCCAGGGGTACTACAATGGTCTGACGTTTGGCTACCGAAGAAAAATATTCAACCGTTGCTTGGGAATGGTCAAAAGAAATCAGTTTTCCGATTCCTAATTGATTTTCACTAGATGTAACAAGAGAATAGGGCTGCATGGGCGATCGCGGGTTGAATGTAACCCATTATACAGTTAATAGTCATTAGTCTGTTAAGGCCATGACTAACAACTAAAAACCGATCTTTAGGCCATCCGAGAGTAGTACTCAACCACCAACAGTTCCTTAATCTCCAAAGCTACCCATTCCCGCTCAATGACACCATTGACTTTACCGATGAGGGTTTCCTTATCGAACTCTAAATGACTAGGAACGTTAGCCAAACCGGGGTATTCCATATTAGCTTTAACTAAACCGCGGGATTTTTCCTGCTGTCTAACGGTAATGACATCCCCAGGACGACATTGATAGCTGGCCACATCAACGACGGTACCATTAACCTGAATATGGCCATGGTTAACCAATTGACGAGCGCCTGGAATCGTTCCCGCCATACCCATACGAAAAACCGTATTATCTAAACGCATCTCTAAAAGTTGCAGTAGATATTGACCAGTAGAACCCGTGGCGCGGCGGGCTTTGCGAACGTAACGAACTAATTGTTTTTCGCTCACACCGTAGTTAAAGCGTAGTTTTTGCTTTTCCTCTAGACGGATAGCATATTCAGAACGCTTTTTGCGAGCCATACCGTGTTGGCCCGGGGGGTTGCTGCGACGGCGAGCGCTTTTACGAGTCAGTCCGGGTAAATCGCCCAGACGACGAACGATGCGTAAACGTGGTCCTCGATAACGAGACATATAAGCAGATTGCTCCCTTGAAAATTTATCCCAAAACAACCATTATACCCTAAGTCCTAAAATTTTGCTCGGACGACAAACTCATAATCGCCCCCAAGCTCTAGTTGATAGTCATAACGCTCCAAAAAACGTCCTAGGGGTTCAAAAATCCAGGCTCGACCTAGGGCGGGTTGTACAGAGAGCTTACCCCCCTGAAAATACCATTGAAACCGCCATTGGTAATGGCCGGCTCTGACTTCCCCCTCTAGTCTCCCTTGTTGCCAAGATTGCTGAGTAATACGGATATAGGCGACAGTTTCAGCTAGTTTTTTGCCACTCACGACGGGATGAACTGGTTAAAATAGTTAAGTAGATTAATTTCTCATAGCTTAATCTGAAAAATGCTTGAGTGACACCCAAATCATGTTTGTTGATCAACCCTGGCAACCAGAAGACCTAGATAATGCCCTTCTAACGGTAGAAGCAATTCAAGAAGAACTCAACTATAAACAAGCCCAAGACTCCCTCAGAAGTTTGGTCAATCATTTAGATTTAACCGAACAAGAGCAAAAAGGCTTAGAAATCGGCTTAACCCACCTGACTACCCTCCTAGAAAAACTAGATCAGTCCGTTGTGCAAATTGCGGCCTTTGGCATGGTGGGACGAGGTAAATCTTCGGTTTTGAATGCTCTCCTGGGTAGGGATATTTTCGTAACAGGTGCCCTCCATGGCGTAACCCGCACCATAGACAGTGCTAATTGGCAACTAAGTCAAGACCCCACCTATCAAGGGATTCAACGCCTAACTCTTCATGGCCAGGGAAATACCCAAATTCAACTCATAGATACCCCAGGTATTGATGAAGTCGATGGCCAAACTCGGGAACTATTAGCCTGTCAGATGGCCAAACAAGTGGACTTAATTATGTTCATTGTGGCGGGGGATATTACCCAAGTAGAGTTTAAAGCACTCTCTCAGCTACGGGAGGCAGGAAAACCGATGATTTTGGTATTTAACAAAATAGATCAGTTCAGTGGTACTGATCGCCTTGCTATCTACGAAAAAATCCGCGATGAAAGGGTCAAAGAGTTAATCTCCCCCGAAGAAATCGTCATGGTAGCTGCTTCTCCTCTAATTACCCAAGCCGTGCGGGGAACAGATGGGCAGATTAAACCCCAACGCTCTCGCGGTAATCCCCAGATTGATCCCCTAAAACTGAAGATTTTAGAGATTTTGGATCGGGAGGGAAAATCCCTAGTCGCCCTGAATACCATGCTCTATGCCGACACCATGAATGAGCAGATTGTGGAACGAAAAATGGCAATTCGGGAACAGGCGGCTAATCAGTTAATCCAAAAAACCATGATGATTAAGGCTGTGGCTGTAGCTCTCAATCCTGTAACGGTTTTAGACCTCCTCAGTGGGGCGGTGATTGATGTAGCCATGATTTTAGCCCTTTCTAATCTCTACGGTATTGCCATGACTCAACAGGGGGCGATTCAACTCCTCCAGAAAATTGCCCTGAGCATGGGGGGAATTAGTGTCAGTGAATTTTTGGCTACCTTTGGCTTAAGTTCCTTAAAAGGACTGTTAGGACTATCTGCTCCCATTACCGGGGGAATGTCCCTGGCCCCCTACCTTTCCGTAGCTGTTACCCAAGCTGGTGTAGCCGGGGTTTCCTGTTATGCGATGGGACAAATTACTAAAACCTACCTAGCCGCCGATGCTAGTTGGGGACCGGATGGACCGAAAGCCGTCGTCACCCGCATTCTGGACTCCCTAGATGAAACCTCGATTATTAATCGCATTAAGTGGGAACTTACGGAAAAACTGAGTAGCAAGATTAAGTCATGGTAACGCCCTTGGCTTTGATCAAATACCCGCAACGGTGCTCTCCTTGATGAATCCAATGGGTTCGTTCAATGCTACAGTCGGGTAAGACAAAGGAAAACATCTCTAATTCATGCCCACACACACTAGGGTAAGATTCGGCAACTTCGGCGATCGCACAGTGATGTTCAATCAGCACATATTCCTGGGGTTCTGTTGCTTCTAACTCATGGAGTTGAGCCATATAACCTTCTTCTTGACGAATTTCTACCAGTCTCATCACCCTTTCTAACAAATAGCCCGTTCCCACCCGTTGATGGTATTCCTCGGCTTTACGCTGCCATTGTTTTTTCAAGACTTCTGTTACTTGTTTTTCGCCAACGGTTTCCACTAGGGTGTCTAGGAAAGAAACGGCAAAGTTATCGTAATTGTGGGGGAAAAGGGCATTACCCTGACGGCTCAAGGAATAGATATGTTGAGGCCGCCCCATACCTATCTGGGTTGTCCCATGATCTATCAGTCCCTCTATTTCTAAATCCTTGAGATGACGACGAATCCCCTGGGGGCTAATCAGGAGTGCCTCTGCTAGTTGTTGGGCAGTTGCCGAGCCCTGACGGAGCAGATATTGTAGGATGTCCTGCTTGGTAGATGCTGACCCTAGGGTAGCCATGGGAAAACCCCTAAATCTGACTTTGACAACATTTATGTTGTTTTGCTATTCTAAACCAGATTCTTAAGCATAAGTAGTTTTTTTAAAGCATATTTGGTATCATGTCCTCTGACTAGGAATGGTAGTTGACCTAAAAATAAATATGGGAATCACTTTGGCACACTTGGGACCAAAAGGAACGAATACAGAGACAGCAGCCCAACAATATGCCCAATATCTAACCACCGCTAAGGGAGAATTTGCTACACTTTATCCCTGCCCAAGTATTGCCCAAAGTCTCCACTCCGTTGCCGAGAAACAAGCCACTTTGGCTGTAGTTCCCGTAGAAAATTCCACCGAAGGGACTGTTACCGTTACCCTTGATACTCTCTGGCAATTACCAGAGCTCCATATTCAAACGGAAATAATTCTACCCATTTATCACGCACTTCTTTCCTGTGGTGTTTCCCTAGAAGGAATTAAAACCGTTTATTCCCATCCCCAAGCTTTGGCTCAATGTCAGTTATGGCTAGAAACCCATCTCCCCCAAGCCCAGATTATCCCCTCTAATTCCACCACAGAAGCCCTACAACACCTCAATCTAGAACCAACTTCGGCGGCGATCGCCCCGCCCCGGGCAGCCCTGCTCTACGATTTACCCATTCTGGTGCAAGATATTAACGATTACCCCGATAACTGTACTCGTTTTTGGATTCTTGGCTCAAATCCTAGTACCCGAGGCGATCGCATTTCCCTAGGTTTTAGTGTTCCCGCCAACGTCCCTGGGGCTTTGGTTCAACCTTTACAAATCTTTGCCGAACGTGGCATCAATTTATCTAAGATTGAATCTCGTCCGACTAAGCGTACCCTGGGGGAATACGTTTTTTTTCTGGATATCGAAAGTAATGGAGATACGATCCAAATTCAAGAGGCTCTTGAGGCTTTATCTCAATACACAAAAGTAGTCAGGGTTTTTGGTCATTACGATATTTTAGGATTTAACTTACCACTGCGATAACCTTCTAAATCCAAGGTGATATAAATAAATCCCAATTCCTGAAACCTAGATACCAACTCCCCTAGGTTGATTTTTTCCATAAAGCCTTTAATTTGTTCGGGGGGTAACTCAATCTTCGCCGTCTCTCCATCACAACGCACCCGCAAATTTCTGTATCCTAATTGCCTGAGATAGATTTCTGCTCGCCCGACTCTTTGTAATTTGGCAACGGTAATTTCTTCTCCGTAGGGAAAACGGGAACTTAAACAAGGTTGGGCGGGTTTGTCCCACCAAGGCAACCCCAAATGACGGGATAATTCCCTGACTTCAGCTTTGCTAATCCCTAATTCGGCTAAAGGCGATCGCGCTCCCCTTTCTTGGGCTGCGGCAATTCCAGGGCGATAATCTTTTAAATCGTCGGCATTTACCCCATCAATGACGTAGGGATAACCTCGCTCAGTGGCTAGGGGTTTTAAATGGTTGTGGAGTTCGCTTTTACAAAAATAACAACGATTCACAGGGTTACTGGTATAGTTGGGGTTATCCATCTCCTGGGTTTCGATGATCTCATGGGTAATGCCAATAAAATCAGCTTGAGCCATGGCTTCTTCCAATTCTTCCCCCAGTAGGGACGGCGAAACGGCGGTTATCGCTAAGGCTTGCTCTCCTAGGACATCATAGGCTACCTTGGCGACCAGGGTACTATCTACTCCCCCAGAATAGGCAATTAAGACCTTATCCATTGTTTCTAGCCAATTTTTTAGCTGTTCTAGTTTTTGGGTAAACATTTTCTGGACAAACGATACTTTCATTATTTTAACTCAAAATTATTGATTCCTAATAAGTAGTTAGCTGTTAAAAACTGTCAGATCCCCCCGCCTATCGGCACCCCCCTTATTAAGGGGGGCAGGGGGGATCGAACGCGCAATAATCACTTCAATTTAATTATAACCAGTTACTTAGGATTCCTATTAGCATTTCTTCAATTTTGCTAAATTTAAAACGATTTCATCTATACTACTTCGTAAAACAGAGACATTTTGATCTGAACTATTGACGATAATACTAAATATAATCACTCCATCATTTTCTGTCTCTAAATAGCCAGAAAGTGCTGAATTACCTGACAAGGTTCCTGTTTTAGCCCTTAACTTTCCCTCTACCACGGTATCTTTAAATCTTCCCTGTAAAGTACCTGTTTTTCCCGCCATTGCTAGGGAATCTTTATAAACTTCTCCGTAGGGGCTTCTTGCCATTAAAATTAATGTCTTTACCAGGGTTTCTGGAGTAATTAAATTCTGTCTAGATAATCCTGAACCATCTATTAAACTATATCCTTCTGGGTCAATTCCCAAATTAGTCAAATTATTTTCAAGTTGATTTTTTGATAATAAAACTGCTAAACTTTCTGTATGCAAAGTATTACTATCTTGGTTGACTTTTTTAAGTAATTCTGATAAAATAGGCGATTCGATGGTTGAAAAGAGTGTTTCTAAATTGCTGGACATAAAAGATTTAACCGTTTCGACTTTGCCAACCCTAATACCTTCCTTGAACAAAATTTCTTGAAAAGATTCCAGAAAATATTTCTGGGGATCAAGGACTCTTAAATTAGAGACATCTGGGGGAGCCTTAATATCTAATTCCCCTGTTAAAATCAGACTAGGCTCTCCTAAAACCCCCTTAATTGATACCAGATTAGAACTTGCTGATGCTCGGGTAATAGTTTGATTATCAATAACCCATTGTTTACCGGCGATCGCATCTGACCAAACTTCTTGTAGTGGTTCTCCTATGCGTTGGGGAGAGAGGGTTAAAGTCACGGTATTTTCATTTAGAACTATCTGACTAGCACCGATTCCATAATAAAATAAAATATCTTCCCATTCCCAAGTGGGGTTAATATTGCCCCGAGGAAAATCGGCAGCTTCAATCAATAGCTGATCAATCTGACGCACACCATGCTCTTTTAACTCCTGAGCTACCCTTTGTAAATCCGCAGTAGTCAAACTAGGATCTCCTTGGGCGACTAAATGCAATACCTTTAAATCTGGAGGTGTTCCCGTAGTGTAGAGGGGGGTACGAAAACGGAAATTAGGACCTAACTGCAATAAAACCGCAGCCGAGGTTAAAAGCTTAGTATTAGAAGCGGGTATAAAAAACCTTTGGGCATTGAGACTATACAGGGATTGGTTAGAATTAAGGGGTTGGATCAAAATCCCCCAATGGGAACGCCTATAGAGTGAGCGTCCGATAATCTCATCTATAACAGGTGCTAAATCCTGGGTACAGATGGCGGGAGTTAGTGCGGGATTAGCCCAAGTCTTGCTTTCTAAGGCTTTGATCCCCAAGAGGAGGACAAGCAATAGCCAGAAAGATTGTCTAAGAGCAAATAAAAGATTTAGCATTATCTTAGAGCCTCACAAAAGGAGCAATAGCAATGGGTTACGATTTTGATTTATTTGTACTAGGCGGTGGTTCGGGAGGAATCGCCACAGCCAGACGGGCCGCCGAGTATGGGGCTAAGGTGGGAATAGCAGAATCTGGACGTTTAGGGGGAACCTGTGTTAACCGAGGTTGTATTCCTAAAAAGTTAATGGTTTACTCTTCGCGGTTTCCCGATTTATTTGCCGAATCTCAGGGTTATGGCTGGAGCCCCGTCACCAGTACCCTCGATTGGGACAAATTAAGGGATGCTGTCAATCTTGAGGTAGATAGGCTCAATGGAGTCTATCAGAGAATGCTGGATAACTCTAAGGTGAAATTGTACCCCCATTATGCTCGTTTTATAGATGCCCATACCGTAGAAGTGGGGGAGGAAAAAATAACCGCCGATAAAATTTTAATTGCCGTGGGGGGACATCCTGTTAAACCAGATATACCAGGCGCTGAATACATGGTAGTCTCCGATGCTATGTTTAATTTACCCCAACAGCCAAAGCATATTGTGGTATTGGGGGCGGGTTATATTGGGGTAGAATTTGCCTGTATTATGAATGGATTGGGTACAGAAGTAACTCATATTATCCGTAAAGATAAAATTTTAAGGGGTTTTGATGAGGACTTGCGTACTACCATCCAAGAGGCCATGGTGGATCATGGTATTAAATTAATTACCAGTAGTGATGTAACTGCTGTAGAAGAAACAGAAGCTGGTTTAAAGGTTCATATAGAAAATAGTCAAGGATCTTCAGAAATAGTCGTAGCGGATGCCATTGGTTTAGCAGCGACCGGTAGGATTCCCTCCCTAGCAGGGTTAGAATTGGAAAAAGCCGGGGTAGATGTGGTAAAAGGAGCGATCGCTGTTAATGAATCTAGCCAAACCTCCCAGGAAAATATTTATGCAGTCGGAGACTGTACAGATCGGATTAACCTAACTCCCGTAGCTATATCAGAGGGTAGAGCTTTTGCCGATACGGTTTTTGGCAATAAACCCCGACTCAT
Source organism: Microcystaceae cyanobacterium (assembly GCA_040398185.1). Taxonomy (GTDB): domain Bacteria; phylum Cyanobacteriota; class Cyanobacteriia; order Cyanobacteriales; family Microcystaceae; genus JBBAUO01. Next base: position 54,632 of record JBBAUO010000001.1, on the reverse strand, counting down.
GAGCCATGAAAATGTTCCTTCGGCGGTTTTTAGTACCCCAGAGGCGGCTACCGTCGGCTTAACAGAAGCCCAAGCCATTGAAACGTATGGGGAAGATATGATTAAGGTTTATCGGGCTAAATTTCGCCCCATGTACTACACCCTAGCGGGAAGAGAAGAAAAAACCCTAATGAAGTTGGTTGTCCATGAATTGACAGATAAGGTTTTAGGAGCCCACATGGTAGGGGAACACGCCGCCGAAATTATCCAAGGGGTGGCTATAGCCGTGAAAATGGGGGCAACCAAGGCCGATTTTAATGCCACTGTGGGGATTCATCCGAGCGTAGCAGAGGAGTTTGTGACGATGCGCTGAGGTGTTATGATGGGGGGAGGGCTGGAACTTTATTGGTAGTCCTTCCGCTTCACATCGTAAATACCCTAGATATGTCTAATACACCTCCCCGTTTAACAGGCGATCAGATTCGAGAAGAGTTTTTAAGCTATTTCGCCCAAAGACAGCACCAAATTCTACCTAGCGCCTCTCTAGTACCAGAAGATCCTACGGTACTTTTAACCATTGCGGGAATGTTGCCTTTTAAGCCCATTTTCCTCGGACAGAAAAAATCAGAGTTTCCCCGAGCTACCACTTCCCAAAAATGTATCCGCACTAATGATATAGAAAATGTAGGCCGCACTGCCCGTCATCATACCTTTTTTGAGATGTTGGGTAATTTTAGCTTTGGGGATTATTTTAAAGAACAAGCGATCGCCTGGGCCTGGGAACTCTCTACAGAAGTCTTTCAACTTCCCCCCCATCGTCTTATTGTCAGTGTTTTCCAAGAAGATGATGAGGCCTTTGCCATCTGGCGGGATAAAATCGGCATAGAACCCCATCGTATTCAACGCATGGGTGAGGAGGATAACTTTTGGGTATCAGGACCCACCGGACCCTGCGGACCTTGTTCGGAAATTTACTACGATTTTAAACCAGAACTAGGAGACGAAACCATAGACCTCGAAGACGGCGATCGCTTTATTGAGTTCTATAACCTCGTTTTCATGCAGTATAACCGTGATATTGAGGGAAACCTGACCCCCCTGCAAAATAAAAATATTGATACGGGAATGGGCTTGGAGCGAATGGCGCAAATTCTGCAACGGGTTCCCAATAACTACGAAACCGACCTAATTTTTCCCATTATTGAAACAGCCGCCAGTATTGCAGGAATTGACTACCAAGGGGCACAAGCAAAGACGAAGGTTTCTCTCAAGGTAATTGGGGATCATATTCGGGCGGTAGTTCACATGGTCGCCGATGGTATTGCCGCCTCTAATACAGATCGCGGGTATGTATTACGCCGTCTTTTACGTCGGGTAGTGCGTCATGGGCGATTGATTGGTATTTCTGGAGCTTTTACCCCCCAAGTAGCGGAAACTGCCATTTCCCTCTCAGAAAAAATCTATCCCCATGTGAGGGAAAGAGAAGCCGTAATTAAGGCCGAATTACAACGGGAAGAAGCCCGTTTCTTGGAAACCCTAGAAAGAGGGGAAAAACTACTAGAGGAAATTCTCACCAAAAAACCAGAGCAAATTTCCGGGGTGGAAGCCTTTACCCTTTATGACACCTACGGATTCCCCCTAGAGCTTACCCAAGAAATCGCCGAAGAGTCGGGGTTAACGGTGGATGTAGCCGCATTTAATCAGGAGATGAAAAAACAACAGGAGCGTTCTAAAGCCGCCCATGAGACTATTGATCTCACTGTTTCGGGAAGTATAGATACCTTAGCTGAACATATCCATCCGACGCAATTCATGGGTTATGAAGAAGCTCAAACCCTAGCTCAAGTAAAAGCCGTATTAATCGCGGGCAAAACCGTAGAAACTGCTACCGCAGGGAATGATGTCCAGATTATCTTAGACCAAACCCCCTTTTATGGGGAGTCCGGGGGACAAGTGGGCGATAGGGGCTATCTAAGCGGGGATAATCTACTTCTAAGGGTAGAAGATGTCAAAAAAGAAGCTAATATTTTTATTCATTTTGGGCGCATTGAGCGGGGTACTATCAGGGTTGGAGATACTATCACTGCTACTATAGACCGCGCCTGTCGTCGTCGAGCTCAAGCTAATCACACCGCTACCCATCTTCTACAAGCGGCTCTGAAAAAAATCGTGGATGGGGGGATTTCCCAGGCTGGTTCCTTGGTAGACTTTGATCGCTTGCGTTTTGATTTTAACTGTCCCCGGGCAGTAACACCGGAGGAATTGGAACAGATTGAGGAGCAAATTAATACTTGGATAGCCGAAGCCCACGATACCCAAATAGCTACTATGGCTCTAGATACGGCCAAGGCGAAGGGTGCGCTGGCTATGTTTGGGGAAAAATACAGTGCCCAAGTGCGGGTAATTGATGTCCCTGGGGTATCTATGGAATTATGTGGCGGTACCCATGTGAGAAATACAGCAGAAATAGGGCTATTTAAAATTATGTCGGAGACGGGGGTAGCTTCGGGGATTCGCCGCATTGAAGCTGTAGCAGGCCCCGGGATTTTGGCTTATCTCAAGGAACGGGATAGGGTAGTTAAGGATCTATGCGATCGCTTTAAGGTTAAACCAGAGGAAATCCCAGAGCGGATTACTGCTTTACAGACAGAAATTAAAGCCAACCAAAGGGAATTGTCTAGCATCCGAGAGGAACTAGCTTTAGTAAAGTCTGAACAATTAGTTGATCAGGCTGAAGTAGTGGGTGAGTTTAAAATCCTAGTAGCAGATTTGGGAAATGTGGAGGCTAATGCCCTACAAACTGCGGCGGAAAGATTACAACAAAAGCTCGGCAATGGGGCGGTTATTTTAGGCTCAATTCCCGAAGAAAATAAGGTGAGTTTAGTGGCGGCTTTTAGCCCAGAGGTGGTCAAAAAGGGTCTGCAAGCAGGTAAATTTATCGGTACTATTGCCAAAATCTGTGGAGGTGGAGGAGGTGGCCGTCCTAATTTAGCCCAAGCGGGGGGTAAGGATGCTAGTAAGTTAGATGAGGCTCTTTTAACAGCGAAAGAACAACTAAAAGAGGGTTTGCAGTAAAGAGGGATTCCTTGACCTTCTCCTGCTCCCTGCCTTCTGCCTTCTGCCTCCTGCCTTCTGCCTCCTATCCTAATTCTTCATAAAAAATTTAGCTTTTTGCATACCTCTCCATATTTTGTAACTCTTGATACTAAGCTGTCTCCTTAAAAAAAATATAACTTGGGAAGTCGAACGCGAAAAATTCTTATACAGTAAGGCTTCAAGTAAAGTAATGAGTAACCTATCGAGAAGAAAATTCATTGTCACCGCCGGTGCCACAGCCCTTGGGACCGCTATCCTACACGGTTGTAGTAGTCCGAATAACACTGCTACTACCACCCCTGCTAGCCCCACCACTACCGCCTCCCCTAGTGGAGATGCTCCTGAAGTCACCACCGCTAAACTCGGGTTTATTGCCCTCACCGATTCTGCACCCCTAATTATTGCCAAGGAAAAGGGATTATTTGATAAATATGGCATGACCGGGGTAGAAGTCCTCAAACAAGCCTCTTGGCCCGTAACTAGAGATAACTTGGAGTTAGGCTCCGGGGGAGGAGGTATAGATGGAGCACATATTCTGAGCCCAATGCCCTATCAGATGTCCTTGGGAACTATTACCAAAACTAAGCAACCAGTCCCCATGTACATTCTGGCTCGGTTGAATACCAATGGTCAAGCTATTTCTGTCAGCAATACTTATAAGGATTTAAAGGTTGGTTTAGAGGCCAAAGCTCTTAAAGGTGCGATCGCTAAAGCCAAAGCCGGGGGTAAAACGGAAATGAAAATGGCCATTACCTTCCCCGGTGGTACCCATGACCTGTGGATGCGCTACTGGTTAGCAGCGAATGGTATAGATCCTACTAAGGATGTCTCGGTTGTTCCCGTACCGCCTCCGCAAATGGTGGCTAATATGAAAGTCGGTAATATGGAGGCTTTTTGTGTGGGTGAACCTTGGAATGCCCAGTTAGTTAACCAAAAAGCGGGATTTACGGCGCTAGTAACGGGAGAATTTTGGGAAGATCACCCCGAAAAGGCTTTTGCCATGCGGAAAGACTGGGTAGATGCCAATCCGAAAGCAGCTAAAGCCATACTGATGGCAATTCTAGAAGCGCAGCAATGGTGCGACAAGCCCGAAAATACTAAAGAAATGTGTGAAATTATCTCCCAAGATAAATGGTTTAAAGTACCCTTTGCTGACATTATTGGGCGCTCATCGGGAACCATTGATTTCGGTACAGGAAGAGTAGTCAAAGATTTTCCCTTTGCCATGAAGTTTTGGAGAGATAACGCTTCCTATCCCTACAAGAGCCATGATCTTTGGTTTCTGACTGAAAATATCCGTTGGGGCTACCTTCCCCCAGATACAGATACTAAAAAAATCATTGATGAGGTCAACCGGGAAGACCTATGGAAAGAAGCCGCCCGTTCGCTAAATGTTCCTGCTGCTGAAATTCCTGCTAGTTCCTCCAGGGGTGTAGAAACTTTCTTTGATGGCGTAAAATTTGACCCCGCCAATCCTGAAGCCTATTTAAAGGGTTTGAAAATCAAAAAAGTTTAATTATTTCTAAAATGTAGTTTTTGCTGGGCATTGCCCAGCCTACTTAAATATGGTTGCTCAAAATCAAGCTCGTCCGAAAAAACCTTTGGGTGGTGTGTTTAAATCCCCCAGAAAAGTTATTGCTCCCCTAATTGCTATCGGTATATTACTATTAATTTGGCAATTGCTCTGTGCAGGAGAAAATCCTAATTTACCTTCACCTCTGACGGTTTTAAAAGATACTTGGAACCCGTATATTATTAATCCTTTTTTTGATAATGGTGGGGTAGACAAAGGACTATTTTGGCAAATATTAGCTAGTTTAAAACGGGTGGCTGTAGGCTTTTCTTTAGCCGCAATTGTGGGAGTTGCCCTAGGGATTTTAGTCGGTACTAATAAGTTAATGTACGATGCCCTAGACCCAATTTTTCAAATTCTCAGAACTATTCCCCCCTTGGCTTGGTTGCCCATATCCCTTGCTGCCCTGCGTCAATCTGACCCTTCGGCAATTTTTGTAATTTTTATTACAGCAATTTGGCCGATTATCATTAATACTACGGTAGGAGTACAACAAATTCCCCAGGACTATCGCAATGTTTCCAAGGTGTTGCAGTTGTCTAAGGTGGAGTATTTCTTTAATATTCTGATTCCCTCTGCTGTTCCCTATATTTTTACAGGTTTAAGGATTGGCATTGGCTTGTCTTGGTTGGCGATCGTGGCGGCAGAAATGCTAGTGGGTGGTGTGGGTATTGGTTTCTTTATCTGGGATGCTTACAATAGCTCCCGCTTAGGACAGATTATCATCGCGTTGATTTATGTAGGTGTGGTGGGTTTACTCTTAGACAGATTAGTAGGATTTATTGCCAGTCTCGTTGTCCCTGAAGAACCAAAATAGAGAGAAATTATTACCCATGTCAGCATTTATTGAAATCGATCACGTTGATAAAATCTTTCCCCTCGCCGATGGGGGGCAGTACATAGCCCTAAAAAATATCGAGTTAAAGATCAAACAGGGGGAATTTGTCTCCCTTATTGGTCACTCAGGCTGTGGTAAATCTACCCTTTTGAATATGGTATCTGGGTTAGATAACCCCACTACAGGGGGCGTAATCTTAGAAGGAAGGGAAATTAAAGGGCCAGGACCCGATCGCATGGTGGTTTTTCAAAACTACTCCCTACTCCCTTGGTTGACGGTAAGGGAAAATATCGCCTTAGGAGTTAATCGGGTAATGCGTGCTCTACCCCAGGGAGAACGTCAAGGAATTATTGAAGATAGCATTAATATGGTGGGTTTACGTCATGCGGCCCACAAGCGTCCTGGGCAATTATCTGGAGGAATGAAGCAAAGGGTAGCGATCGCCAGGGCCCTGGCCCTTCGTCCCAAGGTATTGTTATTAGATGAGCCCTTTGGAGCCCTAGATGCTCTGACTCGGGGCAATTTACAAGAGCGTTTGATGGAAATCGTCCAAGAGAACCATGTAACTTGTATTATGGTCACCCATGATGTGGATGAAGCGCTTCTACTTTCCGATCGAGTGGTAATGTTAACCACAGGTCCTGAAGCCCATATCGGTCAAATCCTAGAAGTGGCAATTCCCCGTCCCCGTCAACGTTTGGAAGTAGTGAATCACCCCAGTTACTATGCCCTACGCAATGAGATCGTATATTTCCTAAATCAACAAAAACGCTCCAAAAAAGCTGTACCCGTGGCACCTTTAACCGTGGCGGCCAATGGATTAGAAAAAATCAATCTAGAAATTGGTTTTATTCCCCTCACCGATTGTGCTCCTTTAATTGTTGCCCACGAAAAGGGCTTTTTCCAAGAAGAGGGTTTAGAACAAGTTACCCTGAGCCGAGAGCCGAGTTGGAAAGCGATCGCCGCAGGAGTGGTAGAAGGACGTTTAGATGCGGCGCAAATGGTGGCAGGAATGCCCTTGAGCTTAACTATTGGTGCGGGGGGAAAACAACCGACACCGATTATTACTGCCCTGGTACTGAGTCGCAATGGCAACGCCATCACCTTGAGTAAAAACTTCGACAAGTATGGGGTTCGTACTTTAGAGGATCTTAAAAACGCCCTCTCTTTAACTCCCGATAAGATTCATACCTTTGGTATGGTGCATCCCTCCTCCATGCACAATCTTTTATTGCGGTACTGGTTAGCCTCTGGGGGTATTAATCCGGATCAGGATGTGGCTTTAACGGTGATTCCTCCCCCCCAAATGGTAGCCAATCTAAAAGCGGGAAACATTGATGGCTATTGTGTCGGTGAACCTTGGAACTCCCATGCAGTAGCAGAGGGTTCTGGCTATGTGGTGGCGACAGATTTAGAAATTTGGTCAGGACATCCGGAAAAAGTCCTCGGAGTCAGGGAAGATTGGGCTCTTAAATATCCCCAAACCCATATTGCCCTGGTTAAAGCTCTTTTACGGGCTTGCGAATATTGTGATGACAGGCGTAACCGCGAGGAAATCCTACAATTACTCTGTCGGCCTCAGTATGTTGGCTCTTTGCCAGAATACACCCGTCCTGGCTTTATTGATGCCTACAATCGCGGCGACGGTACACCTCCTACCCAACTACTGCGCTTTAATCAGTTTCATGTAGATCAGGCTAACTGCCCCGGACGAGGTGAGGGATTATGGATATTAACCCAGTTGGCCCGGTGGGGATATACTCCTTTTCCTCGTAATTGGGTAGAAATTTTAGAGCGGGTACGTCGTCCCGATTTATTTGGGGAAGCCTGTCGTCAGCTAGATTTACCCGATATGGAACCCGATCGCCACAGTTTCGCCATGTTTGATGGCATGGTGTTTAATCCTGATGATCCTTTGGGTTATTTGGAACGCTTGACGATTAAACGCGATTTCCGAGTGGCGGAGATTCTGCTGGATACACCCACAGGTATTAAATAAAAACTATGCAAACCTTTTCCCCTACTCCCATGGAATCTTTGAAAAGCGATCGCTCTTTTTTAACGATTAAGGATGTTTCTAAACTCTATCCCACCCCAGATGGGTTTTATACGGTTTTGGACGATGTTAATCTAGATGTAGGCCAAGGTGAGTTTATCTGTGTTATTGGTCACTCGGGCTGTGGTAAATCAACTCTTTTAAATATGGTAGCGGGTTTTTATCCTCCTTCCGTGGGGGAGATTCGTCTAGAAAATCAACCCATTACTAAGCCCGGTCCTGAGCGGATGATGGTTTTTCAAAATTATTCCCTTTTACCCTGGAAAACAGCCTTTGAGAATGTTTATCTGGGGGTAAGCTCGGTTTATCCGGACAAGTCCCAAACCGATAAGGAGAAAATTGTCGAGGAACATCTGGCTATGGTGGGCCTGACGGAGGCTAGGGATAAAAAACCAGGGCAATTATCGGGGGGGATGAAACAACGGGTAGCGATCGCGCGAGCTTTGGCGATTCGTCCCAAGATTTTAATCCTAGATGAGCCCTTTGGAGCTTTGGATGCGATTACCAAGGAGGAATTGCAGGAGGAATTATTAAAGATTTGGCGCGAGCATGGTTTGACAGTTTTGATGATTACCCATGATATTGATGAAGCTCTATTTTTAGCAGATCGGATTGTGATGATGACCAATGGACCTAGTGCTAAGATTGGGGAAATCCTAGACATTCCCTTTGCTCGTCCTCGGGTTCGTTCTCGCGTTACGGAAGATCCCCGCTATTATGAATTGCGAAACTATGCTCTAGATTTTCTCTATAATCGTTTTGCCCATTCAGAGGACCCCCTAGAGTCGGAAATAGAACCAGAAAAGTCCTCCTTCGGGGGGAAAATTGCCGCAGTGGTTGGGGCTCTGGCGATCGCCGCTCTACTAGGTTTTAGTTTCTTCCAATCCCAGAGCAATAAACCTGCCCAAAACCCTACTCCTGCGGTTGAGGGGGTGAAAAATTAACATTGTACTAAATCCATTGCTCAAGAATGCCTTAAAATGCGGGTTCTAGATACCATTGTTGGGCGATCAAAAGAGCTTTTCTTACACTATCTAAATTAGACTCCGCGCTCTGGGATCTCATTTCAATAGATGTCCAGCCTTGGTAATTTAGAGCTTTAAGAGTTTTTCCTAAGGTTTCGTGATCCACCTTGCCATCTCCAACTTGTCCGAGAAAAGGCTCGCTGATGTGAAAATGACACAGATAGGGTAGAGCTTTACTTAAAGACGTTACTAAATCCTCCTCCCCAAGAGTCATTCCCGCCGCATCTAGATGTAACCTAAAGCCTTGACTGTTAGTTTGTTTAACTAACTCTAACCCCTGTTGGGAATTGATAATAAAATCACAATTATAGGCTGGCGGGTTAGGCTCAATACAAAAATTCACTTGATTTTCTACGGCTATTTCACCCAAAGCATAAAAGAAATTCTGGGCAATTTTTTGAACTTCAGCTTCTGGTAAATCTCCGATAGTTCTATTTTTTGGTGAACCGAAAACAAGGACATTAACTCCTAATTTATTACCCAATTCTATAATTTTATCAAGATAACTAAGTGTGGCTTGGCGTTTTTCTTTTGACTCAAAAATAGTTAGGTCATTTCTTCCAAACAAAAGGGCTTGCATGGCCACAATTTCTATACCGTAACCTTGCCAAAATTCTCGATATTTTTTGATTTCAGCATCGGTTGTTGTTAGGGGATTTTGCCAAATTTTAGTCGGGGCTATTTCTACCCCTTTAATATTTAATTGTTGTAGAAGGTTGGCAATAGCGGGTTCTTCTTCTATTTGCCAAGCTATGTTAGAGATAGCAATTTTCATGATTTATTTCCTCGGATATTGGTTGACAAAATTCTTGATTTGTTTTAGGATTTCTTCCTTATTATACAAATAACCTAAATTCACTCCCTGAAAAAATTCAGAGTATTTAGTTCTCATATCATACCTTGCGGGAGGTTGCTCTGGAGTGTTGGTAAACTCAAAACCAAAGGAATGTTTAGCCACCTCATAAACACTGGTAGGTTCAGTAGCAAAGTTAACTAAGTGTAATTGATGCTCAAGAGCAGTTTGTATATCTTGCCAAAGATTATCGAGGTTATAAAACTGAAATACACTGTCTTTATGTATCCAATCCCCGACATTATTGTTGAGGAAATCGTAAATAATATTTTTCTTCAGTCCTTGACCAAATAATCCTGGTAGACGAATAGTAAGGGTATCAAATCGCTCCGCAAGAAAATATTCTAATTCTAAACGATGCTTACCGTAAGGTTGACATTTTTCTAAATCTATGGTATTTTTCTCATCAACTTCTATGGGGGAGGGATAAACATCCACAGTCGAGATCAAAATCATTTGTTTGACCTCAACATTTTTAAGACAATTCATCAGACGTTGTAAATTTTCCCGATCCCCAATAGGCTCTTTATTCGCCAGCCATTTGACAGCAGGAGCTCCTGAACAAACTAAATAATCAAATTGTTGACCGCCAATAGATTCAATATTTTTCGAGTTATAAAATTGGTCAAAGCGATATTGATTGACTAAATTGCCACCAATAAATCCAGTATGTCCGATAATAGCACTATTCATCTTTGATTTTTCTTCCTAGGGATTGTATTGATTTAAACAAGCTTTAAACAGGGTCATTAATACAAAAATATTACCCTTGATAGGACTAATTTTTGTAGGAGTCGGTCCAGTATTAGGATAGGCCCGTGTTACGGGTAGTTCTTTAATTTTATAACCAAGACGGGCGGCTCTGATAGCTAGATAGTAGTGCATTTCGTAGGCTTGAAAAACATCCCGAAAAGGGGCGACTTTTGCATCTAATAAAAACCGACGACTATAGGCTCTAAATCCATTGGTTGTATCAGTATAGAAAAACCCTGAGGCTAAACTTATTAAAGGCGCGTGAATCAAACGAACTGCCCAATATCTAGAAAAAGGAGTATTAATAGCCTTTCCCCCTGGAATAAAACGCGAACCTTGGATGTGATCATATCCTTGTTCTAAGGCTTGTACAAAATTAGGAATAGCCGAGGGATCATCTTTATTATTACCGTCAATTGTAATGACCCCTTCATAGCCTTCTAGGATAGAATATGCAAAAGCCATACGCATTTGAGCACTTAACTTTCCCCGATCCTGTTTAGTTAGTAAAGTCCTGACACACACGGTTTTAAGAAAGTCCAGATTCAAAGAGCCGTCAGTGCTGCCACCATCGGCAATAATTACATCAATCTTTTCGGATATGGGCTGCATTTTTTTTAGTTGTTTCTGGATTTTTTGTCCTTCATTTATAACAAAAATACAGATACAGTATTTACTCTTTTTAGGAGCAATTTCTGAGGTGATATAGTTAGGGATATCCCACATTTCCTGATCTAACTTCATAATAAAATTTTGGCTTCATTTAATTTTTAACATTGTCTGAGTCTTTGACAAGATTCAATTGCTCAGGATTGGCAATTAAAACCGAACTATTTACCTCATTGGCAACATAATAGGATGACCATCCCCTCAGTTTAGCAAACATAATCCCTACATATTCACACAGGATAGACAAAACCAAGGAGAGCAGGAAAAACATGATACTATTTTGGGTAGAAAGAGTCACCCATCCCTCGGCAACTTTATCCTTGGTGAAATAAATGAAAAAGACATAAACAAGATATAACAGGTTGAGTAAGCTGACAAGTAGGCTCAATAAACTAGCAATGCGTAAAGGATTGACAGAATTAATAAAAATAATTTGTAAACCCAGATTAATCGCCTCCAGAGGATTCTTAAATTTTCTCCGTCTAGTGCGTCGAATTGGCTGATAAACAAAGATTTGTTGATGATAGCCCACGTAGGCATCCAATAACCTCAAATAGCGGTATTTGTCCTCGATTTTGGTAACTGAATTAACCATCTGTCTACTTAGTACCCGATAGTGGGTAGAGTTTTTAATCAGGGGAATTTTAAAGATTTTTTGACAGAGCCAATAGAAGATATTAGCACCTATATTAACCCATCTAGGTTCTCCTCTACGATCTTGACGTACTCCGCTCATCAAATCAATTCCTTGTCGGGCTTTTTCCACCAGTTGGGGAATTAAATAGGGTGGATCTGAATCGGGAAGAAGCACCGCGGTAAAGTCACCAATCACCGCATCTAAACCCGAGCAAATGGCTATTTCTATACCAAAATGTCTGGATAAGTTAATTAAGCGGATACATTCATATTTTTTCAGGAGAGTTAAAACAATGTTAGCCGTGTCATCTTCAGAAGCATCATTGATTAATACCAGTTCATAGTTGGTAAAATTATTGCGGAGTATTTCCATAACTTCGTCGACAAAATCTTCCACAATTTGAGCATCATTATAAAGGGGTGAAATTATCGAAACTAAACAATCTTGTTGCAACATAATATTTTAATTATTTTCATTTTAGTTGTAAGAATTGGGATGGATTTCTGCTACTCACTGCGTAAATCTTAAGATTTTGTATGAGTGCTTTGCTCTCCACGTCATTAACCGACAGAGGAGCAATAAAAGTAAATCCTACTTGCGATGAATCAGCAATCTTCAAGGCTTGGTTAACATCATTACGACGGGAAAAGTTTAACTGACCATCTACAATAGTACCCTGGTTCACAACTAACAACTTAATAGGATCGTTTAGGTGTTCAATATCAAAAGCCCATCCCTGAAGTCTCAGGTTTTTAACTTTAACATTAAAAAGTGATCTCTTAAGCTCGAACGAGTCATTATTATCAACTACTTCGATAAGATCTATAGCTCCCTTTATAGATGGTGATGGTGTTTGAGAGACTAGGGATGGGTTAGATGAAATAATCGTTGACATCTGTTTATAAACCCTTCCTTGAATAAAAGAAGTAATTAAACCAATGGTTAAAAATCCCGTCACAAAGTATAACAATATTTTTTGTATTTTTGGATTTGGTATCCCTACTCTTTGTGTAAGCGTTAACCATAATTTTTGTATCAGATATCCCGTGATTAAATAAAATAATAACAAAAAGGGCAAATAAAAAAGTATTCCATTTATATGGGGATGAACTGACATGTGATTAAAAGCTAATACTTGCCATGAGAATGGTGCTAGTAGACTAATATTAGTAGTCAAAATAAGAGCTTTTAACTTAAACTCTAAATTGATTTGTTTTATAAAAGCTACGATAAGATATATAAAAGATAGCAAGATACATAAACCTATCGAAACTGAAAATCCTTGGTTTGCCAGCATAGGTATAGTTCTTATGGATGAAAACGGAATAGTGAAGGCTGGAAAAGTTAGGGTAACAAAAAAAGCATAAATTCCAAAAACTATCGCATGAAGATTAGCATTATTCTTGAGAAAGTGAGCCAGCCAAGAATGTTGAGAAAGGGAATCTATAAAATGTTGGATTACTTGCTGTTGATCCTCTCCAATACTTGCCACCGTTCTATACCTTACTCTGCCCATAATTACCTCTATTCCATTCACCGAAAAAACCGTATTTATTTGCCAACTATGAATCAGTATGGCTAGGACAAAACCTAGGCAGCATAGTAAGCTAATAGCTAGGATTTTTATTAATAAATTTTTAGAAAAATTTTTCTGTTCAAGATGATAAAAAATTATCGGAACTAATGCACTTATAATTACTGTGGTAATGTACTCATATCCACACAAACTTTTGAGAAAAACAAGAAAAATTAATCCTCCTATAAATAGGTATTTGTTTCTTGAACTTTCTAAGGATTTTGGATAAAATATTTGAGAAAAAACTATGGGAAAAAACCAAACAAAAGTCGTCCAATACAAGGAAAAACTAAAGGTATAAAACCAGGGAGAGAAGCCAGTCAAAATTACTGCAATTAATACAGCTACGAACCCATATTTATCAACAAAGCGACTAAAAAATATGCCTAAACTTATTGATAACAATATACAAAAAATATGGGAGAAAATTAATGCCGATGTTAGGGGAGTAAGTCCTAGGATTTGAGTTATTCCTGCAATCAAGATACCCTGAAGAGCAAATTGGCTTCTATAAGGTCTGATTGCACTAGTTTCTCCTACAGGCTCAATTAATGGATAAAGCGGATGTAGATTATTATTGGTCTGTTCTAAGCGGTTTAAAACTATAAAAGAACTCTCCCCAAATTGAGGATTACCACTTAAACCTAAAAATCCAAATTCAAACAAAAAAAACAAGATTAAACTAAATAATGTCGTCCTTATCCACTGCTTATAAAAATCAGAAGGATTAATTATTTTACTGAAATTGAACATGTTTAACTAAACCTCGGTATTTAAGCGGATTTTAATAAATTAAATTCTTGAAAAATTTCTGTTTCTAGGTCATAAATATTGTCAATTTTACTCCCTAAAATAGAGAATAAATTTTGACAATCAGAATGTTTTTTGAAAAGAATTGGGCGACTGTCATCAGCCTCGCTTTGCGGCAAGGTTGTTTTCACATCCCACAGAGAATCCCGATATTGACATTCTTGCAGTATGGGAACATAGCGAGTCGCATCTCGAATCATAAAGGGATAGTTGCTTCTTCGTCTAGTTTGCTGATAAATTTGCTCAGTTTGATTAACAATATTTTGATTATCATGCCAATAACAATGGGGGGTATAGCGCACATGACTGAGGGTATGTAGTTGCCGAGGTGGAAAGGGCATTATCGAAAAAAACGGACCACACATTACTGTAATTCCAACCTTTTTTATCTCCTCCGGAACCTCCACTAAGGCCATTTCCGTTAATTCATGCTTCAGGGGAACAGGTGATAGGTTTGAGTTAGCTAAAACACTATTAAGTCCCGCATAGGTACAGTTGAAAATATAGCGGGCTTGGGTAAAGTTAAGGTTATCTTCTTTTTCAAAATAAACCTTGTTTCCTTCGGTTTCAGAGCTTTTCTCTACTTTAATAACCATTGCTTCCATCTGTAAATCGATTTTATTATCTTCTAACTCTTGAGAAATTCTTTGCTTCAGCTTAACTGAGTCAAAAGCATACTCCCTTGTCCAGAAAACCTCTTCAATTAAACTAGAATTAAAGAGCTTTTTGATAGAGTCAGAGGCAACTTCTATGGGTGCTCCAATTCGTTCGCAAAATAGCTTAAATTGATAGGAATTAACCTTAGAAAATAGTTTGGCGATCGCATAATATTTTTCAAAATCATCGACGATACAATCCTTGTATTCGTCAACAAATTTAGGAAAACTAACCCGAGAACGCAAGGCAGTGAGAAGACTTCTAGGATAGTGATAGCCATTATGAACTCTCGCTTGATTAACGTAGGAAGCCCTCTGCATTAAGTCCCGATCTTTTTCTATGATCAAAACATCATCCAGATGGGATTTAAGATAGATAGCTAGTTTACAGCCAAAAAAGCCACCGCCAATAATCACCGCGGCATATTTATCTCGTAATTGTGTATTTGCAGTTTTTATATAAGTCATCGTGACATCCTCCCTCAGTAAACTGAGGGCTTCCCAATATCACTACTGGGCATTCCTCTCCTAAAACGCCACTTATCTAGAACAGAGTTCCCCGATAGTACGACTTGAGAGGCAATTTCTTGCTTTTCCAGAGTCCCTGGATACGTTTCTTGACCTCGGTTACAAATTTCTTGAGCCGAGGCTATATCTCTATCTTCTTGATAACCACATTCAGTACAAGTATGATACCTATCCCCTATCCCTTTTCTCACTTCAGTTCGGCAATTGGGACAAGTTTGAGATGTGCCGCGATGGTCAACTCGACCGACAAACACATCGCGCTTTTTACCTACATACTCTAATATCATTCTGAATTGTCCAAAACTAGCATCAAGTGTATGTTTTCCTAACATTCCTTTTGCCATAATACGGTAATCACAATCCTCAACAAAGATTGTATTTGCCCTATCGCATAACTTATGAGCTAGTTTGAACTGATAATCCTTGCGTTTGAAATCAATGTGGTTATGTTGTTTAGCTACTTTGATTCTGGCTTTTTCGTAGTTTTTCCCCCGTTTCATCTTTCTTGACAAGCGTTTTTGTAGCACTTTCAGCCGACTGTAAGCTGTCTTGAAAAATTTAGGTCTAGGTTCAGTATATCTATCTGATGTAGCTATGTAGGATAGTAACCCAACATCGACACCGATAGCATGACCATAAGGGATAGGACTAGGAAGAGCGATATCTGATTCTATAGCTACTACTGCAAACCAACCTACAGCTTTTTTGACTATCCGAACTTGCTTGATTACAAAACCGGAGGGAATAGGTCGATGCAAATTGATTGGCACCTTTCCTAGTTTTGGTAGCTGTATCTGCCACCCAGTTAAGGGATTGGTTGAGAACTGAGGGAACAACAAAGACTTCATCTGTCCGTATTTCTTGAATCTAGGAAAGCCATATCCTCGTTTCCGAAAAGAATCCCAAGCGTCATGCAATTTTTTAATGTTAACTTGAAGTACTTGAGAGGGAACAGAAGCAAGTCTAGAAAACTCTTTTTTAGCTTTTGGTAAGTTGTTTTGCTGTTGGTGGTAGCTAGGAAACGGATAATCCGCAGCCATAATGTATTCTGATTCGATACTACATCTATCTATTGGGCATTTTCTAGAAGCAATCCAATCTTTTAGTTCTCGTAGCGCATAGTTATAGCTAACGCGACAAGTTTCCAACCACTCGTTGAGTAGGTCAATTTGCTTGCTATCTGGGTAAATGCGGTAGGCGTAATTTAGTATCATGCTAACATTATACCACAAACAAAAAATACTGGTAGAATATTGTGGCTTCGCATTTTTTTACTGGTCAGCATTCTTGCCGAAGGCACTGCGTAGCAGCCCCCACCGATAAATCGAGGGACTTCTGCTGACATTTAGTTAAATTTGCACAAACTTCCCCAAAACTATCCTCCAAGGAATTGCAGAAGGTTCTCAGATAGTACCATACTCCTTCGGTCATGACGAGCCAAATATCAGATTGTTCCATTTCATAAATTTATACTAAATCCTGTTTTAATACCATAGTTATTCTTCGACCGCCTCCTGCCCCCTGCCTCAAATCGACAACCTTTGTACCCCACCATCATGAGAAGTGCTATATTACGGAATGTTAATATTTGCCCTCTTCTCGAAAGCCGATGGGGAAATGGGGTGACTCTCTGCGATACCCTAGATCAAGTCTCCCCTTAATTTTATCTGAAATATGACCGTCCAGAGTCCTCCTCGCACCGTTCGTATCGGCTCGCGCAAAAGTCAACTAGCCTTAGTGCAAACCTATTGGGTACAAGGCCAACTACAAAAACACTTTCCCGATCGCACCTTTGAGGTAGAAACCATGAGTACCCAGGGGGATATAATCCTCGATGTCGCTTTGGCAAAAATTGGCGATAAGGGGCTCTTTACCAAAGAATTAGAAGTAGGGATGATAGAAGGTAATATCGATCTAGCAGTCCATTCCCTCAAGGATTTACCGACTAACTTACCCCCAGGCCTAATCCTCGGATGCGTGACGGAAAGAGAAGATCCTGCGGATGCTTTAGTAGTTAATATTGCCCACCAAGACAAACAACTAGATACCCTACCCCCAGGCGCGGTAATTGGTACTTCTTCCCTGCGTCGTTTAGCTCAACTACGTCACTACTATCCCCATCTGGCTTTTAAAGATGTACGTGGTAACGTCAATACTCGCTTGGCTAAACTCGATGGGGGCGAATACGATGGCATTATTCTCGCGGCCGCAGGATTAACTAGGTTAGGAATGGGCGATCGCATTCATCAAATTATCCCC
The DNA here is from genome assembly GCA_040398185.1 of Microcystaceae cyanobacterium. GTDB lineage: Bacteria > Cyanobacteriota > Cyanobacteriia > Cyanobacteriales > Microcystaceae > JBBAUO01. The sequence continues at coordinate 37,324 of JBBAUO010000001.1, read as the reverse complement.
CCAGAGATTTCCCTCCATGCCGTCGGCCAAGGAGCCCTAGGGATAGAATGTCGTGGAGATGATCCCGAAATTTTATCCTTGTTAAAAGTATTAGAACACGAACCGACCCGCGATCGCTGTTATGCAGAAAGAGCCTTTCTCAGGGAATTGGAAGGGGGTTGTCAGGTTCCCATCGGTGTCAATACCACCATAGAAGCAGATACCCTCACCCTAACGGGAATCGTAGCCAGTCTAGATGGACAAACCCTAGTCAAAGATAGCATTACTGGTCATCCTCAGGAAGCGGAAAATCTCGGCATAGAATTAGCCCAACGCTTGAGAAATGCGGGAGCAGGGGCGATTCTTCAGGATATCTTTACCCAAATTCAGCGTATTTAAGGGGGAGATGGGTTATAACAAATCCGTTTTATCTAGAATGCGATCAATTCTTTATCCTTTTTGTCTTAAACCCTCCTGCCTCCTGCCTCCTGCCTTCTGCCTAGCCCTCATGATTATCTAGTAACTTCAGCGGATTTAGTATTGCATCCCTAACCCCAGAATTTTTTTATAGCAGTTTTCGGTTCCATGGTGTAGACTAAAAAAAACAGGTACAAGAGAACTGATTTCCAAGGGAAATGGGGAGACAGATGCAACATCCCGATAACTTCGACACCATTGAGGAACCGATTAACTCCGCTTCTGAGGAAGTGCAAAGGATTATGACGCGGGTTTTAAAATTAGAAAAAGACCGGCTTTATAAAAGGAGTCTGCGGAATATTAACGACGATGTTTTAACCATAGTTAAGGAAGTGATTCAGTGAAGCTGTTATCAATTCGTCTATGCAATTTTCGTCAATTCTATGGCAAAACTCCGGAGATACATCTCGCCAACCGAGAGCAGAATGTCACGATTATTCACGGAAATAACGGCGCAGGTAAAACCACCATTTTAAATGCTTTTACCTGGGTTTTGTATGAGAAATTTACGGCGGCTTTTTCCTCCCCTGATTTGTTAGTTAATAAAAGGGCGATCGGCGAGGCTAAGGTAGATGCTTCCGTAGAATGTTGGGCAGAAGTTATTTTTGAACATGAGGGTAAACGCTATCAAATCAAAAGACTGTTTTTTACTTGGCGGGATTTACAGGAAAAAATACAATCAGGTCAAGCTCGTTGTTCTATGTTAATCTCTGGAGATGATGGAAAGTGGTATCCTCCCCCTGAACCACCCGAGGAAATCATTAACCAAATTTTGCCCGAAAGCTTACATCAATATTTCTTTTTTGATGGAGAAAGAATTGACAACATTGTGCGAAATAATGATAAAAGTCGTATTGCTGAAGACACTAAAGAGTTATTAGGTGTTAAGGTATTAGACCGAAGTATTGAGCATTTAAAGAAGGCTAAAAAAACCTTGCAAGAGGAACTTAGAGATATCGGTGATTCGGATATCAAAAAGCTTTTAAAAGACCAGGAAAAACGAGATAAGGAACTAACCGCACTCAGGGAGAAAAAAAATAAAACCACTGGGCAACTGTCCCAACTAGAAGAGACAAAGAAAGTGTTATCTAATCGCTTATTAGAATTGAGCGGTGCTGAGGATATTAAAAGGCTTAAAGAACAATTAGAAAACCAAGAAAAGAGTCTCAGAACAACTCTGGCAGAGACAAAAAATAACCTAAAAAAGACAATTTCTAGCCAAGGTTATTTAGTTTTTTTAGGAGATACCTTCCAGAAATTTAGGGATTTGATGAATGGTTTTAGGACTAGAGGAGAATTACCTAGTGGGATTAAACAGCAATTTGTTCAGCAATTACTAGAAACAAAACGCTGCATTTGCGGGAGTGAATTAATTCTAGGAGAAAGTTTGTATAACCAGGTAGAAAACTGGATGAATCGGGCTGGTATTGCTGATATAGAAGAAGCTGCTATTCGTTTAGAATCTCAGGTTAATGAAATGGAAAAACAAGCCCAGAATTTTTGGCAATCCCTAGATAGAGATCAACTGCTTATTAGTCAAACTAGAGAAGGGCTTTCTACGGTTGAAAATCAACTCTATGGGATTCGGCAAAAATTTAGAGACTATCCCGATGAAGATATCAAAAACCTGCAAATTGAATTAGATAAAGTAGAAGATTCTTTAAGGGAATTAATCCGAGAACAAGGGGCTAACCAACATCAACAGGAAACCCTAGAAAAGGAATTAGAAAGTTTAGAAAGGCAAATTAGTAAACAGAAAATTAAAGAAGAAAAACAAGCCCTAGCCCAAAGACGCATTGCCGCCGCCCAAGAAGCAAGCGATCGCCTAATTGAAGTCCGCAAACGCTTAGAGAATCAATTTCGTCTTTCCCTGGAGCAGAGGATTCAAGAAATTTTCTCGCTTATTTCCTTTACTCCCTACCTTCCCCGTCTCAACAGTAGTTATGAACTAAAATTAATCGAAAATACCTCTGGGGTAGCCATACCAGTGGCTGCATCAACGGGAGAAAATCAGATCCTTAGCCTTTCTTTTATTGGGGGAATTATTGACAGAGTGCGGGAATGGAGTCAAAAAAATACCCTCATGGGTTTAGACAGTAGCACCTTTCCGATAGTTATGGATTCTCCCTTTGGGAGTTTAGATCATACCTATCGCCGTCAGGTAGCCAAATATATGCCCCAATTAGCCAATCAATTAATTGTCTTAGTCACCCAAACCCAATGGCGTACAGAAGTAGAGGAGGAAATGAAAAACTATCTAGGCAAAGAATATATCCTCGTCTATCATTCTCCTAAGGAAGACTGTCAAGAGGAAAGTTTTATCAGAGAAGGTATCAACTATCCCCTAGTAATAAAAAGCAAGGATGTATATGAATATACAGAAATTATTGAAGTTAAACTGTAGGGGCAATTTCTGTGTTTCTAGTGGAAATGGCGGGAGGCGGATTTGAACCACCGACCTTCGGGTTATGAGCCCGACGAGCTACCAGACTGCTCTATCCCGCGTCATCTCTTCTACTATAACAAGAAATTAGCAAAGTGACAAGATTACGGAAAGAATATTTTCCGAGCTTAAAATCCTGGCCATTTTTGGGAGACACCAAACAAGAGAAAAAGCCCAAAAGCTAGACGGTACCAGATAAAGATCCAGGTATTTTGTTTTTTGAGGAAATCTAGCAACCAAGCTATAGCCCAGTAAGACGACACCGCAGCCGAAATCACCCCAACGATAAGGGGTATCCAATCGGCGCCCGCAATATTTTGATCTAAAACATCCTTAAACTCCACCAAACCAGCTAGGGTAATAGCGGGAATACCTAACAAGAAGGAAAATCTAGCCGCAGTAGCTCGTTCTAAATTCAAAAATAAACCTGCGGTGATAGTAGAGCCAGAGCGAGAAACCCCAGGAATAAGGGCGAGGGCTTGGGCTAACCCCATCAAGATGCCATCTCGTCTTGTGAGACTATTAAAATCTCGTTTATGGTTACTAAGTTTTTCTGCAAGGGCTAGTATGGACGACATAACTATCGAGGCGATCGCAATAGCTGTCATACTCCGCAGGGGGGAATTATCTAAATCGGGAACAAGTTTTTTTAAAGCAAAACCACAGATAATAATCGGAATAGTCCCCAAGAGAATCCCCATACCTAAACGAAAGGCTTGGGAGTCATAGTCGGAATTGGTAATGGCTTTAATCACTCCTAGGGTAATGTCTCGTAAATCCTCCCAAAAATACCACAATACCGCCGCAATACTGCCTAATTGAATCACTGCAGTAAAAGTTACCCCAGGATCTCCCCAACCAAAAAGTACGGGAATGACTTTCAGGTGAGCGGTGCTACTAATGGGTAGAAACTCAGTCAATCCTTGGACTAAACCCAAGACTAAGGCTTTAAACCAATCTAATTGGGCTAACGTGGGGGTGGGAGTAGCTACCTGAGCTTGTAGGGAAGGAGCCAAACCCAGAGCTAGGAAAAAACCAAAGGCGATCGCACTGATTAAAAATAGTTGTTTTCGCGGGGGAGGATTCATTGCAATTTTAAGAATTTATCTAAAGCCCCTACCATTGTAGGCGGCCAACGGCGTACTTTTTTCACCCAGTCAATATCTTGGTAACGGTGATCCATACCTACTGCGGCTACCCAATTACTCTCCGCCTCTCCCTGTTGTCCTTTTGTCCAAAGTATAGCGGTTAAGGCAGCCCTGACATCGGGAAACAAGGGGTATTTACGGGCGATATTTTTCATTTTTCGGAGGGCTTCGTCGGTACGTTGCAACTCATAAAGGGCTAAGGCTTCATTGGCAAAAGCCCAGGCAAAAGCGGGGGCCAATTCCGTAGATTTATGATAGTCTTGGAGTGCTTCCTGCCATTGTCCTAACCCTGCTTCAGCATTACCGCGATTATTGTAGGCCATTGCATCCTTAGGATCTAGCTCCAAAACCCGATTATAATCCTCAATGGCTGCGGAGAATTTACCCTGTCCTTCTAGGGCAGTACCACGGTTGAGATAGGGATCTGTCGCTTCTGGTGCGAGTTCAATTGCTTGATTGAAGTCTAGAATCGCTTCAGCTAATTTATTCTGACTGACGCGAGCATTACCCCGATTACTCCAGAGCGCGGGATTAGTCGGAAAGCTGGTAATCAATTCGCTCCAATAGGCTTCCGCTTGGCTAAAGTTGCCCTGCTCTGTGGCAGTAAAGGCTTTTTTGGCGATCGCCTCTCCCTGTTGTAGTTGTTCTTCGCTAAAGGATGGGGAGGGAGATTCTAGTCCCCAAGCGGCGGTTGGGTGGAGTAAAAATAAACCTAAACAAAATAGGCTAATAATCCCATTGCTGATACTAAACCCCTTTATCTTAGTCCATCTGGGGAGATAGACAAAAGGCAAGAGGCAAAGGGCAAGAGAGCAAAGAGTTAAACAGTCTTTAAGATGGGGACTTGGTATCATAGCTTGTTATCGTGTACCTAGAGATTTCTACCTATTATGACTGGATTAATTATAGTTCTACCCTAAATTGACCTTCTTATGGTACGATAAGGCAAGTATGATTTTCCGCCACCATAAAATTCTGAAATAAGCTTTATTTACGCTGTTTATACGGCTTAGTTTTCTATTTTAGACTGGTTCTGATTTTGTATACTTCTCAATTGCTATCATCCTAGCCCGCTTTTAATTATTCACGATTTCTACTGGTGAGCAACCGGGTAGACTCTTTCGGCGTAAATTAGGCGTGTTTTTTGTTGTCTAACACTAATTGGCGACTATTTGCTTTAAAACTCTTTTATTTCGGACTTTTTCTATATGTTAAAGCTAATTACTGATTCATACTCTGATTTTCTGGATTTAACTGCCATAGAAGCAGCTTTTCTTCTGGCACAGCAGCGACTAGAAAATTTTGCCCTTGATCCTGAATTTACCCAAAAAATGGCTTTGGCGTTTGGGGAAGGCTTCGACGGAGAGACTTTGCCAAACATGGATTTTGGTTTTCTCCCCGTACAGGTTTTAACTAGGAGCGAATTAAATGGGGCTAATGGGGCTTTTTCTTCTACGACAAATAAAATTTATATTGCTAGGGAATTTGTTGAGGGAAATGGGATAGAGGCGATCGCGCAGTTACTTTTAGAGGAGATTGGGCATAAAATTGATAGCGTGGTGAATGAGCTAGATAGCAAAGGGGATGAAGGGGCAATATTTGCGGCGTTGGTGCTAGGGGAGAGTTTTTCTGATGGGCAGTTAAGGATATTAAAGGCAGAAAATGATCATGGGGTTGCTAATATAAATGGGGAACTTATTGCTGTAGAACAACAAACTAACGTACCCTATTTAGTCTCAGATATTAACCAGATCAGCTTCGGTTCTGACCCCAATAGTTTTATCAATGTGGGGGGGATTTTATACTTTGTAGCTAATGATGATGTCAATGGTTCTGAGTTGTGGAAGGCGGACCCTAGTACTGGTGTTGTGAGCCTTCTGGAGATTAATGCGGGTAGTAGTAGTTCTAATATTAATTATCTAACTAATGTAAATGGGATTCTGTATTTCCAAGCCTACGAACCGACAAATGGTTATGAACTTTGGAAAGTTGGGGCGAATGGAACTCCTACAAGGATTGATTTAGGTAGTGGTAGTTCTAATCCCAGTAATTTAACTAATGTCAATGGGACACTTTATTTTCAAGCCTATACTCCCACTAATGGTTATGATCTCTGGAAAATAGACCCCACCACGGGAACGCCTACTTTTATTGATATCTATACTGGTGTTAGTGGTTCGTTTCCTACTAATTTAATCAATGCCAATGGCGTTCTCTATTTCACTGCTTATAATGCTGCTAATGGTCAGGAATTATGGAAACTAGACCCCACCACAGGAAACCCCGTTTTGCTCAAGGATATTAATGTCGGTACCACTGGTTCTAACCCCGGCAACCTCATCTATAGCAATGGTAGGCTCTATTTCACTGCCGATAACTACACCCAAGGGGTAGAGCTTTGGCAAACCGATGGGACTACAGCAGGAACGGTTCTAGTTTCAGATATTAATGCCACTACCTACGGCTCTAATCCTAGTAGTTTTATCAATGTGGGGGGCATTCTTTACTTCATTGCCAATGATGAGATAAATGGTTCTGAATTGTGGAAGGCTGACCCTAGTACGGGTGTTGTGAGTCTTATTGATATTAATGCGGGTAGTGGTAGTTCTAATATTAATTATCTCACCAATGTCAATGGGACTCTACATTTCCAAGCCTACGACCCTACTAATGGAACTGAACTTTGGAAAGTTGGTGCGAATGGGATCCCTACAAGGATTGATTTAGGTAGTGGTAGTTCTAATCCTACTAATTTAACCAATGTCAATGGGACACTTTATTTCCAAGCCTATACCCCCACTAATGGAACTGAATTGTGGAGAATTGACCCCACTACAGGCAATCCTGCGGTTGTTGATATTGTTTCGGGTGGAAGTAGTTCTAATCCTACTAATTTAACCAATATCAACGGCATTCTCTATTTTAGTGCCGCTACATCCACAACTGGCTATGAACTATGGAAGGTAGACCCTGCCAACAATTTACCCGTTTTAGTTAGCGACATCTATCCTGGTAGTAGTAACTCTAGTCCTAATAATTTTATTATTTCTGGCGGCACAATTTATTTTACTGCCACGAATGGGGCAAATGGGACTGAACTTTATCGTATCAATCCAGTAACGGGTAATCCTGTTTTGTTGGATATCAATGTGGGTACGGGTAGTTCTAGTCTCAACAGTTTAATAGATGTCAATGGCACATTGTATTTTAAAGCCAATGATGGAGTCAATGGCCATCAGTTATGGAAAATCGACCCCACCACAGGAAACCCTGTCAGGTTAGTTACTCCTAACTTGTACAGTAACGATGCTTTTCACCTCGATAGCTTCACCTATGTGGGGGGTGAGCTCTATTTCCGACAGTCTTACTATAACAACGATTTCACTGTCTACCGTCCCCTATATACCATCGACTCCACTACAGGTAATCCCGTCACGGTAACAGGGGTGTCATTTGTAGATGGTCTCATCAATATTAATGGCATACTTTATTTCAGTGGAATTGGCTATAATACTGGTCAAGAACTGTGGAAACTAGACCCCACTACAGGAACTCCTACTGTTATTGATATTGTTTCTGGGAGTGGTAGTTATTCTCCTACCAACTTAACCAATGTTAATGGCACACTTTTCTTTAGCGCTTCCAACTCCGCCAATGGTCAAGAACTGTGGAAACTAGACAGCACGGGTAATGCGGTTTTAGTTAAGGATATTCGCACGGGAACTAATAGCTCATACCCTAGTAGTCTTTTTAATGTCAATGGTACTCTCTACTTTACTGCCGATGATGGCATTCATGGAGTGCAACTGTGGAGAAGTGATGGTACTACCGCAGGGACTGTTCTGGCCAAAGATATTAATACTGGCCGCACCCCTGGTGCTGACCCCAATAGCCTCATAGATGTTAACGGCAGATTGTATTTTAAAGCCAACGATGGAGTCAATGGCAATCAATTATGGAAAATCGATCCCACCACAGGAAACCCTGTCAGGTTAGTTACTCCTAACTTGTACGGTAACGATGCTTATTACCTTGATAGCTTCACCTATGTCGGGGGTAAGCTCTATTTCAGAAGCAATTATTACAACAACAATTTCACTGTCTACCGTCCCCTATATACTATCGACTCCACTACAGGTAATCCTGTAACAGTAGCGGGGGTGTCTTATGTAGATGGTCTGACTAATGTTAATGGAGTCCTCTATTTCAGTGGAAGTGATAATTATTATAATGGTCAAGAACTCTGGAAAATTGACCCGACGATAGGTAATCCTGTTGTTATTGATATTGTTTCTGGTAGTGGTAGTTCTTCTCCTACTAACTTAACCAATGTTAATGGCACACTTTTCTTTACTGCCTCTAACTCCGCCAATGGTCAAGAATTATGGAAACTAGACGGTAATGGTAATCCCATTTTAGTTAAGGATATTCGTACTGGAACTAATGGTTCATCCCCCAGTAGTCTTTATAATGTCAATGGTACTCTCTACTTTACTGCCGATGATGGCATTCGGGGGGTGGAACTGTGGAAAAGTGATGGTACTACCGCAGGGACTGTTCTGGCCAAAGATATTAATGGTCGCACCCCTAGCGCTGACCCCAATAGCCTCATAGATGTCAATGGCACATTGTATTTTAAAGCCAACGATGGAGTTAATGGCAATCAGTTATGGAAAATCGACCCCACTACGGGAAACCCTGTCAGGTTAATTACTCCTAACTTGTACGATAACGATGCTTCTTACCTCGATAGCTTCACCAATGTCGGGGGTAAGCTCTATTTCCGACAGTATTCCGACTACGATTACACTTTCCAGGGTCCCCTATATACCATCGACCCCACTACGGGTAATCCTGTCACTTTAACAGGGGTGTCTTATGTGTATGGTCTGACTAATGTTAATGGAGTCCTCTATTTCAGTGCTTACGGTAGTAATAATAATACTGGTTATGAACTTTGGAAAATTGACCCCACCACTGGAACTCCTACTGTTATTGATATTGTTTCTGGTAGTGGTAGTTCTTTTCCTAGTAACTTAACCAATGTTAATGGCACACTTTTCTTTCGCGCTTCTAACTCGGCCAATGGTCAAGAATTATGGAAACTAGACAGTACGGGCAATGCGGTTTTAGTAAAGGATATTCGTACTGGAACTAATGATTCATCCCCCAGCCGGCTTTTTAATGTCAATGGTACTCTCTACTTTACTGCCGATGATGGCATTCGGGGGGTGGAACTGTGGAAAAGTGATGGTACTACCGCAGGGACTGTTCTGGCAAGAGATATTAATGGTCGCACCCCTAGCGCTGGCCCCAATAGCCTCATAGATGTCAATGGCACATTGTATTTTCAAGCCAATGATGGGGTCAATGGCAATCAGCTATGGAAAATCGACGCCACCACAGGTAATCTGGTAACGGTAACAGGTATATATTATGTAGAGCGCCTCACTAACATCAATGGAGTCCTCTATTTCAGTGCTTACGGGGGTGGTGATGATAACACTGGTCGAGAACTATGGAAAATTGACCCGACAACAGGTACTCCTAGCGTTATTGATATTGCTTCTGGCAGTGGTAGTTCTTTTCCTAGTAACTTAACCGATGTTAATGGCACACTTTTCTTTAGCGCTTCTAACTCGGTCAAGGGTGAAGAACTATGGAAACTAGACAGTACGGGTAATGCAATTTTAGTGAAGGACATTCGTACTGGAACTAATAGCTCTTACCCCAGTCAGCTTTTTAATGTCAATGGTACTCTCTACTTCACTGCCGATGATGGTATAAATGGAACAGAACTCTGGAGAAGTGATGGTACCGGTAATACAGTTTTAGTTAAGGATATTCATACTGGAACTACCAGTTCATACCCCAGTCAGCTTTTTAATCTCAATGGTACTCTCTACTTCACTGCTGATAATGGTACAAACGGAACAGAACTTTGGAAAAGTGATGGTACTACAGCAGGAACGGTTCAACTAGAAATATATCCCGGTGCAAGTAGTCCTAGTATTACTAACTTGACTAACGTAGGTGGTGTTCTCTACTTCAGTGCCAATAATGCCACCAGTGGCACCGAACTCTGGCGCATCAATGGGACTACAGGCAATCCTGAAGTGATAGAAATTCGCTCAGGTACTGGTAGTTCCAGCCCCAGTAATTTAACCAATGTCAACGGTACTCTATATCTCACTGCCAATAACGCTACCAACGGCACTGAACTCTGGAAGATTGACCCCACCACAGGAACACCCACTGTCATTGATATCTACACTGGTGGTAACAGTTCCAATCCCAGTAATTTAACTAATGTCAATGGTACTCTCTACTTCCAAGCCTACAACCCCACTAATGGTTATGAACTCTGGAAAATAGACCCCACCACAGGAACACCTAGTGTTATTGATATCTATGCTGGTGGAAATAGTTCATATCCTACTAATTTAATCAATGCCAATGGCGTTCTCTATTTCACTGCTTCCAATGCTAATGGTCAGGAGTTATGGAAGCTAGACCCCACGACGGGAAATCCTGTTTTGCTCAAGGATATTAATGTCGGCATCAGTGGTTCTAATCCCGGCAATCTCACCTATAGCAACGGTAAGCTCTATTTCACTGCCGATAACTACACCCAAGGGGTAGAGCTTTGGCAAACCGATGGGACTACAGCAGGAACGGTTCTAGTTTCAGATATTAATGCCACTACCTACGGCTCTAATCCTAGTAGTTTTATCAATGTGGGGGGCATTCTTTACTTTATTGCCAATGATGAGATAAATGGTTCTGAGTTGTGGAAATCTGACCCTAGTACAGGGGTTGTCAGTCTTCTTGAGATTAATTCAGGTAGCGGTAGTTCTAATATTAATTCTTTAACCAATGTCAACGGTATTCTGTATTTCCAAGCCTATGACCCCACAAATGGTTATGAACTCTGGAAAGTTGGGGCGAATGGAACTCCTACAAGGATTGATTTAGGTAGTGGTAGTTCTTCTCCCACCTATTTAACTAATGTCAATGGGACACTCTACTTCCAAGCCTATACTCCCACGAATGGTTATGAACTCTGGAAGATAGACGCTACTACAGGAACTCCTAGTGTTATTGATATAGTTTCGGGTGGTGGTAGTTCGTCTCCTACTAACCTAACCAATGTCAATAGCGCTCTCTATTTTACTGCTTCTAACTCTGCTAATGGTCAGGAATTATGGACCCTAGACCCCACCACAGGAAGCCCTATTTTCCTCAAGGATATTTATGTAGGTACCACTGGCTCTAACCCTGGCAACCTCACCTATAGCAATGGTAAGCTCTATTTTACTGCCGATAATGGTCTTCAAGGGGTAGAACTTTGGGCAGTGGATGTTAATGTTACTAATACCGTTGGTAATGTAGCCAAAACCGCTAACGAAGACCAAACAGTTACATTTACCGCAGCCGATTTTTCTAATGTTTTTACCAGTGGTAGCGGTTTACCCCTAGCTACAGTGAAAATTCTACTCTTACCTAGTAATGGAGTCTTAAAGTTAGGGAATAATTTAGTTACTGCTAATCAAGAAATTCCCCTAGCCAATTTAGGAAATCTTACCTTTGTTCCCAATGCGAATTATAATGGCACGGCTGGCTTTACTTGGAATGGTTCCGATGGGGCAAACTATGCAGTAGACCCATCAACGGTAAGCTTAACTATCAATTCTGTTAATGATGTACCAACCTTAGCTACTCCTATTGCGGATACCAGCATCTACAGTAACCGTTCTTCTAATTTTAGTATTTCATCTAATACCTTTGGAGATGTAGACTTGGGTGATTCTCTCACCTATTCTGCTACCCTAGCAGATAACAGTCCTTTGCCTAGTTGGTTGACATTTAGCGAAAGAACATTTAGTGGTAATCCTTCCTCTCTTCAGGCTGGTCAATATCAAATCAAGGTTACGGCAACTGACCAAGGTAATGCCTCAATTAATGATATTTTTGTCTTGAGTGTTATTAACAGCGCGCCAACCTATATCTATCTTAGCAATAGCACTATCCCCGAAAATAGTCCTAATAATACTCTAGTTGGTAATCTTAGTTCTGAGGACTATAACACTAATGATACCTACACCTACACCCTAGTCAATAATGCAGGGGGACGGTTTGCTTTAAGTGGTAATCAGATTGTAGTGGCTAATACTAGCTTGCTGGACTACGAAACAGCTACCCAACACACTATCCGAGTTAAGACGACAGATAACACTGGTCTATCTTACGAGCGAGATATTACCATTGGTGTCTCTAATGTTAATGACGATTTGGCTGGTACTTTGTCTTTTACTTCCTCCACTTTTAGCGTTAATGAAAATGGAACAGCCACTGCTGCTGTCACTATTCAACGTACTAATGGGAGCGAGGGAACTATTAGTGTTAATATATCTCTTAGCGGCGGTACAGCAGCCTTTCCAGATGACTATAGCTCAACCAATGTATCGGTTTTATTTGCTGGTGGAGAAACCAGTAAAACTGTAGCAATTCCTATTTTTAATGATGCAATTTATGAAGGTAATGAAGCTGTAAATTTAACCCTGAATAGCCCCACGGGAGGAGCAATATTAGGGAGTCAAACCACGGCAATCTTAACTATTGTTGACAATGATTTACCCACAGTTTCTGTAGTCGTTGCTCCTGCTAGTGTTTTAGAAGATGGAACAAGTAATCTTGTTTATACCTTTACCCGCACGGGAAACACAGTTAATCCTTTAGTTATTAATTTTAATGTCGGTGGCAATGCAACCTTTAATAATGACTATACCCAAAGCGGAGCAACTAGCTTTAACACCAATGCTGGAAGTATTACGTTTGCTGCGGGTTCTGCTACCGCTATCTTGACAATTGACCCCACCAGTGATGGTGTTTTTGAACAAGATGAAACGGTTAGTTTAACTCTTACGAATAGTGCTAGTTATAGTGTTGGGACTGGTGGAGCAATTACGGGTACGATTACCAATGATGATGTGGCGGCGGGAAGTTTATCTTTTAGTTCTCCTCAATTTAGTGTTAATGAAGATGGTACATCTGTTAATGTAGTTACGATTAATCGGACAGGTAATAGTACAGATGCAGTTGGTGTTACCATTAACTTAACCAATGGCACAGCAACGGCAGGAAGTGACTACAATAACACTCCTATTACGGTTAACTTTGCTAGTGGAGAAACCACTAAGATAGTTAATATACCTATCATTAACGACACCCGATTTGAACCAAACGAAACTGTTAATTTAACTCTAGCTAACCCCACAGGTGGAGCAACCTTAGGCACCCAGACTACTGCCATTTTAACTATTATCAGCGAGGATCTTATCCAACCTGGTCAATTAGCTTTTAGTAACTCCCAATTTAGTGTTAATGAAGACGGTACAACCGTAAATGCTGTCACGATAACCCGTACTGGGGGCAGCGATGGAGCAGTTGGCACGACTATTAACCTAACCAATGGTACAGCTACAGCACTTGGTGACTATAATAATGCCGCCATTACGGTTAATTTTGCTGATGGAGAAACCAGTAAAACTGTTAATATTCCTATTGTTAATGATCCAGTTTATGAACAGAACGAAACGATTAACCTTACCCTAACTACCCCGACTGGTGGGGCAACTTTAGGCACTCAAACCACCGCCATTCTAACTGTTATTAGTGATGATGCTCCCCAACAAGGTATTTTAGCCTTTAGTCAGCCTACCTATAGTATTAATGAAGATGGTACAACCACAACCCAAGTCACAGTCACTCGGACTGGAGGAAGCACAGGAGCCGTCAGTGCCACCATCAACCTTACCAACGGAACCGCCAGCAGTAGCGACTACACCAACACCCCCATCTCGGTAAACTTTGCCGATGGAGATACTACTCCCAAAACCATCACCATACCTATAACCAACGATACCTTAGTAGAAGGGAACGAAACCGTTAATTTAACCCTAACTAATCCCACTAATGGAGCGACTCTAGGAAACCAAAACACCGCTACCTTGAGCATCATTGATGATGATGTCACCTTACAATTTAGTGGGACTAATTATAGTGTAAGAGAAGATGGCACACCTATAGCCTCCGTTACCATCACCCGCGCGGGAAGAAGTACAGGAGTGGTGGGAGTCACCCTTACCCCAAGCAATGGCACCGCCAGCAGTAACGACTATACCAGTACCCCCATTACTGTCACCCTGGGTAATGGAGAAACCAGTAAAACTGTTGATATCCCCATCAACAACGATGGTACTTATGAAGATAACGAAACCATCAACCTCACCCTCTCCAACCCCACAGGGGGAGCAACCCTCGGTACCCAACAAACAGCCATCCTCACCATTGTTGATAACGACGCTCAAGCAGGGATAATTCAATTTAATAATACTGCCTACTCAGTGAACGAAGACGGGACAATCGTTACAGCAGTCACCCTCATCCGAACCAATGGCAGTGATGGCCTAGTTAGTGTCAAAATTAACCTAACTAATGGTACAGCAACAGCAGGAAGTGACTATAACAACAGTCAAATTACCGTTAACTTCGCTAATGGGGAAACCAGTAAAACTGTTAATATCCCCATCATTAACGACACCCGATTTGAATCAAATGAAACAGTTAACCTAACTCTCAGCAATCCCCAGGGCGCAGTATTAGGAACTCAGACAACGGCCACCTTAACAATTATTAGCGAAGACCCTCCCCAACCTGGAATCTTTGCCTTTAGTGGAACAAATTATACGGTTAATGAAAATGGTACAGCGAGTGTCACCATTAACCGTACTGTAGGAAGTGACGGCGAAGTTAATGTGACTCTAACACTTAGCAATGGAACGGCTACAGCACCCGAAGACTATACCAATACACCCATTACCGTTACTTTCAGCGCGGGGGAAACCACTAAAACTGTTACTATACCTATTGCCAACAATACTATCTATGAACCCGACGAAACAGTTGCCCTCACCCTAACGAACCCCACAGGGGGCGCAACCCTTGGTACTCGTAGTACTGCTACCCTAACCATAGTAGATGATGATGCACAGGCTGGGATAATTAGCTTTAATAGTGCTAACTACAGCAGCAATGAAAACGGTATACCTGTTACAGCTGTTACCCTTACCCGTACTGGGGGAAGTGATGGTGCAGTCAGTGTCAGAATTAACCTAACTAATGGTACAGCTACAGCAGGAAGTGACTATAACAATAGCCCCATTACCGTCACCTTTGCCAATGGGGAAACCAGTAAAACTGTCACTATTTCCATTCTTGATGATGTCATTGTTGATCCGTCTCAAACTATTAACCTGACCCTTGCTGATGCTACGGGGGGTGCAACCCTTGGCACCCAAAAGACTGCTACTTTGACCATTGTTGATAATGATAGTCTTAAGCTTACCCTAGTTCTCAATAAAGATCAGATCACCGAGAGCGAGACTGCTACGGGAACAATTACTCGTAATACAGAAGATTTATCTAGTGAGTTGGTTGTTACCCTAGGTTCTAGTGATACCACAGAAGCCACTGTTCCCCCAACTGTTACCATACCCATCGGTCAATCCTCCATTGATTTTACCCTAAGCAGCGTCGTTGATAATATTGTTGATGGGAATCAAACCCCTACCATTACAGCCTCTAAGTCTGGCTTTATTAGTGGAACAGATACCATAGTCATCAGGAATAATGACCTACCCGATTTAGTTGTTAGTAATATTCTGGCACCTACCACAGCACAGTCAGGACAGACAATTGATGTGACTTGGACTCTGAATAATCAAGGAAATGCCACTGCTTCAGGTACTTGGAGCGATCGCATTTTCCTATCAGATAATAACACCATTGGTAACGATTTATTCTTAGGGACTTTTACTTTTACGGGTACTATTGCCCCGGGAGCTTCGGTTACTCGGACTCAACCTGTTACCTTACCTTTAGAACTGAGTGGCGATCGCCGTATTGTCGTACAAACCGATGCAATCAGTCAAATTGTAGAACGTTTAGGGACAGAAAGCAACAATAGCAGTATTGATGATCGGGCGATTAACATCAGTCTTTCCCCCTATCCCAATCTTAAAGTACCTAGCGTTATTGCTCCCACTACGGCCTTTTCTGGTCAGGAAACAGTCATAAGATGGGTAGTAACAAATACAGGCAATGGGAACACCAGTACACCTCTATGGTATGACCGAGTTTGGCTCTCCCTAGACCAGAATTTTGATAATAGTGATATTTATTTAGGTCAAGCTCCTAACTCTAGTTATTTGAATGTAGGAGAAAGCTATAGTAATCAGTTAACTGTCACCCTTCCCAATGGGATAGATAGTAATTACTATTTCCTTGTCAAAACAGATGCTACAAGTCAAGTTTGGGAGTTTGATAAAGAGGGGGATAATTTTACAGCCAGTAATTCCAGTAATATCGATTTAAGCCCACCACCAGATTTACAAATCACTTCAGTTACCGCACCTAATCCTATTTTCTCTGGTCAGAATACTACTGTGCGCTGGACTGTTACTAACAGAGGAGAAGGAAAGACTTTTGGACGCTACTGGTATGACGATATTTATTTGTCAGCTGATCAGACTCTTGATCGCACAACCGATTATTATTTAGGCAGACAATCTTATAACAGTTTCGACACCTTTGTATCTGGTGCCAGTTATACAGAATCAAAACAAGTTGAAATTCCCGTCGGCATTAGTGGTAACTTTTATTTTCTGGTGAGAACTGATGCAGGTAACTATGTTTTTGAACAAGCTTTTGAGGAAAATAATACTGGGTCTACCGCAAATACCACTGAAGTAAAGTTACCACCACCCCCTGATTTGGAAGTTGATTTTGTCGATGGACCTGCGGCGGCAACTGCCAGCCGTTCTGTTACCATTAATTATCGAGTAACTAATTATGGTTCAACCCGTACTCGTAATAGTAATTGGGTTGATAGTTTCTATCTATCGACGGATGCCAACTTAGATGTTAATACAGATTATAAACTTGGCGATTGGACGCGTTCAGGTTCTCTAGCGGTAGATGGGTCTTATACCAACTCTGTCGCTTTTACTCTCCCCAATACTCTAACGGGAACCTTCTATGTTTTTGCGGTAACAGATAGCAGAAACGAGGTTTTGGAATTTGATAACAATAATAACAGTAACTTCGACAGTCAAGTTGTTACTATTACCTCTCGTCCTGCCGATTTAATTGTTTCTAGTATTAATGCCCCAGACGCAGGAGAAAATGGTCGATCTATACGGGTTGATTGGACGGTGATAAATCAGGGTATTGGTGACACAGCGGTTAGTAGTTGGAATGATGGAATTATTGCTTCTAGAGATAACATTTTAGGCAATAGTGATGATGTGAGACTAGGAGATTTTACCCGTTATGGACTGCTCAATGTCGGGGGTAGTTATTCTCGCAGTGAATTAGTTACTATTCCTTTCGCGTTGGCTGGTGGCAATTACAATCTGTTTGTTGTTGCGGATACTAATCAAAGTGTTTATGAAGCAAGCCAAGAAAATAATAACAGTTCTGCTGCTGTTGCTCTGAGAGTAATCAGAAAAACTCCTGACTTACAAGTTACTCAAATTACCGCTCCTAATACAGCGACATCAGGAGAAAGATTTACCGTGACTTGGAAGGTTGAAAATTTAGGAGAAAATAATACTAATTATCCCGTTTGGTACGATGATATTTTTCTATCTACTGACCAGATTTTAGATACTGGTGATATTTCTCTAGGCATATTTTATCAAAATCGTAGTCTTGCCCCTTCTAGTTTTTATCAATCCTCTCGTACCTTTACTTTACCCGAAGATATTCAAGGCAATTATTATGTATTAGCTCGTACTGATATCTATAACAACATCACCGAAGATGCCCTTGAAAATAACAATATTGGAGGAACAGTCAATTCCACCGTTATTACTCTAAGTAACGTTCCGGACTTAATTGTTAGTAATATCACAGCCCCAACTCAGGCGGTTAGTGGACGGCCATTAGAATTAACTTGGACAGTGAAGAATGAAGGAGCAGATACCTCTGGAAATTGGCGAGATTTCTTCTATCTATCCCGTGACCAAGTTTTTGATGCTAGTAATGATATTTATATTGGTTTTGTTGCTGATCAGGGAGGGTTAAGTAGTGAGCAGACTTACACTAAAACAAATCGCTTTAATCTACCTAGAGGATTATCGGGTGATTACTATATCTTTGGTATAACAGATGCTGGTAACAATGTTTACGAGCGTTCAGGAGAAGGGAACAATCTAATATTTAATAGTAATCCTATTTCCGTTGTACCCCAAGTACCCACAGATTTAGTAGCAGGAACAATTACGATTCCTAATAGTGGAACACCAGGACGTGGGGCAACCATTACTTATACAGTAGAAAACCAAGGTGTGGAATCGGCGATTGGAATATGGCAAGATTCAATTTATATTTCTGAGGATGATCAATGGGATATTAATGATCCGCTTTTTGCTCAGGTTGATGTATCTGGACCATTAAATAGTGGTAATAGCTACAGTAAAACTGTGGGAGCAATTCTACCAGGACTGACTACGGGAGATTATCATGTTATCATTCGTAGCGATATCCGTAATGTAATTGCCGAGTCCAATGAAAGTAATAACCTAAAAGCTTCTCTGAATCAATTTGAGGTAGATGTAGAACGCCTCACCTTAGGTACTCCTGTAGGGGGAGCTTTCACATCAAAAGGACTAATTAAAAGTATTGCAGAAATCTCTGAGGCAGTCTCTAGATATGGGGTTTCAGTTGTTACTTCTGCTGGGGGAAATGTAGCCCAAGAATCTATTTACTACAAAGTTGATGTACCCGCAGGAGAAACCCTAAGACTGAAGTTAGATGGAAGTACAGGAGTAAGAACATTTGACGCGAGGTTTTACAATGTCTTAAAAGCATATCCTGTAGCCATAGAAGGCAGTGCCATCTATGTCCGTTATGGAGAGGTACCGACTCAGACTGAGTTTGACTATGGTTTCTCTCAAGGTTTATTAGAAGATCAGGAAATTGTTATTCCTTCTACCCAAGCAGGAACTTATTATATCCTAGCTACGGCTCCTCAGTTACAGATCATAGAACCAGCAACTAATGATAGTCCAACAAGAAGCAATGTTACTCTACTTAGTAGCGGTGGTGGCGGCGGTGGTGGTGGCGGCGGAAATGTAGCTGATGTCCGTCCGCGTATTATTGGTATAGGTCTTCCTAGCTATACCCTAGAAGCAGATATTATCGAGTTCTCCATTCAGGATATTAGCACCAAACAGGGAAGCAATCGCGGTAAAGCAACCATGGTTATTAAGGGGGCAAAATTTACTCCTGATGGTGTTGTTAGTTTGATTGCTGGTAATGGTGCAATCCGCAACTCCGCTAAGGTGTGGTGGAAAGATAGCACCGAAATGTGGGCAACCTTTGACCTACAGGGGTTAGGTACAGGATTGTATGATGTTCGTATTCAAGATGATGGCCAAACTGCTTTAGCTAATGATATCTTTACCGTCACCAATGGAGCAGTGGGTAAACTGGAAACCCAATTACTTACCCCCGCAGCCCTACGCCCAGGGGAATCGGGAATTATCACTGTTAACTATGCAAATACGGGTGAGACGGATATTATCTCTCCTTTGCTTACTCTAGGGGCTGATAACGCTAATTTGGTATTACCCAATCAACCAGGTAGCACCAGTATTCAATTTTTGGGTATTGATGATGAAGGACCGGCAGGAATTATTGAACCAGGAGAAAGTGGTAGTTTTTCCGTCAGGTTTGTTCCGACAGTTGACGCTGGTATTGTTAACTTCTCTCTGTCTCAAGCTGATAATACGGTGTCTATTAATTGGGACGAACTCAAAGAATCATCTCAGCCAGTGAATACGCCCGATGAGGCTTGGGATTTAATTTGGAATAATGTTGTCTCTGAGCTTGGTAATACACCAGCAGACTATCAAGCCTTATTAGCCGAAAATGCTAACCAACTCAGTCAAGTAGGCAACAGAACTAATGATATTGCAAGCTTACTATCCTGGGAACTACAACAAGCAAGTTATACCCAACTTGGTCAGATTCTCACCTCAGCGATTGACGCTGTTGCACCGACAAATGGACTAGATATATCCTTTGGACGTAGTTATTATCAGTCTCTAGATAATCGTCTAACAATTGGTATTTTAGGGCGAGGTTGGACTTATTCTTGGGATATAACAGCAACACCGGATACGAATGAAGATGTGGTTATTCAAAATGGAGGTATTTATAACACTTTTGCCAAACTAGCAGATGGTAGCTATCAAAGTCCTGAAGGAATTTATGCGACTTTAACTAAAGAAAGTGGTGCTTACCGTTTACAGCAGCAAGATGGAAGTGTTATTAGTTTCCGTGATGATGGCCAACTAAACTATTTTGAGGATACTAACAACAACCGCATTACTGCAAGTTATACAGATGGTCGCCTAACCAGCCTACTTCCTTCTAATGGTTCTGGTTTAACTCTTACTTATAATAGCCTAGGTCGTTTGAGTCAGTTAAAAGATGCCGTCGGACGTACTACCACTTATACTTATGATTTATCAGGGGAACATCTTCTGAGTGTGACGGGAGTTGATGGAACGATTAGCTATGCTTACGAAACCAATGCAGGGAATAGCCAACACGCACTTAAATCAATTACTTTCCCTGATAATACTCATAGTTACTTTGCCTATAATAGCCAAGGACAGTTACTCCGAGAAAGTCTAGATAGCAATGCTCAATCGGTAACTTATACCTATGGTGAGAATGGAGAAATTACTGTTACTGATGCTAACGGAATTGGCACCCAATTTTTACTCAATGAGCGAGGTTTAACGGCTCGGATTCAGGATGCTTTAGAAAGGTTAGTTCAATACCAATATGATGATCAAGGTAATGTAACTAAGTTAATTACTTCCGATAATACCGTCTCTATCTATACCTACGATAGTCGGAATAATCTTCTTAGTTCAACTAATGCGCTAGGACAAAAGACACAGTTTACTTATGAACCTAATTTTGATTATCTCGCCAGGGTAAAAGATGCTAAAGGTAATCCTCTTTCCTATCAATACGATACCAAGGGAAATTTAACGGGTATTACCTATGCGGATGGTAGTTCAGAAACCTTCAGTTTTGATGCAGTTGGTAATGTCTCCGTTGCTGTTAACCGTCGTCATCAAACCATTAACTATACCTACAACAATCAAGGTTTACTAACTCAAAAAGATTATACAGACGGAACTTCCGCACTCTTTACCTACGATAGTCGGGGTAATCTTCTCTCTGCGACTGATTCTGATAGTAGTGTTAGTTATGTTTATGATAGTGTAGAGCGCTTGACAAAAGTAACTTATGGTGCTAGTCGCTTCCTAGAGTTTACCTATGATGGGGATGGACGACGTACTAGCATGACGGATCAGGATGGTTTTGCCGTTAATTATAGTTATGACAACTTAGGACAATTAAAGCGGTTAACCAATGAAACTGGGGCTAATATTGTCACCTATACCTACGATACTGTGGGTCGTTTGGCAAGGGAAGATAATGGTAATGGCACTTACACCACCTATAGTTATGATGTGGTTGATCAACTCCTCAGTTTAGTTAACTACAGAGCCGATAATACAGTTAACTCTCGCTACGACTACGCTTATGATGTTATGGGTCGTCGTACTTCTATGACTACTTTAGAGGGTACGACTAACTACACTTACGATAGCATTGGGCAGTTAACTGGGGTTAGTTTAGCCAATGGGCGTATTATTCAATACCGTTATGATGCAGCAGGAAATCGCCTATCTGTCACGGATAACGGAGTTGGTAGCAACTACAGCACCAATAACCTCAATCAATATACCAGTGCAGGAGCCGCAACCTATACCTATGATACGGATGGGAATCTGATCCGCAAGCAAGAAGGAAATAATACTTGGAACTATAGCTATGACAGCGAAAACCGTCTATTTGGGGTAACATCGGCGCAGGGAACATGGACCTATGAATATGATGCTCTGGGTAATCGTATCGCTACCATTCATAATGGTCAACGGACTGAGTATATAGTTGATCCGACGGGCTTAGGGGATGTAATTGGCGAATATGACGGCACGGGCAGCTTAATTGCTAATTATACCCACGGTTTGGGCTTAGTGGGTCGGTTTAATGGTAGTGATGCTAGTTATTATGATGCTGATGCGATCGGTTCTATTGTGGGTTTGACGGGGAATAGTGGCGGTTATTTGAATCAGTATAGTTATCTGCCGTTTGGGGAAGATTTAAGCAAAACTGAGACGGTTTCTAACCCCTTTGAGTATGTGGGTCAATTTGGAGTTATGGATGAGGGGAATGGTTTAGATTTCATTCGAGCAAGGTATTATTCTCCTTCCGATGGAAGGTTTGCGAATACTGATCCTATTGGAATTTTGGGTGGATTAAATTTATATGCTTATGTTGAAAATGATCCAGTTAGTTTTGTAGATTTATCTGGCGAAATCAGAGTTGGCAATGTATTGAAAGTAGCTAAAGATACAAATCATCGAAGAGGAGGAACTCATGAAAAGTTCCAAGGAGGACAAGGGAAAGACAATCTTAATAATCCGTCATCAGCCTCTATCGGTGGAACCAAAGGCGATGTTAAGGACACTAACGCTCTCCCAAAACTCGAAAGACATAAAGAAGCCTACCCAGGTCAACTCCAACGAGATCATGGTCACGATGTTGATCATTATTCTCATTTATTCCCGAATCGACGTGGGTCTATCGATCCCGATCTTCTCGATCTTTTAGGTAGAAGGATTGCTATACCTTTGGCAGTCGGAACGGCAATCGGAAAAGCGATGAATGAAGCCTATGGCGATCATTACGCTCGTTGGTTAGAACCTCTCTTCGACGCATTTACCCGCATCATCCGCCCCTCTGACCCCAACGACATCCTCGGACCCGAAGGCTTTGGCCAAGAAAAGTGGATCACATCCCCATCCACCCTCCCCTACACCATCCGCTTTGAAAACCAGGCCATCGCTAGCGCACCCGCCCAAGTTGTCACCATTACCCATCCCCTCGACACCGATCTTGATGTGCGTACCTTCCGATTAGGAGACTTCGGTTGGAGTGGTATCACCTTCGATGTCCCCGATAACGTCGCTTTCTATGGCGATCGCCTTGATCTCACTGCCACTAAAGGATTTTTTGTCGATGTAGCTGCGGGGGTAGATATTGCCAACAAAGAAGCCTTCTGGATACTCACCACCATTGACCCCAATACAGGCGAAATTCCCACCGATCCCACTATCGGCTTCCTACCCCCCAATAATCAACAAGGAATAGGAGATGGCTTTGTTAACTACACCATTCGCCCTAGTCGTAGTGCTACCACAGCCACAGTCATCGATGCTCAAGCTACTATTGTTTTTGACAACGAAGCCCCCATCGACACCCCACCCATCTTTAACACCCTTGATGCAGGGAAACCAACCAGTAGCGTTGAAGCCCTAGCTAATTCAGTCAATGATCCCGAATTTGCGGTTAAATGGTCAGGTAGCGATGATGAAAATGGCTCAGGTATTGCTTCCTATGATGTCTATGTCTCCGAAAATGGCGGTAACTTTACCCTCTGGCTAGACGATACCACCCTCACAGAAGCTACCTATGTCGGTCAATATGGTAAAACCTACGCTTTCTACACCGTAGCAGTGGATAATGTGGGCAATATTCAAACCACACCTACTACTGCTCAAGCAACCACCCGTGTCACCAGTAGCACCACTAACCAACCTCCCACCTTAACGGTTAACAATGGACTAACCCTAGATGAAGCAGCAACAACTACTATCAATTCCAACCTGCTGCAAGTTACTGATACTGATAACACCCCAACCCAGTTAACTTATACCCTAACTACCCTACCTGCTCAGGGTACCCTCAAACTCAATAATAATCCCCTAGCCCTCAATGTCCAATTTACCCAAGAGGCCATTAATAACAATCTGCTCACCTATACCCATAATGGTACCGAAACCATCTCCGATCGCTTTAACTTTACCCTTACCGATGGAACTAATGCTTTAAATAGTAACCTCTTTGGCATTACCATCAATCCTGTTAACGATATTCCTACAGTGGTGAGTGCGATCGCCTCTCAAACCATTAATGCAGGACAAACCTTTGTCTATACTTTCCCTGCAAATACCTTCTCCGATGCGGATCTCAATGAAGTTCTCACCTATAGTGCTACCCTAGCCAATGGTGAGCCTTTACCTACTTGGTTAACTTTTAATGGTGCTAATCGTACTTTTAACGGTACTTCCACAAACAGTGCAGGAACTTTAAACCTAGTTGTCATAGCAACCGATACAGCGCAAGCTAGTGTTAGTAGCCCATTTAACCTAACAATTATCGGGACAACACCCGTTGAGCAACCACCCACTGTTAACCAGCCGCTTTCTGATCTCATTGTCAATGAAGATGCTGTTAATACTGTCCTCGATTTAACTAATGTCTTTGCAGATCCAAATGGGGATGCAATTGTCAAGAGTATTGTTACAAATAGTAATAGTAATCTGGTCACAGTTAGCTTAGAAAATAATACTCTCACCCTGGATTATTTACCTAACCAATTCGGTACTGCTCAAATTACCGTAAGAGGTACGGCTAACGGGCAATTTGTCGATGATACCTTTAGTATTAATGTTGGCTCTGTAGATGATGCTCCTGTAGTTAGTAACCCAATCGCTGATGTGACGGTAAATGAGGATGCAAGCGACACAGTTATCAATCTAGCTACCGTCTTCAGTGATGCAGATGGGGATGTAGTTGTCAAGAGTATTGTTACAAACAGTAATAATACCCTGGTGACAACCAGCCTACAAAATAACACCTTAACCCTCGATTATCTACCTAACCAATTTGGTACTGCCCAAATTACCGTAAGAGGTACAGCCAATGGTCAATCCGTAGAAGATACCTTTACCCTAACCGTCAATGGAGTTAACGACGCGCCTACTGTTAATAAACCCATTGATACCCAAATCCTGACAACCAATAACGCCTTTAGCTTCACTATCCCCTCTGATACCTTTAGTGATGTAGATACGGGAGATACCCTCAGCTACACCATCAATAATGACTCAACCTTTACCCTCACTAACCTTACTATTACAGGGACTCCTACCCAAACTGGCACTAAAACTCTTACCCTAGTAGCCACGGATAGCCAAGGTTTAACCGCCCAAACCCCAATTCAACTAAGTATCTTTAACCCCGTTACTGGTGCCACCAATGGCGATAATACCTTAACAGGAACTGATGGTGATGACCTAATTGATGCCAGAGATGGACGAGATAACGTCACAGGTGGTAAAGGTAATGACCGTATTGTCGGTGGTAGTGGTGCAGATGTTCTAGGCGGTGGAGAAGGGCGTGATACCTTTGTCTACTCCAGCATACGGGATTCGGGCGATCGCCTGACGGATTTTGATGTTAACCAAGATTACCTAGATTTCAGTGCTTTACTAGACAGCCTGAACTATACTGGTTCCAACCCAGTTACTGATGGTTATGTTTCCTGGAGAACTTTGGGGACTGGGACATTAATTTCCGTAGACAGTGATGGTACAGCAGGACGAGGAGTAGCCCGACCATTTATCACCCTAGATGGGGTAATCTCTTCTGCATTGAGTATTAATAATTTTGTCTTCTAGGAACAAAAACCAAAAAAAGCCTGAAATTCAAAATCAGACTTTTAATCGTGGGACAAAGGGGTTCAAAGGTAAGCAAGATAAACACTTTAGCCAAATGAACCCCCAAAAAATAGACAACTAGACAA
This sequence comes from Microcystaceae cyanobacterium, assembly GCA_040398185.1. Taxonomy (GTDB): domain Bacteria; phylum Cyanobacteriota; class Cyanobacteriia; order Cyanobacteriales; family Microcystaceae; genus JBBAUO01. Next base: position 11,412 of record JBBAUO010000001.1, on the reverse strand, counting down.
TTTTCAGAGTGGGATATTGAACCAATACATCCTCTTTACTCAAGACATCACCGTCGGCTTGGGGAGTCCAGAGAACCTCTACCCCCAATAGGCGATCGCTACCGATGGAACCTATTTGACTAATAGCCTGACGTAAATCTTGGGAATTATTAACCACAGGAAGATTAATTTGACCATCTACGCCCACTACAATCGTGACAACAATATATTCCCCTGAGTCTTCCGTAGTAGCCAGAGCTCCAGGGCTGGCCTGACGCAGTTGATTATTAACATTAGAAAGGCTTTCTAGGGAGAATTTACTACGCTCGGCCAAAGCCCATTGATTAAATTTGGCTTCAGCACTGGCTAAACCAGCCTTTTGGGATTCCGTTGCACCGTAAGCCCAGTATTCAGGATGACGAAGTAAAGCCAGGGTAGATTCTTGAAGTACCTCAGCCTGTCCTTGGGGGGAAGCAGTATCTGCGGTTTGAGCTATTGTGTTTAACTCTTTTTGTAAATACCGCGCCGAAGCCAAAAGTCCGACTTGAACCTTGGTTACAGAAATGGTGGAACCACTAGCACTGATATAGTCCCCTTCTTCTGTAGAGGAGCGTCCAGCTTGCATCAAGATATTGGCAACGGCTAAAAATACGAATAGAGTTAAAATACCACCGCCGCCAACCCAAAACATAGGCATGGGCATAATAAAGGGTAAACCCACCCCACCACCATAACCATAACCCCCAGGACTATAGGTTCTCGGAGCAGGGCTCGTCAAGCTACGACTAGGAGCACGAAAACCACCACCGCCAATTCTCCCACCAGTCCTCGCGGCTAAGGCGGAACTAGCGTCACCAAACGCTAACACCGTCACTAGGCCCAAAACTAGCAAGGATTTTAAGAAGGGTTTAATTTTTGCAAGAAATTTCATCTTTAATAAATACCGACTAACTTCTAAAGGATTACCTATTTCTAGGATACCGAGTTTTGGGGAAACCTATCCATACGGTTATCCGCAAGTATTAGTATTGTTCACATCCCCCTAATTGTCTTGCTTTCATAACCAAGATCCCTTTATCCTCCCCCAGACAAACTGATACAATGGCTCTTTAGTTTTAATTGTCTAAGGGAGAATCCTATGGGTCGCGCTCATAAAGTTGTATTAGCCTATTCTGGTGGGGTGGATACCTCCGTTTGTATTCCCTACCTAAAAAATGAATGGGGTATTCAAGAAGTCATTACCTTAGCCGCCGATTTAGGACAGGGAGATGAACTCGGTCCAATTCAAGCCAAAGCCCTTCGCTGCGGGGCGATCGAGTCCTTGGTGGCCGATGCTACCGAAGAATTTGCCCGAGACTACGCTTTTCCTGCTATTCAAGCCAATGCTCTCTACGAAAACCGTTATCCCCTCTCTACGGCTTTGGCTCGTCCTCTGATTGCCAAACTATTAGTAGAGGCCGCCGCCAAGTATGGAGCGGATGCGGTAGCCCATGGCTGTACAGGTAAAGGTAATGATCAGGTGCGTTTTGATGTTGCCATTATGTCCCTCAACCCTAACTTAAAGGTTCTTGCTCCAGCGCGGGAATGGGGTATGAGTCGGGAACAAACTATTGCCTACGGGGAAAAGTGCGGAGTGGAGTCTCCTGTCAAAAAATCTAGTCCCTTTAGTATCGATCGCAATTTGCTAGGGCGCAGTATTGAAGCAGGCCCCTTAGAAGATCCTATGACTGAAGCTCCCGAAGAAATCTACCTGATGACGAAGGCCATTGCTGACACGCCGAACGAACCAGAATATGTGGAAATTGGTTTTGAAAAAGGACTTCCTGTTACCATCAACGGCCAAGGCTTAGATCCTGTCTCTTTAATTACCACTCTCAATGAGATCGTCGGTAAACACGGAGTTGGACGCATAGATATGATCGAAAACCGTGTCGTTGGTATTAAATCCCGTGAAATCTACGAAGCCCCCGCTTTGTTAGTGCTCATTGATGCTCACCGTGATTTAGAAAGCTTAACTTTAACGGGAGATGTGACTCAATACAAACGCGGGTTAGAAGAAACCTACGGACAACTAATCTATCGGGGACTTTGGTACAGTCCACTCAAGGAAGCCCTAGATGCTTTCATTCAAAACACCCAAGAGCAGGTTACGGGAACTGTACGCCTAAAACTCTTTAAGGGCAATGCTAAAATCGTTGGTCGTCGCTCAGAAAACTCCATCTATTCCCCGGATCTCGCTACCTACGGCGAAGATGATGAATTTGACCACAGAGCCGCCGAAGGATTTATCTATGTTTGGGGGCTGCCAACCAAGGTTTGGGCTGCTAAACACCGTAAGTAAAAAACCGAAAAGGAGGGGAGCCTTTTTCCCCTCTTCTGCTACTCTATAAAATGGCTTAAATTATTTACATCATCTTGTATCGATCTCTACACGGGAAGAAGAAGTTGGCGACAGGGGGTTGGAATTAATAGGTGAAGAGTAATAACCTATAGCCAAAAAGGGGATGATCAGGGTTGAGAGTGCGATCAGGGAACCGACAAAGTTAGCCCACCTATGACTAGGAAGCTCCGAGGTTTTCCCTGACGGGTGACTTGATTCCATAAAAGGGGTGCTTAATATTGAATGCGACAATTAGATAACTGGGGTTAGGTACAAAAAACCTATCTTAGTTACCTGTCTACATCTTAGCCAATTTTTTGGGAAATGGTTCACCTTAGTTATAGATTGTTGACTTTTGGTTGGGGTAACGACTGGCAATTAAGGCGATCATCAACCACCAGAGGGTACTAATCTGGGGACGATACCACACCGTATCCACAAAACCATGGCCTAAGATCCCCGCCATTGCTGCGATCGCTGCTATTAACCACAGTCCCTGGCGATCGCCCCGCACTCGTAGATTCTCAATTTGTTGCCATCCTTGGCGGAAAATGGTAGCCAGTAACCAGAGAAAGACAGTAAAGCCAATGATCCCCGTTTCTACCAAGGTTTCTAGAAAGACGGAATAGGCACTTAAGGCGGAGTATTTGGGCTGCATAAAGAGGGGATAGATTTTATTAAAAGCGGAATTACCAGGACCGATACCTATCAGGGGATGGGCTTTAATCATCTGAATTACCGCCATCCAGACATTCAGGCGAAAGTTATTACTACTATCGTTTCTCCCCGCAAAAATACTGGCGACTCGTAGGCGTAGGGGGGCAACAAAGAGGATAGATAGGCCTAAAAATAGGGCTAAACCTCCTAAAACCAAAGGTAATAACCATTTTTGCCAAAAGGGAGGAAAGCTCTCCCGAAACCAATAGTAAAGCAAGCCTAAAAAAGTGATGGTTAAAACGATTAAGCCAATCCAGCCCCCACGACTATCGGTAAAATAAAGACAAGCTGTATTGACGAGGCTCAGGGCGATCGCCAGCAGTTTCGGTAGCCATCCCTGCCAAACAAAAATAGCAGCCAGACTTAAGGCGATGGCGGGTAATAAATAACTAGCCAGTAAATTGGGATTGCCTAAATAACTATAGGCCCTGGTATCCCCTGCCATGTCAGAGGTAGGATCATTCCATGTCGCCAACTGCTCGGCTCCAAATAACTGTTGACGAATACCATAAATGCTGACTATTAGGGCTACCAGTAAAAATAAGGTAAAAATCCAATTAGTTAGGGACGGCGATCGCAAAACCCGAGCGGCTAGGGCAAAAAACAACATATAGAGAGTTAGTTTTGTCCAACCTGTGAAGGCGGCGGCTTTTACGGGAGAAAACGCCACGGCAATAGTGGCAATACTCCAGTACAATAGAACCAAAATATGAATGGGAGAAATCGCCGTTGTACCATCTTCGGTAATAGTTAGCATTAGCCAATAGGCGGCGGCGGCGGTTAATAATATGCCGATTAAACCAGTAGATACAAAGGGTCCGAGAGCCAAAACCACACCCAGAAAAATCGCACCGATAGTATCAGCCCATTGGAGTAACCAACTACCCTGGCGCCACTGACTGAGTAAGCCAACTAGGTGATAAATATAGCTTCCCCCTCGCCATTGAGTCGGGGAAAAATTGAGCGGATTTAAGGACATAGAGAAATTAAATTAAATTGGTAATTACTGATTACTTATCAGGAATTAGCCCCCTTGTCAACCTAGGGAAAAAAGTAGGTAGCAAGATGAGATGGCTTTATTTCCCTCCATACCAGCGAGCCAGCCTAGCAGGAGAAATACCCAACCAATAACCTAAAATGATCATCTGATTAATTAGGGTGGTTTTGAAAATTCCTAAGCGCTGCCAACGTCTAGCTGAAGTTAAAACAGGTGTCGAAATGATGGAAATTTTGCCCAGTTTTTTTAGTCTTTGGATGAGGTCAAAATCTTCCATAATCGGCAAGTTATTATAACCACCCATTTCCTGAAATGTTTTGGCTTTTAGAAAAATAGCCTGATCCCCGTAGGGAAGGGAAAGAAAACGCGATCGCCAATTAACCCCCATTTCCACAAGACGAAAAATCCGCTCCTGACTGGCTATAGTTAAACAAAAGGCTCCGGCGATCGCCTTATTACCTGATAAACTGGCAAGGATAAGTTGGGGATAGTCGGGAGGTAGTTGGGTATCCGCATGGAGAAATAATAAAACCTCACCCTGAGCCATCTGCCCCCCTAAATTCATTTGGTAGGCTCGCCCCGGACGAGGAGAAACAATCACTTTAACAGGACTCTTTTGGGCTAGTTTCACCGTTGCATCGGTACTCCCCCCATCCACCACAATCACCTCTATATCCCCATCAGTCCCTAGGTTTTCTAAGCTTTTGCCCAGGATTTTCGCTTCATTAAAAACGGGAATAATAATACTAATTTTTATCATTGGGGATCACGTTATACTAAATCCGCTTAAGTTACTAGATAATCATGAGGGCTAGGCAGGAGGCAGGAGGCAGGAGGCAGGAGAATTATAACCTGATTTTAAAAACGGATTTGGTGTTAGGGATTATTTTAGGAGAATTTGGTATAGTTGACTTCAGAATTATCCCAGACAGTTAGGCTATGCTAGGGGTAAATTATCACCTAACTTCTATGAACCCTTCCACCCTATCTTCTTCAGAGCAACTTTGGGAGCATCTCCAACAGGCGATCGCCTCTAGTTCCGGTTTCCACCAGTGGCAAGAAGAACAGCTATCTAAAGAAAAAGAAGGTTTAAAAGACCTAGAAAGTCAAGTTTGTTCCTATTTGCGCGAAACCCTCGAAACCCTCGCCTACTAAGCTTAAAACCTCACCCTAGGAAGAACTCCCGACACTTTTTCGACCAACTTGAGCAGTTCGATGAGGCGTTCAGCTTCTAGGTGGACTTCTGGCGGTCCATAATTTTCTAGGACTTCAATCAACTGGATCTGATTATCCCCCAAGGCCGAAAGAATCAAAGCACCACGCAGAGCTTCACGGTTAGCCCGATCTGATGGGGTGTGGACGGTCTCACCCATGTAATCTAAGAGCATTTCCCCTGGTAAACTATTGAGAACTTTCGAGAGAATAACTGGATCAGCACTGATTTTATAGGAGAGAGCTTTCTGTAGTTCCTCAGTTTTTTTGGGCTTTGTACGGAGATTAGCTTCTAGTTCGGGGGTTAGTTCTCCCGTGTCAGCAAAGGTTCTTAAGTCTGGTACAGAAATCGACTGACGAAAGATTTTATACTTGATAATAACCAAGTCGGCAGCTTGGGACGGAAAAGTCCAGAAAGTACTAACAGCAATAGAAGTAAATAATAATTTTATAAATTTTTTAATCATTCATTTTTCTGAGTAACCAGATACCCACACCCAACCCCAGAAAATTGGGCAACCAAGCTGACCAAAAGGGATTTAATACTCCAGCTATGCCCAAACTTCCCGTTAAAAAATTGATAATATAATAAGTAAAGACAATGAGCACACTCAAACTCAAACTTGTACCTTTACTAATATACTGGGGAGCAGAACCCAAGGCCGTACCGATAATTGCCAACACAACACATAAAAAAGGAAAAGCTATTTTTTGTTGAATACGGACTTCAAATAAACGCACCTTTTTGTCATCACCAGTCATTCTCAGAATCTTGGCATATTGGTACGCTTGAGCTAAATTCATTTCGTAGGGATTGCGTCCCTGGGTAGCAAAATCAAAAACACTTTTAGGTAAAGATAATTGACGATGAATAAAGGGTAAAACCTCACTATAGGATTCATCAGACTCAAGTTCATAGATCATGCCATTATAAAAATCCCAAGTATTATCCGCAGGATTCCAGGTAGCCGAATCTGAGATAACAATTTGGTTAAGACTTTTTTCTAGCCATTGTAGAATAGTGAGGGATTTCATTTCCTTGCCATCAAACTTTTCCGCATAGAATAAACTTTTTAATTGTCGAACAGATTGCCCATTGGGTAAAACGACATTTTCATAATTAGGATAAAAAATATCTTGATTTTGCCAAAAGTCATGCTCCTCATGGATTGCTGTTACTAAAATTTCTGTAGCGCGATAATTAGCCGAGGGGACAACCAACTCCGTAAGTAAAAATGTACCTGTAGTGACGAGTAAACTGAAGAGTAGGGTAGGAACCAAAAGACGATATAAACTAACCCCACAACTGCGTAGGGCAATGATCTCACTATCTTTACTGAGGCGGCCGTAGGTAATCAGGGTAGTCAGGAGGAGGGAAATAGGTAAAGAATAGGCCAAAAATTCGGGGATTTTCAGTAATAAAATCTCTAAAGCCAGATTTAAGGGAAGATTGGCCTCTACAACCTTATTCATGATATCCGACAAATAGCCGATCGCTACCCCCAGGGAAGCCAAAAGCCCGACACCAAATAAAAACGTCGGTAACAACTGGCGGGCTAGATAGCCATCCATAATAGATAGACTAGGGATTATAGGGTTTCGCAACAACTTCATCATTGATACAAAAATAGTGGCAAGCTCCCTGACTAAATACAAGCAATTTATCCTGAAAGGGTGACGACACGATGGACATCTCAACCAATGAAACCACCCTAGCAAGATTCATACGGGCGATGGATGGTAAGGTCTTTTGTGATACAGTTCTATCATTCTATAGGTAAAGCTACCACAGTATTCTCCATAGTTAGAGAGCTAAAAAAATGTGTTATGGTCAGTAGTCCCATAACTACGGAATCAGAGATGGTAACTGGTATTTGGGTATTAGGAGATCAACTTTGGACTGGGCAGGCAGCGCTCTCTAGCTGTGAAAAAGCCAAAAAACAGACCCCAGTTATCTTAATCGAGTCACCAAATTATGCTAGGGCGCGTGATTCCGAGGGGGTTACGTTGGAGGTTCGGGACTCAGGATTATTAAGGGTTCGCCCGTATCTCCTACTTTAATCCCTAAGACTAGAGGCCGTTCATCTAAAGCCGCATTATCGGCAAGGGTTCTAAATAGATAAATCCTGCCGCCTCGTTCCAACAACAATCGCCAGATTCGGCTTTTTTTTGGATCAAATGTATCGTTATACACTTCCCCTTTGAGTTTCTCTAAAAGACCTAAATCGCCAATAAAGCGATATTTTTGTAAGGTAGGAGTTGTAGCAGTGTCTTCAGGATTGCGCCCTACAGATAGATAGGTTTCTGAAGCGATGACGGTGACAACGGGTAAGGTGGAAGTGTTATTAATGGCATCCCGTCTTGCATCCGTAAATCCTTGCTGTTTTGCTAGGAAAAATAATGCCACCAAAACCCAAGCAACAATGACAGTTTCATCTAAAAGCGATCGCAGAAATTGAATAGAGTTGAATCTAAGGGAACTAAATTCGGCTAAAGATTTACAGATTAGGTCTATACCTGCCTTGGGTTGTCTCTTTCTTGCTCTAGCTATGGGAGGGTTCAAATTTCGCTCTAATGTACTACTTAGTACCTGCAATAACCATAGTGTCAGCACAATAGCAACAGCAGTGAGGAGAAAGGCGATCGCCGTCTTACCGATTGCGCGAATATCTCCGAAAAGGACTTGCAGGGGAACTAAAAGGAACGACTCAAAGGGTAAATCAAGGGTAGTGACTTCTAATTGAAAAAAGTTATAGTAAGCCCGACGATAAATCCAACCCGTGAAGTACAGAGATGCACCGAGCAAGCCAACCACACTGGCAAATTTTCCTAAAATACTCTGTTCATTAGCTGGTTGAGAACTGTTGGACACTGGCACTCCCTCAAGGCGTTAGCGATATACTTAAAGTGTAAATCAGTCTGGGGGATTAGCAGGGTGAAGAAAAGATTTTTTGAGGGTGGGGTTATTGCTCTACTGGTTTTGGCTTCGGGGGTAGAGGGGTATGCTCAACAAGCAACGCTTAAAGCAAAGGAAACCGATGTTATAAAGATTGCATCTCAGGCTAATCCCTCCATCCCTCTGACTGTACCTCCAATGGTAGAGGTAAAAATGAAGGGAGGACAGCTTAAATCTGGTCGCTTGGTCGCCATTGATTCTCAACAGATAACTCTTTATAGTGGCAAAACTTCAACCATCGGTATTGCCAGCATTGATAAGATGTTATTTAACGGTGAAGTTATTCTGCGTGGTAAAGATAAATTCGTAATTCGTGGCAATAGTAATCAAAATCCTCCGAATAATAATCAAAAAGTTTGGCAAGAACCGCTCATAAATTTTCGCATGAAAGATCCAGGACAAGCTGAAGTTACTTTGACATCAGTAACTAATCCTTCAGAATTACGGGGAATTATTAATGTTTTGCAGAATAGTTCCTACGTGGTTGAATCAATTGAATTTAAGCCATCAGGGATGATTATTATTAAAGTAACCCCGCATTAAGTTGTTAGGTTTGTTGCTCTAATATTTTGACAATAAATTTAAGCAAATAAGTTGTGCATACTGATTATTATTGATAGGCATTTCTACGATGTTTAATCCGATATATGGTCACTATACGGTTAGTTTCATCAATATCATAAAGTACCCGATAAACGCCTACCCGCAAAGAATAGCCTGAATTGCCTTTGAGTTTTTTAGAGTCCTTTGGACGTGGATTAAAAGCTAAATTATTAATATGTTGTCCTACTAAAGTTGGGTAGTTATCTGGTAAATTACTCAAATCTTTAATAGCACGGCGCACAATAGAAATCTGATACATCTCTTTAAATTTTTAATCCTAATTCAGACTTCGCTTGCTCCCAAGAAATTGCTTCTTCATTTTCTTCTTTTGCGTTAATAATATCATCAGAATCTTCTAATTCTTCGAGAATACTTAATAATTTTTCCCAATCTTCTATGTTAAGCAAAACAGCAGATTGATTGCCTTTAGCATCTACAATAAATTGAACTTTTTCTAATAATTGTGTGGTATTCATATTATAGTATCTGAACAGTTTGACTTATATATTATATCACATTCTGAGAGCCTATACCTAATCACAGATTTTCCAGTTAACAGTTGCTTGTGCCAAGGCTCTACCTTAAATTATATTTCAGGTAGAACCTGAGAACAAGTTTACCAAGGAGAGGTCAATTCTTTAGGTAATTAAGGAAGACTTTGGGGTTGACAGTTGGCTGATGTATTGTTTGACCGATTTTGGTGATATTGGCTCGTTTAAGGTCGGGTTAGCGAGGTAAAAAATGATGTCATTGATGATATCTTCGTAATCTGTTTCATAGGCTATATCTTCTCGACATTCGATGGCATCAGCCCAGTTTTCTAAGTCGGTAGCAGTTAGCGCGTTATCGAGATAGCGATCAAGAATCTGGAGCAGATGCTCTTTTTTTTGGGTGATAATTGCTTCGCTACTGTCCCAAGGGAAGGTTTTTAGGATAGGGAGGATGGTTGATAGGGGTTGGTCAAAGTTGACTAGGGCGTTGAGGTATTCTTGTCTAGTTTTCATGGGTATTTTTGTTTGATGTGAACAATGGAGCCGTTGGGAGCGTAGGTTGTTTTGGTGTAAAAGAGAGTGATTTCCTCTGCGTTGATGTCTGGCATAATAGGGTCATATTCAGAAGGCTTTTGGGAAGAGGTGCGGGTAAATGGGAAAAATTCGCCAAGGTTGTCTTTTATTTTGTCTTTCTCTGGTGGCAACGTTGCCGATGGTTGGAGGGCGAGGGTTTGCGTCTGTACCCGCAGTAATGGCACAAAATACGGATACGAGGAAAACAGAAGCAGATCGGCTTTTACAATTATGTCGCCAAAATCTTAATGACAATCAAGCAGAAACGGCGATTAAATCTTGTCAGCAAGCGATAACAGCACACCAACAAATCCAAGACCTTTCTGGGGAAGCTAAATCTAGTGTTAATTTAGGCAATGCCTATATTCGTGGAAAGCAATACGCTGAAGCTATTTCCATTTTAGAGAAGGCTGCTAAGATAGGGCAAGAGTCCAAAGAACGACGGGTAGAAGCACTCGCCTTTTTTCATCTCGGTATAGCTTACGGTCTTTCGGAGCAAGCGCAGAAAAGCACTGAATCTTTCCAACAAGCCTTAACCATCGCCCAAGAAATTCAGGATGCTGAGTTAAAAAAAAATATTCAACAACTCTTAGCAGCAGGGGAACAGCCCCCCGCATCACCGCAGAAACAAGAAGCAGATCGGCTTTTGCAACAAGGGATTCAACAATATAGAATAAGTCAATTCCGAGAAGCGTTTCAATCCTGGGAAAAAGCCCTACAGATTTATCGAGAAATTAAAGATCGCCAAGGGGAAGCGGCTTCTTTAGGCAATTTAGGAATCGCTTACAAAAACCTCGGACAGTACGAAAAAGCGATAGAGTACCACCAACAGTCTTTAGCCATCGCCAAGGAGATAGGCGATCGCCAAGGGGAAGCCAATTCTTTAGGCAACTTAGGAAACGCTTACCAATCCCTCGGACAGTACCAAAAAGCGATAGAGTACCAGCAACAGCAATTAGCCATCGCCAAGGAGATAGGCGATCGCCAAGGGGAAGCGGATTCTTATGGCAATTTAGGAACCGCTTACCAATCCCTCGGACAGTACGAAAAAGCGATAGAGTACCAGCAACAGTCTTTAGCCATCGACAAGGAGATAGGTAATCGCCAAGGGGAAGCGGCTTCTTTAGGCAACTTAGGAAACGCTTACCGTTCCCTCGGACAGTACCAAAAAGCGATAGAGTACCAGCAACAATATTTAACCATCGCCAAGGAGATAGGCAATCGCCAAGGGGAAGCCAATTCTTTAGGCAATTTAGGAAACGCTTACCGATCCCTCGGACAGTACGAAAAAGCGATAGAGTACCACCAACAGACTTTAGCTATCAACAAGGAGATAGGCTTTCGCAAAGGGGAAGCCAATTCATTAGGCAATTTAGGAATCGCTTACCAATCCCTCGGACAGTACCAAAAAGCAATAGAGTACCAGCAACAGTCTTTAGCCATCAAGAGGGAGATAGGCGATCGCCAAGGGGAAGCGGCTTCTTTAGGCAATTTAGGAAACGCT